>QHVM01000118.1 GCA_003223555.1 Acidobacteriota bacterium | reverse complement strand
ATGGCCGACATGGCGGGGATCTCCCAGGTCGAGGAGTGCTGGGACGAGGTCACGGCCGTGGTGGGGACGGAGATCATGCCCGTCACGTACATGAACTCGGCGGCCACGCTGAAGGCGCTGGTGGGACGGGAGGACGGCGCGGTGTGCACCTCCTCGAACGCGCGCGCGGTGCTGGACTGGGCCTTCCGGCGCAAGCCGCGCGTCCTCTTCCTTCCCGACCAGCATCTGGGGCGCAACACCGGCTACCGGATGGGCATCCCCCTCGAGGACATGGTGGTGTGGGATCCCTCCGAGAACCGGGGCGACCTCACGGAGGACCAGATCCGGCGGGCGAGGGTCCTGCTCTGGAAGGGACACTGCTCGGTCCACAACCGCTTCACGCCCGACATGGTGGACCGGCGCCGGGCCCAGTTCCCCGGCGTGAAGGTCATCGTGCACCCGGAGTGCCGCTTCGAGGTGGCGCAGAAGGCCGACGCCATCGGCTCCACCGAGGGAATCATCAAGACCATCCAGGAGAGCCCGCGAGGCACCAGGTGGGCGGTGGGGACGGAGCTGAACCTGGTGAGCCGGCTGGCCCGCGAGTGCGCCCCGGAACGGCAGGTGGTGAGCCTCGACGACTGCTTCTGCGTCTGCAGCACGATGTTCCGCATCGACCCGCCCCACCTGGCGTGGGCCCTCGAGAGCCTCGCCGCGGGACGCGTAGTGAACCGGGTCGAAGTGCCGCCGGCCACGGCGCGCCTGGCCCGCGTCGCCCTGGACCGGATGCTCGAGATCCGTTAGCCCTGCCCTAGCCGGCCGTCGCGGACGCCCGCCCCTTCCGGACCGCCTTCGCCGCGTACATCTCCCGGTCGGCCTCGTTCACCGCCGCCATGATGTCCTTGCCCTCTTCGTAGACGGCTAGGCCGGCGCTGGCGGCCAGACCGGCGTCGACGAGCGCCGCCACCAGCTCGTTGCGCCGGGTCTGGGCGTAGGCGCCCGACGCCCCGGGGACGACCACCACGAACTCGTCCCCTCCCCAGCGGACGACGATGTCGGTCGAGCGGGTGTGGCCGCGGATCGTCTCCGCCGCCCGGCGGATCGCCTCGTCGCCGGCGGCGTGGCCCTGGCGGTCGTTGATCTCCTTCAGGTCGTCCATGTCCAGCATCAGCACCGCGCCCTGCGGACCCTCGCGCCCGGAGCGGAGCCCGTCCACGAGGTCGCGGAAGACGCGGCGGTTGAAGCAGCCGGTGAGGGGGTCGGTCTCGGCCAGGATCTTCAGGCGGTGCTCGGCTTCCTGGAGATGCGCGTTGCTCGTGGCCAGCGCGCGCTGGGTCGACTCCGTCACCGTGAGCACCATCCCGAGGGCGAGCAGCATCTGGAGCAGCAGGGTGACGAAGGGGCCGGCCTGGAGCAGGAGCATGGCGGGCGCGTCGGGGCCGAACGAGCCCGCGAAGGCGGCCACGTGCAGGGCGTGGAGAAGGCCGACGAGCGCCAAGACCTGCGCGGTCAGGCGCACGCCCATCCCGGCCAGCTCGCCGCGGGGCCACAGCAGGGCGGCGGCGGCCAGCTCGGTCGCGGCCAGCACCGCGAACTGCGCGGCATGAAGGACGAGCGGGTCGGCGATGAGGACGGGGCCGGCGGCCGCCCATGCGCCCAGGGGCAGGACCATCCAGGCGTAGCGGGTCCGCCGCAGGCTGCCGCCGCGGTAGTGGCGGGCGGCGGCGCAGAGGAGCAGGCCGTGGCCGGCCTCGAGGAAGAGGTAGGCGGCCAGGCTCACCGTCCAGCCCCACCGCAGGGCGGCCAGGAACACGGCCAGCGCCCCCGCCTGGGCGATCCAGGCGGCCATCCAGTCGGCGAGGTAGGGACGCGGGTCGTGCCGCTCCAGCAGCACGAAGAACAGGGCGAGCACCACGCTGCCGGCCAGTTGCGCGGCGGTGGCGATCTCGAACAGAGGCATGGAGGGCGGGCCTCGCGTCGTGCACCAGATTACGCCGCCCCGCGCGCCGCGTCGAGCCCGACCGCCGACCGCCCGCCGGTTCGGAATGACGCACTCGGCCCCACAAGCCGCCCGCGCCGTTGCATGATCGTTGCAGGAGGTCCTGGCCGGCATGCACGCCGCCCTGCGGTTGTCCACCTGTATCGGACTGCTGGCCCTCTCCCTGCCCTTCGCCGTCGGCGCCGGCAAGGCGCCCCCTCCCGGTCCCCGCCGCCTGGAGAACGTGACCGCCCAGGCCCGCGCCGAGTACATCCGGCACGCGTCGGTCTGGCGCCCCACGCGGATCGCATCGATGGACCTGATGCAAGGGCCGCAGGGCAAGGGGAGCTTCTCCCCCGAGCAGCAGCTCACCTGCGACTACGTGACGCCGGAAAAGCCCCTGGCCGGCGACACCCCGAAGTTCCAGTGCGCCCTCTCTCCCGACGACGTCGTGAAGGTCAAGTACGGCAAGGGCAACGGCGAGGTCTACGCCGAGGTCGCCGCGAGCCGGCTCCTGTGGGCCCTCGGCTTCGGCGCCGAGCGGATGTACTCGGTGCAGGTGACCTGCCGCAACTGCCCGATCGAGCCCTGGTTCTGGAGCACCGAGCGGAAGGTGGACCTGACGAAGTTCGAGATCGCCAGCATCCAGCGGAAGCTGGAGGGGGAAGAGATCGCGGTCTCCGGCCAGGAAGGCTGGGCGTGGCCGGAGCTGGACGAGGTCGACGAGCGCGTCGGAGGCGCCCCGCGGGCCCAGCGCGACGCGTTCAAGCTGCTGGCCGTCTTCCTGCAGCACAGCGACAGCAAGGCCGCCAACCAGCGCTTCCTCTGCCTGGCCGACGGGGTCGTCAAGGACGAGGCCGGCAACGAGGACTGCACCAAGCCCTTCATGCTCATCCACGACCTCGGGGTGACCTTCGGCAAGGCCACCTTGATGAACAACACCCGGGTGGACTTCGCGGCGTGGCAGTCGCAGTCGGTGTGGAAGGACCCCGGCCAGTGCGTGGGGAACCAGAGGAAGTCCATGACCGGGACCCTCGAGTATCCGAGGATCGGCGAGGCGGGGCGCAAGTTCCTGGCCGACCTGCTGGTCCAGCTCTCGGACGCCCAGATCCACGACATGTTCGCAGCATCCCGGATCGACCGCACCGACCAGAAGGTCCACGCCGCCGGTGGCGAGCGCCGGGTCACGGTCGAGGACTGGGTGCAGCTCTTCAAGAAGAAGCGGGACGAGGTCGCCAACCAGCGATGCCCGCAGTGAGGCTGATGATGCGAGAACGCGCCGTCCTCCTGACCCTCTCCGGCTTGCTGGCGGGCGCGGGATGCTCGGCGACTTCCAAGGAGTCGCTAGTCCCTCCGCAAACCGTTGAGATGGACGCCGAAACGCTGCGTAAGTTCCAGCACGAGGTCGAGGAGTACGTGGAGCTGCGGCAGAAGGTGCTGACGAAGATCCCGCCCGTGACCACCAAGGCGACGCCGGACCAAATCGCGGCCCATCAGAAGGCCCTCACCGAGGCCATCGTGGCCTACCGGAAGGGAGCGAAGCGGGGCGAGATCTTCGGGCCGGAGGTGGAAGCGGCCGTCCGGCGGACGCTCCACCGGGCGTTCTCGGCTCCGGACGGGCCGGCCCTCATCAAGGAGATCAAGTCGGGCAATCCCACGGTGGAAGGCAACCCCTCGGCACGGGACCCCACCAAGGAGGTGAAGCAGCCCGTCACGCTGACCGTGAACACCTTCTACAACAGCGCGGCTCCCTTCTCATCGGTGCCGCCGTCGCTCTTGCTGAAGCTGCCGCTGCTGCCGGACCAGGTGCGCTACCGGTTCGTGGGCCGGGCCCTGATTCTGCGTGATACCGAGGCCAACGTGATCCTGGACTACATCCCCGAGGTCGTTCCCGACCCGTCCATCCCGAGGTGAGTCACATGAAGCGACCCGCCCTGTCTTGGAACGCCGAAGTGCGCCTGGCGCTCGCCGCCCTCGCGCTGCTCCTGGCCGGCTCGCCCGCCCCGGCCCAGGAGCTGCGCCTTCCGGTGAAGGATGGCTCCATCCGCTTCGCGGTCATCGGCGACACCGGGACCGGCAGCACCGCCCAGTACGACGTCGCCAAGCAGATGATCGCGTTCCACGCCAAGCTTCCCTTCGAGTTCGTCATCATGGTGGGCGACGACCTCTACGGGGGATCCAGCGCCGACGATTACCGGACGAAGTTCGAGCAGCCCTACGCTGCCCTCCTCTCGGGGAAGGTGAAGTTCTACGCCTCTCTTGGGAACCACGACAACCCCGATGAGCGCAACTACAAGGACTGGAACATGAGCGGCCAGCGCTTCTACACGTGGCGCGCGTCGCCGGGAGGCCTGGGCAAGCTCGACAACCCGGGCGTGCGCTTCTTCGCCCTCGACACCAACTACATGGACAAGCCGCAGCTCGACTGGGTGGAGAGCGAGCTGAAGAAGTCCAGCTCGGAGTGGAAGATCGCCTTCTTCCACCATCCCCTCTACTCCTCGGGGCGGACGCACGGCTCCTCCCTCGACCTGCGGGCCCAGCTCGAGCCGCTCTTCATGAAGTACGGCGTCTCCGTGGTGCTCACGGGCCACGACCACTTCTACGAGCGGATCAAGCCCCAGCACGGGATCTACCACTGGGTCTGCGGCGCGGGCGGCTCGCTGCGCAAGGGCGACATCGACCGCGGCACCGGCCTCACCGAGGTCGGCTTCGACACCGACTACTCCTTCATGCTCGTGGAGATCGACGGCACCGACCTGTACTTCCAGGCCGTCAGCCGCACGGGGCAGACGGTGGACGCGGGCGTGATCCACCACGAGCCTTTCCCGGCGTCGGCGGCACCTTCGCCGCTGCCGCCCTCGCCCGGGTCCACGCCGGTGGCCCCCGCGCCAGTCTCGCCTGGGCCGCCCAAGGGGTCGCCCGCGCCGGTCGTTTCCCCGTCGCCCTCGGTCTCACCGTCGCCGCCGGCCTCGCCATCACCGAAGCCCTCGCCGGCGGTCAAGACGTCGCCCACGCGCCGGCGGCCGGCCACGCCGCGGCGATCGCCCTCGCCCAGGCCTTCTCCCAAGCCATCGCCGACGCCCCCGCCGTGAGGTGAGGCTGGACGGGGAGGACGAAGCGCCGTATCATCACAGCGACGAGACGTTTTCGCTGGGGGGGCCCTTCGCGAGGGCTGAGAGGGCGCGCGCCGGCGCCGACCCCTTGAACCTGACCTGGTTAGGACCAGCGGAGGGAAGCGAGGCAGGGGCTGGCCCGAGCTGGAGGGGCCCAGCCCCTTTGCCATTTGGACCCGTCCGCGACGCGAGGAGAACGATGGAGAGGACACGCTACACGGGTGACACGACCACCCAGATGCATCACGCCCGCCAGGGCACCGTCACGCCCGAGATGAGGCGGGTGGCCGAGCGGGAGGAGACCGAACCGGAGACGATCCGGTCCGAGGTCGCGCGCGGACGCATGGTGATCCCGGCCAACGTCAACCACGCGAGCCTCGACCCCATGGGCATCGGCATCAACGCCCGCTGCAAGATCAACGCGAACATCGGCAACTCCTCGATCCACTCCAACGTCGAGCAGGAGCTGGAGAAGCTGCACCAGGCGGTCCACTTCGGCTCGGACACGGTCATGGACCTCTCGACGGGGGGCGGGATCGACGAGATCCGCGCGGCGATCATCGCCGCCTCGCCGGTGCCGATCGGCACCGTGCCCATCTACCAGGTCGTGCAGCAGGTGAACCGGGTCGAGGACATGACCGCCGACGACCTCATCGGCAACATCGAGCACCAGGCGCAGCAGGGTGTCGACTACATGACCGTGCACTGCGGCGTGCTCTACGAGTACCTGCCCATGGTGCAGCACCGCATCACGGGCATCGTGTCCCGCGGGGGGTCGCTCCTCGCCCAGTGGATGGTCCACCACCGGAAGCAGAACCCCCTCTACGTCCACTACGACAAGGTGCTGGAGGTCGCGCGCAAGTACGACGTGACGCTCTCGCTCGGCGACGGGCTGCGCCCGGGCTGCCTGGCCGACGCCTCCGACGCCGCCCAGTTCGCGGAGCTGAAGACGCTCGGCGAGCTGACCCGCAAGGCTTGGGAGAAGGACGTCCAGGTGATGATCGAAGGGCCCGGGCACGTGCCCTTCGACCAGATCGCCATGAACGTGCAGCGCGAGATCGAGGAGTGCCACGAGGCGCCCTTCTACGTGCTGGGTCCGCTCGTCACCGACGTGGCTCCCGGCTACGACCACATCACCTCCGCCATCGGCGCCACCATGGCCGGCTACGCCGGTGCGGCGATGCTGTGCTACGTGACGCCGAAGGAGCACCTCGGCCTGCCCGACGCCGAGGACGTGAAGCAGGGCGTGATCGCCTACAAGATCGCCGCCCATGCCGCCGACGTGGCTCGCCAGCGCAAGGGGGCCCGGGACTGGGACGACGCGCTCAGCCGCGCCCGGTTCGCGTTCGACTGGAACGAGCAGTTCCGCCTCGCCCTCGACCCCGAGACGGCCCGCAAGTACCACGACGAGACGCTGCCCGCGGAGGGCTACAAGACCGCCGCCTTCTGTTCGATGTGCGGCCCGAAGTTCTGCTCCATGAACATCAGCGCGCACGCCATCGGCAAGCTGGAGCCGTTGCCGGTGGTGGAGGCCGAGACTCCTAGGTAAAGCAATCCCCTCTCCTTCTGGGAGAGGGGTAGGGGTGAGGGTTTTCTCTCCTCAGCGCGGCGAAGGCTCGCGCGTCACCGTCCAGCTGACGTTGTACTCGTAACGAACGACCCCTCGGGCCACGCGCTCGGACTCACGCAGGCGGAGGCTGATCGTCGTCTTGTCCGGGTGATACCCGCCGGGCTCGTAGATCATGCCGTCCACGATCGCGCGGACGCGCGACTCGCATCGCCGCTCATGCCCAGGACCTGCGCGGCCTGGATAAGTGCTTCCGGGCTCTGGTCGAGGGCCAGTGCCTCAGCCACTCTCTCCCTGGTCAGGGCGGCGTTGTCCACGTATGCCTCTCGCGCGGCCAGGCGAGCCAATGCGTCCGCAGCAGCTTGGGTGAGCCTCCGGCGCATCGCCATATCGACGCCCTCGAGCGCCTGCGCTCGTGCCGACCGGAAACGGCCACGCATGGCCGCGGCCGAGGACTCGAAGGACCGCATCAGGTGTTCCTCGATGTTGCCGCGCGCCCACTCCACCTGGCGCTGCATCTCAGCCTCATCGCCCTCGAAAAAGGCGATGCGATACAGTTCCTTGTGGCATCCGGCGCTGTCGAGATGCTGGGTGGCGGCATTCCTGCAAACAGCCCGGGCCTCGTCCCAGTGGCCAAGGCTGCGATATCTCGCGGCGAGAGTCAGGTACGACATTTGGTGATCCGACGTCGACGACCTTGTCCATGTCGAGGCGTGCGGTGCCGACGTGATGCTTGAGGGTGTCGCCCTCCAGCCGCTCCATCACGATGTAGTGCTGGTCCTCCTGCTCGCCGATGTCGTGGATCGTGCAGATGCTC
>QHVM01000056.1:24476-64563 GCA_003223555.1 Acidobacteriota bacterium | reverse complement strand
CGGGACCTCGGCCGCTCCCTGAAGCAGCACGCGGCTCACGAAGCGGGCCACCACCTGATGATGATCGAGGACACGAAGAAGCTTGTCGCGCGCTGGAACGCCCGGCGGAGTCCTTCCCTCGATGCCGAGGAGCTGCTCGGCCAGCCGCTCTCCCCCGGCGTCCTGCGGTATCGAGAGCTCCACGAGGACGTCGTCGGTGGAGAGTCGCCCTTCGGCCAGCTCGCCATCGAGTTCGAGATCGAGAACCTGTCCGTCGTTCACGGCGCGCGGTTCCTCCAGCACTGCGCCCGGCGGCTGGGCGGGGACGTGGTCGCCGGGCTGAGCTTCTTGGAAGAGCACGTGGCCCTCGACGTCGGCCACACGAAGTTCAACGCCCGAGAGCTCGGAAAGCTGCTCCAGGCCCATCCGGGGTTCCTGGAAGCGCTGGCCGCGGCCGGGTCGGCGGCCCTGCAGGCCTATGCGCAGTTTCTCGCTGATTGCGGGGTCCGGGCACGCGAGAGGACCCAGGGGCCGGCTTGACCGAGGCGTCATACGGGTGGCGGCTCGAGGCACCGCCCAGCCGGGTCATCGATGCCGGCGAGTTCTCGGGCCTGGGCCCATGGTTCGCGGAGGTGTGGGCCCTGAGGGGCGAGATCTTCTACGACGAAGGCCGCCGGCCCGGGTTCGACTTGTCGGGGAGGTGGCTGGACCCTGATCCCCTCGACCTCTACTCATACCACGTTCTGGCCCATGGCCCCCGCGGGGTGGTGGGCTGCGTCCGCGTCCTTCCGCTCTCGAGCGCGCCCCCCGGGCTGACGGAATCGCTCCTCGGCCACCAGCGGTTCGAGCGGATGCTGCAGGAGATCGGCGCGTCGTCGCGCCATACGGCAGAGGCCGGACGGTGGGGCGTTCATCCCGACCGCCGCGCGCAGGGGCGACACCTCGGTTGCGGCACCGCCCTCGCGCCAGCGGGCACCTCGGACGGGCAGGACCGGATCCTGGCCAGGATCGGGCTGCGCCCCGTGCCCGGACTCGAGCCACTCCGCTCCGAGCTGTTCACGGACGAGGTGCGCCTGATGTACGCGATCCTGGATGAGCCCAGCCGGAGGTTCAAGGGGCTGATCGACCAGATGGCCGCGATCCTTGGTATCGGCCGGGGAGGGTGATGGCGGCTCAGCCGATTCCGCCTTCACCAGGCGGCCGCGTGGCGCGAATCCGAAGGGCGCGCCGGGCTCTTCCGGCTACCGGCGTAGCTCGCGGCGGATAGCCCGGTCCAGCGCGGCCTCGTTCAGGCCTTCGAACATCTGCTTGCCCACGACGAAGGAAGGCGTGCCCGACACGCCCAGCGCGCGGCCGCGCGCCCGGTCGCGCTGCCACTCCGCGGCGTGGACCCCCGACATGACGCAGCGCTCGAAGCGGGCGCCGTCCATCCCGAGGAGGCGCGCCTCCTGGAGGACCGCCATCTCACTCAGGGTCCGTTGACGGTCGAAGAGGTACTCCCGCATCTCCCAGAACTTCCCCTGGTCGGCCGCGCAGGCCGCCGCTTCGGCGACGCGGCCGGACTGCGCGTGGACCGGGAAGTAGCGCATCACGAAGCGGACCTGGCCAGGATGGGCCTGGAGCAGTCTCCGCAGGGCGGGCCGGGAGTCGGCGCAGATGGGGCAGAGGAAGTCGCAGTAGACCTCGACCGCCACCGGCGCGCCCGGCGGGCCCATCACCGGCGGCTCGGCTGGGTAGAGCGCGTCCGGAATCGACGCGGCCAGGCCGCTCAGAAGCACATAAGACAGGCGCCGGGGAGCCACGTCCGCTGCTTTGCAAAAAGCGTGCGCGGCCAGCCGGGTTCAGAGAGCCCGGCTAGCGCCTGGCCGCCTCCGCCCCCTCCGTCTCCTCGGGACCCATCGCATAGAGGATCATCAGCTTCTGCCAGATCTTGCGCGACAGCCCGGTCGTGAGCTCCTCCACCTCGTTCACGGCGGCCAGGGCCACGCCGTCGTCGAAGTCCTGGATGTAGAGGGCGGCGATCTTCCCTGTGATCGAGAGCATCTCGCTGCAGTAGTCGAGGTAGCGCGACAGCTCGAACCGCGTCAGGCGGCGGGGGGGCAGCAGGGCCGACTCCCGGCCCGGGCGCAAGACCCACTCGGGGTCTTTCGTGAGCTGGTGCATGTCGATGATGTGCGCGATCGCGCGCAGCTCGCGCATGGCGGCCAGCGCCCGCCGCCGCTTGATCCGGGTCTCCAGCGTCAGGAGGAAGAAGATGCCCGCTCCCACGAGGACCACGTCGTTGATGCCGGACTCCAGCACCTGCACGAACTGGAAGGCCTCGATCGGCTCCCGAGGCCTCCGGAGGGAGCCGACGGTGCCGGCGAGGCCGGCGGCGATGAGGAGGATGAGCAGCGCCACCGTGACCCGGACCCCGGCGATGGGCCGGGCGATCGCCGCCGCCCGCGCGCGGGCCTGTCCCGCGATCCGCTCGAGCTGGCGCCCGATGCCGGACAGGCCCGATCCGGGAAAGCGCTCGTCCACTCGCCGGCTGAGCAGCTCGATCGTCTTCGACACGGCCCCGGCGTCCAGCGTGAGCTCGGCCACGCGCCGCGATGTTACCCTCAAACTCCGCCCACTCCAGGAGGAGCCGCATGGTCAAGCGCCGGACGTTCCTCGAGACCGCCGCCCTTGCCACCGGGGCCGCCTTTGGCCGGATGCCCCTCCCCTCCGGCGCCGCCGGGCCGACCATCGGCATCCAGGTCGGGGCGGTCTCCTTCGTGGACGAGGGCACGGAGAAGGTCATCGATCTGCTCGCCGAGTCGGCGGGCGTGAACACCCTGTTCGTGGCCAGCTTCACCTACGGACGCGGCATCGCCGGACGGCAGCCCCGCGGCAGCCCGCTGCCCGACCACGGGGTCCAGGAGTACGACGACGCGTTCCGCGGAGGCAACTTCGCCACCCCGCACCCCCAGCTGTACCGGCGCACGACGATCGCGCCCGAGAAGGCGCCCGACCATCCCGGTTACGACGTCCTGGCCGACGTCATCCCGGCCGCGCACCGGCGCCGCGTCAAGGTCATCGCGTGGTTCGAGGACGTCTTCCGGCTGGACGTGCCGGGGTTCGATCGGGCCGTGGAGGCCGACCTCCACGGCCGTCCCACCGCGCGCGCCTGCCTGCGCAACCCCAGCACGCGGGAGTTCTGGCTCGCCCTGGTCGAGGACTACCTCCGCCACTACGACGTGGACGGCCTCATGTGGGGAAGCGAGCGGCAGGGGCCGCTCGGCGAGGCGCTGGGCGCCAGCCACGGGGGAGCGGCGCGTCCGGCCGAGGCAGGCTGCTTCTGCCCGCACTGCGTGGCCGCGGCCCGCGCCCAGGGCCTCGACGCCGAACGGGCCCGCCGCGGCTTCCTGGCCCTGGAGCGCTGGGTGGGCGAGCTACGCGAGGGCCGGCGTCCCGCCGACGGCGCGTTCGTCACGTTCTGGCGCATCCTGGTCGAGCATCCGGAGGTGCTGGCCTGGGAGCGGCTGTGGACGGAGGGGCTGCGCGATACCTACCGGGAGATGCACGCGCGGGCGCGCGCGGTCGCGCCGGACAAGCCGATCGGGTGGCACATCTGGCACAACAACTCGTTCTCCCCCTTCTATCGCGCCGAGCAGGACTACGTCGCCTTCGCTGATTACTCCGACTTCCTGAAGGTCGTCGGGTACAACAACTGCGCCGGGCCGCGGATGGCCCGCTATGCCCGGAACGTGAACGCCACGCTTTTCGCCGACCTCACCCCGGAGGAAACGCTCCAGCTCCTGTACCGGCTGCAGCAGTACCCGAACGAGAAGCCGCTCGACCGCATCCGGATCGAGGGCCTCTCCGCCGATTACGTCCGGCGGGAGACCCGGCGCGCCGTCGCCGGGGCTCCCGCCGGGATGCGGATCTGGCCCGGCATCGACGTGGACGTCCCCACGGGCGCCGACGAGAAGAAGACGCAGCCGGAGGACGTCCGCGAGGCGGTGAAGGCAGCCTTCGAAGGCGGCGCTCACGGCATCATCCTCTCCCGGAAGTACTCCGAGATGAGGCTGGCCAACCTCCGCGCCGCCGGAGAGGCGCTGAGGGCGCGGCCTCCGGCCTGAGAGAGAGGCCGCGCTACTTCTTCGGTCCCTGGTACCCGGCTCCTCCCGCCTTGCGCATCGCCTCCATGGCCTCGGCCGCGGTCATGAGGCGCGTCGTCCGGGTGGCCCGGACGTGCCCCCCGGTCACCGCGGCGATCGCCAGCGCCGTCGCGCTGACGTCGTCGGGCACCTCGGTGACGAGCACGCCGTCATACTCGCCGAAGCAGTAGTGCAGGCTCACCAGGCGGCCGCCCATCTTCTTGGCCAGGCCGGACACGGCCTCGGTACGGTCCTGGGGGTTCTTGGCCAGGGTCGTCCATGCCTCGGCCGTATAGGCGAACTGCGTCATGTACAAGGGCATGATTCCACTCCTTTCGCGTTCACGGCGTTCCCCGCTGCACGGCCTCCAGGGCGGCGCCGACGTCGACGCCGTGGGAGGCCGGGTTCAGCACCCGCTTCGGCCGCACGAACTCGCGAAGCACGAAGAGGTCCATCTCCTCGGCCCCGTCGCGGACCCGGCCTTCCTTGTCGCGGACGACCCGCGCCAGCGGCCACGCGAAGCGCTCGGCATCGCGCCCCCCCGACACGCTCACGACCCAGCGCCCGTCACTCAGCTCGAGGAGGCTTCCCGGCGGGTAGAGACCCATCGCCTGGACGAAGAGCGCCAGAAGGTCGGGATCGTAGACCGTCCCCCGCGCGGCCCACATCGCGGCCTGCGCGGTGGCCGGAGGCAGCGGCGGGGCGCCGGGTCGGGAGGCAGTCAGGACGTCGTAGTCGTCGGCGATGCGCAGGATGCGCGCGAAGAGGCAGGGACTCCTGTCCGCGCTCGAATGGTGCTCGATCGTGGCCTGCAGCCGCCGGATCTTCCCTTCGTGGAACCCGCGCTGGCGGAGGAGCATCCTCGCCCCGGCCATCGCGTGGGCGTCGCGGTCGGAGCCCCGCGCATAGCCGACGTCGTGCAGCATGGCCGCCACACCGAGGTCGCTGAGCGCGGCGTCCGGAAGCTCCAGCGCCCGGCCGAGCCGCAGGGCGAGGCGGGACACCGCGAGCAGGTGCTGCGTGCCCGGGCCCGTCTCACCCTGGCGCAGGGCGACGGTGGCCGCGCGTCGAGAGTCGGCGTCGAGGGCGTCGACGAGGTCGATGACCACCCGCCGGACGAGGAGCGGGTGGGGAAGCCGGCCCGCGGCGAGCCGCGCGAGCGTGTCCTCGACGACGGAGGCCCCGCGGCGCAACACTTCCGCGGCGTCCTGCCGCGTGGACGGCTTCTCTCCCTTGAGTCGAAACCGGTACTTGCCGCCCACCTCGACCCCGGGGAGGCCGGCCAGGCGCGCGGCCAGGGCCGACCGCCCGTGACCGGCCTCGCCCGCGGGCCCGGCCAAGGCCCGCGCCAGCGCCTTGAGGTCCTCGGGCTCGAGCGGTGCGTGGAAGGAGAGCCCGCCGGCCTCGTGCCGCCCCAGCTCGGCCACGAGCTGGTCGAGCAGCTCCTGCTCCAGTTTCTTCATCCGGACCCGGATTTCGTTGACGTAGATCTGGTCCTCGACCGCGACGACGTGCGCGGCGCCGAGGAGGCCGACGAGCCGCCCCAGCATCTGGGCCGCCTCGGCGGCCAGCGCGTCGACCGCCGCGTTGCCAGCCTGATAGAGCCGGCTGCTGCGCACGAGGCCGTTCAGCAGGAAGACGAGCCGCTGGCCGTCGTCGCGGATGCGGCCGGCGAGGTCCCGGTCGTCGGCCAGGCTGGCCCGGGCCACCGCCCGCTGCAGGCTGCGCTGCATGGCGCCGACGCTCAACGCGCTGCCTCCCACGCCTGGCGCTGTCGTTGCGCGAGCGCGCCCAGGATCCAGGGCTGCGACGTCTCGTCGGCTTCGTCGAAGGCCGCGCCCAGGGCCTCGGCCGCCGCCTCGGCCCGGATGAAAGCGAGGGCGGTGGCCGCGGCCACGATGCGGGGCAGCGGCGCCTCGAAACCCTTGCGCCGCCCGCCGGCGGGCTGCAGCCACGCTTTCCAGCGGGCGATGCTCTCCGGACCCCCCAGGATGCCGAGCACCCGTCCGACGCGCGACGCCTCGTCGGTGCCCAGGCCGTCGCCGCGCTCCTCGACGTAGCGGGTGAGCGGCTCGAGGAATCGCGCGTCGCCGCTGCGGGCGACGATCTCCAGGATGCGAGAGCGACGGTCGGGGTCGGCCCGGCGGAAGGCCTCGAAGAGGCTTCGGCCGAGCACCCCCGAATACGGCGTTCGGGCGATATGCCATAGCGCCTCGTCCTGCACGGCGGCGTCGGGATGGAGGCACTGCTGGGCCACGAAGGCGACGGAGGCCTCGCCCCCGACGTGGGCCATCACGCGCAGGAGATCGGAAGCCATGCGGCCGCGGGAGAGCAGGAAACGCTGCTCCAGGAGCCCCGGCTTGCGGCGCGAGTAGTGCTCGAGCGCCTGCCGCGCCACCGCGCGCGTGGCCAGGCCTTCCTCCTCGTCCAGGGTCTCCATCACCGCGACCAGCGGGTCCGGGCAGACGCGGTCCAGCACCTCGATCAGCTCGGGACGCAGCTTGCGCTCCTCGGCCGGCACCGACCGTAGCAGCCTGCGGACCGCGCGGCGGTGGCCGCAGGAGTCCAGCAGGTCGTAGACGGCGGCGTGGCGCTGCGGATCCCATTCCGGCGTCTCCTCGCCGGCCATCTCCCACAGCAGCGCGCCGAAGCGCTTCAGCGCCGGCAGGCGGTCGACGCTCAGGAGGTAGTCGCGCACCTCGCCGAAGAGGTGGGCGACTTCGCCGAAGGGCAGCTGCTCCTTGGAATCGGACAGGGCCCGCCGGAGCCGGCCCAACAGGGCCAGACAATCGTCCGGCAACGCCGCTTCGCCGGCCTCCTCCCGGAGCGCGCGCAGCCGCTCGGGCGGCACGTCGATCCACGTCGGGCCCTTGGGGGGCGGCAGGGTCGGCCGCGGCAGGTCCACGTCGTCGGGAAGGACGAGGCGGCGCGAGGAGGCCGTCTCCTCATCGCCGGCGTCGGTTTCCTCGGGCACGATGCCCTCGACCGTGGTGACGTCGAGGTGCTCGAAGCGCGCCTTCCATAGCAGGGTCACCATGTCGTCTTCGCGCTGGTTCACCCCCGTGTACCGGATGGAGAGGATCTCCAGCAGCCGCGTCAGCTCTTCGGCCTGGAACCCCTTGCGGAAGGTCAGCCCGCGGACGCCGTCGCGGTAGAGCCGGAAGGCCAGGCTGCGCTCGCGGTCGCGGTTCAGGTATACGGTCTGGTCCTCGAACTTCAGCTCGTAGGGCTGGACCGTGAGGGCGATCTGGCCCTCTACCTGCAGGGTCGACAGGGCGCTGTCGAGCAGGGCGGACAAGGAGCGGTTGATGGCCTCGTTGCCGGCGTCGTACAGGAGGAAGGAGCGGGCGGTGCTGGCGAGGCGGGTCAGGAGCGTGGACGCGCGCTGATAGCGAGGGCCCAGGCCCTGCGGCTTCTGCTCGCCACCCTCGCCCGGCTCGGCTTCGGCTCCGGTGGGGAACGGCGTCCTGGGCTCGACGGTCCCGTCCGCCCCGTCGCTCATGGCGCGCGCCTGCCGTTCTCGGCCGCGGGAACGACGGCCGATGGCGTGCTGATTCTACCAAAGTGATGACCCACTGGCAGGGAACTTGCTTCCACCGGATTCGAGCTACCGGACTCGACGAAGGAGGCGCATGCATCTCATTGGACAAATCATCTTCGGGCTCGTCGTGGGGATCCTCGCCAAGCTCGTGATGCCGGGGCGCGACCCTGGCGGCATCATCGTCACCGCGCTCATCGGGATGGCCGGCGCGCTCGTGGGCACCTTCGCCGGCCGGGCCCTGTGGGGACCCGGCTACGCCGCGGGCTGGATCATGTCGATCCTGGGGGCGGTGGCGCTCCTCGCGCTCTATCGCGTGTTCGCCGGCCGCCAGGCCTGAGCGTCTCCGGGTTATCCTCGGCGCGTGAGCGCCGAGACTCGAGCGCCGCGGCTGGGCCTGACTGCCGGAGACCCGGCGGGGATCGGCCCGGAAGTGGTGCTGAAGGCCCTCGCCTCGCCGGAGCGTCCGGCCGGCCCGGTCGTGGTCTACGGCGCCATGGCCGTGCTCGCCGATCGCGCTCGCCGGTTCGGGCTGGCCCTGCCGCAGGACCTCGACGCACGCCTCGTCGACGTGCCCCTGGACGGCCCGGTCGAGCTGGGCCGCACCTCGGCCGCCGCCGGACGCGCCGCGGCCCGGTCGGTGCTGCGGGGGGTCGCCGACGCGCGAGCGGGCCACGTGCAGGGGCTGGTGACCGCCCCCCTCAACAAGGAGTCGCTCCACGCCGCCGGCCATCCGTGGCCGGGCCACACCGAGATGCTGGCCGAGGCGGCGGGCACCCCGGACGTGGCCATGATGTTCGTGGGCGGAGGCCTCCGGGTGGCGCTCGTGACGATTCACCGGCCCCTGCGGACGGTGCCGGACGCCGTCACCGGCGGCGAGCTGCGCAGGGTGGCGCGGCTCGTCCACCGCGAGCTGCCGCGCTTCGGGGTGGCCCGCCCGCGCATCGCCCTCTGCGGCCTCAACCCCCATGCCGGGGAGCATGGCATCCTCGGCCGCGAGGAGCAGGAGGTGCTGACGCCGGCCGTCGAGGCGCTCCGGCGGGAGGGCATCGACCTCTCGGGTCCCCTCCCGGCCGACAGCCTGTTCGTGCGCGCGAGGCGAGGCGAATTCGACGCGGTCATCGCCGGCTACCACGACCAGGGGCTCATCCCGGTGAAGCTGGCCGCCTTCGGCCACGCCGTCAACGTGACGCTGGGTCTGCCCTTCGTGCGGACGTCGGTCGATCACGGGACCGGCTTCGACATCGTCGAGAAGGGCATCGCCGACCCCACCAGCATGGTCGAAGCCATGAAAGTCGCCGCCGACCTGGTCCGCGTCGGCTAGCGCTTCTTCGGAACGCAGAGGACGCAGAGGAGAACGGAGAGGACGCAGAGAAACATACATATTCTGTCTCCGCGTCCTCGGGCAACGCTTGCCTATCTCTGCGACCTCTGCGTTAAGAGCCGGGCTAGCCGCGGCGGTCCTTGATGGCCTGGCGGGTCTCCCGCTCCAGGTCCTTGCGCCGGAGCGCGGCTCGCTTGTCGTGGGCCTGCTTGCCGCGCGCGAGGCCGATCTCGAGCTTCACCCGGCCCTTCTTGAAGTAGGCCTTCAGCGGCACGATGGTCAGGCCCTTCTCGGTGGCCCGGCCGCCGAGCTTGAGGATCTCGCGCTTGTGGAGAAGCAGCTTGCGATCGCGCTCCTCGGCGTGGTTCTGGATGTTGGCGTGCGAGTAGGGGCCGATCCGGCAGCCGATGAGGAACAGCTCGCCGCCGCGGAACTCGACGAAGGAGTCGCGGAAGTTGAGGCCGCCTTCGCGGATCGACTTCACCTCCGAGCCGAGGAGCGCGACCCCCGCCTCGGCCCGTTCCAGGACCTCATAGTTGAAGAAGGCCTTGCGGTTGGTGGCGATCGTCTTCTCGGCCGCCGGCTCCACTCGCCGATTCTAGCCGCCCTGGCCGCGCCGCCAACACGGGAAACGAGCCAGAGGCTGCGAGCGGAGCGCGATTCACTCGCGCGTAGCGAGCGGGGGGTCTGGGGGGTGCGCCGCTAGCACCCCCCAGCAAACACGAGGACGGTCTTGATGTCGGAGGGCTCGCGCACGAGCGCGCGGGCCGCGTCAGTGAACGGGAGGCGACGGGTGATGAGGCGGCCCATCCATCCCGGCTGCCGTTCCTCGGCTGTCTCCAGGTCGCGGACGGCGGCCTCGAAGTGGCGCCGGTTGGCGTTCACCGTCCCGAATACCACGCAGTTGCCGAGGACCATCTGCCGGTTCCACGCCCCGAGGTCCAGCGTCGTCTTGCGGCCGGCCTCGGTCACGCTGGCCAGGATGCACACGCCGTCGGTCCCCACCGCGCTGACCGCAGGCCCGATGAGCGCGGCGGCGCCGGTGGCCTCGAAGACGATGTCGAGGCGATCGAGCCGCTGGCGAAGCTCCTCGGCCGGGATCGTCTCCGTGCTGAGGTAGCGGATCCCCGCCTGCCCCAGCAGCTCGTCGCGCGGCGAGCCGGGAGCCTCGCGGGAGGCCACGGTGACCTCCAGGCCCCGGAGGCGCATCGCGGCGGCGGCGAGCAACCCCACCGGGCCGGCCCCCAGGACCAGCGCGTGCCGAGGCTCCCATGGCATGCGCTGCTGGATGCGGAAGGCCTGCTCCAGCCCCTTCTGGGCGACGGTCATGGGCTCGACGAGCACGGCGACAGGTCGCAGGTGGCGCGGTACCCGCACCATGTAGGCCGGATCTTCGGCGTACCGTTCGGACATGAAGC
This sequence comes from Acidobacteriota bacterium, assembly GCA_003223555.1. Lineage (GTDB taxonomy): Bacteria > Acidobacteriota > Vicinamibacteria > Fen-336 > Fen-336 > AA32. The sequence goes on along the minus strand of QHVM01000056.1, from coordinate 54,180 downwards.
CGGGAAGCTCCTGGATGCCCCGTTCCCGATAATGGCCGGTCAGGCACATGTCGTTCTGCCCCGAGCGACACGGCAGGCATCCCTCCGGACACGGCCGCCGCACCGTGGAAACCACGAGGTCGCCGGGCGTGACGGCGGACCCGGTCGGGGCGGATTCCACGATGCCGAGGTTCTCGTGCCCGAGGATGAGATAGGGACTGTCCGGCGGCGCAGCGCCATAGAGGCCGGCCGTGATCTCCGCGTCCGTGCCGCACAACCCCGACTCGAGCACGCGCACGAGGGCTTCGCCGGCCGCGGGAGCGGGATCGGGCACTTCCTGGACCCGCAGGCTGTCCGCCTCCCGAGGTACGATCGTCACCGCACGCATTTAACTGACTTGTAGTATCTTGTGAGAACAACCTCAAGCCAGGATCTCACGGAGAGTGGCACGAAGGATGCTTACATTTAGTTAGCAGAGGTCAGCGGGGAAGAGGACAACGGTGGCCAAAAAGATCGTCGAGGTGAGCATCGAGCAACTCCCAGCCCTCCTGATCGATCAGGCTCCGGCGCGTTTCGCCATGTGGACCCGCGAAGAAGACGGCGATTGGACGATCGTCAAGGAAGACTTCCGTACCGTCGAGGAGCTTGGCCGCTACCTCCATGACCTGCAGGTCAAGAACGATCACGCTATCGTCATCCGCGAGCACGGCCACAAGTCCGGCATGAAGCCGCTCCAGCAGCTCCTCGAGGAAAGCGGCGTCCTGCGCTGCCACTGCGATATTCCCCCCAAGCGACGCCATAAGTAGCGAGGTTCGCGCCGGGTCGAGCCGTTGGCTTAGACTCTGCGCTCGATGTCTCTCCGGGCACAGCGGCTGGCCACCATAGGGGCGGCTGCGGCTTTTGCCCTGCCCCTCGCGGCAGCGCTGGCGCGATACGGTCCTGATCCTTCGGCCGACGTGAGGCGGGGCGGGGAAACGGCCTTTGCGCACGGCCTGGAGCGCCGCGAGATGGTGCCCGGCCGCGGTCCCCAGCGTTGGACGTCGCCCCTGGTGCGCTTCGTCTTCCGCGACTTGCCGCCCGGTCCGGCCCGGCTCGATCTTCGCCTGCGCGGTCAGCGGACGCCGGTCTTGGTGGCGGTCGACGGCGTCAACGCCGGCGTGGTGGAGCCGGGGCGCACCTCGCTCGTCGCCCCCCTGCGGTCGTCGGGAGGGGGGGACCACGTCGTCGAGCTGCGCAGCGATGGTTTCGACGCTGGAGACGGCCGGCGGCTCGGCGCGCTCCTCGATTCGGCGACCCTGCATCCGGCCAGGCGGGGAGGCCCTTCCCCGCGACTGGCGCTGCTCTTCGCGGTCCCGGCGGCGCTCATGGCTGCCGCGGCTCTCGGGGCGGGGTTGCCGGCGACCGCGGCCCTCGCCACCGCCGCCGAGGCGTCGCTCGCCCAGGCCCTCTTGCTCTGGCCACAAGGCCTCGCGCGCTCTTCCTATGCGACCTTGCTGGCCGGCCTCGTCGCGGCCGGAGCCGCGGGTGCGCTGGGCTTCGCCCGGTGGCGGGAGAGGCGCATGCCGGGCGCCGGCCCGTGGGCCTTCGCCGCCTTCGTGACCGCCTTCCTGGTCCAGGTCATGGCCGGCACGTCGCCGTTGATGGTGGTCAGCGACGAGGTGTTCCACGCCAACAACCTCGCCCGCGTGGCCGGCGGCGAGTGGTTCCTCACCAGCCTGACCCAACACGCCCGTCCCTTTCGCTTCCCGTACGGAGTTTCCTTCTACGTTCTGCTCGTTCCGCTGCTGCGCCTCGGGGTCGACGCCGTGATCCTGGTGAGGACCGGCGCGGCGGCGGCGGGGCTCGCCGCCTCGCTCGGGCTGTTCGGGCTGCTGGCGCCGGGCGGGGCCGCCCGGGCCGGCCTGGCCGTCCTGCTGCTCCAGCTCCTGCCCTGGACGTTCGACCCGTACTCCTTCGGCAACCTCTCCAACGTGTTCGGCCAGTCGCTGACCACGCTGTTCTTCTGTTGGTGGGCGGGGAAGACTCCGGGCGGATGGCCGGCGGGTGCGGCGCTCCTCGCGCTCGGATGCCTGGGACACTTCTCGAGCCTCATGGTGCTCGGGGTCCTCGCCGGGGCGCTGCTCGTCGCTCGAGGTGGAGAGGGCCCCGGTCGGACAAGGCTGGCTGCCCTGGGCGTCGGCCTGGGCCTGGCGGGGCTCTATTACCTCCGCTTCGTGCCGCTTGTCCTGTCGCAGCTACCGCGGCTGGCCGAGGGGGGAGGGCAGGGACGGGGAGCCTCGCGGGGACCCGTCGACGCCTTGAAGCTCCTGGTCCTGGGCGTTCTCGGGCGGTGGGGCGCGCCGGCGCTCGTCCTCGCCGCGCTCGGACGGCCCCGGCCCGGGCGCAGTGCCCTCGACCGCGACCTGGCGGCGTATTGGGCCGCCGGCGCCGTGCTGGCCGTGCCGGCCATCTTCTCTCCCCTCGACGTGAGGTTCCTCTACGCGCTGACCGTCCCCCTGGCCGCCGCCGGGGGAGCGGGACTCGTCCTCCTGCGCGGCAGGGGCCGGGCCGGCGCGCTCGCCGCGTGGCTGCTGCTGGCGCTCCAAGCCGCCCTCGGCCTGCGCAGCCTGGTCGAGGCGGTGGCCGTGCGCTACCGGCCCTAGCCGTTTAACATCTATTTGCGGTCGTTGCCCACGTCTGACATCGGCGGCGCGCGACCGGTGCTAGAGTCCTCGGACACATGGCGGACGTGAAGAAGCTCGTTTCTCCGGCCGACGAGCCGAAGGGACGCATCATCTCCATCTTCGTGGGAGCGGTGCTACTGCCCTCGCTCGCCCTGTCCTGGGTGGCCATGGACTTCGTGCACAAGCTGGCCAGCGCCAGGAAGGCGATCGCGATCATGCAGGCGCCCGGCATCCTGTACTACATCGAGAAGGAGCTGACCCAGACCGCCCAGAACAAGGCCGTCGAAGCCGCGCGGACGCTGGAGCCCGAAGTCCTGCTGGAGGGCCGTCCGGCGGTGATCGACGCCGCCTTGCGGAAGCAGGGGGTCGGGGCGGGGGTCTTCGAGACGCTGCGCCTCGAGACCTCGTCCCCTCGCATGATCGTACGGACGCTCCGCATGGGCAGCCGCCGGGAGATCCAGGTCTCGCCCGAGGTGCTGGCGGCCATCGGCTCCTTCGCGGACGGGTCGGGCGAGGACTCGGTGCCATGGCCGGCTCGCGAGGGGCAGACGGGGGGGGTCCTGCGCTTCAAGTTCACCTGCGAGTATGCGCACCACAAGCTGATCCGGGAGTACTTCGAGAACGAGTTCAAGGGCCAGTACCGCGACCAGGCCCTGGTGGTGCGGGTGAGCGAGCCGAGCGGCGAGGTCGTCTACGAGACGGCCCCCACCCGCTCCGACGTGAACTTCGAGGTCTCCCGCGAGATGGAGACCCCGTCGTTCCGCGGTCTCAAGCTCGCCATGCGCTACCGGGACCTCTCCATCGAGCAGGGCGTCCGGCGCTGGCAGCACTGGACGTTGATCCTCATCGGCTTCATCGACATCATGCTCGGGGCGGGCCTCTACCTCGTGTACAGCAACGTCCGGCGCGAGCTGCACCTCTCGCGGCTCAAGAGCGACTTCGTGGCCAACGTCAGCCACGAGCTGAAGACTCCCCTCGCCCTCATCCGCCTGTTCGCCGAGACGCTGGAGCTCGGCCGGGTGCCGAGCGAGGACAAGGCGCGGCAGTACTACCAGGTCATCAACAAGGAGAGCCAGCGGCTCACCCAGCTCATCAACAACATCCTGGACTTCTCGCGCATCGAGGCCGGCCGCAAGGAATACCGCTTCGCTCCCACGGACGTGGGCCGGATCGTGAGCGACGTGCTGGAGGCCTACCGCTTCCAGATCGAGCAGCAGGGCTTCGTCCTCGAGGTCCGGGTGGCCGACGACCTGCCCGAGGTGGAGGCGGACAAGGAGGCCCTCGCGCAGGCCGTCCTCAACCTCGTCAACAATGCGATCAAGTACAGCCGGGACGAGAAATACCTCCGGCTGGACCTTCACCGCGAGGGCGACAAGGTGCTGTTGTCGGTCACCGACCGCGGGATCGGGGTGGCCAAGGGCGAGCAGAAGAAGATCTTCGAGAAGTTCTACCGGGCCGAGGACAGCCTCGTCCACGAGACCAAGGGAAGCGGGCTCGGGCTCGCCCTCGTCCAGCACATCATGCAGGCCCACGGGGGCTCGGTCGAGGTGGAGAGCGCCCCCGGCAAGGGCAGCACCTTCACGCTCGTGCTGCCCGTCAGGAACGCGAGGTCATGACCGCAATCGAGGAAAAGCCTTTCCGGCGAGGACGAAGTTGACAAAGATACTACTCGTTGAAGACGAGCCGGACATGGTGCTGGGGCTAAAGGACAACTTCGAGTTCGAGGGCTACGAGGTCCTGACCGCCGCGGACGGCGCCACCGGTCTCGAGCGCGCCCGCACCCAGAAGCCCGACCTCGTGATCCTGGACATCATGCTCCCCAAGCTCTCCGGCCTCGAGGTCTGCAAGATGCTGCGCGGCGAAGGCTTCGACAAGCCCATCATCATGCTCACCGCCCGCGGCCAGGAGATCGACAAGGTGGTTGGCCTCGAGCTGGGGGCGGACGACTACGTCACCAAGCCCTTCTCCATCCGCGAGTTGCTCGCGCGGGTCCGGGCGATCCTGCGCCGGACCGACGGCACCAAGCGGAAGCTTTCCCGCTACAAGTTCTCCGACGTGGAGTTGGACTTCGAGACGTACCGGGCCAAAAAGGGCGGCCAGGCGCTCGACATGTCGCCCCGCGAGCTCGAGCTGCTCCGCTACCTGATCGAGCGCAAGGGAGAGACGGTCTCCCGCGAGCGCCTCCTCGAGGACGTCTGGGGCTACGAGAGCTATCCTTCCACCCGTACCGTCGACACCCACATCGCGAAGCTGCGGGCCAAGATCGGCGACAGCGGCTCGGAGCCGCGATACATCCTGACCATCCACGGCGTCGGCTACAAGTTCGTGGACCCGGATCAGCGCAGCGAATAGGAAGGAGCTGGCCATGCCCGAACCCCGAGCGGCGGTTCCGTCGAAGGACGCGGCGGCCGCCCGCCCGCATCTGATGCTCGTCGGTCCGTTGCCGGGCCTGCCCGCCGGCCGCCAGCTCCGGGCCACCGTCGATACCACGACCGGCAGCCCGGAAGACGTGGTCCGGCTGCTGCCCACGATGCCACCGGACGCCGTGCTGCTCGACGCCTCGGTCGAGTGGGAGCGCGTGGAGCCGATGGTGCGCGTGCTGGGCGCGCTCGACGAGGCGTCGCGCCCGGCGATGCTGCTCTTCGCTCCCCAGGAGGGCCGGCCCCGCCCGGCCGCGGCGCTGCTCGAGGCCGCCGACGACGTGCTCTCCGCGGCCCCCTGCGAGGAGGAGCTCGTCTCCCGGCTGCGGCGGGCCTTGCGCTACCGCGAGTGCGTCGAGGAGCTGTCGCGCAAGAACACCGAGCTGCAGGTCCTCTATCAGCGGCTGGAGACACTCGCCGGGCGGATGGCGGAGGAGCTGCGGCTGGCCAGCAATGTCCAGCGCAGCCTGCTTCCTGCTCCCGTACAGCACGCCCGGCTGGAGCTGGCTCGGGAGTTCATCCCGTTTCGCGAGATCGGCGGCGACTATTACGACTTCCTGCCCCTCGGTCCCCACCGGATGGCGCTGGCCATCGGGGACGTCATGGGCAAGGGTGTGCCGGCCGCCCTGCTGGCGGCCAACCTGAAGGCCTCGGTCCGGGCGCAGCTCCAGGGCGGTGAGGTCTCTCCGGCGGACCTCGTCTTCCGGGTGAACCGGCTCTTCTGGGACCTCACTCCGAACGGCCTGTTCGCGAGCCTCTTCTTCGCCGTCTTCGACCTCGAGGCGGGGACGGTCGATTACGTCAACGCGGGCCACCACTACCCCTTCCTCGTCCGGGCCGACGGTGGCGTGGAGGTCCTGACCGAGGGGGGAACCCTCCTGGGCCTGGTGGAAGAATCCGCCTACGTTTCCGGTCGCGTCCAAGTCCATCCGGACGACGTCCTCGTCTTCTATACCGACGGGGTCACCGACCGCAGCAGCCGGGAAGGGGACATGTACGGAGTGGACCGTCTCAAGGACGCCGCGGTGCGCAACCGCAAGGACGCGGCCCGGATCGCCCTCTACTCGATCCTGGGCGAGGTCCAGGGGTGGTCGGGCGGCCTGCCCGCCGAGGACGATGCCACCCTGGTCGTGGCCAAGGTGCGCTGAGCCTTCGCCCCTGCTACATTGAGCCTTCGGCGTCCCTCCGGCGGGGCGCCCGGTGAGGCATGGAGTACGTCTGCAAGGTCGGCACGCCCGCGGGAGAGGTGTTGGAGCGCACCTTCGTGGCCTCCGACGAGGTCGCCCTGCGCTCGGAGCTCGAGCAGAAGGGCTATTACCTCTTCTCGGTGCGCCGAGGCCTGGTGCTCAAGGAGTTGGGGCTGGCCCGCCCCCGCGTCCCCACCGATCTGCTCCTCGTCTTCTGCCAGGAGCTGGCCGCCCTGCTCAAGGCCGGGCTGCCCCTGGTGCAGTCGCTCGACGTCATGCTGGAGGAGGCGGTCCGCGAGCGCGTGAGGTCGGGCACCGCGCTCTCGGACGCATTCCGGGCCGAGCGCGACCTCTACCCGCCGATGCTTTCCGCCAGCCTCGTGGCCGGCGAGCGCAGCGGCAACCTCGAGGGCGTGCTGCGGCGCCTGGCCCAGTACCTGCGCCTCAACCTGTCGCTGAAGAAGAAGGCCGTCTCGGCCTCCGTTTACCCGATCCTGCTCTTCATGATGATGCTCGTCCTCGTCTCCATCCTGGTTCTGAAGGTCATCCCGCAGTTCCAGGACTTCTACAAGGACTTCGACGTCGAGTTGCCCTTCATCACGCGCCTGCTCATGAGCGTGTCCACCACCCTCGCCCACAACATCGTCTGGATCCTTCTGGCCCTCGCCGGGGCGGTGATGGCCGCGCTCGTCTGGCTCCGCCGGGAGGGCTCGGGCGTGACGGTCGACCGCTTCCTCCTCCGCTTGCCCTATCTGGGGTCGCTGATGCGGATGTACGCCACGAGCCAGCTCGCCCGGACGCTGTCGGCGCTGCTGTCGGGCGGCCTGCCCCTCGTGAACGCCATGGAGGTGGCCTCCGCTTCCGTGGGCAATCGGGCCATGGCGGCGGCGGTGGGCTCCGCTACGCCCCAGATCCGGGAAGGACGCAGCCTCACGACCGCGCTGGAGTCGACCCGGATGCTCGACAACCTGGCCCTGGAGATGGTCAAGGTGGGCGAGCAGACGGGCGCGCTGGCCGACATGCTCAACGCGGTGGCCGATTTCTACGACGAGGAGATCGAGACCCGCATGGCCGCCGTGCTGGCGCTCGTCGAGCCGGTGATGCTCGTGTGCATGGCCGTGATCGTGGCCGGCATGCTGCTCTCCTTCTACCTGCCCCTCTTCGAGGCGATCTCCGCCATCCAGCGATGAGCCAGCAGGAGCGAACGTGGCCGAGGAGCTGAGACCGCCGCTCGTCGCGCGCCCGGAGGCGCCGGACCTGCCGGCAGAGGAGTCGGCCGCCCGAGCGCTGGCGGAGCGCTACCGCCTCGAGTACGTGGACGTCGGCTCCTTCGCTCCGGACCCCGAGATCCTGAAGTCGGTGCCCGTGGAACTGATGTTCCGCTACAACTTCCTGCCCTACCGGCGGGAGGCCGGCCGGCTGGTGCTGGTGATGGCCGACCCGACCGATATCCCCGTGGTGGACGAGCTGAGCCTGCTCCTGCAGACCCCCATCCAGCCGGCGGTGGGCACGCCGTCGGCGATCCAGGAGGCCCTCAAGCGCGGCCAGGGCACGGCCCGCGTGCTCGAAGAGGCCGGCGAGTCCTTCAAGATCCAGATCCTGCGGGGAGACGAGAACGGCGACGAGGTCCTCTCGATCGACAAGATCCAGGCCGACGCCTCACCCCTCGTCAAGCTCGTGGACTCGGCCATCTTCGACGCCTTGAACCGCCGCGCCTCCGACATCCACATCGAGACGCGCGACTCCGAGGTGGTCATCAAGTACCGCATCGACGGCGTGCTCCAGCCGGCCATGAAGCCGATCGCCAAGGAGCACCACTCCGCCCTCATCAGCCGCATCAAGGTCATGTCCGAGCTGGACATCGCCGAGAAGCGGGTGCCCCAGGACGGCCGCTTCCGCGTGAAGATCGGCGGCCGCTCCATCGACTTCCGCGTCTCGGTGATGCCGTCGGTCCACGGCGAGGACGCCGTCATCCGGATCCTGGACAAGGAGAGCCTCTCCAAGACGTTCTCCTCGCTGCGCCTGGACGTCCTGGGACACGACGACAAGGAGCTGGCCCGCTTCCGGCGCTTCATCCGGGAGCCGTACGGGATGGTCCTCGTCACCGGCCCCACCGGCAGCGGCAAGACCACCACCCTCTACGCCGCGCTCTCCGAGATCAAGACCGAGGAAGACAAGATCATCACCATCGAGGACCCCGTCGAGTACCAGCTCAAGGGCGTCACCCAGATCCCGGTCAACGAGAAGAAGGGCCTCACGTTCGCCCGCGGCCTGCGGTCGATCCTCCGCCACGACCCCGACAAGATCATGGTGGGCGAGATCCGCGACGCGGAGACGGCCGACATCGCGATCCAGTCCGCGCTCACCGGCCACCTCGTCTTCACCACCGTCCACGCGAACAACGTGATCGACGTGCTCGGCCGCTTCTTGAACATGAAGATAGAACCCTACAACTTCGTATCCGCCCTCAACTGCGTGCTCGCCCAGCGGCTCGTCCGCAAGATCTGCCTCCACTGCAAGCGACGGGTGAAGGCCTCGCCCGAGCTGCTGGCGGAGTCGGGCCTCGACGCCGGGACGTACGGCGAGATGTGGTTCTACGAGGGGGCCGGATGCCTGGAGTGCGGCGGCACCGGGTACGTCGGCCGGACGGCCATCTGTGAGCTGCTCGACGTGTCGGACCACGTGCGAGAGCTGATTCTCGCCCGGCACAGCAGCGCCGACATCAAGCGCGCGGCTCGGGACGAGGGGATGGTGTTCCTGCGCGACTCGGCCGTGGCCAAGGCGCTGGCTGGCCACACGACGCTGCACGAGATCAACAAGGTCACCTTCGTGGAGGTCGCTTGACCTCTCCCGCGGCCGCGCCGCGGGATGCTCTTCACGCACTGGCCCGGGCCACCGGCCGGGGCCGGCGGTCGCTCCGCCGCTACCTGCTGGACCCTGCTCTCCCCATGGCAGCCGTCGAGGTGCGGGCCCGCTCGCTGGGCGTCGTGCGGCTGGCCCGGGACGGCCGCCGCGTCAGCCTGGCCGCGGCCGCCTCCCTCGACCTGCCGCCAGGCGCCGTCCGGCTCTCCATGACCCAGCCCAACCTCGCCGATCCCCGCGCCTTCCAGGAGACCCTGCGGTCCGTGCTGGAGCGCGCAGGCGCCCTCCACGTCGGACGCGTGGCCCTCGTGCTGCCCGACCCGGTGGCGCGGGTGGCGCTGCTCTCGGCCGCCGAGGCCGGGGGCCAGGGCGACAAGCAGCGGGAGGAGATGATCCGGTTCCGGCTCCGCAAGGCCGTGCCCTTCGACATCCGCGAAGCCGGGATCGCCATCGCCAGCGGCGGCCCTCCGGCCTCCGACTCCGTGCTGGTGGCCGCCGTGTACCGGCCGGTGTTGGAGGGGTACGAGCAGGCCTGCCGCGCGGTCGGGGTGCACCCCGGCCTGGTGGAGCTTTCAGGCCTGGCCCTGCTCCGCTCCGCCTTCGACGCGCTGCCCGCGGGAGACCGGCTGCTCGTGAACTGGGACGAGGGTTACGTGACCCTGCTGCTGGCTCGCGGCGAATGGCCGATCCTCGTCCGGACCCTGGCCGGGGAAGCCGCGGCATCGCCGGCGGACGTGGCCCGGGAAGCGGCCAATACGCTGATCTACTACCGCGAGCGGCTGGGGGGAAAGAGCCTTGCCCAGGCCGTCGTCCGCTCCGCCCTACTTCCGCCCGAGCAGGCGGTGGCTCTGCTGGAGCCGCCGCTGGAGGTGCGGCCGGAGGTCCTGGAGCCGTGGCCCGACCTGCGGGCCGCCGCCCCCGGGCGCGCGGTGAGCCAGGCCCTGGCGGGCGCGGCCGCCTGCCTGGCGCGGAGCCGGCCGTGAGGCCGCTGAACCTCGCCAGTCAGCCCTTTCGCAACGAGCGGCTGCCCGCCCTGCTGCTCGGGGTGGCCGCGCTCGGCGTGCTGGCCCTGACCGCCGAGCACGCGCTCCTCCTGCGCCAACTGCTTCCCGGGCGAACCTCCGGTGTGCGGCAGGAGGCGGCCGCGCTCGAAGCCGAGTCCGCCCGCCTGCGCGCCGAGACGCGCTCCCAGAGGTCCAACCGGCCCGATCCGGCGGGGATGACCGAGTGGGCGCTCATCAAGGACCTGGTCGACCGGCGGGCCTTCTCCTGGACCCTCCTCTTCTCGCATTTCGAGGCCGTGCTTCCCGACGGGGTCAGGCTGGTCACCGTCGCCCCCACCGTCCGGAAGGGTGAGGTCCTCCTGGACGTCGGCGCCGTGGCCCGGACTCCCGAGGAGGCCCGGGAATTTGTACGCCGGCTCGAAGGCCGCCGGGAGTTCGACGACGTCTATCTGAGGGGGGAGGGGGAGGCGGGAGAGGTGCGCTTCACGATGAAGTATCGGGCGGCGTCCCCGGGCAGCCAGCCCCCCAGCCTCCCGCCGGCCCAGGCGGCTTCGGCGGCGGGCGCCGGCCCCGGGGGGACCCTGCCGTGAACCCGCGCCGGCGCCGGCAGGCGTGGATCGCGGTGGGAGCGCTGGCCGCGCTCAACGCAGTCGTGTTCTTCGTCTACACGCTGCCCAGGCGCATGGAGGAGCGCAGCCTGGCCGAGCGGGTGGCCTCGCTGCGTTCTGAGGTTGAGAGCGAGCGGTCGACGGTGGCGCGCCTGCGGCGGCGGACCGACGCGCTGCAGGCCAACGCCGCCGACGCGGGGCGGTTCTACGGCGGCCTGGGCAGCCGGAGCTCGCTGCTGTCGGTGCTCGAAGAGCTGCAGCGGGTGCCCCGCGAGCTGCGGCTCAAGGTGAGCCAGCGCTCCTATGAGCCCGAGCCGGTCAGGGGCCTGCCCCTCACGCGCTACACGATCACGATGCCTGTCTCCGGAACCTACCGGCAGCTCACCGCCTTCCTCGACCGCATGGAGCGCTCGCCGCACTTCATGACCGTGGACCAGGTGAACCTGCGGAAGCGGGGGACGGGTGGGGAGGCCGAGCTGGACGTCGTCCTGAGCGCCTACGTACGGGCGGAGGGCAAGGGGGACGGCCATGGGCGCTAGGCCCACCGAGGGCGGTTTCACGTACCTGGAGATGGTCGCCACCGCGGCGATCCTCATGATCCTCGCGTCGGCCGTGCTGCCCATGACGCGCGTCGTGCGCACCCGGCAGAAGGAGCTGGAGCTGCGCCGCGCGCTGCGCATCATCCGCACCGCGCTCGACGACTACAAGAAGGCGGTCGACACGGGCAAGATCGGCGGCACCGACGTCAAGGTGGGGAGCGAAGGCTACCCGCCCGACCTCGACACCCTCGTCAAAGGCGTGAACCAGGTCGGCAAGACCGACGTGAAGCTGAAGTTCCTCCGCCGGATCCCTTCCGACCCCATGACCGGCAAGACCGAATGGGGACAGCGGTGCTACCAGGACGACCCGGACAGCACGAGCTGGTGCGGCGAGAACGTGTGGGACGTCTACTCCAAGAGCGAATCCAAGGGCCTCGACGGCTCGCATTACAAGGAGTGGTGAGCCGTGAGCAGCGAGCGAGCGATTGACTCGCGAGCGAGCGACTGGGGGGGGAGCGCGAATGCGCGCGGGGGGGTGCGCTCGTTGGCTTGTACCCCCCCGAACTGACGAATATGGTAAACAATGGCGTGCGGCGGGACGGGGGATTCACCCTCCTCGAGCTGATCACGGTGGTCGCGATCATCGGGATCCTGGTCGGCATCGCGCTGCCGAACTACAAGTCCGCCATCATCCAGTCCCGCGAGGCGGTGCTCAAGGAGGACCTCTTCCGCTTCCGCGACGTCATCGACCAGTACTACGCCGACAAGGGGAAGTACCCGGCCTCGCTCGACGCGCTCGTCGAAGAGGGCTACCTCCGCAAGGTCCCGGCCGACCCGATCACCGGCGCCGCGGACTGGGAGGTCGTGTACGCCGAGCAGAGCCCCGACAACCCGGCCGAGACCCCGGGAGTCTTCGACGTCAAGAGCGCCTCCACGTCCGCCTCCGCGGCAGGGACGCCGTACAACGAATGGTGACCCGGGCTCAGCAAGGGGCGGCGGGCGCGGTGCTGGTCGTCGGGCTCGCCGTGGCCCTGTACTTCTGGGCGCGCAGCGGTCCGCCTTCGACCGCGTCGGCCGACGGCGCCGCCGCCGGGGGGGGCGGGGGAGCGGGACCGGTGGGAGCCGAGCCCGAGGTGCCGCGCATCGACCTCGCCCGGCTCGACGCGCGGAAGGTGACCGAGCCCGGGATGGGCCGCCGCGACCTGTTCGATTTCGGCGTGCCCCCCACCCCGCCGCCGACCCCGCCCCCCGTCACGGTGGCCACCCCGCCTCCTTTCGTGGGACCGGCGGCTCCCACCCCGCCACCCACCCCGACCCCTCTCCCTCCGCTGAACATCCGCTATGTCGGCGCGATCGAGGACAAGCGGGGCCTGAAGGTGGCCGTCTTCCTGACCGACCGGGAGGAGGTCCTGACCGGGCAGGCGGGACAGCTCGTGGGCAACCGTTTCCGCATCGTCCGCATCGGCCTGGAGTCGGTCGACATCCAGGAGGTGGGCTCCGAACAGACCCGCCGCATCCCCCTGGGGGGCAAGTGAAGCCGAGGCCGGGGCGCGTGGCGGCCGTGCTGCTGGTCGTCATCGGGGCCGGGCTGGCCTCGGCGGGTTGCGCCGCGAAGTGGGCCTACCGCCAGGGGCAGAACGAGGCCAAGAAGGGCAACTGGGACCTCGCGGTGGCCCGGCTCACGAAAGCGCTGCGGAAGGACCCGGACAACATCGGCTACAAGATCACCCTGGAGAACGCCCGCATCCAGGCCAGCCGCTATCACCAGGACCAGGCCCGCAAGGCGCTCTCGGCCGGCGACCTCGACAAGGCCTCCGACGAGCTGAAGATCGCGACCGACTACGACCCCAGCAACAAGGCGGCCGCCGACCAGCGGATCGAGATCCAGGACCGGATCCGCAAGCGCGACGAGGAGAAGCGGCGGCTGTCGGAGTTCGAGACGATGAAGGCGCGCGTGCAGGCCTCCCGGCCGGGGGTGCCGGTGCTGTCTCCGCGGAGCACGTCGCCCATCCGGCTCCACTTCCCGGACACGTCGCTCCAGAAGGTCCTGGAGACGCTGGGCAAGCTGGCCGGGGTGAACGTGCTGTTCGACTTCGACTACCGCGACAAGCGGGTGGACGTGGACCTCTCGGGCCTCAGCTTCGAGGAGGCGCTCGACCGGCTGACCTTCAGCAACCGGCTCTTCTACAAGGTGCTCGACCAGAACACGATCATCATCGTGCCCGAGAGCCCGGCCAAGCACCGCACCTACGACGAGGTGCTGCTGCGCACCTTCTACCTGCAGAACGCCGACGTGAAGGACGTGGAGGTCGTGCTCAAGCAGATGCTCGGGACGGCGGCCAAGGTGGCGTCCAACCCCACCCTGGGATCGATCACGGTCATCGGCACGGTCGACCAGCTCGCGCTGGCCGAGCGGGTGATCGACGCCAACGACAAGGCGCGGGGCGAGGTCATCGTCGACGTGGAGATCCTGGAGGTCAGCCGGAACCGGCTGAAGCAATACGGCATAGAGCTGTCCAACTACTCGGTGTCGGAAACCTTCTCGCCCACCGGCGCCGCCAACGAGGTCTCGGGTGGCTTCACGAGCCTCCGCGCGCACCTGCTGTCCTCGCTGAACCTGGCCGACTTCGTCGTCAGCATCCCCTCGACGCTCTTCGCGAACTTCCTGCAGACCGACAACACCGTCCGCATCCTGGCCGCGCCCCGGCTGCGGGCCGCGGAGGGCAAGCCGACCAAGCTCAACATCGGCCAGGAGGTGCCGGTGCCGGTGACGACGTTCACGGCCACCCAGCCCGGCGTGACGACGTTCGCCCCCGCCACCTCGTTCAACTACCGCAACGTGGGCGTGAACCTCCAGATCACGCCCCGGGTGAACGCCAGCGGGGAGATCACGCTCGAGCTGTCGACCGAGTTCAGCCAGGTGGGAGGGCTCCAGAACGTCGGAACGGGCCAGAACCCCATCAACGTCCCGACCTTCCTGAGCCGCAAGCTGGAGGGCGTGCTGCGGGTCCACGACGGGGAGACGAACCTCCTCGGCGGCCTCGTCCAGTCGCGCGAGACAGAGAACTTCAAGGGGATCCTCGGCGTCCGGAGCATTCCCATCCTGAACAAGATCCTCACCTCCAACAGCCCCGGCAACACCAGGGACGACAGCGAGATCATCATCTCCCTCACCCCCCACCTGCTCCGCGCGCCGCGGCTGGTCGAGGAGGACCTGGCCTCGCTCTACGTCGGCTCGGCCGAGCAGGTGCGCGTGCCGAGCGCCCGGCCGCCGCTCTTCGGCCAGCCCGAGGAGGCCCCGCTCCCCCCGGTCCCGATCCCGGGCCCGACGCCCGCCCCCACCCCGACGCCGGCCGTTCCGCCGCCAACGGAAGCCGTCCCGCCGCCGTCCGCCGCCGCGCCGCCCGCCCGGTCCGTGCCCCCGGGGACCGTGATGGAGCCTTCGGGCGCGCCGTCCGTGCCCGCCGGGGAGAAGCGGGGGCCGACGGCGGCCATGAGCCCCGCCGAGGCCACGCTGAGGGTCGGAGAGACGGCCAACATCTCCGTCGTGCTGCTGAACGCGCAGGAGGTGGTCGGGATGGAGATGGTGGTCGCCTACGATCCGGCGCTGCTCGAGGCCGCCGACGTGGGACCCGGCCCGCTGCTGACCCTCGACGGGGCGGCGGTCGGTGTCGAGCGCGGCCTGGAGCCGGGACGGGCGAGGGCCAAGTTCACGCGGGCAACCGGGGCGTCGGGCTCGGGCATGGTCGCCACCGTCACGTTCCGCGCGCTGCGGCAGGGAGCCGGGGCCGTGACCATGGAATCGCTGACGATGACCACCGTCACCGGCAGCCAGCAGGTCGGGGTCAGCGCGCCCGTGCGCGTGGTGGTGTCGCCGTGAAGCTTCGAATCGACGGAAGGTGCCTCATGAACCTCAGGAAAGCGGCCCTGATCCTGCTCGCGGTGGCCCTGGGCACGTGCAACCAGGCGATCAGGGTGGCGCCGCCGGGCTCGACGATGGAGCTCCACGCCAACCCCGAGTTCATCGCCGCCCACGGCGACGTGTCCATCATCTCCGGGCTCCTCATCGAGCCGGATGGCCAGCCGGTCGTCGACGGGACCGTCGTGCAGTTCTTCACGAACCTGGGGCGGATCGACGAGCAGGGCAAAACCAACGACGGCGTCGTGCGGGTCAACCTCGTCTCCGACAGCCGGTCGGGAACGGCAACGGTGACCGCGGTCTCCGGCGGCGGCAGCAGCACCACGCCCACGCCTTCCCCGAGCACCACCTCCGAGCGCCCGGGCGTGGTCGGGTTCTCCGTGACGTCGCCGACGGGCGCCTCCGCGGTGACGGCGACCGAGGCGTCGGCCACGGTCACGGTGACGATCGGCAGCGCCCGGCCCACGCGCCTGTTCCTGAGCGCCAACCCGCCGCGGATCACGGGCAGCCGCAGCACGACCGTCCTCGCCGAGGTTTTCGACGCCAACGGCAACCCGGTTGCGAACGTCCCCGTGATCTTTACAATAGAGGGCAACCCCTCCACCGAGCGGTTCCTGAGCGGAGGTCAGCCGGTGTTTACCGACAACGACGGGCGAGCCGAGGACGTGCTGCGCACGAGCTACGACCCCGCCCTGGCTCCGAAGACGGTGACCGTCCGCGCCACCACCGCCAACGGCATTACCGCCACCGCGCTGGTCACGATCAACTGAGATGAAGACGGCCCCGATCCTCGCCGCCGCCTTCCTGCTCGGGGTGCCCGCCGCCGTCCGGGCCGACATCGCGCTCCTCGTCAATGGGACGACACTCAAGGTCAGCGCCCGCCGCGTGGAAGGCGACACCGTCGTGCTGGTCTTGAAGGAGGGGGGCGAGGTGGGCCTGCCGGCGGCAATGGTGCGGGGGATCGTGCCCGACGAGATCATCGAAGAGATCCGGCCGGCCGCCGCGTCGACGCCGATCGACCTGGAGCGGCTGGCCGCCGAGGCCGCCCGGCGGCACGGGCTGGACCCGGCTCTGGTGCGGGCCGTGGTCGCGGTGGAGTCGGGCTTCCAGCCGCAGGCCGTCTCGCCCAGGGGCGCGCAAGGCCTCATGCAGCTCATGCCCGCCACCGCCCGCGAGCTGGGCGTCGCCGACCCGTTCGACCCCGCCGCCAACCTCGACGGCGGCTCGCGATACCTGCGCTCGCTCGTCGCCCGCTATGATGGGGACCTGGGCAAGGCCCTGGCCGCCTACAACGCGGGCATGGGGGCGGTCGCTCGCCACGGCGGCGTGCCTCCCTACGCCGAGACGCGCCGGTACGTGCAGAACGTGCTGGGCCGGTACCAGGCGACCCAGTGAAGCCGGGTCGGTGAGACCGCGAAACGACTCCGGCTTCTCCCTCGTCGTCCTCGTCGCGGCCATCACGGTGATGCTCATCCTCATGGGGGCGGCCGTGCCCACCTGGCGTTACATCATGAAGAACGACCGGGAGGAGGAGCTGTACTTCCGCGGCGACCAGATCGCCCGCGCCATCGAGCGCTACCAGCGCAAGAACGGCAACGCGCTGCCGGTCTCGATGGAGGCGCTCGTCAAGGGCCACTACCTCCGGAAGGCGTACGTCGACCCGATGAGCGAGAACGGCAAGTGGCGCGTCATCCATCCGGGGGAAGCGGTGCTGGCCGCCGGCCCGGCCGGGGCTCCCGGCGCCGGAGCGTCGGCCGGGCCGGGGTCCTCGGTCTCCGCCGGCGCGGCGGGGAGCGTGCCGGGCGCGGGCGGGCTCGCGGCGGGGCCGGGAGCGCCCGGACAGACGCAGGGTGCGATCCTGGGGGTGGCCAGCACCAAGAAGGACAAGAGCCTGCGGCTCTTCAACGGCCGCACACGCTATGACCAGTGGCTCTTCCTCGCCGGCCAGCCGCGGCTGCTCGGCCGCGACCAGGGCGTGCGGCCGCTACCAGGCGGAATCGGCGTGAGCCCGTCGCCCTCCGCCCTGCCGCGTCCCTGAGCGTCCGCTCGCTCGGGCGCGAACGGACTACTGCGGCGGCGGCGTCGGAGACGGGGCGGGGACCGGCGTCGGCATCGTGAGCGGGTTGATCGGGCCGACCGGCGGCGGGAAGGCGGGCATGCCGAGCGGCGCTGGTCGCGCCGGCTCTTCCTTGTTCTCCCGCGGCCGCTGCTCCTCCGGCAGCCGTTCCGGGGAAGCTTCGTCGTCGCCGTCGTCGGCGGGCGGAGGGTTCCTCATGCCGGGCAGGCGCGGGACGAGCGCGCGCGGCGCCGCGGGAACGGCGGGCGGGGCCGGAGCGCCCGTGGCGCCGAGGACGAGAAGCGTGTCGACCCGGGACCCGGTGGCGTCGAGACGCAGGGCATAGCTCACGCCCAGTCCCTCGAGGACGTTCGTGACCGCGTCGGCCGGCGTGGCGTCGTCGAACTGCCGTTCTCGCACCAGCGCGCGGGGCGGCGGGCCGTCGTAGATCACCTTCATCCCGGTCTGGCGGGCGATGCGGTCGAGCACGTCCGACAGGGGCGCGGAGCTGACGCGCAAGCTGATGCGCCCCGCGGCGGTGTTCCGCACGTCGACCTCACCCGCGAAGACGGTGGCGGCGAGGAGGGCCGGGAGCACGAAAGCCCGCATGCCCCAGTGTACGGCGGGGCCCCGGGGCCGTCCAGTCTCGAAGCTAGCGGCGGGGGCCCGGTGTATCGTCGGCCACGATCGCGCCGGCGGGCTCGAGCAGGGCCAGCTCATGGTCGCGCTCGGCCTCGAAGGCCGTCCGGGCCGAGGCGGGCACCGGCTGGGGGGGCGGGGGCTGGATCGTGAGCGGGTTCACGAACGTGCCGTTGCGGATCGTCCGGTAGTCGAGGTGGGGACCGGTGGCCAGCCCCGTCATGCCGACCGCGCCGATGCGATCCCCCTGGACCACCCGCTGGCCGCGCCGGACGTCGATGCGGGAGAGGTGGCCGTAGAGCGTCTCCAGGCCCCGGATGTGCCGCAGCCGGACGACCCGCCCATAGCCGCCCGACCACCCGGCGGCGAGCACCACGCCGTCCGCGGCCGCCCGCACCGGCGTGCCGATGGGAGCGGCGAAGTCCACGCCGAGGTGGGGGCGGACGACGTTGAGGATGGGATGCAGCCGGGCGTGGGTGAACCGCGAGCTGATGCGCGAGAACTTGAGCGGCGAGCGGAGGAAGGTCTTGCGCAGGGGCACACCGCCGGGGGTGTAGTACTCGGGACCGCGCGGGCCGTCGAAGCGCACCGCGCGCAGCGTGCGGCTGCCCCGCACGAGCTGGGCGGAGAGGATGCGGCCGTAACGCGCGAAGCGGCCCTCCAGGTACATCTTCTCCACCGCCACCCGGAACGAGTCGCCGGGCTGCAGCTCGGTGTTGAAGTCGACGTCCCACTCGAAGATCGCGGCCAGGTCGAGGGCGAGCTGGTCGCTCTCACCGGCCTCCTCGACCGCGCCGAACAGGCTGGAGCTGATCCGGCCGGCGATCGCCTCGGCCCGCGTGTCGTAGCGGCGCGTCTCGACCTGCGCTTCGAGGCCGTCGCCGTTGCGCTTGACCCGCAGCGTCCGCAGCTCGTCGATGCCGTACGAGAAGGCGGCGAGCAGGCCGTCCGTATCGAGGCTGACGTCGAAGGGATGGCCGACCGAGAGCCGGGCCAGGTCGTAGAGCGGCCGCGCGGTCAGGACGAGGTAGTGGATGTTGGTCGCATCGAGGCTCGCGCCGAGGGCCCTTTCCAGGGTGGTGTTGCGCGCGATCGTGCCGCTGACGACCCGCAGGGAACGCTCCACGGTGCGCGCGGGCGGCAGCGGCGGAAGGATGGGCAGCGGGAGGATCGACGCGGCCTGGTACTCCATCTTGAGGGGGAGACGGATCGGCAGCAGGAGCAGGGCGAGGGCGGCGAGCAGGCGCAGTCGTCTCACGGCCACAACCCCCTCGGGATACGGCCCCCGAATAAATTGCCGCGTAGTATACGGGTGGCGGCTCAGACGTCAAGTGCTCCTTGAGCTTGGATAGTCGATCCTGCCGAGAATCTGACAAAAATGAATGGGTCGGGTGTTCTTCCTCAGGCTTTGTCCAAGCCGGCTGACTCCGCGTCGCCCATCTCGACGGGCCGATCAAAGTATTCCTTCCAGCGGCGGCCGACCCGCGCGGCCGTGTCGGGATCGCAGCCCAGCTCCTTCGGGAAGCCCGGCTTGAGGCGAGCGTCGATCAGGATGGGCGGCATATAGGCCACGTGATGCCGCACGGTGTGCTCGGCCGCGGCGTGGAGGTCGGCCGCGGGCTCGAAGCGGGTGAAGGTCGTCCAGAGGAAGTTGATCACGCTGCGCGCGGCGCGCCGGGGCTCGTCGGTGAGCACGAGGAGCGGCCAGCCCGCGAAGGCGGGGTGGCGCGCGAAGCGGGCCGCCGCGCCCGGCTCGCTCGGGAAGGCCGGGCCGCCCACCACCAGGCACCCGGGGCAGAAGACGATCGCGTCGCCCGCGCCTTCGGGAAGCCCGGGGCGGGGACGGAACTCCCGCGGCAGCTCCCGCACCGGGTCGCCGAGCCCCATCCACACTCCCTTCGAGCCCTCGTTCACGCGGGGGCCGGTGTAGTCGAGCGTGTCCATCGAGGTGTTGGCGAAGACGTAGAGGTCGGTGCGGGGATCGGTCCGCTCCAGCACGTGCTGGAGCGTGGCCGGGAAGTCGCGGAGGTCCACCGGCCGGTCGGCCAGGAGGAGGAACTTGGTGAGCGAGAGCTGCCCTTCGCCGAGGATGCGGAACGCCCCGCGCAGGGCCTCCCGCGCGTAGCGCTGGCGCACGACCGCCGCCGCCAGCGAGTGGTAGCCGGTCTCGCCGTAGGCCCACACCGACTCGATGCCGGGCATGGCGAGCGGGAACAAGGGGGAGAGCAGCTCCTGCAGCAGGTCGCCGATGTAGAAGTCCTCCTGCCGCGGCTTGCCGACGACGGTGGCCGGGTAGATCGCGTCGCGGCGGCGCGCGAGGTGCCGGACCTCGAAGACCGGGAAGTCATGGCGGAGCGAGTAGTAGCCGTAGTGGTCGCCGAAGGGACCCTCCGCCCTGCGCACGCCCGGAGGGACCGCGCCCACGAGAGCGATCTCGCACTCCGCCACCAGCGGATGGGGACCCGGTCCGCGCACGACGTCGAGCTTCTGCCCGGCGATGAGGCTGGCCAGCATCAGCTCGGGCACGTTCTCGGGCAGCGGCGCCACCGCGGCCAGCGCCAGGGCGGGCGGGCCGCCGAGGAACGCGGTCACGGCCAGGCTCTCGCGCCGCGCCTCGGCCAGCGCGTAATGGAACCCGCCGCCCTTGCCGATCTGCCAATGCATGCCCGTGCGCCGCTCGTCGTAGACCTGGAGGCGATAGACGCCGAGGTTGGAGCCGCGGCCCTCCGGATGCTCCGTGTAGACGAGGGCCAGGGTGATGAACGGGCCGCCGTCCTCCGGCCAGCAGGTGAGCACGGGCAGGCGGTCGAGCCGCACGTCCGAGCTGACCTGCTCGGTCACCGGGCCCGAGCGCCGGCGCCGGGTGCCCACGCGCAGCAGCTCGCGGCCGAGGTCGCGCGCCCGCCAGAGCTTGCCCGGGGTCGGCGGCAGGAGGCTTTCGGCCAGCTCCGCGATGCGCCGCACCAGGCGCAGCGGGCGCGTGCCGAAGGCCATCTCGGCCCGGCGACGGGTGCCGAAGAGGTTGGTGACGAGCGGCGTCTCCGCGCCCACCGGGTTCGCGAAGAGCAGCGCCGGACCGCCGGCGGCGATGACGCGCCGGTGGATCTCGGCCGCCTCCAGCCGGGGGTCGACGGGGACCGAGATCGTGGCCAGGTCGCCCTCGCGCCGGAGCTGGTCGAGAAAGGCTCGCAGGTCCGGGAAGCGTGGCTCGGTCACGGCATCCCTGCTGGCAAGGGCTGCATTCTCGGCGCGGATCCGCTGCGCCGCAACCGGGGTGTAGAATCTTCAGCCCCGAAGCCGACCGGAGCGTCGCGAAGGAGACCGGCATGAGCCTCGTCCGTGGATCGATCGTCCTGCTCTCTGCTCTCGGAGTCGCCGCCGTCGTGCCGGCCGATGAAGGCCATCGACATCCCGCGGGAGAGAAGCTGGGGAAGGTGGACTTCCAGGTGTCCTGCTCACCCGGGGCGCAGCGGACGTTCACGCGCGGTGTCGCGTTGCTGCACTCCTTCGGTTACGAGGAGGCCGAGCGGACCTTCCGGGAGGCGGCGGCCGCCGACCCGTCGTGCGCGATGGCGTGGTGGGGCGTCGCCATGAGCCTCTTCCATCCGGTGTGGGCCGCCGGCAACCCGGCGGCCGCGCCGGGGCCGGCCGAGCTCGCCCGGGGCCGCGAGGCAGTGGAGAAGGCGGGGGCGGCGCGCGCGCGCACCGAGCGGGAGCAGGACTACGTCGCGGCGGTGGCGGCGTACTACCAGGACTCCGAGCGGCTGGACCACGCCGCCCGCTCGCTGGCCTTCGAAAAGGCGATGGAGCAGGTGGCGCGGCGCCATCCCGCGGACCAGGAGGCGCAGGTCTTCTACGCCCTCGCTCTCCTCGGCAACAGTCCGCCCTCCGACAAGACCTTTGCCCGGCAGAAGCAGGCGGCGGTGATCCTGAACCGCGTCCTCCCTCAAGCGCCCGACCATCCCGGCGTCGCCCACTATCTCATCCACAGCTTCGACTACCCGCCGCTGGCCAGCCTGGCCCTGCCGGCGGCTCGCGCCTACTCGAAGATCGCGCCTTCGGCCCCCCATGCTCTCCACATGCCGTCGCACATCTTCACGCGGCTCGGCCTGTGGGACGAGTCCATCCAGTCGAACCTCGCCTCCGCCGCTTGCGCCCGCGAGCACATGGCCCGGACCCACCCCGGCGCCACGTCCTTCGACGAGCTACACGCCCTCGACTACCTCGCGTACGCGTACCTCCAGGAAGGCCAGGACGCGAAGGCGCACGCCGTCGCGCAGCGGGTGGCGGCGGTGGACAAGCTCGACGTGGAGCAGTTCGCCGCGGCCTACGCCCTCGCCGCCGTCCCCGCGCGTGACGCGCTCGAGCGCCGGCAGTGGGGGGAGGCCGCCGCGCTCGGGGTGCGCCCGGCCTCGTTCCCGTGGGCCAGCTTCCCGTACGCGGAGGCGATCACGCACTTCGCCCGCGCGATCGGCGGGGCCCGGGGCGGGGACGTCGCCACCGCACGGGCGGCGCTCGCCCATCTCCAGGCGATCCACGACGCGCTCGTCCAGGGCAAGGACGCCTACTGGGCGCAGCAGGTGGAGATCCAGCGCCTCTCGGCCGCGGCCTGGATCGCCCATGCCGAAGGGCGGCCGGAAGAGGCCGAGCGGCTGATGCGCTCGGCGGCCGAGATGGAGGACGCGACCGACAAGAGCCCGGTCACGCCGGGGGCGGTGCTGCCCGCTCGCGAGATGCTGGGCGACCTGCGGCTCGAGCTGGGGCGGCCGGGGGAGGCCCGGGAAGCGTACGAAGCCTGCCTCGCCGTCGCCCCGGGACGGTTCCGCAGCGTCTACGGCGCCGCCCGGGCGGCCGAGCTGGCCGGCGAGCGCGACCGCGCCCGCGAGCGTTACGCCGAGCTGCAGTCCCTGGCCGCTCACGCCGACGGCGGGCGTCCCGAGCTGGCATCGAGTCAGGCCTACCTCGCGCGCAGGGACTGACGAGAGGTTTGCCGGCCGCCTCGGGCGGGTGCTAACCTAGGCTTTCGGTGGCGACCGCCCTCGTCGAGACCAGAGCCCGCGACAACGCGCTCGATCCCATCCGCGCAAAGGTGATGGCCGGCGAGCGCCTGTCCTTCGCCGACGGCGTCGCGCTCTACCGCAGCCACGACCTGCTCGCCATCGGGCACCTGGCCAACCTCGTCCGGGAGCGCCGCCACGGCGACGTCGCGTACTTCGTGCGGAACACCCACCTCAACCACACCAACGTCTGCGCGGCGACCTGCGACTTCTGCGCCTTCGCGGCCAGGAAAGGGGAGCCGCGGGCCTACACGATGGGACTGGACGAGATCCTCCGCACGGTGGGCGGCCTGCCCGAGGCGGTGCGCGAGGTGCACATCGTCGGCGGCCTGCACCCCGACCTGCCCTGGAGCTACTTCACCGACATGATGCGGGGGATCAAGCGGGTCCGGCCCGAGATCCACGTCAAGGCGTTCACCGCGGTGGAGGTCTTCTTCTTCCACCGGCTCTATCGCATGAGCGTGGAGAAGGTGCTCGCCGAGCTGAAGGAGGCGGGCCTCGACTCCATGCCCGGAGGGGGGGCGGAGATCTTCGCCGCGGAGACCCGCGACAAGATCGTGCGGGGCAAGGCCGACGCGGACCAGTGGCTGGACGTGATGCGGCAGGCCCATCGGCTCGGCATCCCCACCAACGCCACGATGCTGTACGGCCACATCGAGTCGGTGGAGGACCGCGTCGACCACCTCGTCCGCCTGCGCGAGCTGCAGGACGAGACGGCCGGCTTCGTGACCTACATCCCGCTCGCCTTCCAGCCCTGGGAAGCCCCGGCCATGGACTGCCCCGAGACGACCGCCTTCGAGGACCTGAAGGCGATCGCGGTCGGGCGGCTGATGCTGGACAACTTCCCGCACATCAAGTCGTACTGGATCATGATCGGCCCCCGCCTGGCCCAGGTGGGGCTGTCCTTCGGAGCGGACGACATCGACGGCACCGTGACCGAGGAGAAGATCGCCCACGACGCGGGGGCGAAGACGCCGCAGGCGCTGACCGTCCCCGAGCTGGTGCGGCTCATCCGCGAGGCCGGCCGGCGGCCGGTCGAGCGCGACACGATCTTCAACGTGGTGCGCGAATGGTGAACGAACGGCCGTTGCGTCTGGGCGTCGTGTCGTACCTCAACGCGGTGCCGCTCGTGCACGGGCTGGAGGGCGATCCGCGGTTCACGCTTGTCCGCGACGTGCCGTCCCGCATCGCCGAGCGGCTCCACGCGGGCGAGATCGACCTCGGCATGATCCCGTCGGTGGAGTACGCGGCGGGGGACTACGCGATCGTCCCCGGCATCGCGATCGCCAGCCGCGGCCCCGTGCGCTCCGTGAACCTCTTCCACCGCCGTCCGCTCGCGCAGGCGCGCCGCGTCGTCCTCGATGCGTCCTCGCGCACCAGCGTGGCCCTGGCGAAGATCCTGCTCCGCGAGCGGCTGGGCCGCGATCCCGATTACGCGACGATGGGCCCCCCGGTGGAGGACATGCTGGCCGCCGCCGACGCGGCCCTGGTCATCGGCGATCCCGCCCTCTACTTCCGCGGCGACGCCGAGCGGCTCGACCTCGGCGAGGAGTGGGCCTCGCGGACGGGCCTGCCCTTCGTGTTCGCGTTCTGGGCCGGCCGGCCGGGCGCGGTGGACGAAGCGGGCGTGGCGCGGCTCCAGCAGGCGCTGCGGGCCGGCCAGGCCGCGTTCTCGCAGATCGCCGCGCAGTACAATGGGCTCGGCGCCGGACGGGGGCCGGAGAGCGAAGCGTACCTGCGCCGGAACATCGTCTACGAGCTGGGCGAGCCGGAGCTGCGGGGGCTGCGGGAGTTCTACCGCCGCGCCCACGGCCTCGGGCTCATCCCGCGGGTCCCCGAGCTGAGGTTCCATGCCCGTCGCTGAAGCGGTCGCGAAGAAGGTCCTGGCCGGGGAGCGGCTGAGCCGCCAGGAAGGCGTGGCGCTCCTGCGCGACGGCGACTTCCTCGAGCTGGGCATGCTCGCCGACGCGGTCCGGCAGCGGCTCCACCCGGAGGGCGTCGTCACCTACATCATCGACCGCAACATCAACTACACGAACGTGTGCGTCGCGCAGTGCGCCTTCTGCGCCTTCTACCGCGACCTCCCGTCCCGGGAGGGCTACCTGCTCAGCAAGGAGCAGCTGGCCCAGAAGATCGAGGAGACGCTGGCCCTCGGCGGCAACCAGATCCTCCTGCAGGGCGGGCTCCACCCCGACCTGGGCATCGAGTTCTACGAGGAGCTGTTCCGCTGGATCAAGGCCAGCTACCCGATCTGGATCCACGGGCTCTCGCCGGCCGAGAT
The DNA here is from genome assembly GCA_003223555.1 of Acidobacteriota bacterium. Taxonomy (GTDB): domain Bacteria; phylum Acidobacteriota; class Vicinamibacteria; order Fen-336; family Fen-336; genus AA32. Next base: position 28,966 of record QHVM01000056.1, on the reverse strand, counting down.
CAAGCACATCGACCGCGTCTCGGGCCTCACGACCGAGGAGACCCTGCGCCGGCTGGTGGCGGCCGGGCTCGACTCGATCCCCGGCGGCGGGGCGGAGGTGCTGTCCGATCGCGTGCGGCAGATCATCGGCATCGCCAAGGGCAGCACCGGCGACTGGCTGGACGTGATGGAGACCGCTCACCGGCTGGGCCTGCGGACGACCGCGACGATGATGTTCGGCCACGTGGAGACGCTGGAAGAGAGGATCGACCACCTGCTGCACCTGCGCGAGCTGCAGGACCGCACGGGCGGCTTCACCGCCTTCATCGCCTGGACTTTCCAGCCCGCCCACACCGCGATGGCGGGCGACGAGCTGACCTCCTTCCAGTACCTGCGCACGCTGGCCGTGGCCCGGGTGATGCTCGACAACTTCCCGAGCGTCCAGGCGTCGTGGGTCACCCAGGGAGGGAAGATCGGCCAGGTGTCGCTGCGCTTCGGGGCCAACGACTTCGGCAGCCTGATGATCGAGGAGAACGTCGTCTCCGCCGCCGGCGCGCACTTCCGCCTCACCGAGGCCGAGATCGCGCGCGCCATCCAGGACGCGGGCTTCGTCCCCAAGCGCCGCACCATGCACTACGAGATCGTGGGCGACCCCTACTGCTGGACGCACGACGTCCCGCCGATGCCCGCCGAGAAGGCTCCCGCCACGTCGCTGGCGAGCTGAGGCCGGTCTGGACGGCGAGCCCGCTACTTGATCTGCTCGAGGGCCTTCCTGGCCGTGTCGGCCTGGGGGCCGGTGGGAGCCAGCTCGACGACCTTCTTGAAGTCGGCCTTGGCCTCCGCGGTCTTCTGCTGGCCGAGGTAGGTGAGGCCGCGCTGGAAGTACCCGTCCACGTAGGACGGGTCGACCGTGACCGCCTTGGTCAGGTAGACGACGGCTTCCTCGGGACGCTGCGCGTTGCGAAGCAGCACCGCCACGTTGTAGAAGACGTCCGGGTCCTTGATCGTCGAGTCGTCGACACCCTTCAGCATCTCCAGGCCCTTGTCGAGCATCCCGCCCCGTAACGCCTCCTGGGCCGCGATGAGCTTCAGGCTGTTGTCCGCGGGGTCGGTCTGGAGCGCCTTCTCCAGGTACTCGACGGCCTTCGCGTAGTTGCCTTCCCGGCTGTAGGTGTAGGCGATCTGCCGGTGGAGCGTATCGGCCAGCTCCGGCCGGAGGGCGAGCAGCTTCTCGTACTCCGCGCGGGCTTCGGCGAAGCGGCCCGCCTTGAAGGCCTCGTCGCCCTTCTCGAGCGCGGCCCGGACCTCGGAGGGCGGGCCGGCCGGGGCGGCCTTCTCCAGCTTGACCTCGACGGGCGGGAGCCGGGTCTCTTCGGTGGCCAGGGTGACGGTGACCTTCTTGACCGCGTAGCCCGGAGCTTCGAAGTCGAACTCCCACTTGCCGGATGCGAGGCCCGCGATGGCCCAGCGCCCCTTCTTGTCGGTCTTGAGCGTCGTGCCGCCGCGCGGCGGCAGGTTCATCTTGACCGACACGTCGGACAGCGGCTTGCCGTCCGGGTCGAGGACCCGGCCCTCCAGCCGGCCCAGGCCCTTCCAGTCCTGGGCCCGGGCGGGCGCGGCCACGGCCAGCGCGGCGGCGGCGACCAGGCAGCCGGGAGCGGACATCTTCAGGTTCATTCGATGACTCCCCAACCTGTCCCGGATTATAGCGGAGCCCGCCGCAACGTTGCGCCGGCCGGCCGGACCGGGTTAGAACGGCTGCTGTGCAGCTGCTGGCCGCGTCCTGGGTCGTGCCGGTGGACGGCCCCCCGATGCGGGACGGCCTGGTCGGCGTCGAGGACGGTCGCATCGCGTGGATGGGCGCGGGGACCGACCCGGGCCGGCCCCGGGGGCCGGTGCGTGACCTCGGGCCGGGGGTGCTGCTCCCCGGACTCGTCAACGCCCACTGCCACCTCGAGCTGTCTCACCTGGCCGACGTCCGCCCGGAGGGTGGTCGCGGCTTCGTGGCCTGGGTGGAGGCGCTCGTGGAACGCCGGGCGCATGCCGATCCGGCGCGCGGCCGGGCGGCTGTCCGGGCGGCCCTGGACGAGGTGAAGGCGACGGGAACCATCGCGGTCGGCGACGTGTCCAACGCGCTCGACCACCTCGACCTGCTGGAGACGTCCGGGCTGGAGGCGGTCGTCTTCCACGAGCTGCTGGCGTGGGACCCGGCGCGGGCCGAGAGCGTGCTCGACCAGGCGCGCCGCCGCCTGGCCGCGAGCGCCGGCCGCGGGGTGCGGGTCCGGCTCGCCGCGCACGCGCCGCACTCGGTCTCGCCGCCGCTGCTGCGCGCCCTGGCCGCGGAGGGAGGGCCGGCCGCCATCCACCTCGCGGAATCGGAGGCGGAGTCGCGCTTCCTCGACGGCGGCGATCCGGATTGGAGCGCGTTCCTGGCTCGGCGCGGCCTCGGCCACGTGCGCTTCGCTCCGCCCCGGCAGACGCCGGCGCGCTATCTCGACGGCCTGGGCGTGCTCCATCCCGGCCTCGTCGCCGCCCACTGCATCCGGGTCGACGCGCGCGACCGCGAGCTGCTCGGCCGGCGCGGGGTGTTCGTGGCCGTCTGCCCGCGCAGCAACCGCAACCTGGGGGTCGGGATCCCGCCCGTGCCCGACCTGCTCGCCTCCGGGATCGCCGTCTGCCTGGGCACCGACAGCCTGGCCAGCGTCGACAGCCTCGACCTGCTCGCCGATGCGGCGGCCCTTCACCGGGAGTTCCCCGCCCTCGAGCCCTCGGCCATCGTCCACATGGCGACGGCTACCGGAGCTCGCGCCCTCGGTCTCCCCGACCTGGGCACGCTCGCTCCGGGCCAGCGCGCGGCCCTCGCTTTCTCTCCCGCCCCCCGGGTCCCCGACGATCCCCTGACGTTCCTCGTGTCGGGCGCGGCGCGAGCGCGGCCGGTCGAGACGTGAGCGCCCTGCTGGGCCGGATCGCCCTCTACGGGCGGATGATCAAGTTCTCCCACTCCGTGTTCGCCCTGCCGTTCGCCCTCGCCTCCGCCGCGCTGGCCGCCGGGGACGGCGTCTCGTGGCGGCAGGTGGCCTGGATACTGGTCGCCATGGTGGGGGCGCGGAGCGCGGCGATGGGCTTCAACCGGCTGGTCGACGAGCGCCTCGACGCGCGCAACCCGCGCACCGCCGGTCGCGAGCTGCCCCGCGGCGCGATCTCGCGCCTCGAGGTCTGGGTGCTCGTCGCCGCCTCGGCGGCGACCCTCGTGGTCGCGTCGGCCATGCTGAACCCCCTTTGCCTGGCCTTCTCTCCGGCGGCGCTGCTCATCATCTTCTGCTACTCGTACACCAAGCGCTTCACCGCGCTGTCGCACGTGGTGCTGGGCTTCGCCCTGGCCATGGCCCCGGTGGGGGCGTGGCTGGCCATCCGGGGCGACTTCGACCTCGCCGCGGAAGCGCTCGGGCTGGCCGTCCTCTTCTGGGTGGCCGGGTTCGACACGATCTACGCCTGCCAGGACGAGGCCTTCGACCGCGGGGCCGGGCTGCACTCGCTGCCCGCCCGCATCGGCATTCCCCGCGCCCTCCTCCTGGCCCGCGTCTTCCACGTCATCGCGGTGGCGATGCTGGCCGCCGTCTACGTGCTCGCGCCGCTGCATCCGGTGTACCTCGCCGGGCTGGCGGCGGTGGCCGGCCTGCTCGTCTACGAGCACTCGCTGGTCCGGGCCGACGACCTCTCGCGCGTCGACGCCGCCTTCTTCACCGTGAACGGCTGGATCAGCGTCGGGTACTTCGCGATCACCCTCGCCGCGCGCCTGATGGCCTGACGCTATAATCGGCGCCTCGGAGCCCGATGCTGCCCGCCTCGCGCCTGCCCGCGCCGCCGCAGGCCGCCCCACCGACTCCCGGCTCGCCGGAAAAGGCCGCGGTGCGCTCGATGTTCGACCGCATCGCTCCCCGCTACGACCTGCTGAACCGGCTGCTCTCCGCGGGGACGGACGTCCGCTGGCGGCGCGCCTGCGTGGACATGCTCGGGCTCGAGGGCCCCGCGCGCATCCTCGACGTCTGCACCGGCACCGCCGACCTGCTCGCCGAGGCGCTGCGGCGCGGCGGGGACCGCCGCGGCGTGGGCGTGGATCTGTCGGAAGCGATGCTCCGGCGGGGGTCGGTGAAGCTCGTCCGGCGGCGGCTGGCGGAGCGGGCCGTGCTGGCGGCGGGGGATGCCGAGGCGCTTCCCTTCGCCTCCTCCTGCTTCGACGCGGCCGCGGTCGCCTTCGGCATCCGCAACGTCGGCGATCCCGCCGCGGCGCTGGCCGAGATCCGCCGCGTCCTGCGCCCGGGCGGCCGCCTCGTGGTGCTCGAGTTCTCCTCGCCCCGGGGATGGCTGGGCGGCCTGTACCGGCGCTACTTCCGGGGCGTGCTGCCCCGGATCGGCGCGCTCGTCAGCGGGGACGCCGGCGCCTACGCGTACCTGCCCGCGTCGGTCGACCGTTTTCCCTCGCCTCCGGCCTTCGCGGCTTCGATGGAGCG
>QHVM01000056.1:15823-24465 GCA_003223555.1 Acidobacteriota bacterium | reverse complement strand
GCGATCGGGGATGACACCGCTCGCGGCCGCCCTCGAGAAGACGGCCGCCCACCTCCGGCCGCACCGGGACGCGCTGGTGGAGTCGTGGGTGCGGGCCATCGCCGCGCTGGTGCCCGACCCTCCGGGCGACATCCGCGGCTTCTGCGCCCGCGGCCTGGACGGCCTGCTGGACCACCTCGATCAGGGCCGCGTCGAGGAGCTGTTGCGGGAGGAGGCCGCCGAGGCGCGAGCGGCGGCCCAGGCCGGCATCAGCCTCGGCCTGCGCGCGGTGGCCGTGCGCGTGCTCGACCGCTGCTGCCTGCCCGTGCTCCTGGGCGCCTGTCCGGACCGCGAGTCGCTCGCCGAGTGCCTGCTCGCCCTCGACGAGTTGGGCGACCGGCGGCTGGAGGCGCTGCTCTGGGCCCAGGAGCAGGAGGCGGCGCGGCGGCTCGGCGAAGCCCAGGACCAGGCGGCGGCGGCCGCGGAAAGGGTGATCGAGCTGGCCCGCGCCAACGAGGCGCTGCGCCGGTCGGAGAGCCGCAGCCAGCACTGGGCCGAGCAGATCGGGATGCTCAGCACCGTCGTGCACCGCATCTCCTCCGTCCTCGAGGCGGAGCGGCTCATGCAGGAGGCGGCCGACGCCGTCCAGGGCCGCATGAACCATACCTTCGTGGCGGTCGTCGTCCTCGACGAGGAGGGCATGCTGGTCGGCCGGTGGGCGGGCCGGCCGGGGGTCGGCCGGCGCAGCGCCGGCCGCACCCAGGGCCCGGCGGGCGGCGTGATCGGCCGCGCGCTCCGCAAGCGCGCCCCCCAGGTCGTGCCCGATGTGACGGCCGATGCCGATTACGTGGCCGACGTGCCGGGGACCCGGTCGGAGATGGTGATCCCCCTTCTCGAGGAGGGGGAGGCGACGGGGGCGATCGACTTCCAGAGCGAGCGCGAAGCCGCCTTCGACCTCGACGACGTCGCGGTCGGCGAGACGCTGGCCCAGTTCCTGGTCGTGGCCCTGCGCAACGCGCGCCTGTTCGCGGAGGCCCGCCACCGGGAGGGCTGAATCGCATCCGGGGAGCCGGCGGCCCGCGCCGGGCTGCTACGCTGGAGCCAGGAAGCGGGGCACCGATGGTCCGCGGCGCGATCCTCGACGTGGGCGGCACCCTCGTGGACAGCAACGACGCGCACGCGCGGGCGTGGGAGGAGGCCTTCCGCGAGGCCGGTCTCCCGGTGCCCTTCGAGGGGATCCGTCCCCTCATCGGCATGGGCGGCGACAAGCTCGTGCCTCGCCTCACTGGCTGGAGCGCGGACGATCCCCGGGTGGAGGACCTGGGCCGCCGCCGGGGCGAGATCTTCCGCGAGCGCCATCTTCCCCGCGTGCGGGCCTTTGCCGGGGCGCGCGGGCTGGTGGTGGCGCTCCGGGCGGCGGGCTTGAAGCTCGCCGTGGCCAGCTCCGCGGATGGGAAGGAGCTGGAGCCGCTGCTCGAGCGGGCAGGAGCGGCCGCCCTCATCGAGCACAAGACCTCGTCGGACGACGCGCCGAGCTCCAAGCCGGACCCGGACGTCGTCCACGCCGCGCTGGGGCGCCTGGGCCTGCCCGCGAGCGAGGTGGCGATGATCGGCGACACGCCGTACGACGTGGAGGCGGCCGGCCGGGCCGGCATCGTCGCCATCGCATTCCGCTGCGGCGGCTGGGACGACGCGTCGCTCCGGGGCGCGCGGGAGATCTACGATTCGGCGGCCGACCTGCTCGAACGGCTACCGGAGTCCATCCTCCTCCGGGGCCATCCCGCCGTCGTCTGAGTCGATCTCGATCCTCGCTCGCTCGAAGACCTCCGCGAAGCGGTGGGCGAGAGCCTCTTCGGCCTCGGCCACCGCCACCGGCCGGCCGAGGCGCTGCTGGAGGCTCGTCACTCCGCGGTCCGCAATCCCGCACGGCACGATGAGCGAGTAGGGGGCGAGGTCGTTGGCGACGTTGAAGGCGAAGCCGTGGGAGGTGACCCAGCGCGAGATGCGGACGCCGATGGCGCCGATCTTCTCCCGTCCCACCCAGCATCCGGTGAGGCCGGCCACGCGCTGGGCCTCGACGCCGAAGTCGCGGCAGGCCCGGATCATCACCTCCTCCAGGTCGCGCACGTAGCGGTGGACGTCCTGGCGGTCCGGGGCCAGGCTGATGATCGGATAGCCGACGACCTGGCCGGGGCCGTGGTAGGTCACGTCGCCGCCGCGGCCGGTCTCGAACACGTCGAAGCCCCGTGCACGCACCTCGGCCTCCGACAACCGGAGATTCCGGGCCTGCGCGTTGCGGCCGAGGGTGAACACGGGCTCGTGCTCCAGCAGGAGCAGCACGTCCACGACGCGCTCCGCCTGGCGGTCGGCCACCAGCTGGGCTTGCACTTCCAGGCCCTGGGCGTAGGAGATGCGCCCCAGCCGTCGGACCACCAAGGGCCGGAACTGCTCAGGCTCTCGCGGCTTCACGGAATCAGCGCCGAGGCCGCAGAGGCACGCGCCTCACAGCGCGGACTCGTCGAACTCCTGCAGCCCCTTCTTGACGTGCGCCATGAACCGGTCGGCGTCCGAGCCGTCGACGATCCGGTGGTCGAAGCTCAGCGCGAAGTAGGCCATGGTCCGGATGGCGATGGCGTCGCCGCGCACCACCGTACGCTTCTCGATCGTCCCCACGCCCAGGATCGCCACCTGCGGCTGGTTGATGATCGGCGTGCCGAAGAGGCTCCCGAAGACGCCGGGGTTGGTGATGGTGAAGGTGCCGCCCTGCACCTCCTCGACCTTCAGCCGCTTGGTGCGGGCCCGCTCGGCGAGATCGCCGACGGCGCGGGCCAGGCCGAGCACGTTCTTCTCGTCGGCGTTCCGGATCACGGGCACGATCAGGCCCCAGTCCAGAGCCACCGCCATGCCGATGTTGACGTCGCGGCGGTACACGATCGCGTCGCCCTCGACGCTGGAGTTCAGGACGGGGAAGGCCTTCAGCGCGTCCACGGTCGCCTTCAGGATGAAGGGCATGTAGGTCAGCTTCACCCCGCTGCGCTCTTCGTAGGCCGGCCGGTACTTCTCGCGCAACTGCTCGACGCGGCTCATGTCGATCTCGAAGACGGTGGTGACGTGGGCCGAGGTGCGCTTGGAGAGCACCATGTGCTCGGCGGTCTTCTTGCGGATCGGGCTCATCGGGAACACTTCGACACGTGAACCCCCGGGGACGGGCATGGATGGGGCCGGAGGGGGCGCGGGGACGGCCGGCGCAGCGCCGGCCGCGGGCGCGGAGACGGGCGGTACGCTCGGCGGTCTCTGCGGGATCGCTGATGGGGGCGGGGGGGCCGGTCTCGGCCCCGGAGCGGCCGTCTCGGCGGGCTTCCCCTCGATGTGGCCCAGGATGTCCTGCTTGGTGACACGGCCGGCGATGCCGGTGCCCGGAATGTCGCGGATGTCCACGTTGTGCTCGGCGGCGATCTTGCGGACGACCGGCGACGAGCGCGTCTGGCGCAGCTCGTCGAGCGTCATGTCCGACCGGGACGGAGCTTCCGCGGAGGGCGTCGAGACCGGCGACGGCGGGCGAGCAGGGGCCGCAGAGGAGGGCGGCGCAGGCGGCGCAGGGGGCGCAGAGACTGGTGCGGGCGGGGCAGCCGGGGGCGCAGAGGAAACCGGCGGCCGTGGCGGCGGCGGCGCGGGAGCCGGGGCCGCCGTGGGCGCCGGCCGGGGCTCGGCCGGGAACGGGGCCGGCGCAGAGACGGACGCGGAGGGGACCGCGGAAGGCGCGGAAGCGGGCGAGGATCGGCCGGGAGAGACCGCGGAGGGTTGCGGGGGCCCGGCCGGGGGCGCGGGGGCCGCCGTCACCGCCTCGCCCTCGCTCGCGATCACGCCCACGACCGTGTTGATCGGGACCGTCGTGCCGGGCTGGACCCGGATCTCCTTCAGAGTCCCCGAGGCCGGGGCCGGGATCTCGGCATCCACCTTGTCGGTGGAGATCTCGAAGAGCGGCTCGTCGCGCTGCACCTTGTCGCCGACGTTCTTCATCCACTTCGTGACGGTGCCCTCGGCGATGGACTCTCCCATCTGGGGCATGATGACGTCGGTCATGGTCACCTCGGGGCTGACAGCGAGCCTGGGAGCCTCATCTCAATAATGGACCATCGCCCGGATCGCCCGGCCGAGCTTCTCCGCGTCGGGCAGGAACGTCTCCTCCAGCGGCGGCGAGTACGGCACGGGCGTATCGGGCGGCGCCACCCTCATCACCGGCGCGTCGAGGTGCTCGAAGGCCCGCTCGGCCACCAGGGCGGCGATCTCGCCCCCCGGGCCGCCGGTGAGGGTGGGCTCGTGGAGGACGATCACCTTGCCGGTCTTGGCGGCCGAGGACAGGATCGCCTCCTCGTCGAGGGGAAGCACGGTGCGCAGGTCCACCACCTCGACGTCGACGCCGTCGCGGGCCGCCCCCTCGGCCGCTTCGAGCGCCACCTGGACCATCGCGGCATAGGTGATGATCGAGACGTCCTGGCCGGCGCGGGCCACGCGGGCCTTCCCGATGGGCACGACGAAGTCGCCTTCGGGCACCTCTGCCTTGAGCCGCCGGTAGAGGAACTTGTGCTCGAGGTAGATGACGGGGTCGGGATCGCGAATGGCCGCCGTCATGAGCCCCTTGGCGTCGGCCGGGGTGCCGGGGGCCACGATCTTCAGCCCCGGCACGTTCATGAAATAGGCCTCGGGGTTCTGGCTGTGGAAAGGACCCCCGTGCACGCCGCCGCCGGCCGGACCGCGGATCACGATCGGCACGCCCGCCCCCCAGCGGTAGCGGGCCTTGGCCGCGTAGTTGACGATCATGTCGAAGGCGCAGGAGATGAAGTCGATGAACTGCATCTCCGCGATCGGTCGCATGCCCATGAGCGAGGCCCCGATGGCCGCCCCCACGATGGCCGTCTCGCTGATGGGGGTGTCGATCACCCGCTTCTCGCCGAACCTCTCCAGGAAGCCGGCGGTGACGCGGAAGGCGCCCCCGTAGGCGCCCACGTCCTCGCCGATCACGAAGACGCGCTCGTCGCGCTCCATCTCCTCCAGCATCGCGAGGCGGATCGCCTCCAGATACGTGAGGACCGCCATCAGCGGCGGCGCTCCCACTCCGCGACCAGCGGGGGCACCGGGGGGCGGACGGGGCGGTCGGCGTAGACACCGGCCAGCCCGCTGCGCGGGTCGGGGAAGGGGCTCGCCTCGGCGGCGGCCAGGTCCTCCTGCAGCGCCGCTTCGATGCGGGCGGTCACCGCCTGGAGCTCCTCCGGCCGGGCCACGCCGCTGCCCACGAGCCATCGCTCGTAGCGGTCGATGGGGTCCTTCGCCGCCCACTCCTCGAGCATCGGCCGGGGCACGTACTTCATGTCGTCGTGCTCGGCGTGGCCCCGCATGCGCATGGTGTCGGCTTCGATGAGCGTGGGCCCGGCCCCCGCCCGCGCCCGCTCGATCGCCCGCCGGGTCACCTCGTAGACGGCCCGCACGTCGTTGCCGTCCACCGGCTCGCCGAAGCAGCCGTACGCCCGGGCGCGGTCCACGAAGCGCGGGTTCGCGGTCTGCTTGTGGGTCGGCGTGGAATAGGCCCACTTGTTGTTCTCGACGACGACGACCAGCGGCGCCCGCTGAACGCAGGCGAAGTTGAACCCCTCGTGGAAGGCGCCGGTCGACGTGCCGCCGTCGCCGATCCATGTGAGGGCCACCGTCCGGCGGCCCTTCATGCGCTCGGCGATCACCGCTCCGGTGAGCACCGGCACCATGTCGCCGAGCATCGAGATCACGGCGGGCATGGAGCCCTCTTCGGAGAGCCATCCGAAATGGAGGTTCAGGTCGCGGCCGTGCGTCGGTCCGGCCGCTCGGGCCATGTACTGGGCGAAGACCGCCCGCGGCTGGCCGCCGCGGACGAAGATCGCGCCGAGGTTGCGGATGAGGGGGGTGAAGATGTCGCCGCGGTCGAGCGCGTAGGCGCTGCCCACCGAGCATCCTTCCTGGCCCAGGCTGCGGTAGAGCCCGCCCACGACCTTGCCCTGCCGGTACAGGTTGGTGAGCTTCTCCTCCGCCATCCGGTTGAGCTTCATGAAGTGGTAGAGCTCGAGCAGCTGCGCCTTGCCGAGCTGCTCGACCGGCGGCTTCGCGGCGGCCGTGTCAGGCGTCGATGGCGTGGCCGTAGACCGCCTCCGCCGCCTGCATCAAGGCCTCGGGCAGCGTCGGGTGGGGGTGGATCGTGCGCATGATCTCCTCGGTCGTGCTCTCGAGCCTCAGCGCGACGCAGGCTTCCGAGATGAGGTCGGTCGCATGGGGGCCGACGATGTGCACGCCCAGGACCTCGTCGTACTTCGCCTCCGAGACGACCTTCACCAGCCCGCCGTCGTGGCCTATGATCCGGGGCTTGGCTATGTTGCCGAACGGGAAACGGCCGACCTTCACGTCGTGTCCGCGCTTCTTCGCCTCCGCCTCGCTCAGCCCCACGCTCGCCACCTCGGGGTTGCAGTAGGTCGCGGAGGGGACCTGGTCGTAGTTGAGGGGCTCGGTCTTCTTTCCCGCGAGCCGCTCCGCGACGCCGATGCCTTCGAACGAGGCGACGTGGGCCAGCATCGGGTGGGGGCGGCCCTCGACGGTGACGACGTCGCCGATGGCGTAGACCCCCGGCTCCGCCGTCTCCATGAACGGGGTGACCTTCACGTAGCCCTTCTCGAGCTGGACCTTCGTCGACTCGAGGTTGAGGCCGTCGGTGACCGGCGCTCGGCCCACCGCCACCAGCAGCATCTGGGCGGTGATGCTGCGGGCCTCGCCGCCGGCGCTGCGGAAGGCGATCTCCATGCCCTGGGAGGTCTTGAGCACGCCTTCGGTCTTGGCGCCGGTATGGATGCCCATGGACTTGGCCAGCATCTTGCCCGCCTCGGCCGAGATCTCCTCGTCCTCGAGGGGCAGCACGCGCGGGAGCAGCTCGATGACGTTCACCGCGGACCCGAAGCGGGCGAAGATCGAGGCGAACTCGATCCCCACCGCCCCCGCCCCGATCACCACCAGGCTGCGGGGCACCTGCTTCAGCTCCAGGATCTCGTCGGAGGTCACGATCGACGTCCCGTCGGGCGTGATGCCGGGCAGCGGGCGGGGTCTGGACCCGGTGGCGATCATCACGTTCTTGGTCGCGACCCTCGTCTCGCCCCCCTCGCCCTTGACGACCAGCGCCCGCGGTCCCTCGAAGCGGGCTTGGCCCTTGAAGAGGGTGATCTTGTTCTTCTTGAAGAGGTAGGTCTCGATGCCCTTGCTGAGCCGGCTGACGATGCGGCCCTTGCGGGCCATGAGAGCCGGGAAATCGAGGGCGAGCCCCTCGGCCACGATGCCGTATTCCTTGCCGTGCTGGAGGTCCTCGAGGAGGTCGGCGGTGTGGAGCATCGCCTTGGTCGGGATGCAACCCCGGAGCAGGCAGGTCCCCCCGCAGCCGACCGGGTCCCGCTCGACGACGGCAGTGCGAAGCCCCACCTGCGCCGCCCGGATCGCGGCCACGTAGCCGCCGGGGCCGGTGCCGATGACGGTGACGTCGAACTCGCCGTTGGCCAAGTCTCCTCCTCGCAGAAGCTCCTCACGCTACCAAAGACCCACGGGGCCGGCAAGGCGAGGCCGGCCGGAGTCAGAATGCTAGAATAGACGGCTATCCATGAGCCACGTTCTGCTGCTCGTCGGCGTCATCTTCCTGCTTTTGCTGTGCAATGGCTTCTTCTCCGGCAGCGAGATCGCCGTCATCTCCATGCGGCGCAGCAAGATCGAGGCGCTGGTGGCCCAGGGACGACGTTCCGCCCGTCGTCTGAAGCACCTCCAGGAGCACATCGATGACTTCCTGGCCACCGCCCAGATCGGCGTCACGTTCATGGGGACCCTGGCCGGCGTGCTGGGCGGCTACCTGGCGAGCCTCTATGTCGAGCCGGCCATCGCGCGCACGCCCGTGGCCCGCTGGATCGCCCCTGCCGTGGCCGCCACGTTCCTGGTCGGTATGGGCATCGTCTACGTCGAGCTGATCTTCGGCGAGCTGGTACCGAAGGCCCTGGCTCTTCGCTTCACGGACACCGTCGCCCTGTTCGTGGCCCGGCCCCTGGACCGGCTGGCCCGGGCTTCCCACGGGCTCGTCGTCTTCCTCACCGCCTCGACGCGGGCCGTCCTGATGCTCTTCGGCATCCGCGACGCCAGCCGCCGGGCCTTCGTATCGGAGGAGGAGATCAAGCACCTCGTCAGGGAAGGCCGGGCCCAGGGCGTGCTCGACCAGACCGAGGAGGAGCTGATCCACAGCGTCTTCGAGTTCTCCGAGACGACGGTGAAGAAGGTCATGGTCCCGCGGCCGAAGATGCTCGCCCTCGACGTCGACACGCCGCCCGGGGAAGCGGAGCGCATGATGGTGGAGAGCGGCTTCTCCCGCATCCCGGTCTACGACTCGTCGCGCGACAACATGGTCGGCATCGTCTACATCAAGGATGCGCTGCGCCTGCTCGAGAGGCGCCAGCCGGTGGTCCTGCGCAAGATCGTCCATCCCGTCCATTTCGTGCCCGAGACGAAGAAGGTCGGGACGCTGTTGAAGGAGCTGCAGAAAAGGCGCAGCCACATGGCCCTCGTCATCGACGAGCACGGCACGCTGGCTGGCCTGGTCACGATGGAGGACCTGCTCGAGG
>QHVM01000056.1:0-15776 GCA_003223555.1 Acidobacteriota bacterium | reverse complement strand
GAGCGGCTGCGGGACGGCTCGCTGGTCGTGGAGGGGACGCTCTCGGCCGACGTGCTGCGCCTGGGCCACCACGTCCCCATCCCGGAGTCGGCCGAGTTCGAGACCGTGGCCGGGTTCATGCTCGACACGCTCGGCTCGGTGGCGCGGGGGGGCGAGGTGGTCTCGGTGGGAGACTACCGCCTGACCGTCGTGGACGTCGAGAAGAACCGCATCAACAAGGTGAAGATCGAGAAGGTGATCTCCCCGGTGGCTCCGGCCCCGAAAGCCGCGCTCAAGGCCTAACGAAATCCCGCCGACGCGTACACCGCCGTGCGTCCGGAACCGCCGATGGCGGCCTCGAAGGCGAGGGGACCGAACCGGGTCTCCTTCTCGAAGCCGAACCCGGCGCCTCGCCGCAGTGAGCGCAGCGTGATGTCGCGGTGGGCCGGCCACACGTCCCCGGCGCCGCCACGCAAGCACAGGCGGAAGCCGCGCACGAGGAGGGTGGGGGCGATGGAGGCGGCGAGGACCTGTCGTCCCCAGAGCTCGTCGCGGTGGATCCCCGGCAGCAGGGCCGGCCCTCCGATCCGGTACAGCGCGTGCACCGGCACGTCCCGACCGGCCAGGCCGAGCGTGAACCGGCCCTGCACGAGGAAGCGGCGGGTCAGGGGGAGAACGGCCTCCCCCCGGGCGTGCAGCCGCCAGTAATCGTGGGTCGCACCCAGGCTGCGCAGGCTCCTCTCTGCGGTCAGCCGCAGCTGTACCCCCGAGGTGGGCAGGTCGCGGTCGTCCAGGTCGTCCCAGACGACCGCGCCGCTGAGCAGGCGCACCTGTTCCCGGGCCGGGTCGACGCCGAGGCCGGGACGTGAGCGCACGTCGAGCCAGCCGCCGGTCAAGCCCAGACGCGTCAGGATCGAGGGCCCGGCGCTGGCTTGCAGGCCGAAGGTCAGGTCGTCACGGTCGAACTCCGCCCGACCGAGCAGCTCCCCCTTTGTGAACAGGCGGGGCCTCTCGTCGAAGGCCTCGGCCTCCAGCCAGTAACCGGGTCCCCCGGCCCAGAGGCGGTCGCCGAGCAGCTCGGCCCGCAGGCCCCCTCCGCCTTCGCTGGCGATGGCGGCGAGGGTGGCCTGCTGGCCCCAGCCGAAGAGGTCGTGATCCCGCAGTCGTACGAAGCCGCGAGCTCCGTCGGTTTCGTCGTAGCCGAGACCCAGCTCGGCCGTCCGGCGCGGGGCCTCCCGCGCGTTCATGACCAGGCGCAGGCGGTCGCCGGCCGCCTCCGCCTCCACCCAGCAGGACTCGAACAGGCCGGTCGCATAGACGCGGTCCAGGCCGTCCATGACTTCCGCCATGGCGAACGGCCGGGGCGCGGCGACGCCGAGGGCCGCCCGCACGAGGCCGGGCCGGACGTGACGGGTGCCCCGCACCTCGACCTCGGCCACCACGCCCTCCGGAACGGGTACGGGACCCCGGGGTTGCGTCCCGGCCGGGGTGGACAGCTCGTTCACGCGGGCCAGGGCCGCGCGGCCGGCCTCCCGTCCGGCGGCGATCAGGCCGGCGACGTCGGAGTAGTCGGTGGACGAGCGGCGTCCGAGATCGGGCTGGATCACCACGTCGGCTCCCTGGGCGTATGCGGCGTTGCGGGCCCGGGCGAGCACGTCGACGACCTGGAGCCCCACCCCCACCGCGTCGCGGTACTGCTCGGGAAGCAGGGGAGGGGAGGTGGCATCGACGGCGATGACGAGCCGGGCGCCCATCTCTCGCGCCACGTCCACCGGAAGGTTGTCCACGAGGCCACCGTCGACGAGCAGTTGGTTTCCGAGCGGCACCGGAGGCAGGGAGGCCGGGGTCGAGAGCGAGGCGCGCACCGTCCGGGCAAGGCCGCCGTGCGAGAGCACGACCCGGGAGCCGCTGCCGAGGTCGGTGGCCACGAGCCGGAAGGGGATCGGCAGCCGGTCGAAGTCGTCTCCGGAGCGCAGGCCTGGCCCGGCGAGGAGGCGGAACAGCAGGCGGTCGAGGCGGTAGTCGGACTCGGTGGAGGAAGGCAACCGGAAACGTCCTTCCTCGATGCCGATCTTGAGCACGGGCGGCACCTCGTCCAGGCGGCGCGAGAGCGGGACGAGGGTCCGCTCCCGCCGATGGCTGAAGACCTGCCGCCAGTCGATGGACTCGACGATGCGCTCCAGCTCCACCGGCGCGTACCCGCTCGCGTACAGGGCGCCGATGGCGGCGCCCATGCTGGCGCCGGCGATGCAATCGATGCGGGCGCCGCGCTCCTCCAGGGCCTCGAGGACGCCGATGTGGGCCAGCGCCCGGGCCCCGCCCCCGCTCAGGGCGAGGCCCACGGGGGGCCGGGCGCCCCCCTCCGGCCCGCAAGCGGCGCGCGCCGGCCGGGGGAAGACGACGAGCAGAGCGGCCGTGAGCGCGGCGTGGCGGGCGAGGGCTCGCGACGCCGGTCGCGTCGACCTCAGACCCGGTCCTGCAGGCCCTGCACGCCCTGGCGCTCCGCGCAGCTCGCGCAGCAGAAGTAGGTGCCGCTCTTCTCCACGCCGTGGCCGACGATGCGGCAGCCGCAATGGGCGCAGGTCGGCGCGGCGGCGTGGATCGCGCACTCGAAGGAATCGAAGACGTGCGACCGGCCGTCGGCCGTCGTCAGCGTGAAGGACTTGTCGTATTCGTTGCGGCAGACCTCGCATCTCGCCATCGCACCGCCTCCTGAAGGCTACCCTCCCATCTAAGCAGCATTGCGGTCCGGCGGGGCCGCGCCGGGCGCTTTGCTAGGGCTGGGGCGTGGGCGTCGGGGTGGGGATGGGCGACGGCGGACGGATGGGCTCGATCCGGGGTGAGGGCGAGGCCTCCGGCCGGGGGGTCACGACCGGCGGGATGCCGGGCACCTCGAAGAGCAGGGGCGAGGTCTCGCTGCCAAGCGAGAAGCTGCGCAGGTCTTCCTCGCTGAACTTCGTCTTGCGCAGGATGTGGGGGGTCAGCGTCATCACGATGTCGGTCTCCGTGACCTCCTTGCGGTTGTGGGCGAAGAGCTTGCCGAGGACGGGCAGGCTGGCCAGGCCGGGCAGGCCGGAGAAGCTCGTCCGCTCGGCGTCGCTGATGAGGCCGGCGAGGATGTTCGTCTCCCCGTCGCGCAGCCGGATCACGCTCGTGACCTGGCGGCTGTTGAAGGTGGGCAAGTTCTGCACGCCCGCCACCCCCACCGATTGCGCCACCGACGAGACCTCGAGCTTCAGCACCAGCGTCACGTCGTTGTCGTGATGGACCCGCGGCGTGATGTCGATGTTGACGCCGACGTTCTTGTAGTCGAACGAGGTGAGCGGCTGCTGCGATATGCCCCCGCTGGCGATGGGGGAGAAGGTCGTCACCGGGACCGGGATCAGGTCGCCGAAGCGGGCCTGGGCGGTCTGACCCTCGGCCGTGCGCAGCTGCGGGTTGGCGAGGAGCCGCGTCGACGTGTCCGATTTGAGCAGCCGGTAGATGACCCCGGGCAGGCTGGTGATGAGCAGGTTGGACTTCTTGTAGGGGTTGTTCCCCTGGGCGTCGCGGGAGACGACCTCGTTGACCGTCGTGCCCGGGAAGATTCCCCCCGCGATGCCCTGGACGGTGCCGGAAGTGATCTCGATGCCGTACTCCTTGAGCCGGGTGCGGTTCACCTCCAGGATCTCCACCTCCACCATCACCTCGGCCCGCTGCTTGTCGACGATGTCGATGATCCGCTCCGCGGCCGCCACCTTGTCCGGGGTGTCGTTGATCGTGAGGGCGTTGGCGCCGGGCAGGGGCGCGATCCGCCGCGACCCGAGCACGATGCGGAGCAGGTCGATCGTCTCCTTGAGGTCGGCGTTGGAGAGGAAGAAGGTCTTGACGACCTGCTGCTCCAGCTCCCGCCGCTTGGTCGGGGTGTCGGGCACCACCTGGACGATGCGCGAGTCGACGACCCGGTAGAAGGTCTTGCCCACGGTCGAGAGGGCGTTCAGGGCCTGCTCGAAAGGCACGTCGCGCAGGTCGATGTTGATCGTCTGGTCGCGGAAGTCGGGGTCGAACACGAAGTTCACGCCCACCGACTTGCCCAGGGCCTCGTACGCTTCGCGCAGGCTCGCATTGCGGAAGCTCAGGCCGAGGGGCTCCTGGGCGCCCGGCCCGAGCGCGAGGCCCGGCAGCGCCTTCTCCCGCGCGCGGTCCTTCATCTCGTCGATCGTCAGGCCGAGCGCGCCGCCCTGGCGCCGCGACTCCGTCTCCTGCATCTCGACGGCGAGGCTCGGCGACGAGGGGTTGAGGTCGAGGGCCAGCCGGTACTCGTCGAGGGCCTCCTTGTACATGCCGCGGGTGGCCATCCGCCGGGCGTTCAGCGCGTGGGCCTCGGCCGCCCGCAGGCGAGCGCGCTCCAGCCCCTTCCGGTAGTGGATGTTGTTGGGCTGCTGCTGAACGGCCTTGGAGTACTCGAGCACCGCCCGGTCGTAGTCCTGGCGGTTCTCGGCCTTCTCGCCGGCGCGGAAGGCCGAGGAGGTGGCGCAGCCGGCGAGCCCGAGCAGCACCAGGACCGCGGCGGCCGGCCTCATCCGCTCACCACCTCCACGCCGCGCGGGACCTCGAACCGGAACAGCCGGTCCTTCAGGCCGACGTTCTCCCGGATGTCGTCGAACTCGAAGCGGCTCACGTTGCCTTCGGCGTCGAAGACCTGGATGGCGCGGATGCGGGCCTCGGCGTCCACGTCGACGAAGATCTTCTCGATCTCCGGATCGGTCCGGCGCGGGACGAGCCGGAGCCGGGTGAGCCCGGGAGGCGCCGTCTCGAGGCCGGCTTCGAACTGGTCGAGGAGCTTCCCCCGCCCCGAGAGCAGCAGCGCGGGGACGCCGTGGTCGCCGGCCTGGTCGCGCACGATCACCTGCCGGTCGGCGGGGACGTAGAAATAGAAAGTCTTGCCGTCGGAGACGAAGGTCTTCTTCTCCGGCTCGCGGTAGTCCCAGCGCATGCGTCCCGGCCGCTTGATCGACACCACGCCGCGCTCGATCACCTCCCGCCCGATCACGCCCGAGCGGTAGGTCTGGACGAAACGGGCGGTCAGGTCACTGAGGGAGCGCTGCCGCTGCTCGAGGCGGCGGGCCAGCTCTTCGGCGGAGGCCGGCGGCGCGGCGGCCGCGGCGGCGGGACCCGCGAGCGCGCCCGCTAGCGCCACAGCCGTCAAGAGTTCCATCCGCGAAGTATGATAGCACCTCGCGATGAACAGCGCCGCCGCGCGGGTCCTCCTCGTCGCGATCCTCGTCCTCGCCGCGGCCCTGCGCTTCGCCGGTCTCGGCTGGGGCCTGCGCCACCTGCCCGACCTCGACGAGCGATGGTTCGTCGAGAACGTGGGCCGCATGCTGGCCACCCGTGATCTCGACCAGCGGTTCTACGAGTACCCGGGGCTGTTCTTCTACCTGCTCGCGCCGGTGCTCGCCCTGCTCCATCCGCGCGACTCGGGGCCGGGAGCCTACCTGGCCGCGCGGGCGGTGGTGGCGGCGTTCGGTGTGGGGAGCGTCGGGCTGACCTACCTGCTCGGCCGGCGACTGTCCGGGCCGGTGGCCGGCCTGGCCGCCGGCCTGCTCGTAGCGGTCTCGCCGGTCGAGGTCTTCACCGCCCACATGGTGCGGCCCGACGTCGCCCTGGAGGCCTTCGTGCTCCTCGCCTTCCTGGCCTTTTCGCGGCTGGGGCCCGGCTGGCGCGCCGACCTTCTCTCGGGCCTCGCGCTCGGCGCGGCCACCGCCGTCAAGTTCACCGGCGTGCTCGTGGCGCCGTCCTACCTCGTGCAGCGGCTGGTCACCCCCGGCCCGCGACCCGCGCGGATCGCCCTGGCCGCCGGCGCGTCCGTCGCCGCCTTCGCGCTGTGCTCGCCCTACACGCTCCTCCATCTCACCGAGGCGGTGCGCGGCGCCCAGACCCAGATCTCCCACCACTACCTCGTCCGCGAGCATGGGCCGGAGGGCTATCTCGACATGGCCTGGACCTACGGCCTCGCGCTCCTGAAATCGTTCGGCCCGGTGGCCCTGCTCCTGGTGGGCGCCGGCGCCGCGCTCGCCGCGCGCGATTGGCGACGATGGCTGAGCCTGCTCGTCTATCCGGTCGTCGTCGTGGCCGTGCTCTCCACGGCCGAGATCCACTTCGACCGCCACCTCGTGCCCGCCCTGGGCGTGCTCTCGCTCTTCGCGGGGCGGGCCGTCGCCTCGGTCGGCAAGCGCTCGCCGGCGGCCGCGATCTGCGCTGCCCTGGCCGCGGCCGCGGTGCCCCTGGCCGCCTCGATCGACTACGTGCGGGGGATCACGGTGCCGGGGACGCGTGACGCGGTGCTCGACTGGGTCGACCAGAACGTCCCTCCCGGATCGCACCTGGTCACGACCGTGGCCGGTCTCGGCCTCGACCGTCGGCGCTACGAGGTGGTCGAGGTGCCGCGCCTCGACGAGCGGACGCGTCCGCTCGCCCTCCATGCCGACGCGGTCATCACCGGCCCCGGCGACAGCGAGCCGCTCGTGCGCCAGCTCGCCACCCTCTACGCCGCCGATCCCCCCAACCCCCATGCGGGCCCCCGCCTGGTGGTCAGCGCGCCGCCGGCCGACCAGCGTCCGGCCTACGAGGAGCTGCGCCTGTCCGCGCAGTGGCTCAGCGCGTCCGAGGCGGTGGACCTCCTGCCCGCGCTCGTGGACGGCAATCGCCGCACGGCCTGGATGACCGGCCGCGCGCAATCGCCCGGGGCGTGGATCCAGGTCGACCTTCCCCGGCCGCGCATGGTCGGCCGCGTCGAGCTGGCCCTGCGCGGGCGCGGGCGCACCTACGGGAAGAACCTGCACGTCCTCGTCTCCGACGACGGCCGTGACTGGAAGCGGGTCACGGCGCTCCCCGGACGTCCGCCGGTGGCGGCCCAGGTTCCCTCCGCGGAGGGCCCCACCCAGCTCCTCGTCTTCCAGCCGGTCCGGGCCAGATCGGTTCGCATCGAGCAGGTGGGCCGCCGCGCGCGCGCCTGGGGCATCGCGGAGCTGCACTTATACGCCCTGCCGGACCCGAAGTAGCAAGCGTTCGAGGGCCAACCCGCGTGATACCATCGCTTCGTTCATGAACGCGCTCCTCGCGCTGCTCCTCCTCGCCGCCCCCGACATCCAGCCTCCTCTCCCCACCCCCGAGATGCGGGGGTTGTGGGTGGTGCGGACGGCTCTGGTGTCGCCGGCGGCGGTGGACCGCGTCGTGGACGAGGCCCAGCGGGCCGGCTTCAACGCGCTCTTCGTGCAGGTCCGCGGCCGCGGTGACGCGTTCTACCGCTCGGCGCTCGTCCCGCGCTCGGAGATGCTCGCCGCGCAGCCGGATTCTTTCGACCCCCTGGCGCGGCTGATGAGCCGCGCCCGCACCCGCGCCCTCCAGGTCCACGCGTGGATGAACGTGCTCCTCTGTGCGGGCCTCGGCCGCTTCCTCCCGGCCGGCCACGCCGCGGCGGCGCATCCCGAGTGGCTCATGGTGCCGCGAGCCGCGGCGCGCGCGGCCCTCGCGGCGCGCGGCGGCGCGCTGCGGGCCCTGGTGGCCGTCTCTCCCGGCCCCGACGCGGAAGGCCTCTACCTCTCTCCCTCGGCGCCGGAAGTGGCCGACCACCTGGAGACGGTCGTGCGGGAGATGCTGAAGGCCTACCCGGTCGACGGCGTGCACTTCGACTTCGTGCGCTACCCCGGGCCCGACTACGACTACTCGCGCGCCGCCCTCGAAGGATTCGCCGGCCGCGTGGGCCGGAGCCTCGACCTGCTCGCTCCACCGGCGCAGTCGCCGGCGGAGTGGGCGGCCTACCGGCGCGAGGTCCTGACCGCTCTCGTCGCCCGCCTCTCCCGGGCGGCGCGGGACGAGCGGCCGCGCCTGCTCGTGTCGGCCGCCGTCGTCCCCGACGAGGCGCAGGCGGTCGCCCTCAAGTTCCAGGACTGGCCGGAATGGATGGCGCAGGGCCGCCTCGACGCGGTATGCCCGATGGCCTACACCGCCGACAGCCGGCTCTTCCAGGAGCTGATCCGGGACACCCGCGCCCGCGTGGGGCCCAGCCGGCCGCTGTGGGCGGGCGTCGGCGCGTATCGGCTGGACGTCGACGGCGTCATCGAGAAGGTCCAGCTCGCCCGCGCCGCGGGCGCGTCCGGCGTGATCGTCTTCTCGAACGAGTCCCTGCGGCCCCCGGACCTCGACCGCCTGCGGCAGGGCGCGTTCGCGATCGCCGTCGTGATGCGCCCGGACGCGACCGGGGCGACCGAGGGAGGCCGCCCGCGGTGAGGCTCGCCGCCTCCCTGCTGTTGGTCCTCCTCGGCCTTCCCGCGTGCCGTGCCGCGAGCGCCGGACCGGCGGCGGCGCCCGCCCCGTCGTATCGGTGGGCGCGGCGGACGCTCGCCCGCATGAGCCTGGAGGAGCGAGCGGCGCAGATGGTGGGCGTGCGGGCCTTCGGCCTGCACTTCCATCCCGCCTCCGAGCAGGGCCGGCGGCTCCGCCACGAGGTCCAGGACCTGGGCGTGGGATCGGTCGTGGTCTTCGAATCCGAGGTCGATGCGCTGCCGCGCCTGCTCAACGCCCTCCAGTCCCTGGCCAAGGTGCCGCTGCTCGTCTCGGCGGACATGGAGCGGGGGATCTCCTTCCGCATCCGGCGCGGCGTCGTTCCGCTGCCCTACGCGATGGCGATCGGAGCCACGCGCTCGGAGGAAGCCGCGCGCTTCACGGGGGAGGTGACCGCGCGCGAGGGACGGGCCCTGGGCATCCACTGGGCCCTCGCCCCCGTGGCGGACGTGAACAACAACCCGGGCAACCCGGTGGTCAACATCCGCTCCTACGGCGAGGACCCCGAGCTGGTGGCCCGTCTCGACGCCGCTTTCGTCCGGGGCGCCCGCGAGGGGGGCCTGCTCACGACGGCCAAGCACTTCCCGGGCCACGGCGACACCGACGTCGACAGTCACCTGCAGCTCGCCACCGTGGCCGCCGACCGGGCGCGGCTGGAGGCGGTGGAGCTGCGGCCGTTCCGGCGGGCGGTGGATGCGGGAGTCGACTCCGTGATGCTCGGCCACATCGCGGTCCCGGCCGTCGATCCCACCGGGGCGCCGGCCACGCTCTCCGCCCCCATGGCCACCGAGCTGCTGCGCCGGGAGCTTCACTTCGAAGGCCTGGTGGTGACCGACGCGATGGAGATGGCCGGGGTCAAGGCGGCGTGGACCGGAGAGGCGGCCATCCGCGCGGTGCAGGCGGGGGCCGACCTCATCCTGCTGCCGCCCCAGACCGACGTGGCCATCCAGTCGCTGGTGCGGGCGGTGCGCGAGGGCCAGATTCCCGCTTCGCGGATCGACGCCTCGGTGCTCCGGATCTTGCAGGCGAAGGAGCGGCTCGGCCTCGACCGGCGGCGGCTGGTGGACCCGGCGGCCGCGGACCGGGAGGTGGGCCGGCCGGCGGACGTGGAGAGAGCGCTGGAGATCGCCCGGCGGGCGGTCACGGTCGTCAAGAACGACGGCGGGGTGTTGCCGTTGAAGGCCGAGCAGCCCTTGCGCGTCCTGCACCTCGTGCTCTCCAGCGACCAACGCAACGACGCGGCCGTCATCCAGGGCTTCCCCGAGGACGAGCTGGCCCGCCGCGCGATCCCGACCCAGACGGTGTGGCTGGGCCCCGAAGTGTCGGAGCCGACAGCAGCGAGGATCGTCGCGCTGGCGGGGGAGTCCACCCACCTGCTCGCCTCGTGCTTCTCCCGCGTCGGCGCCTTCCGTGGCACCGCCGACATGCCCGAGTCGCAGGCGCGACTCCTGCAGCGCCTGAACGCGCTCGGGCGCCCGCTGGTCGTCGTCTCCTACGGCAGCCCGTACCTGTTGCGGCAGTTCCCCGAGGTGCCCGTCTACGTCTGCACGTACGGCTGGGCGGAGTCGAGCCAGCGCGCGGCCGTCTCGGCCCTCTTCGGCGAGCATGCTGTCGGCGGCCGGCTTCCCGTCACCCTGCCCGGCCTCTATCCTTACGGCCATGGCCTTCACCTCCCGAGGCGTGAGATGACCTTGCGCGACGCTTCTCCGGCAGACACCGGCTTCCGGCCCGCCGCCATGGCGGAGGTGGACCGTGTCGTCGACCAGGCCCTCGCCGCCCGCGCGTTCCCCGGCGGGGTGCTCGCGGTGGGGAAGGACTCGGCCCTCGTCCACCTGCGTCCCTTCGGCCGCTTCTCCTACGACGATGACGCGCCGCCGGTCAAGGCGGACACGATCTACGACGTGGCCAGCCTGACCAAGGTGGTGGCCACGACCACCATGGCGATGATCCTGGTCGACGAGGGCAAGCTCGACCTGCGCAAGCCCGTCTCGGCCTTCTGGCCGGGCTTCGGCGGGGGCGCCAAGGCCGGGGTCACGGTCGAGAGCCTCCTCACCCATTCCTCGGGCCTCGCCGGCTGGGCGCCGCTCTTCAAGCAGGCGCGCGGCAAGCAGGAGTTCCTGCGCGAGATGGCGGCGATGGACCTCGCCTACGAGCCGGGCACGAAGTCGGTCTACAGCGACCTGGGCTTCTTCCTGCTCGGCGAGGTGCTGGAGAGGGTGGCGGGCGAGCCGATCGACACCTTCGTGGCCCGCCGCGTCTTCGGGCCGCTCGGCATGAAGAGCACGCTCTTCTGCCCGGGGCCGGAGCTGCTGGCCTGCATCCCGCCGACCGAGCGGGACGCCTGGCGGGGCCGGCTGGTGCGGGGCGAGGTCCACGACGAGAACGCCTACGCTCTCGGCGGCGTGGCGCCCCACGCCGGGCTCTTCTCCACCGCCCCCGACCTCGCCCGCTTCGCCCAGATGCTGCTCGACGGCGGTGTCTACGACCACCAGCGGATCGTCTCCCGGGCCACGGTCGAGCGCTTCACGCGGCGGGCCGGGGTTCCCGGCTCCGCGCGGGCGTACGGATGGGACACGCCCTACCCGGCCTCCTCCGCCGGCGAGCTGCTCTCGCCGCGGGCCTTCGGCCACACCGGCTTCACCGGCACCTCGATGTGGATCGACCCCGACCGCCAGCTCTTCATCATCCTGCTCACCAACCGCGTCCACCCCACCCGGGACAACGACGCCATCCGGCAGGTGCGTCGCCGCGTGGCCGACGCGGTCGTGAGCGGCCTGGCGAGGCCGTGAGGCGCGCCGGCGCGTGGCCGCTGGCGCTGGCCCTGGCCGCCGCCGCGTGCGGAGACAACGCGCTCACGGGGAGCGATCCGGCGACGCAGGGGCAGCGCCAGGGTGGGACGGCCAGCGCGCGACCGCCGGTCGCCGCCGTGGGAGGAGTGCGGGTGGGCCTGGAGGTCCTCGACGGCGAGAAGGGCGGCGCCCTCAAGGGCAAGAAGGTGGGCCTCGTCGCCCACGCGGCCTCGGTCACCGGCGAAGGCCGCCATGCCGTGGACGTGCTCAAGAAGCACGGCGTGGCGGTGGTTCGGATCTTCAGCCCCGAGCACGGGCTCCAGGGACAAGCCGCGGCGGGCGCGAAGGTGCAGAACGTCAAGGATCCGCGCTCGGGATTGCCGGTCGTCAGCCTCTACGGCGAGAAGACCAAGCCTTCGGCGGAGGACCTGAAGGACCTCGACGCCCTCGTCCTCGACCTGCAGGACGCCGGCGTCCGCTTCTACACCTACATCAGCACGCTGTTGCTGTGCCTGGAAGCGGCCGCCGACGCGGGGATCGAGCTGGTCGTCCTCGACCGTCCCAACCCGCTCGGCGGCGACCGCGTCGAGGGGCCGGCGAGCGATCCTCGCGACGCCGTACCGGCCAGCCTGGTCAACATGGCGCCCGGCCCGCTCGTCCACGGCCTCACCGTGGGCGAGATGGCGCGCTTCGCCAACGCCCACCGCGAGAAGGCGGCCAAGCTCACCGTGATCGCGATGAAGGGGTGGAAGCGGAACATGGTGTGGAACGACACCGGCCTGCCTTGGGTTCCGCCCTCCCCCAACCTCAAGGCGCCCGCGGCGGCGATCGCCTACCCGGGCACCGCGCTCCTCGAGGCGACCAACGTCTCGGAGGGACGGGGCACGGAGGCTCCGTTCCAGCTCCTGGGCGCGCCGTGGGTCGAGACCCCGGCCCTCGCCGGGCTGTCGGTGCCCGGGTTCGCGGTCGAGGAGGCGAAGTTCACCCCTCACGCTTCCGAGTCGGCGCCCGATCCCAAGTACAAGGATCAGGAGTGCGCGGGGGTCCGGGTGAGGGTCTCCGATCCCCACGCCGCCCGCCCCTACACCCTCGGCGTGACCCTGCTCGCCGCGCTGCGCAAGAGCCCGCAGTTCCAGTGGCGGGCCGACGGCGCCCTCGACCGGCTCGTGGGCACGCGGAAGCTGCGCGAGGCCCTCGAGAAGGGCGAGAGCGTCGAGGCGATCGTCGCCGCCGACGAGGCGGCCATCGAGGCGTTCCGCAAGGAGCGCCGAGAAGCACTCCTTTATTGAGCTGGGGGGCGCTAGCGGCGCGCCCCCCAGACCCCCCGCTCGCTGCGCGCGAGTGAATCGCGCTTCGCTCGCCGACCGTGACTTCGTTGCTGCTAGCGGCGCGCCCCCCAGACCCCCCGCTCGCTGCGCGCGAGTGAATCGCGCTTCGCTCGCCGGCCGTGACTTCGTTGCTGCTAGCGGCGCGGCCCCCAGACCCCCCGCTCGTGTCTTCCGCGGCGGCGAAGTGAATTCGCCGCCGCTCATTCGGCGGGTCCGCTCGCGGCCCCGGGGCGAGTGAATCGCGCTTCGCTCGCCGACCGTGGCTTCGTTGCTGCTAGCGGCGCGGCCAGGCGCGGCTGACCAACAGGCCGACCGCGAACGTGACGGCCGCGCCCACGGCGACGTTCCAGGTCCAGGCGATCCCGGGCACGCCCAGCACGTACGGCGCGAGCTGGCCGGCGCACAGGCTCACGGCCAGGCCGGCCACCATGCCCACCATGGTTCCGAGCGAGTTGGCGCTGCGGGTCAGCACGCCGAGCAGGAACGCGCCCACCGTCGGGCCCGACGCATAGCCGAGGGCGGCCAGGCCGGCCTGCAGCGCGGAGTCGATCCCCCGGGCCAGGAACGCCACCGCCATCTGGGCGATCCCCCAGAACACCGTGAAGACGCGCCCCACCCGGACCTGCTCGGCCTCGTTCGCCCCGGGACGGAAATAGGGCAGGTAGAAGTCCCTCAGCGTGGCCGAGGCCATGGAGTTGAGCGACGGTGACAGCGCGGCGGCCACGATGGCGGCCAGGATGAAGCCGGTCCACCCGCCGGGCAGCTCCGTGGACACGAAGGTGGGCAGCACCTCGTCGCCGCGCGCGAAGCTGCGCCCCCCGTAGTGGGCCCAGAAGAGCGTGCCGAGGAAGAGGAAGAGCGTGAACTGGGCGAGGACGAGGAAGCCCGAGAGCACGAGCCCCACCGAGGCGTCCCGCCGGCTGCGGGCCACCAGCAGGCGCTGCACCAGGTAGTGGTCGGTGCCATGGGTGGCCAGGGTGAGAAAGAGCCCGCCGATGACGCCCGCCCACAGCGTGTAGGGCTCGCGCAGGTCGAGGCCGCGGTCGATGAGCCGCAGCTTGCCGGCCGCGGCGGCCGAGGCGAGCGCGCCGCTCACGCCGGCCGGTAGCAGGCGGATCACCGCGACCAGGCACACGAGAGCGCCCGCGAGATACACGAACATCTGGATGGTGTCGGTCCAGATCGTGGCCGTCACGCCCCCTTCCTCGGTGTACAGGATCATGGCCAGGCCGAGGACCACGATCCAGACCCATTCCCACCGCGGTCCGCCGGAGGCGACGGCGAGGACGAGGGCCGCCGCGTGGAGCCGGATGCCGTCGCCGAGCGTGCGGTAGAGCAGGAAGATGGCCGCCGAGGTGCCCCGCACCGCTCCGCCGAACCTCTTCTGGAGCAGCTCGTACGAGGTGTAGATCTCCCCCCGGAAGTAGGCGGGCAGGAAGATGGCCGCGATCGCGATCCGGCCCAGGACGTAGCCGAAGACGAGCTGCAGGAACGTCCAGTCCGTCTTGTAGGCGGTGCCGGGGGCGCCGATGAAGGTGAGCGTGCTCGTCTCGGTGGCCACGATGCAGGAAGCGATCGCCCACCACGGGACGCTGCGCCCGCCCAGGAAATAGTCGCGGACCGAGCGCCGCCGGCGGCCGAGCCAGGTGCCGAAGGCGGTGATGGCCACCACGTACCCCAGGAGCACCGCCACCGCCGACAGCGGCAGGCGCATCAGCGGGCCCGGCGTCCAGGATGTGGCCGGGCCGCCAACTTCAGGACCGGGTCATGAGCTTCCCGGCCACGACCTGCAGCGCGGAGTTCAGGCGGCCGATCTTGCGGTTGCGGGCCTGGTTGGCCGGGGCATCGTCCGGCGGCGGCATCTGCGCCCGCACCTCCCGGAGCAGCTTGTCGATCTCGACGCGGAGCAGGGTGAGCTCGGCCGGAGTGAAGCCCTTGAGCGTGGCCAGGCTCACCAGGATGTACCCCTCGGCGATCTGCGACGCCATCGCCGGGGCGCTGCCGCCCATGAAGTTTCCCATCGGGCCCGTCATTATATCCGCGGGCCTGCGCGGCACGAGGCTTGCACCGCGACGCTGCGAAAATGTCGACGCGGTTGCCGCGGCTCGGGCCCGCCGGTAGAGTGCCGGCTATGGAAGCGCAGGCCGAGCGGCGGCGGCCCGACCGGCGGCTCTTCGTCCTGCTGCTCATGCGCCGGCTGGCCGTCTATGCCCTGGCCGCTTCGGTGGCCGTCTGGGCGGTGCCCCGGCTGCTCGTCGAGTTCGGGGTCATCGGGCCGTCGCCCGACGAGACGATCGCCGCCGCGGAGCGCGCCTTCAACGCCGCCCGGACGTACGGGGCGACGCACGAGATGCCCGCGCTGGCCGCGGCGGCCCGAGAGCTGGAGCGGGCGCGCACCCTGGCCGCGGAGGGCCACGGCCGCGACGCGCGCCACGCGTCGAAGCGCGCGCAGGACCTGGCCGTTGAGGCGCAGCGGGCGGCCCTCGTCCGGCGGGACGAGACGCGGCGCCAGGCCGAGGTCGTGTACAACGACCTCGATCGCCAGATCAACGACCTCGAGAAGCTCTACTCGACCGTGACGCCCGGGCTCGACAAGCAGGAGGTCGGCGAGCTGCTCACGCTCATGAAGGTCACCCGCGCCTCCGCGGCCATGCTCTTCCTCGCCTACGAGCAGGAGAACTACAAGGCGGTGGTGGACGGCGAGCCCGCGGCCCGCGCCGCCATCGCCCGGATGCGCTCCCGTCTCGAAGCCGCCCGTTAGGGTAATATCCCGGCGTCCATGCCCAACACCGAGATAGGCCGCCTGGCCGCGCGGCGGTGGCGGGTGGCCCTCGGGCTCACCGCGGCCATGCTCGCCGTATACTTCGGGTTCATCCTGCTCGTCGCCTTCGCCAAGCCCCTCATGGGCTCGCCGGTCGCCGGCCATCTCACCCTGGGCATCCTGCTCGGCGTCCTCGTGATCGTCGCCGCGTGGCTGCTCACCTGGATCTATGTGCGCTGGGCCAACCGCCACTACGACGCCGCGGTCCGCGACCTGTCCGGGCCGGCCTCGTGACGAGCGCCATCGGCCGGACCAGCCCGGTGGCGATCGCGTTCTTCCTCGCCTTCATCGGCGTCACGCTCGCCATCACCTGGTGGGCGGCCCGCCGCACGCGGACGACCAGCCATTTCTACGCGGCCGGGCACGGGATCACGGGGTTCCAGAACGGCCTCGCCCTGGCCGGCGACTACATGAGCGCGGCGAGCTTCCTCGGCATCGCCGGCCTGGTGTCGCTCTCCGGCTTCGACGGCCTCATCTACTCCACCGGGTGGCTGGTCGGCTGGCCCGTCGTGCTGTTCCTCATCGCCGAGCCCC
>QHVM01000055.1:61832-80676 GCA_003223555.1 Acidobacteriota bacterium | reverse complement strand
ATGGCCGGCGACCGGTTGGGGGTGTCTATCTTGGGCATGAGGCTCGCATGCGAGGGAAAGACACGAGTGCCGGGGTGGGGAAGAAGGGCATGCGCCGACGACCGGATGTAGATCCAGTCGGTCCCAGGTTTCTTGGGCAGGATGAAGTTGCCGGTGAAGGTGGCACCGGCCTGGATCTCGATCACGTCTCCCGGCTGGGAGGCATGGAGGGCGGCCTGGAGATCGCCGCCGGCGCTCACCGCGATGAGCTTGCCGCGCGCGGGCGGAGAGTACGTGGTGTCGAGGAAGACCCGGGGCAATTCGGGTTCGGTCTGGGCGAGGGCTCGGGTGGGCAGCAGGGGGATCGTGTGGACACACGCGAAGACAAAAGCCAGGCGGGCGCGACGGGCGGGCGAGCCGGTTCCCGAATACATGGTGGTCTCCGTTCCTGACATCAACCCAGAAATCGTTTCTATCCGCGCCGGCTCCTCCACATCCGCCCGCCTTCTTGCGTCGGTGCCACCCGCCAAACACAGGCGACGGTCAAGGTATTCAGCGCGAAAGCAGACTCGAGAGCCAAGACACGAGCTGATCCGTCCGCTCGTCCCGCTCGGCTCGGGCCTGAAGCTCCAGCATGGCCGGGGCCACTTCGTTCGACGACCTGCGGGTCCGGCCACCGTTGGCCAAGAGGAAGGTCAACATGGCGGCTGCGCCCGTGCGCTTGTTACCGTCCATGAAGACATGCCCCTGGACGATGTAGACCGCATGGGCGGCCGCCAGCTCCTCGCGTGACTCGTAGTAGGAGTTCTTGACCGCCTGCACGGCCGCTTCCACACCTTCATAGTCGACGCCCCGGTGTCCTCCGCCTGCAGCTCCTCCCCACCGCTCGAGCAGCTCCGCGTGCATGGCGACGACCTGGTCGGAGGAGAGAAACCTCACCTCGGCCGGCGTCCGGCCTTTCGGCGGGGACCTTGCGCCAACGGCGGTCGATCAGCCGTTCGCCGATCGAAGTCCGCGAGCACCTTGAAGGCGGGGCCGTAGCGGCGCAGGACCGTCGAGAACGATCGTCGGAAGGAGGCCTCCGGCAAGCTGTCGTCCTCCGGCTCGACCACCATCTGACGGCCGACCAGAGACAGACGCACGGGCGTTCCTTCCTCGACGCCCATGACCTCGGCGATGTCCCGAGGGATCAGGATACCGAGGCTCCCGCCGACTTTCGCGACACGACGGTGCAGGACCATGCCTGAATTATATGTACGTATAACGCGGGGTTCAACCCTCGCGCGAAGTCTTGAGCTCCGCGAGACGGCGCCGCCTGAGGACTGTCCCTCGACTGTCCCTTTCTCGATGCCAATGAGGCCGAGTTGGTCCGAACCGACCGCGTCCCAGGTTGGGTTCAGTCCAGGATCGAGTGTGCTGAGGTCGGCGGCCGTGGGCGGCTGTTCCCCGGTTCGAATCCTACCTGAGGAGCCAACCCCCGCCTGAGCCGTCGACACAGGCTAGGGTGCTCCCAAGAATCGTTCCTGCAACTGGAGGCGGATCTCCGCGAGCAAGTCGTGTGTCGGGACGCTCAGCCGGTGCGGGCATCCCGCTACGGGCAGAAGTATGAGATCCTCGGACCGCGCCCCCCCGAGAATCCTGAGGAGCATCGCCATGTCCGACCGCCCGACGCCCGAGCCCATCATGCAGGTCGCCCAGGGGTTCATGGCGAGCAAGTTCCTTTTCGCCGCCACGGAGACGGGGCTCTTCGAGAAGCTGGCCCCGGTCCCGGCGACGCTCGACGAGGTGGCCGCGGGCACGGGCCTGCCCCCGCGCACGGCGCGCATCCTGGTCGATGGCCTGGTCGCTCTCGGCTTCGTGGAACGTGAGAACGACCGCTACCGTAACGCCCCGGTGGCCGAGGCGTTTCTCGCCGGCCGCGGGCCGATGGACCTGCGCGACTTCCTGCGCTTCTGGAACCGCATCAGCTACCGCCGCTGGGAGAAGCTCGAGGAGGCCGTGAGAACCGGAAAGCAGCTCTTCGGCGAGCTCGAGTTCACGAGGGAGGAGCAGGAGGTCTTCTCGAAGGGCGTGGGGGCCTTCACGACCGGCGCCGCGATGGCCATGGCGGCGGCGTACGACTTCAAGGAGCATCGGCGGGTGATCGACGTGGGGGGCGGGACCGGCAACTTCCTCGTCATCCTGCTCGGCCAGCACCCGCACCTCGAGGGCACCCTCTTCGAGCTGCCCCGCACGGCCGCGGTGGCCCGGCCGACGATCGCGGCGTCGCCGGCGGCGGCGCGCATCAAGGTCGTGGAGGGGGACTTCTTCAAGGATCCCCTGCCCGAGGGCCATGATGCGGTGATCCTGGCCAACGTCGTCCACCTCTTCGGACCCGGTCGGATCCTCGATCTCCTGCGCACGATCAGGAAGCGGGTCCCGGACGGGGCGAGGCTGCTCCTCGCCGATTTCTGGACCGACGCCACCCACACCCACCCCGTCTTCGCCGCGCTCATGGCCGGGGAGTTCCTGGTCAACTCGGGCGAGGGGGACGTCTACAGCGACGACGACGCGCGCGGCTGGTTCGCGCAGACGGGCTGGCGCTTCGTCGAGCGCAAGCCGCTGGCCGGCCCCCAGAGCCTGGTCGTGGCCGAGGGGGTGAAGTAGCCCCGGCTAGTCGAGCGTGGGATCGACCGAGCCGCGAGGTCGTCCCCGTCCATCACGACCGCTGACACGTTTCGGCCATAATCAGCAGGCGCGGCGGATGGAGAGGGAAAGGGAAGCCGGAGCGGTCCACGCCCACCACCGTGGGCTGGACCAGACGCCCGAGGGACGCATCCGGGCCGCCCTCATCCTGACCCTGCTGACGATGGTCGCCTCCATCGCCGGGGGGCTCTTCGCCCACAGCCTCGCCCTTCTCTCCGACGCCGGCCACATGCTGGCCGACGCCGGCGCGCTGGCGTTGGCGCTCGTCGCCCAGCGCGTCGCGAGCCGGCCGCGCACGCATCGCCGGACCTACGGCTCCCGCCGGGCGGAGACGCTGGCTGCCTTCACCAACGCGATCTTCCTCGGCGTGGCGTCGGTGTGGGTCATCGCCGAGGCGGCCGAGCGCTGGCGCCAGCCCCCCGACGTGAAGGGCGGCTGGATGCTGGGCGTCGCCGCGGGCGGGCTGGTGGTGAACCTCGGCGCCGCGCGGCTCCTCGCCTCCGGGGGCGTCCACAACGCGAACACACGGGCCGCCCTCGCCCACGTCCTCTCCGACGCCGCCGGCTCGGTGGCGGCGATCGTGGCCGCGGTGCTCGTGCTCGGGTGGGCATGGCGTCGGGCCGACCCGTTCATCTCGGTGGGCCTGGCGGTGCTCATCTTCTGGAGCGCCTGGCGGCTGGTGGCCCGCACGGTGGACGTGCTCATGGAGGGGACCCCCGCGGGCCTCGCCCCGGAGGACCTCGAGCGCACGATCCGGGAGACCCCGGGGGTGGCCGCCGTCCACGACCTGCACGCCTGGACCATCTCGGAGGGCTTCGAGGCGGTCACCGTGCACGTGGTGCTCGACGGCACGCGCCACGGCACGGAGGTGGCGCGCGAGGTGAGCGACCGCATCCACGAGCGCCACGGCATCGAGCACGTCACCGTGCAGCCGGAGGCCGCCTCCGCCCCCGTCTCGTTCCAGCCCCTGGCCGGCCTCAAGAGCAAGCGGCCCTGAGTGTCCGGCGCGCGCAGCGGAGCGCGCCGCGTTCGCTTATCAGAACCTGACCGTCAGCCCGCTGAGCACGTTCACCTTCTCGTCCTGGTCGCCGAACAGGTCCTTGACCACCGGCACCTGGACGCCCAGGTGAAGGAAGAGCGTGCGGTCCAGCTTCACCAGCACTCGCGGACTGAGGTAGAGGAGCGAGCCCCCGGTGTTGGGGTCCTCTGCGCCCCGGAGCGGCTCGTCCTTCGCCGCCCGGCGGAAGTTCGCCTCGACGATCGCGTTGAGCCTCCGCCCGAGCTTTCGCTCGTAGCCCAGGTTCGCCAGCGCCACGTTGCCGTAGTGGTAGCCGGCGTCGTTGCGGCCGTTGAAGCGGCCCTTGGCCGAGCCGAAGATCGACCCGTCGTGCGCTTCGCCGACGACGTGCGAGAACGTCAGTCCCGGCTCGATCCCGGCCGCGCCCGTCCCCGGCTGGAGGTGCTCCTCGGCCCGGAGGCCGTCCCTCAGCGCGTCGTTGCGGCCCCAGCCGGACCTCAGGCCGACACTCAGGGAAAGCCATGAGCCGGAGCGGGGCGACAGGAGCCGGTAGTGGGCCAGGAGCTGCGGGTCCGAGAGCCCCGACATCGACGCGCTTTCCGCCGTGGTGGTGATCGTCCGATTGGCGAGCGGCACCAGGGCGACGAGCGTGAGGCGGTCGCCGAGGGTCCGGCTGGCCGAGAGCGTGAAGCGCTGCTCGACCTCCTTCTCCCGCGTGGCCGGGTCGCCTTCCGCGACCTGGTCCTTGCTGTAGCGGTCGGCGCTGAGGCCGAAGTGCCAGGTGCGGGGGACGAAGAGCTGAGAGCCCATGAGGGCGAACGTCGGGTCCCCGCACTGGCACAGGGAGCAGGGCTCCCCGGGGCGGGGTACGAGCGCCGCCGTCATCAGGACGGCGGTGAGCAAGATCCTGCGCATGCGTTCCTCCTCGAGTCAGACGGCCGTCGTCAGCGGGCCGGGGTCGGCCGATTCGGCCCGCGCCTGTTCATCCGGCGCGGGGAGGACGCGGGGGAGGCGAATCGAGGCGGGAGAAGCCTTCGTGGGGATGGATCGCGGCCGGCGGCGCCAGGATCGTGGTCCGCCATCGGGGCCGGAGCGCCACCGGCGCGGGCAGGACGGCGATCGTGACGGGGAGCCGGAACAGCTCGGCCGGGTGATGACAGCGCAGGCTGCCCGCCGAGCCCGACTCCACGTGGTGACAGGCTGCGGGGGCCGGCTTCTTGGCCAGACGGCAGCACAGGGCTTCGGTGCACGCGCAGCTCTGCGCTTTCGCACCAGCGAACGCAGCCAGGCTCTGGGCGCCGAAGGCCAAGGCCAGGAGCGCGCCCGGCAAACGCCGCGACATGCAGCCCAGTATACCGGTCGAGGGGGACGTCCGCGCCCTCAAAATGCCCGCGAGACGCCCACGAGCAGCGCGCCCCGGGAGGCGAGCTGGTACTCGTTGACGCGTCGATGGACCGGACGCTGGTAGAAGGCGTACACCGAGCCGGTGCTCGTGCGCATCCGCACTCCGGGAGTGAGGATGAGCATGCTTCCTCCCGTCGACGGCACCCGCTGGCCGAGGTACGCGCTGCGCCCCAGGCGGTGGGCCTTGATCTGGCACGAGGCGGCGAAGCGGCCGATGCCGCGGCCCAGGCCGAGGGCGCCAATGGCCTCGTTGCCGAACCGGTAGCCGAGACCGTTGGCGGTGGTGAGCTGGTACGAGCCGGAGGCCGACCAGTCCAGCCCCACCCGGCGGGTTCCGTACTGCAGCGAGGCGACCGCGCCCCAGGAGCCGGTTCCGGGCTGCATGGTCGGGTCGTAGATCCCGCCGTCGTGGGGATCGACGAGCCGTGACTTGCCGATCGGGACCTGCGCCGCCAGCCCCGCCAGCAGCCCCTGGCCGGGCGAGAGGACGACCGCGTAGCGCGCTCCGACGAGCGCGTCTCCGCTGCCCTCCGTGCGCAGGTGCACCCGGGTGGGGCCGGCGGCGGTCACGGCATGCACGTGCTCGTCGTCCACTGGGGCCACCGGAGCCGCCGGCGCCGTCGGGTCCGGGGGCGGAGGGTAGTGGACGTGGTTGTACGAGCGGACGCCAAGGAGCGGCAAGGAGGCCGTCAGCGCCAGGCGGGCGGTGAGGCCGTACGCCGCGTCCGCCTGCGTGATCGTGTCGGACCCGTTCAGCTCGACGTGGTAGAACGGCACCAGCCGCTGTCGGACGAAGTCGATCCGGGGCCGCAGCGCCTCCAGCGCGGGCGTGCTCCCCAGCAGCGGCTGGCCCTCGTCCGTGTAGCGGAAGGACAGGTCGACGACCCACTCTCCCTTGGGAACGACGCCGGGCCCCCGCGTGAGCAGGGCGCAACTGGCCGAGTCGCAGGCGGCCGCCGGGCGCGCGGAACCGCCGGCGGCGAGGGTGGCCGAAGCGAAGAGGATACCGGCGCCGCGGACGCGCATGACGACCTCGTCAACGTACGCCCGCGGCGCCGCCCCGTCAATCCGCCCTTGTTGCCATCAGCTCTTCTTGCCGAAGCTGTAGCGGGCGCGGACGGACAGCGTACGGGGCGGGATCACGTGCGTCCCGCCGAAGACGGACTCGATGTTGTAGACACCCGCCGTGTCGAAGGCGTTCAGCAGATCGGCCTGCACGGTCACCGGCACGTGATACCGCGCGAGGTCGAAGCCGGCCGAGAAGCTGGCGATGGTGCGGGCCTTGATGCGGTTGGGGTCGAGGTCGCCCCCCGTGTGCACCACGACGAACGGCGCGGCGAAGGAGTTGTCGGGATCGGCGAGCAGGTCGTCGGGCGGGGCGTCGGTCACCAGTCCCGAGTCGTAGCGCACCCCGGTTCCAAGCCAGAACCCGCTCCGGCCGACGTCCCAGAAGAGCTGGCCCTGGGCCTGGATCTTCTGGTCGTGATCGATGAACAGGCCGCCGATGGGCGGCGGAACGTAGAGCGCCCGGGTGTGGCCGAGGGAGAAGTACCCGCGCACGCCGTGGGTCTCCGCGAGGTCGAGCCGGACGTCCCAGCCGTTGTGCCTCCCCGAGCTGAACGTGATGGGGAAGACGATGCCGGTGTTCTCGAACTGGTCCTGGTCGGCGGGGAAGGTGGCCCGGCGCCACCAGAAGTCGACGTCGAGGCGCAGCTTCCCTCCCACGGCCTGCTGGACGCCCACCATGTAGGCGTCCTGCCGCTCCGACCGGTTGAGGAGCAGCCCGCCCCCCAGCTCCCGCGAGTCCTTGACCACCGGCGGCACCAGCGAGGCCGCCTCCGGGGACGAGCCGAAGAGGATGTTCTCGTACTCCGGCGTCACGAACATGCGGTTGTAGGTCGCTCGCAGGACGGTTCGCGTCGACTCCAGGTAGTAGACGAGCCCGAGGCGGGGCTCGAGCTGGTCCTCGGTGGTGGGCAGGTCGTTGTGGTCGTAGCGCAGGCCGAGGTTCGCGGTGAGCCCGCCGTAGTGGAGGTTGTCCTGGACGTACGCGGCGGCGTAGGTGCCGGTGCGCTTGCCGCGGAAGTCGAAGAGCGTTCCCCCGCGGGTGAGGTCGTAGGGGGCAAGGTCCGGGTTGTAGTCGTCGGCGTCCGGGTCGTTGAGCGTCGGGTCGGTGAGGCCGAAGCTGAAGCGCTCCTCGATCGGGAAGCGCTTGAAGACACCTCCGACCTTCACGTCGTGGTGGGCGCCCGCCCACGTCAGGGCGGCGTTCACGCCGTAGTTGTCGAGCGTGCGGTCGGACAGCGCGGTGACCGGGGTGTCGCTCGCGGAGGGAAAGAGCTGGAACCGGGAAAGCCTCGCGAAAGCATTGGCGTCGAAGGTCCTCTTGGATGCGAGGACGTGGGTCCAGCCCAGGTTGTAGTTCTGGTCGCGGCTCTTGACCGCCTGGTCCTGTCCCGCGTCTTCCTGGGAGAACGTGTTGGGCACGTCGCGGCGAGTCCGGCCGAGAAGGGCGGTGAACCGCACCTGGTCCTGGAAGTCGTCGGAGGCGTAGTCCAGGCGCAGGAACCCGCGCTGCGTATTGCCGGTGTTGTGGAGGTTGTCGAAGTTCACCGGGTCGAGGAAGCGGTCGGACCACGAGCCGTTGAGGGAGCCGTAGGCGCCGAAGTTCTTCGACCCGCCGCCGAGGGAGGCGCCTCCCTCGTAGGTCGCGAAGCGCGCGCCGCCGCCGTAGAGGTCGCCGTGGAACGGCGTGCCGAGGCCGGACTTGGTGGCCAGGTTCACGACGGTGCCGATCTTCTCCCCGTACTCGGCGGGGACGTTGCCGTAGACGACCTCGAGCGACTGCGCGATGCCGGGATCGATCGAGTTGGAGAACGTGATGCCGGTCTGGTCGGAGATGGTCTGGCCGTCGACCACGAACTGGCCCTGGCTGTGGAACCCCTGGAAGTGGTAGCGGCCGTTCTCGTCCTTGGCGAAGCCGGGAGTGGCGGTGATCAGCTCCTCCATCGCCCGCGAGGCGATGGTGGCGGGGGCGCGGGCGATGTACGACTTGTCGATGTCCACGTGGGAAGTCGAGGTGTCGGTCTCGAGCTGGGCCGCGGTCGGCTCGGCAGTGACGGTCACCGACTCGGTGATGCCGACGAGCTTCAGCGAGATGTTGACCTCCAGCGGGACGGCGGACCGGACGTCGACGGTCCGGTGGACGCTCTGGAAGCCCTGGGGTTCCACATGCAGCTCGTACGGGTTGTAGGGGACGTTGAAGAACTGGAAGGCGCCGTCGGGACCGGTGGCCGTGTCGGCCTTGAACCCGGTGATGTCGTTGCGAAGCTGGACGGCGACCCCCGGCACGGCCTTTCCATCGGGATCGGTGACGCGCCCTCGGACGGAACCCGAGGCCGCGAACGCATTGAACGGCAGGACCATGGAGCACGAGAGGACGGCGAGGACGACGGGAAGGCGGAAGCTCGATCTCACGCGTGAGACTCCTCGTTCAGTGGCGATGACGCCGTAAGCCCTCCCGAAAGGAGGGCCAGCCGACGGCCGGCCTACGGCGCCGGCCGAACGCAGCTCGCGTTCAGGCTCGAGGAGGTCCCCGGGGGGCCGGGCTCCGGGTCGGGGCCGGCGAGGCGACGATGGCCGGCAACGCGACCACGGCCTCCAGCGGCTCCAGCGCCAGGGCCTGCGTGAGGTCCGGGGTGACGATGGCGATCGAGCCCGCCGCCCACTTGCAGGTCAGGCAATGCGTCTCGACCGGGCAGCCGTCGTCGGTGTGGAAGAAGGACTCGCCGAGGAGGACCACGCCCAGCCCCGCCAGGAGGGCCAGGGCGAGCAGGAGCGAGATTGGACGGCGCGTCCAGGGCGACATGGTCAGCCGCCGTTTAGCTTAGGTATCCGCCCGTCGCGCGTCAAGCGAAAGCGACGTGGATATATACTGGAATGCGATGGGATTCGTGCGCACGCTCCGCCATGCACCCCGAGGGCGGGTCTTCTGGATGCTGGCCCTCTATGCCGGCCTGCTGGCGATCAACCCGGTGCTGCACGACGACATCGCGTGCCACCTCAAGTCGCCCACCCACTGCAGCGCCTGCGCGGCCACCCCCTCGGCGTCCCGCGTCGAAGGAATGAGGCCGGTGCTGCCGACCCTTGCCGAAGTGGGGCCGGTCCCAACGTTCGAGCGGACCGCAGACTCCGCCGCACCCCGCCTCGTCCTCGTTGGCCGTTCGCCACCCGCGTAAAGCTCCCTGCCGAAGCCCGTTCGCGCGGGCCGAGGCCTCCCTGGAACCGTTCGTCCCTCGAGAAAGGGGTCTTATGCGGTCTCGCGATATCCGACGTAGCATCATTATCTCTATCGTGTCTATTGTGTTATCAGGGGCGTCGGGATGGGCGCAGTCGAGCGATCCCTCGCCGTCGCCCGGGCCGGTGGTCCAGACGCCGCCCACGCCCTCCCCGACTCCCACACCTTCCCCCGCCCCTCCCGAGGCTCCGCCGCCCGAGCCGCCGCCGACGGAGGTGCCTCCAGGGGCGGCCGGGGCCGGCGGCCCATCGGGGCCCCTGCCCGTCTACGGCAACGTCGGCGCCTCCAAGGTCTTCAACCCCGACATCGCGGTCATCGGCGACTTCCTGGGGGCGATCGGGAAGAACGACAGCGAGCGGGCCACTCCGTCGCTCGAGCTGCACGAGGCGGAGACGTCGTTCCAGGCCATCGTGGATCCCTACGCCCGGGCCGACTTCTTCCTCACCTTCAGCAACGACGAGGTGGGAGTGGAGGAGGGTTTCGTCACCTTCACCTCCCTGCCCGGGAATTTCCTGGTCAAGGTCGGCAAGATGCGGGCCTCGTTCGGCAAGGTCAACCAGATGCACAACCACGTCATGCCCTGGACCGACCGGCCCATCGTGACCGACAACCTGGTCGGGGGCGAGGACGGCATCGATGACGCCGGGATCTCGCTGAGCCGCCTGTTCCCGAACGAGCTGCTCTTCCTGGAGGCCACGGCCGAGGTGTATCGCGGCGAGTCGAACATCTTCCGGGCCCCCGAGCGGGGCGACCTCACCTGGGTCGGCCGCCTCCGCGGCTACCGCGACCTCACCGAGTCGACCAACCTCGACTTCGGGGGCTCGTTCGCCCAGGGCCACAACGACGTCGCCGGCCCCGGCTTCAAGACCCGTCTCTTCGGCGCGGACATCGCCTTCCGCTACCGTCCGCTCCGGCGGGCGATCTACCGGCGTCTCATCCTGCGGACGGAGCTGATGTGGAGCCGGAAGGAGCTGGAGGCCGGCCCGGTGAAGGCGTTCGGCGCCTACGTCTCGGGCGAGTACCAGTTCGCCCAGCGATGGTTCGCCGGCGTGAGGCTCGACCGCTCCGACCGGGCCGACGACGCTGCGCTCGTCGACAAGGGCGCCTCGGTTCTCCTGACGTACTGGCCGAGCGAGTTCAGCCAGATCCGTGGCCAGTACCGCCACACGAGATACGCGGAAGACATCAAGGCCAACGAGCTGTTGTTCCAGGTCCAGTTCTCCATCGGCGCCCACGGCGCCCATACCTTTTAGGGAGACGTCCTCATGAGAGTCCGTTCCGCCGTCGTCGTGCTGGGCGCCGCGCTCGCTCTTGCCGTGACCGGGACCCTATGGGCCGCCGGCCCGCTCAACGTCATCACCACCACCGAGGACCTGGCCGCCATCGCCCGCGAGGTGGGCGGGGACAAGGTCAAGGTCGAGTCCCTGTCCCGCGGCTACCAGGACCCCCACTTCGTCGAGGCCAAGCCGAGCTTCGTCCTGAAGCTCAACAAGGCCGACCTGCTGATCGCCGTGGGCCGGGAGCTGGAGATCGGCTGGCTCCCCCCCCTCGTCACCCAGAGCCGCAACTCGAAGATCCAGCTCGGGGGCGACGGCTATCTCGACGCCTCCCTCACCGCCCGGATCCTGGAGGTCCCCACCGGCCAGATCACGCGGGCCATGGGCGACGTGCACCCCCTCGGCAACCCGCACTACTGGCTCGACCCCGAGAACGGCAAGCGCATCGCCAAGGAGATCGAGGCCAAGCTCTCCGCGCTGGACCGGGCGAACGCCGCCTATTTCGCCCAGCGGGAGGAGGACTTCGAGAAGCGGCTCTCGGCGGCCGAGAAGGGCTGGCAGGCGACGATGGCACCCTACAAGGGGACCAAGGTCGTCACCTACCACCGCTCGTGGCCCAACTTCGCGGAGCGGTTCGGCCTGGAGGTGATCGGTTACGTGGAGCCCCGTCCCGGCATCCCGCCTTCGCCCTCCCACACGTTCGACGTCATCCAGGAGATGAAGCGGCAAAACGTGAAGATCATCCTGGTCGAGCCCTACTTCGACCTCAAGACCCCCAACTCCATCGGCCGGGAGACGGGGGCCAAGGTGCTGGAGATGCCGCCGTCGGTGGGAGGCGAAAAAGAGGTGACCGACTACTTCAAGCTCTTCGACTACGACGTCAAGCTCCTGGTGGATGCGATCAAGCAGACCAGGTCGAGCTAGAAAGGGCATGGACCTCGACATCCTCAAGTTCCTGGCCGCGCCGTTCGCGGCCAGCCTCATCCTCACCGGCATCCATTCCTACCTCGGTGTGCACGTGGTCGAGCGGGGAGTGATCTTCGTCGACCTCTCGCTCGCCCAGATCGCGGCCCTCGGGGCCACCATCGCCATCCTGCTCCCCTTCACGGGCGGCGACCCCCACGGCCCCGGCGTGTACTGGGTCAGCCTCTTCTTCACCTTCATCGGGGCGGCGGTGTTCTCCACCATCCGGGTACGCCGGGCCCGCATCCCCCAGGAGGCGATCATCGGGATCTGCTACGCGGTGGCCTCCGCCGGCTCCATCCTGGCCATGAGCAAGGCCACCTCCGAGAGCGAGCACCTCAAGGACATGCTGGTGGGCAACATCCTGGCCGTGTCGTGGCCGGAGGTGCTCCATACCGCGTGGCTCTACGGGATCATCGGCGCCTTCCACTACATCTTCCGCAAGAAGTTCCTGGCCATCTCGATGGACCACGCGGCGGCCGAGGCCTCCGGCCTGTCCGTGCGCTTCTGGGACTTCCTCTTCTACGCCTCCTTCGGCTTCGTGGTGACCTCGTCGGTCGCCATCGCGGGGGTCCTGCTCGTCTTCTGCTACCTGATCGTTCCCTCGGTGGCGGCGATGCTCTACGCCGACCGCATCGGGCCCCGGCTGGCCATCGGCTGGACGATGGGCACCATCGTGTCCGCCCTCGGCATCTACCTGTCGGTCAAGCTCGACCTGCCGACCGGGGCGACCATGGTGTGCACCTTCGGCCTCGTCCTCATCGTGATGGCGGCGCTGCGGCCGCTCCTGCGCCGGGACCGGGAGGCCGCGCCGGTGGCCACGCCGGTGGCGGTGGGGGAACGGCGCTGAGTTGGCTCAATCCGACAGCTGCGTGACCGCGAACACGAACGCCGCGCCCAGGCAGGTGAGGGCGATCGTGAGGGCCGAGGACTTCTGGGAGTGCGCCTCGGGCAGGATGTCGGCCGCCCCGATGTAGAGCAGGAACCCGGCGAAGAAGCCGAGGTAGAGGACGAGCAACGGCGGCGGCAGGCGCACGGCCAGCGTGGCCGCCGCCCCCGCCAGGGGGGCGAGCGCGTCGAGGGCGAGCATGCCCAGCGCCCGGCGGTGGGGGTTCTGGTGGGCCAGCATCAGCCCGACCGTGTTCAGGCCGTCGGCGAAGTCGTGGGCGATCACGGCCGTGCCGACGACCAGACCGACCCGGGGCGAGACCTGGAAGCCGAGGCCGATGCCCATCCCGTCGACGAAGCTGTGGCCCACCAGGGCCATGGCGGAGAGCAGGCCGACGTCGGGATGGTGGTGGTCGGCGTAGCTCAGCTCCTGGCCGCGATGGATGAGGAGCAGCTTCTCCACCGCGTGGAACAGCAGGAAGCCTCCCACCAGGGCGACCATGGGCCGCACCGGCACGACCGCGTGCTCGCTCGTGAGCCGGAAGATCTCCGGCAGCAGGTCGAAGCCGACGACCCCCACCACCACGCCGGCCGTGAAGCCCAGGATGAGGTGGAGGTACTGGCGGTAGCGGATGGCGAACAGCCCGCCGGCGGCGGTGGAGGCCAGGGCGGCGAGCGCCAGCAGCAAGGGCTGCACGCTCAGGCCTCGATCAGGCGCGCGACGTGCTCGGCGATCGCGGGCGCGGACGTCAGCCCGGGAGAGTCCATCCCGACCAGGTTGACCAGGCCGGGCAGGCCGCGGGCCGACTCCTCGGCGATGACGAAGTCGCGGAAGCCTTCCTTCGGACCTTGCAGCTTGGGCCGGATGCCGCTGATGTCGGGGGCCAGGTCGTCGTCCTGGATGTCCGGCACCAGCCGTCGAACCGACGCGCCGAAGGCCGCGCGCTTGGACTCGGCGACCGCGTAGTCGAGCCGCCGGTCGGGCAGGTACTCGGCGTCGGGGCCGAAGCGCAGCCGGCCTTCGAGGCCCACCACCGCGTGCACGCCGAGGCTCACGTGGCCCGGCACGGGGTAGACGAGACGGGAGACCAGCCGGGCGCGGCCGGTCGAGACCGAGAAGTAGCTTCCCTTGCAGTAGTGCTGGCGGTAGCCCGCCTGCTCGAGGTCGATCCCGGCCAGGCCGGCCACCGTGTCGGCATCGAGCCCGGCCGCGTTCACCACCCGCTCGGCGGTGACCGTCTCCTCCTCCGCGGCCGTGCGCACGCGCAGCTCCCACTCGAGGCCGTCGCGGACCAGGCCGACGAGCTCCGCGCGGAGCTGGATCACCGCCCCGGCGGCGCGGGCGGACCGGGCGAAGTGGTCCATCAGGCCGTGGGCGCTGACGATGCCGGTGTTGGGGGAGAAGAGGGCCCCGGCCGACGGCACGTGGGGCTCGAGCGAGCGCGACTCCGCGGCGGTGATCATGCGCAGCTCGACCCCGTTGGCCGCGCCGCGGGAGAGGATCTCCCCGAGCGCGGCCTGCTCCGCGCCGGTGGTGGCGACGATGATCTTCGTGGTGCGGCGGTGGGGCACGCCGTGGCGCTCGCAGATCTCGTAGAGCCGCCGGTTGCCCTCCACGCACAGCCGCGCCTTCAGCGAGCCGGTGGGGTAGTACATGCCGGCGTGGATCACCTCGCTGTTGCGGCTGGAGGTCTCCAGGCCCGGGCGGGCGTTGCGCTCGAGGACGACGACCGTGTGGCGGGGAGCGAGCCGGGCGGCGATGGCCAGGCCGACGACTCCCGCGCCCACGATCACCACTTCGGTGTCCGCCAAGGCGATCCATCGTATCCTTTTTGCCGTTCATCGGAAGGAGAGGCCCTCATGGTCCCCTGCCGTCGCCTCGCCGCCCCGCTGGCCCTGGCCCTGCTGGTGGTATCGGCGGCCGCCCAGGACGCCTATCAGCGGCCGCCCGCGCCGATCCCCCGGATCCTGGACACGGATCCGCCGCCCCTCGTGCAGCCGAGCCCGGACCGCGCCTGGCTGCTGCTCATGGATCGGCCGGCCCTGCCCCACATCAACGAGGTGGCGGCCCCCGAGCTGCGCCTGGCCGGCGATCGCATCAACCCCCGCAACGGCAGCCGCTCCCGCGCGCCGAGCTTCAAGGGCCTGCGGCTGCGCAGCGTCACCGGCAGTGTGGAGCGCCGCCTCGACACGCCGGAGAAGGCCCGCATCGGCGCCGCGTGGTGGTCGCCCGACTCCCGCCGGATCGCGTTCACCGTGGTCGGAGACGACGCCGTGGCGTTGTGGCTGGCGGACGTGGAAAGCGGGCGGGCACGGCCCCTGGGGGACGGGAGGCTCAACGGCGCCACCGGCAGCCCCTGCGCGTGGGTCTCCGCCATGGCGGGCCTCGTCTGCAAGCTCATACCCGCCAACCGGGGGCCCGCGCCCGCCGCCCCCGAGACGCCGCGGGGACCGCTCGTGCGGGAGACCGCGGGCAAGCCCGCCCCGAACCCCACCTACGAAGACCTGCTGGCCGGTCCCGCCGACGAATCGCTCTTCGAGCATCACTTCGCGAGCCAGCTCGTCCTCGTCTCCCCCGAGGGCAGCGTGCGGCCGCTCCTTCCCCCCGGCCTGCACGTCACGGCCCGGCCGTCGCCTGACGGGGTCTTCCTCCTGGTGGAGACGCTGCACCGGCCGTTCTCCTACGTCGTCCCGCGGGAGAGGTTCCCCCGTACCGTCGCCGTCTGGAACGTCGACGGGCTGTTCGTGCGGCAGCTCGCCGACGTGCCGCGGCAGGAGAGCGTGCCGGCGGGCTTCGACGCGGTGCCGGTCGGGCCCCGGGAGGTGTCGTGGCGTGACGACGCGCCGGCGACGCTCGTCTGGGCGGAGGCGCTCGATGGGGGCGACCCCGCCATGTCCGCCGCCAAACGCGACCGCCTGATGGCCCTGGGGTCGCCGTTCGCGGGCGACCCCGCGGGACTGCTCGACGTGGACTACCGCGTTTCGGACGCAGTGTGGGGCCGGAGCGACCTCGCCCTCGTCGAGGAGCGATGGTGGAAGACGCGCCGCGCGCGGACGTGGGTCGTCGACCCCGCGG
This sequence comes from Acidobacteriota bacterium, assembly GCA_003223555.1. Taxonomy (GTDB): domain Bacteria; phylum Acidobacteriota; class Vicinamibacteria; order Fen-336; family Fen-336; genus AA32. The sequence continues at coordinate 65,089 of QHVM01000055.1, read as the reverse complement.
GCCGGGCGGCGCCGCGCGTGCTCCTCGATCGATCGTCGGAGGATCGCTATGCCGACCCGGGACGCTTCCTGACCGCGCCCAACGGCCGGGGAAGGCCGGTGCTCCTCATGGGCAAGGACAAGCGCTCCGCATACCTGGCCGGCCCCGGCGCGTCGCCGGAGGGGGATCGGCCCTTCCTCGATCGCATCGACCTGCGGTCGGCGCGCACGGAGAGGCTCTGGCGCTCGGAGGCGCCCGTCTACGAGGAGGTGGTCGCCCTGCTCGACGGCGAGGCTCGCCGCGCGATCACGCGCCGGGAGTCGGTCGAGGAGCCGCCCGCCTACTTCCTCCGCGAGATCAAGGAGAACCTCCTCGCCCGGCTGACGGACTTCCCCGATCCCGTCCCCGAGCTGGCGGGCGTGAAGCCGGAGCTCGTCCGCTACCGGCGTGCGGACGGCGTCGAGCTGTCGGCGACGCTCTACCTGCCCCCCGGCTACGACCGCTCCAAGGGGCCGCTGCCGTTCCTCTTCTGGGCCTACCCGCGCGAGTTCAAGAGCGCCTCGGCGGCCAGCCAGGTGGCCGGCTCTCCCTACCGCTTCACGCGCCCGAGCGGCGACTCCCACCTCTTCGTGCTCACCCAGGGCTACGGCGTGCTCGACGGTCCGGCCATGCCCATCGTAGGCGAGGGCGACCAGGAGCCCAACGACACCTACGTCGAGCAGCTCGTGGCCGACGCCCAGGCGGCGGTGGAGAAGGTGGCGGCGATGGGCGTGGCCGACCGCGACCGCATCGCCATCGGGGGCCACTCGTACGGCGCGTTCATGGCCGCCAACCTGCTCGCGCACTCCAACCTGTTCCGGGCCGGCATCGCCCGCAGCGGCGCCTACAACCGCACGCTGACGCCGTTCGGGTTCCAGGCCGAGGAGCGGCCTTTCTGGAAGGCGCGGGAGACTTACATGAAGATGTCGCCTTTCACATACGCGGACAAGATCGACGAGCCGATCCTGCTCATCCACGGCATGGCCGACGACAACTCGGGCACCTTCCCCATCCAGTCCGAGCGCCTCTTCGCCGCCCTCAAGGGCAACGGCGCCACCGCGCGGCTGGTCCTGCTGCCGGCCGAGGCGCACTCCTACCGCGCGCGGGAATCGGTGGGCCACACGCTGTGGGAGATGATCCGGTGGCTGGACACGTACGTGAAGAACGCCCCCCCGCGGGGGGCGGGAAGATGACGCCCTCGACGTCGGGCCTGGACGAAATGCCTTGACAGCCGCATCGCGGGCGCTTCGGCGCCCTCAAGATCGGACCCGGCGTCGCGCCCGACGCCACTCTCTCCGCCCTGCGCGTCTTCGGCTGCGGGGGCTCGACCGGCTCCCAAGTTGGACCCGAGCGACAGGAGGTTCGGAGGCTAGGGTCGGGGCATCTGGGGGGTGCGCGGCTCGCACCCCCCAGCTCGACGTCGTCTAGGGCTTGGGAGCTTCCTTGGCCTTGGGAGTCTCCTTCTTCGAAGCGAGCGCTTTCGCGGCGGCGGCCGGCTTGGGGTTCCAGAAGTCGGGGTCGGCCGCGGCGAACTGCTCGGTGGGCCGGCTGAGGGTCGGCTCCATGGCGTAGACGGTGTTGTAGCCGTCGGCCACGATGTCCGAGATGAGCATCCGGCGCTGCTTGACGACGTCCGCCCCGCCGAGGGCCTCGTCGAGCGCCTTCTGGGACTGCTCCATCCTCTGCCGGGCGTCGTCCATCTCGGACAGCGAGCGCATCGAGGTGAAGGTCAGGAACGTCCCGTTGGTCGCGCCGCTCGCCACCTGGTAGACGGCGGTGTGGGCCTGGGAGCCGATCTTGTCCCGGGCCGCGTTGAGCGCCTTGATGTAATCGACGTAGTCCTGGATGCGGCCCGGCTTGATCCGCGTGGTGCTCACGCTCATGAAGCGGGAGCGCGCGGTCTGCTCCATGCCGCGGGGATGGTAGCTGAGGTCGGCGCGCAGCGTGTAGTAGGCGGTCCTCTGGCTGGCGTGCTGGTCGACCTCCTCGCGGTCGAGCCGGTCGAGCTCGGTCTTGAACGCGGCGTTGGCGGCGACCGTCTCGTCGAACTGCTTGCGGGCCGCTTCCACCTCGGCGAACGAGCCGAAGGTCTGCAGGTAGGCCACCGCGTTCTCGTCGCCCGAGATCGGGACGAGGGCGATGCGGTGCAGGGGAGCGTTGGCCTTCGTGGCGGCGGCCACGAAGCTGGCGGCGGACCTCGTATGGGACGCCATCCGGCCCGGCTTGATCTCCTCGCGGGCGATGGCGATGACGCTGGGCGGCCCGGTGTCCTGGGCGAGGACGGCCGAGGCCGACAGCACGAGGGTGCCCAGGATGCACAGGCGACGATCCATGGGGGACCTCCTTTTTGGGGGGTTTTGGAGGCCCACGCTACGCCGGGCGCCGCGGGGTGTCAACCGCCGGGGCCTTGGCCTGGGACTTGGCCGCTCTCCCGGCCTCCCGCACCAGCCGCAGGCCGGTGACGAGACCCCATACCCAGCTCAGCCCGAAGAGCAGCACCCCCAGCACGCCCGCCGGCAGATAGGGGCCTCCGTCGAGCGGGAAGCCTCCCGTGCTAGACCACGCACTGACGAACCAGCCGAGCCAGACCACCGTGAGGGCGAACCCCAGGAGGGCCAGGGCGGCCTGAAGCCAGCCAGAGCGGCGGCCGGCCAGGAGCGACCCGAGGCCCGGCAGGACGAGCACGTTCGACACGAAGCAGGCCCAGGCGCGCGTCTCGTCCACCTCGTCCCTCCCGGCCCGGCATTGTAAACTCGGCCCGCGGAGGAGGCACCGGATGGAGCGCGGCGCTCGGGCGGGGCGATGGGCGTGGACCACGCCTTGAAGAAGCGGCTCGCCGAGGCGGCCGCTTACGGGCTGACGGGGGGCCGGGACACGTTCCGCTCCCCGGAGTCCTGACGGTGCCGACCTATGCCGGCAAGACCATCATCGTCACCGGCGCTTCGTCGGGCATCGGGCGCGCGCTCGTCCTGGCCCTGGCCCCCCAGCGCGCGCGTCTTGTCCTCTCCGGGCGGGACGAGGCGCGGCTGGAGCAGACGGCCGAGGCGTGCCGCGCGGCGGGAGCGGAGGCCCTCGCGGTGCGCGCCGACGTCGCCGTGCCGGGCCAGTGCCAGACGCTGGTCGCGCGGACGATGGAGCGCTTCGGCGCCGTCGACGTCCTCGTCAACAACGCCGGCATCGGCATGATCGCGCCCTTCGCCGAGGTCGAGGACCTGGCCGTCTTCGAGTCGCTCATGCGG
>QHVM01000055.1:31159-61786 GCA_003223555.1 Acidobacteriota bacterium | reverse complement strand
GTGGCCAGCCTGGCCGGCCTCACCGGTGTGCCGTACCGCACCGGCTATGCGGCGAGCAAGCACGCGATGATCGGCTTCTTCGACTCGCTGCGCATCGAGCTGCGGGGCACCGGAGTCGACGTCACGGTGGTCGCGCCCGACTTCGTCCTCTCCGAGATCCAGAAGCGCGCCTCCGGGCCGGACGGCCAGCCGCTCGGCCGGAGCCCGCTGCAGGAGGACAAGATCATGAGCGCCGAGGATTGCGCGGCGGAGATCGTCCGGGCCATGGAAAAGCGCCAGCGCCTGCTGGTCGGCTCGCTCCGCGGGCGCGTCGGGCGCTGGGTGCGCCTGGCCTTCCCCTCCCTCATCGACCGCATCGCCCTGAAAGCCGCCCGGGAGGGGAAGTAGGCGAGCCGGTCCAGCCTAGAAATCCAGACGTAGCCCGAGGCGCACGGCACGCGGGGGCTGCTGCGCAATGGGGATGCGGTAGCCGGGGCCGGAGAAGACATCCTCCTCGACCTCGTGCGCGGTGCCCAGGAGGTTGAAGCCCTCGACGACGGCGCTCAGCCGCGTCCGTCCGAGGCCGAGCCCCTGCTCGGCGCGGGCGTCCAGCGTGAAGGTGTAGGCGAAGCGCGAGCGACCGTCGGGGATGGCCCGCACTGCCTCCGCTCCCTGCTCGAGCCCGGGAGAGAGGACGAGACGGGCGAACGGCTGGCCGTCCTGGTAGCGGGCGACCGCCCCCAGGCGCGGCCCGCGCCGGCGATGGTGGTACCACGCGGCGATCTTGATCGTGTAGGCGCGGTCGAAGAAGAGCCGGCCGTAGCCGAAGGTGTCGGCATTGGGGTCGTCGAAGCGCTCTCCGGGCAGGCCCGGATCGTTCTCGTCGGGGCGGAAGCCGCGGCCGGCGGCCGAGCCGTCGGAGCGGTGGGCCGTCGCTCCGACTCGCACCTCCAGCCCCCTGGCCGGCCGCAGCTCGAGGACCAGCTCCACCGCCTCGTTGAGCGTCGTGTGGGCGGGCGGATTTGTGAGCACGCTGCGGTCGGCGAGGAAGCTCGCCGGCAAGCGGTCGTAGATGGGGAGCTGCTGATCGTCGGCCGGGTTAAGGAGGTCGCCGGCGGGGTCGGGCACGGTGAAACTGCGGTAGGCCGCCGCGGGCGCCCCGACGTTCACCGACTCCACGAGCCGGCGGCCCCGCCGGTGGATGCCGGTGAGCCGGACGGTTGCTCGGCCGCCGAGCCGCGCCTCCAGCCCCGCGACCAGCTCGTCGGTGCGGGGGGGAGCGAGGCCCGAATCGATCGAGGACCCGCTCGCGCCGGGCCCGGCCCGGGCCACGGCCGGGCCTCTCTCCGTGGCCGTGAAACTCCGGTCGCCGTCGTCCAGCCAGCGGGAGACGAGGGCGGCGGGGGCGGTGGGATCGCCGAAGGCCAGGAGGCGCAGGGGCAGGCGATGGCGAAGCCGTCCCCACCCGCCGAAGAGAGCCAGCCGCCCGCTCCCATCCAGCCGCAGCCCGGCATGGAGGCGCGGTGAAAGAGTGAGCCACGAGATGCGCCCGGACCCGGCCGCCGACTCCGCGCGAGTGGACTCCAGCCGGCCTTCCGCCTGGACGAGCAGTCGGTCCGTGAGCCGGACCCGGTCGCCAAGGTGCGCGGCCAGCTCGGTGGCGGACCAGCGCGAGGCCGCATCCCGCCGGCCGAACTCCCACACGCGCGCCGGTACTCCCCCGACCAGCTCCGCGGCGGTGACGGCCCCGCTCGGCGCCAGCTCGGCCCGGGTGGCGGCCGTCTCCAGGCCGAGGCTGAAGAATTGGAGCGCTGGACCCCAGCGGCGGGGGGCCGCGCGGGCCGTGAGCGATCCCTCGACGCGCTGGCGATGCCCGGGGCCGTCGAGGAGCGCGTCGGCGATCGGCCCGTCGGAGAGCGGCTCCACCGTCCCCACCGTCGTCCCGCCCCGGCCCTCCGCACTCGAGCGCGCCCGCGCGTAGGCGGCCGTCAGCTTCAGCAGCGCGCCCGAATCGCTCGCCCGCCTCCAGCTCCCTTGCACGAGCGTGAAAGCGTCCTGCCGGAGCGCGCGGTCGCCGAAGAGGGCGCGGGCGGGTTCGGGGCGGCGCGCGTCCTGGACGAGCGCCAGCAACGCTGCCTCCTGGCGGGGCGCGCCTCTCCAGACGATGTGCGCGAGAAGCGACCGCGCCCGCCCTTCGCGGGCGTCGGCCTCGTCCCTCTCCAGGCGGGAGACCGCGGTGGCGCTGCCCGCGAGGGCGATGCCGAGGCGGTCGCCCGCGAGCGGTCCGCCGAGCGAGAAGGCACCCCGGCGCCAGGAATCGTAGCGGGCGATGGCGGGCGGGCCGGCGGGGACCGCCGCCTGCAACCCGGCGGTCGTGGCCGCGCCCTGGAGCGTCCCCCGCCAGAAATTCCCGGGTCGCGGAGGGAGCAGGAGCAGCCGCGGGCCCGACCCGGCATCCTCGGGAGGAACGAGGGCGGTCGTCGCGACGAGCCCGGCGAGACCGTCGAGGTCGGGCCGCAGAAGGGGCGCGCCGGAGCCGAAGGGATCGGTCACGTCCGCATCCCCGAGGCGGAACGAGGACTCCGCATACGAGCCACCGTGGGCGGCGAAGCGCGCGGCCTGGCCTGTCCACAGCCCGCCACCGTCGATGCGGTCCGCGACCGAAGACATCTCCGCGGTCTCCAGGAGCGACCACGCGTCGCGGCTCGAGGGCAGGTCCCGCAGCGCCTCGGCGCCGAACGTGGTGCCGTAACCTCCGGTATCGACGACGAGCCCGTCGATCCGCGACGAGCCTTCGCCGGAAGAGAGCACTGCGGTGAGCCAGGCGGTCTCGTCAGCCTCGAGGCGGAGGGTGGCGGAGGCGGGAGCCAGGCCGACGTCCTCGACGACCAGGCGGTAGGCGCCCGGGGGGACGTCGTAGAAGGCGAGCGCGCCTCCGCGTCCCGCGTGCGCGGTGTAGCTCGCGCCGGTACCGTCGGCCGCAGACAGGTCGGCCGACGCCTGGGCCCTCTTGCGGCCGGAGGCGTCCACGACCTGCAGCTCGAGGCTGGCATCCCCGCCGGCCCGGAGGGTCGTGGCCCCGAGCGCGACGCAGGCGGCGAGGCCGAGGCTGCGCAGGGCCACCGCGCTACTGCGAGATCTTTTTTCGGGGCGGAGCAGCGGTGGGGACCGGCGGCGGCACCTGCCGCAGGCGGGGAAGGGGAGGGGCGGGGGGCGCGGCTCGAGCGGCCTGGCGCCCCGCCTGCAGCTCCGCCTCGATGTCGTCCCCGGCCGGGAGCAGGGCGTCCTTCTCGATGGCCATCAGCTCCTCCAGGTCGCGGACACCGCGCTCGGTGTCCTCGGCCGAGGAGACGAGGCCGTCGAGCTGCTCGGTGATCGTACGCGGGTCGCGCATCGAGTAGCTCTGGTCGCGCAGGAGCTGGAGCACTTCCTCGACCGTCTCGGTCTGCGCCTCCACCAGCTGCTTGTTCTCGAGCGCCTTCTGGTAGCGCTCCAGGCGCTTCTCGAGCACGACGCGCGTGCGGGCCTTGATCTGCTGGACGCGCTCGGCGCCCTCCGCGATCTCGTGGTCGAGCATGGCGATGCGTTCCTGGATGCGCTCGGGGTCGGTGGTGGAGAAGTAGGCGTGGTAGCGCGAGAGGCTGTAGCGCATGCGCAGGTAGAAGGAGAGCAGGAAGTCGAGCTTGCGGACCAGTTCCTCCACCAGCATCTGCGAGGAGGAGTCGAGCGCCTTGTAGTTCTGCCGGATCTCGGAGGCCAGGCCCTGCAGGGCGCGGTAGCGCTGCCGCTCGGAATCGGGCAGGTACTGCAGCATCTCCGAGGCTTCCATCTGCGTGCGCTCGGCCGCCGCCTGGTCGGCCTCCTGGGAGACGCGGGCGCGCACCAGGCGCTGGAAGCGCCCGTTGCCCGACACGAGAGGCAGGACCACCAGCTCCGCTCCCGCCGCCACGAGGAGGGGCAGCAGCGTGCCCGACAGCAGCGCGAAGCCGAAGGCGGTGCCGAGGCCGATCAGGTTGTACTGGCTCTTGAAGGCGTGGGCGAGGTAGTTCGGTTCCTCAGTCGGCAACGACGCCTCCGCCGGCGGCGCGAGGGGAGCGCAAACCGTCCTTAAGCTACCATACCGGCGTTGACCCGTCCCCCGGCCGGCGCCTACCTGGCGCTGCTGTGCGCCATCAACACGCTGAACTTCTTCGACCGCCAGGTGCTGGCGGCGGTGGCGGAGCCGATCCGCCGCGAATGGGGGCTCGGCGACGCGGCGATCGGCGTCCTGGCCACGGCCTTCACGCTGCTCTATGCCGTCGCCGGCGTCCCCTTCGGCCGGCTGGCCGACCGCGCCCACCGGATGCGGCTCCTCGCCGGCGGCGTGCTGGCCTGGAGCCTGCTGACGGCCCTCCAGGGCCTCGCCCGCAGCTTCGACCAGCTCTTCCTGCTGCGGCTGCTCGCGGGGGTCGGGGAGGCCACCTGCGCTCCCGCCGCCACCTCGCTCATCGGCGACCTCGCCCCGCCGGACAAGCGCGCGCGGGCGATGGCCGTCTTCATGCTCGGGCTGCCGCTGGGCCTCGGTCTGAGCTACGCGGTGAGCGGCTCGGTGGCCCAGGCCTGGGGCTGGAGGGCGGCGTTCCTGGTCGCCGGCCCTCCCGGTCTTCTCTGCGCGGCCCTGGCCATGCTCCTGGGCGAGCCGCCGCGCGGCCAGGCGCCGGCGGCGGCTCCTGGGGCGCGCGGCGCGGCGCCGTACCGCCGGCTGCTGGCGATACCGACACTGTGGTGGATCGCGGCCTCGGGCGGCGTCCACAACTTCAACATGTATGCGCTGGGGACCTTCCTCTCTCCCTACCTCATCCGCCTCCACGGGGTCGACGTGCGGCAGGCCGGGCTGGCATCGATGCTGGCTTACGGTCTGGCCGGCGCGCCGGGCATGCTGCTGGGCGGGCTCGTCGGCGACGCGATGCGGCGGAGGGGAGCCGACCGGCGGCTGCTCCTCGGGGTCGGCTTGTTCCTGGCCGCCGCGCCGCTGCTGCTCGCCGCCCTGGCCCAGCCGCGCGGCCGGCTCATCGTCTTCGCCCTCCTCCTCGGGGGCGCCTGCGCATCGATGGCCGCCTATTATTCGATCGTCTACGCGGCGCTCCAGGACGTGGTGCCGGCGTCGCTGCGCGGCACCGCGATGGCCCTCTACTTCCTGGCCATGTACGTCCTGGGAGCCGCCTTCGGTCCGCTCGTCACCGGGCTGCTGGCCGACCGGCTCACCGCCCGCGCCGCGCGCGCGGCCGGCGTCTTCGCCGAGACCACCCCCGCGCTCGAGCCGTTCCGCGCGGCCGGCCTTCACGCCGCCCTGCTCGGGGTCCCCGCCCTCGCGCTCGGGATGGCCGCGATCCTGTGGGCGGCCTCCCGGACCATCACGAAGGATGCGGAGCGGCTGAAGGCGGGCTAGCTCGGCGTGGCCGGCTTGGAGGCCGCGGGCAGCCCGCGCGGGAGGAGGGGTAGCGCGCGCATGCGGATGCCGGTGGCGTCGAAGATCGCGTTGCCGATCGCGGGGGCCACGCACACGAGGGGCGTCTCGCCCGCGCCGGCCGAGGGGAGGTCCTTCCGGTCGAGGAGGACCACGTCCATCTCGGGGACGTCGCTGAAGCGCGGCACGCGGTAGCGGGAGAAGCGGTCGGTCGTGACGAGGCCGTCCTCGAAGCGGACCGCCTCGAAGAGCGCGCCGCCCAGGCCCATGACCATGGCCCCTTCGACCTGGTTGCGCAGGTGCTCGGGGTTGACGATGGCCCCGCACTCGAAGGCGGTGACCAGCCGCCGGACGCGGACGCTGCCGTCGGCCTCGGCCGAAACCTCGGCGGCGGTGGCCAGGTAGGAGCCCTTCTCCGTGCCGGCGGCCAGGCCGAAGCCGTGCCCGGCCGTCCGGCTCCCCGGCCAGCCGAAGCGCTCGGCGGCCGCGTCCAGCACCGCCCGGACGCGTGCGTCCTTGAGGTTGCGCCGCCGCATCTCGAGCGCGTCGACACCGCAGGCGCGGGCCAGCTCGTCCATGTGGGTCTCGCGCGCGAAGTGGTTGGCGGTGGCGGCCAGGGCGCGGTAGGAGCCCTGCCGCAGGGGCGAGCGCGCGGGATGGAACTGCACGCGCGTGGAACTCCCAGGCGGTGAGCGTGCCGTCCGAGCGCGCCCCGCTCCTCACCTCGATGACCCCCGCGGGGCGGAAATAGGCCCAGGCGAACTCCTCCTCACGCGTCCAGACGAGCTTGACGGGATGGCCGGCCCCCTTGGCCAGTCGGGCCGCCTCGACGGCCGCCTCGCCGGTGTGCTTGCCCCCGTAGCCGGCGCCGGTGTCGGGCACGATCACGCGCACCTTGTCCTCGGGGAGCCGGAAGGCCTCGGCCAGCTCGGCCCGCACGCCGAACGGCCGCTGGGTGCCGGTCCAGACGGTGAGCCGGCCGTCCTGCCACTCGGCCACCGCGGCCCGGGGCTCGAGCGGGGCGTGGGCGATGTAGGCCACGGCGTAGGCCTGCTCGAGGCGGTGGGCGGCGGCGGCCATGCCTTCGGCGATCGAACCTGTCTCCTGGGTGCTCGCGCCCCGGCCTTCATTACGCTCGCGCGGAAGTGAATCCCGCGCTCGCTCGTCGAGCTGGGGGGACCCTTCGGTCCCCCCCGGCCCCCTCGGCTCGCTGGACGTCCTCTTGAGGTAGTCGAAGATCTGCGCGTCGGAGGGTTGGGGCGAGGTCTTCCATTGCGCCTTCAGCGACTCGACCGCCGCCTGCGCGTCCTCGGCTGTCGGGGCGGCCACGCCCACGAAGTCGCCGTCGCGCACCAGGCGCGCGCGCCCGCCTCCGGTGCCGGCGGCCGATGCGTCGAGCGCGACGAGCGCCGCCCCGACGGCCGACGGGCGGAGCACCTTGCCGTGCCAGAGCCCGGGCCGCGTCAGGTCCGAGGTGTAGCGGTGGCGGCCGGTGACGATGTCGCGGGCGCCCACCTTCGGAACGGAGCGGCCGGCCACGCTCCACCGCGAAGGCGGCGTCGGGGGCGGATCGGCGGGGACGGTGCGGACGAGGGCCTGCCCTCCGGTCAGCTCTCCGAAGCTCGCCCGCCGGCCGCTTGCGGCGTGCACGACCTCGCCGTCGCGCACCTCGAGCTGCGCGCGGTCGACCGACCACTTCCCGGCGGCCAGGTCGACGAGCGCGTCGCGGGCCGCGCCCGCCATCGTCCGCAGTTGGGCGCCCATGATCGGTGTCGTGCGGCTGCCGAAGGTCCCCTGGTCGTAGGGCGTGAGGTCGGTGTCGCCCATGACGAGGCGGATGGCGCCGAGGGGCGCCCGCAGCTCCTCGGCCACCGCCTGGGTGAGCGAGGTGCGGATGTCCTGGCCGAACTCGACCTTGCCCGTGTAGACCGTGACGACCCCGTCGGCGCCGACGTGGAGCCAGGAGGCGAGCGGTCGCGGCGCCCCGCTCCCGCGTTCGTCCCGCCCCCCGGACTCCTGGGCCGTCGACTCCGCGGCCAGCAGCACCACCAGGCCGCCGCCCACGAGCTTGACGAACTCGCGGCGGTCGAGCGCGAAGCGGTAGGCCGGCCCGGCGAACAGCTCGTACCGCTCCGGCTCGATCCCGCTCATCGGGAAGCCTTCGGAGCGGCCGCCGCCCGGCGCACTGCGCGCACGATCCGCGCGTAGGTGCCGCAGCGGCAGATGTGGCCTTCGAGGGCGTGCGCGACCTCGGCCTCGCTGGGATCGGCCTTGCGCCGCAAGAGCGCCACCGCCTCCACGATCATGCCCGGCGTGCAGTAGCCGCACTGCAGGGCGTCGGTCTCCGCGAAGGCCTGCTGCACCGGATGGAGGCGGCCGTCCTGCTCCAGGCCTTCGATGGTGGTGACGGCCTGGCCGCCGATGGAACCCACGCGCGTCTGGCACGAGCGACGGGGGACGCCGTCCAGCAGGACCGTGCAGGCGCCGCACTGCCCCTCGCCGCAGCCGTACTTGGACCCGGTGAGGTCCAGCTCGTCGCGCAGCACGCTCAGCAGGGTCCGCTCGGGATCGGCGTCCACGTGACGGGGGACGCCGTTGACGACCAGCTCGAGGAGCGCCATGTCCCGTCCCGTCCGTTATACCATCCCGTCCGCGGCGGCGCGGGCTTCGCCGGCGGTGAGCCGGCGCACTTGACCTGCCCGACGCGCGGGACGTAGGCTCTTGCCCGACGAGTCCATGAAGAGGCTGGCCCTCCGTCTCGGCGGCGCGCTCGCGCTGTCCCTCGCCGCCTGCCATCCGGCGCCCCCGAAGGGGCCCGCCGTTCGCCCGCCCGACTTCCTGCGCGGGTACGTCGGACAGCAGCGCGTCTTGCGCTTCCAGGCCGACCGGACCCGCCTGGTGGTGAGGAGGAAGGACCCGGCCCAGCTGCCGGGCGCTTGCGACGCGGCGGTGGACGTGCGCAGCGCCCGCCTGGAGAAGGGCTCGCCGTTCCTCGTCCTGGAGACGCTGGGTACTCCCGGCGTGGAGAGGGCGCGCTCCCGCTGCAAGACCGTTCCCGCGACCATCACGCTCAACCTGACCGGTTTCGGAGCCGATACGCCGGCCCAGGTGACCGCGCGCCTCGATCAGCTCCTCCCGACACCCGACGGCTACCTGCGCGCCTACGGGGTCGCCTTCGACCTTCCGCCGGCCGGCGAGCCCGCGGTGGCGGCCAGCAACGAGACGACCGCGCCCGACGAGGAGCGCCGCCTGGGGCGCCGGGTCACGAGTTGGCCGCGGAAGCTCTTCTGGGTCGACCCGATCTACCGCGACCCGCGCCACATCGTCCGTCACGAGGGCGAGGTCGAATTCGAGGCGGTGGTGGGCGCCGACGGCCGGGTCTATCGCCCGCGCATCGTCACCAGCCTCGAGAAGGAGCACGTGTCGGCCATCCAGCGCGTGCTCCCGATGTGGCGCTTCGAGCCGGCGCGAGCGGGCAAGGACGCGGTGCCGGCCCGGCTCGCCTCCCGCCTCGTCTTCCGGATCTACTGAAGGAGCAGGCGATGGCCATCACCGTCAAGAAGGTCGTCTTGTGGCGCCGCGAGCTGGACAACCGCGCCGGCGCGCTGGCCGCCGTGCTGCAACCGCTCGCGCTCGCCGGCGCCGACCTGCAGATCGCCATGGGCTATCGCTTCCCCGGCAACGAGACGCGGGCGGCGGTGGAGCTGGCCCCGGTCGAGGGCAAGAAGGCCGCCGCCGCCGCCCAGACGGCCGGCCTCCAGCCCTCCGGCATCCCCACCCTCATCGTGACCGGCGACAACCGCCCGGGCCTCGGCTATGCCATCTCACGAGGAATGGCCGACGCCGGGATCAACATGGCCTTCCTGGTCGCCCAGGTCGTAGGCCGCAGGTACTCGGCAATCTTCGGCTTCGAGAGCCAGGCCGACGCCGACCGGGCCGCGGCCGTCATCAAGAGGACGGCGGCCGCCCGGCCCAAGCGCAAGTAAGCTCTCTTCCGGCCCGATAGCACGTCGGCCGCTTGGTCGCGGAGTTCCACTTTTGGGTAGTCGAGCGCCCTCGGACCCGCTCGAGCCCCGCGGTGCTCGCCGGCCCGCGCGGTCGCAAGTCACGCTGTATTGACGCGTTGCGAAGGGCTTTCGCGAACCTGGCGCGACCCTGTGAAGCGCTCGGCACGGTCCTTGCAAAGCTTCGCGGCGGAGATTCTTGCCGACGACCGCGGCCAGGATCCTGTACGGCGTCCTGCAACGTCCAGGAGGTTTCATGCGGTCCATCATGGGTTTCATGCGGAACATCATTCCGGCAATCGCTATCATCCTGTTGGGCAGCGCGTCGCTCGCCTTCGCCCAGCTCCCGCTCCCGACTCCGACGCCGCCCCTGCCCCCGCCTCCCATCATGCCGCTCCCGCCGGTGCCGATCCCGCTGTCGATCACCGGCAACGAGGTTCGGGGGACGATCGACTTGCCCGGGGACATCGGCGCCGACCTGACCATCTCCTTCGAAGACGTCATCGGGCTCACGTCGACGGCCCTGGAAGCGTCGGCGACCCTCGTGAACCCGGTCGACCCGACGCTCATCGGCCGGCTCCCGGCGTCGGTCGGCGTGCCGGCAGCCTTCCCCGTCCTCGTGCAGATCGGTCCCAGCGCCTCGAGCGCCCTGACCTTCTCCGGCATATACCGGATCTCGTTCCACACCCATAACCTCCAGCTCGACCCGGCCCTGCCCCTGTCCCTGCTCAAGGCCCCCGACGGCGGCGCGTTCCAGGACATCACGAGAGCGGAGGGGCGCGGTAGTTACCGCGACGATGGAGACGGAGGAGGTTTCTCCGAGTTCCTGATCGTCGTCGACTCCCGGCCGATCGACACCGTCATCGCCGGCAAGTTCATCGATCTCCAGGCGATCCTCAACGACCCCGTCATCGCCGCTTCGATCTCGCCGGCGGTTCTCACCAACCTGCAATCGCTTCTTTCCCAGGCCCTGACCCTCTACCAATCGGGCTCGATCTGGTCGGCCATGGCCACGATGCACGCGTTCTCGCTGTACGTGAAGGCCCACAGCGGGGAGGAGATCCCCGACGTCTGGCGGGCCAACTGCAACACCGTCGTCAACGTCGCCGGTCTGCTGCGGACCGGCGCGGACACGCTCAAGTTCAGCCTCGATCGCAAGTTGAGCCATTAATCAGGCCTGAGGCACGAGATGCCCGCCAAGCTGACGCTCCATCCGCCACAGCGCGCCTCCCGGTTCCTGGTGGTCCGGGACGGCGAGAGCCTCCTGATCGGACGCGATCCCGCTTGCGGCCTCGTGCTCGAGGACACGCGCGTGTCGAAGCGTCACGCCCAATTGAGCTGGAACGGCCACGGGTGGACGCTCGAGGACCTCGACAGCAAGAACGGCACCACCGTCAACGGCGAGCCTGCCCGCGGCGCCGAGCTGCGGGACGGGGACCGCATCAGCTTCGGCGGCCTGACGGGCCGCTTCGAGCCGCTGACCGCCGCGCAGGCGGCCACCCTCGATACCGACCGCCTGGCGCGGATCCAGACCTCGGCCCAGATGCGGCGGCGGCTGACCGCCGAGGCGGAGCCGGTGGATCTCCTGCTGCGCTTCCTGGAGTCGGCCATGCAGCTCACGCGGACCGAGCGCGGCTTCATGCTGATGATGTCTGCCGACGGGAAGCTCCGGGCCGAGGTCGCGGCGGGGCTGTCGCCGGAGGCGGTCCGGGACGAGCGCTTCCGCGGAAGCGTGGGCGCGGTGCGGCAGGCCCTGGTGACCGGAGGACCGGTCGTCCTCTCCGACGTCCGGGCCGATCCCGCCCTCGGGAAGCGCCCGAGCGTCGTGTCCCTCGGCATCGGCTCCCTCGCCTGCGTGCCTCTCCGTCACGACGGCAGGATCCTGGGCGTGATCTACGTCGATAGCCGCAAGCTCGGCCCGACGTTCACCCAGCTCGACCTCGACATCCTCGAGAACATGGCCGACCACATGGGGGCGATCCTCGCCGGAACGACGCCGTCCCGCGACGCCCGCTCCACCCTCGCTCCCGAGGACGCCCTGGTGGCGCAGCTCCAGCAGCGCATCGAAGAGCTGCTGCCCGCCATTTGATGCTGCGCCTGGTGAACGAAGGCTCCAGGCTCCCCCGGCCGGATCCACCGGACACGGACACGAACCTCGATCTCGCCCGCCGCCTCGCCCCGGGCACGGTGGTGGCGGGGCGCTACCGCATCCTCGGCCCGCTCGGCGTCGGGGGGATGGGCACCGTCTACAAGGCGCGGGACGAGGAGCTGGGCGTCGACATCGCGCTCAAGGTCCTCCGCCCCGACCTGGGGACGGACCCGGAGTGGATCGAGCGGTTCCGGAGGGAGCTGGTGCTCGCGCGCGAGGTCACCCACAAGAACGTGGTTCGCATCCATGACATCGGTGAGAGCGAGGGGCTGCGCTTCCTGACCATGCGGCTCGTCGAGGGGCGCTCGCTCCTCGACGTCCTGGAGAGAGACGGGCCGCTCCCCGTCGAGCGAGCCCTGCCCATCTTCCGGCAGGTCGTCGAGGCGCTGCAGCAGGCCCACGACGCGGGGATCGTCCACCGCGACCTCAAGCCCGGCAACATCCTCCTGTCGGCCGACGACACCGCCTTCATCACGGACTTCGGCGTGGCGCGCTCCCTGACGCGGGACCGCATGACACGGGCCGGAGCCGTCGTGGGGACGCTCGACTATCTCTCGCCCGAGCAGGTGGCCGGGGAGCCGGCCGACGCCCGCAGCGACATCTACGCCCTCGGGCTCGTCCTCTTCGAGATGCTCACGGGCCAGCTGCCGTTCCGGGCCGCCTCGCGGGCCGAGACGCTGGCCCAACGGATCACGGCCCGGGCCCAGGACATCGCGGAGACCGGGATCCACGTGCCGGCCCACGTCCGCCGGCTCGTGCGGCGCTGCCTGGAGCGCAGCCCGGCCCGCCGGTACTCGAGCACACGCGAGGTTCTGGCCGAGCTCGACGCGCGGCGGGCGGGGCTGCTCGACCGGCTGCCGCCCCACAGCGCGCTGCTCCTCGTTCTCCTGCTCGCGGCGGCCGGAGGCGGGGTGGCGTACCGGCATTGGGCGGCGCGGCCGGCCGCGGGCGGAGCCCCGCCGCCCGCGTCCGCGCCGACCGGGGTCGCCGTCCTGCCCCTGGCCGACCAGACCGGCGATCCCGCCCTCGCCTGGACGGCCAACGGCATCGCCGAGACGCTGGCGGCCGACCTCGCGGAGAGCCCGCAGCTGCGCATCTCCGATCCGTCGCGCGTCCTGCGCACCCTGCGCGACCTCCAGATGGCCGGCCCGCCGGGCGACGAGGCCTCGCTGCGGCGGCTGGCGGACCTCCTCGACGTGGGCCGTCTCGTCACCGGCACGGTGCGGCGCGCCGGACCCACGCTGCGCGTGGACCTGCGCGTCGCGTCCGTCGGCGACGTCGGCGGGCTCGAGACGCGGACGATCGGCGCCGAGACCACCGACGCCGGCGCCCTGTTCCGGATGGTCGCCGACCTCGGCGAGCGTCTCCGGTCGGAGCTGGGAGCGCCGGCGGCCCCGGCCGCCATCGCATCCGAGCCCCAGGCGGCCTCGCTCGACGCCGCCAAGGCCTATCGCGAAGGACGGGAGTTGCTCCTCGCCGGCAACTCCGTCGAGGCCGCCCCGGCCTTCGAGCGGGCGGTCGCCGCCGACCCGCGCTTCGCTCCCGCGCTGCTCGGCCTCGCCGAGGCCGACCAGGCCCTCGGTTATCAGGACAAGGCGGTGTCCGCGGCCGAGAGGGCCGCCGAGGCCGTGGGCTCGAGCCAGACACGCCTCGCCTGGCGCATCCGGGCGCGCCTGGCGCTCCTGCGCGGGCAGCCCGCCGAGGCGGAGAAGGCGTATTCCGAGCTGGTCCGGCGCTATCCGAACGACACCGAGGCCCTCTTCGACCTCGCCACGGCCCAGACGAGCCAGGGCGCCGTCGCCAAGGCGGTCGAGACGCTGGGGCGCTTCACCGAGCGGGACAAGGGGGATGCGCGGGCCTGGTTCCTGCTCGGCAAGGACATGATCCAGGCGGGAGACGCGCGCAAGGCCGTGGGCGACCCGCTCGTGCGCGCGCTGGCCCTCATGACGCAGCTCGGCAACGAGCAGGGCCAGGGCGACGTGCTCAACGCCATGGGCGTCGCCCACCAGCGCCTCGGAGAGTATCCCCAGGCCCTCGCCCGGTACGGCGAAGCGGCGGTGATCCGGAGGAAGATCGGCGACGCGCGCGGGACGGCGGTGAGCCTGAGGAACCGGGCGGGGATCCAGCGCGCGATGGGGCGCTTCGCCGAGGCCGAGCCCGACCTCAAGGCCGCCCGCGACATCTTCACCAAGATCGGCGACCGCAAGGGCGTGGCCGACATCTGGAACGACTTCGGCGCGCTGTACGAGGGGCGCGGAGAGTACGCCCTGGCCCAGAAGGCCTACCAGGAGGCCCTCCAGATGCGCCGCGACCTGGGCGACGAGCAGCAGCTCGCGCAGAGCTACGACAACGTGGGCTACGCCTTCTTCGTCCAGGGCGAATACGACAACGCGCTCGCCTACTGGCGGCAGGCCCTCGACCTCCGCCGGAAGATCGGCGACAAGCGAGGCATCGTCCTCTCCACGCAGAACATGGGCTTCCTCCAGACGGCCCAGGGCCGCTGGCCGGAGGCCCTGAAGTCGTTCCTCGACGCGCTCGAGAAGGCCCGCGACATCGGCTCCACCAAGGCGCTCGCGGTGTCCAACGGCAACATCGGCCTGCTCCATCAGTACGAGGGCCGGTACACCGCCGCCCTCTCGGCCTACGAGGAGGCCCTGAAGATCATCAAGGGCCTGGATGACAAGCGCGGGCTGGCCGAGTTCACGATCAAGGAAGCGGCGGCTCTCGTGGAGCTGGGCCGGCTGGACGAGGCCAACGGCAAGCTCGACGCGGCCGGGCCCTGGGTGCGCGAGACGGGGAACCAGGAGCAGTCGGCGGACTACCAGGCCGCGCTCGGCGACTGGCACCTGGCCCGGGGGGAGGCCGAGGCCGCTCGCCGGGCCTTCGAGCGGGCGGTGGAGCTGGCGACGGCGAGCGGGAGCCGTCCGGCGCTGCTGCGCGCCCAGATCGCCCGCGACGCGGCGCTGGTGGCGCTCGGAGACGCGAAGGCGGCGGCGCCCGACCTCGCCACCGTCGTGCTCAAGGCGGACGCCCTCGGCAACGCGCTCCTGCGCATCCGGGCCGCCGAGGCGCTGGCCCGCGCGGAGCTGGCCCGGGGCCGGCTGCGCGAGGCGGGGGATTCGGCCCGGCGGGCGCTCGAGGTCGCGCAGCGTTGCGGCTGGGAGGCCGGGCTCTACCGGCTCCACGCGCTCCAGGGACGCATCCGCGAGAAGCAGGGCGACGCGGCCGGGGCGGCCGCCGCGTTCCAGGAGAGCGCGCGGCGCATCGCGCACCTGCGGGACGGGCTGGACGCCGAGACGCGCTCCTCCTTCGACGGCCTGGCCTCCGTGCGCGAGGTCCAGGCCTGGCTCTCCGCACATCCTCAAGCAGCTGGGGGGCGCTAGCGCGTGCCCCCTTGAACCCCCGCGCGCTTGGCGGGAGTGAATCCCGCTTCGCGCGCAGCCGTTGCTACAGCTTCAGGTCCCACGTCTCGCCCACCAGGTCGTGGCCGAAGCTGTGGTGCTTCTCCTCGTGGACGAGCCGGAAGCCGGCCTGCTGGTAGATGTGGCGGGCGGCCCGCAGCACGCTGTTCGTCCACAGCGTGATCTTCCCGTAGCCGGCCTGCCGCGCGAAACGGACGCATTCGCCCACCAGGCGGGTCCCGATCCCCATCCCGCGCGCCCGGGGCTCCACCAGCATCAGCCGCAGCCGGGCCACCGTCCGCGACTGCTTCACGAGGAACACGGAGCCGACGACCTCGCCGTCCATCTCCGCCATCCAGCAGCGCTCCCGCTTCGGGTCCAGCTTCTTGACGAACCGGGCCACGATCTCCGCCACCAGCGCCTCGAAGCGCTCGTCCCAGCCGTACTCCTGGGCGTAGAGCACGCCGTGCCGGTGGACGACCCAGCCCATGTCGCCCGGCTGGTGGGAGCGCAGCAGGTAGGGCGAGGCGGGCCCGGCCGGCCGGGGCGCCCCGAGCAGCTCCTCGATGGCGCCCATCGCGTCGATGAGGCGGCGCTGGGCGGACGCGGGGAGCCGGCCGAGCATGGTGCCGACCTCGTCGCGTGAGCGCTCGTCCAGGCTCGCGAAGGCCGCCCGCCCCCGCCGGGTGAGCGAGAGCAGGCCCTGCCGGCCGTCGTCTGGCGAGGGCCGGCGGTCCACGAGCCCGCCCCGGCGGAAGCCGCGCAGGATGCGGCTCAGGTAGCCGCCGTCCAGGCCCAGCTCCCGGCCCAGCGTGGAGGCGGTGGGGGCGGCCCGGTGGGCGATCTCGTAGAGCACGCGGGCCTCGGTGAGCGAGAAGGGGCTGCGGAGGAGCCCCTCCTGCAGCAGGCCGATCTGGCGGGTGTAGAAGCGGTTGAAGCGCCGCATCACGTCCACCCGGGCCGGGGGAGCGATCTCGGGCATGGAAGCCTCCGGAGGAGCAGCCTCTCCGAGATGACTGCCTTTGTCAACTATATAGATGCCTAAGTCAAGTATGTATCGGACCGAGGTCAGCCGATGAGCCCGCGGCAGCGGAGCGCCCGATTCCCTCGGGCGCGCAGCGACATGGGGGGAGCGCCTCAGGTCGTTATGCGGACGTTCCCGCCCCGCGCCGCGTGGCGGATCTTCTGCAGGACGAGCGTCTCCAGCTCCCGGAAGCGCTGGGTCGTCTTGAGGTCCTCGGTGCGGTGCAGCGGCAGGTCGACGGTGATCTCCTCCACGATCGTCCCCGGGCACGCGGAGAGGATGTGGATCTTGTCGGCGAGGTACACCGCCTCCGGGATGTCGTGGGTGACGAAGAGGATCGTGCCCTCGATCTCCTCCCAC
Source organism: Acidobacteriota bacterium (assembly GCA_003223555.1). Lineage (GTDB taxonomy): Bacteria > Acidobacteriota > Vicinamibacteria > Fen-336 > Fen-336 > AA32. The sequence goes on along the minus strand of QHVM01000055.1, from coordinate 45,423 downwards.
AGCTCGTTGATGAGGTTCTGCATGCCGAGCCGGGTCTGGACGTCGAGGGCGCCGAAGGGCTCGTCCATGAGGATGATCTGCGGCTTGACGGCCAGCGTCCGGGCGATCGCCACCCGCTGCCGCATCCCGCCCGAGAGCTGGTTCGGGTACTTCTTCTCGGTGCCCTCGAGCCCCACCTTCTTGATCCAGGAGCGGGCCACCTTCTCCCGCTCGGCCCGGGGCACGCCGCGCAGCTTCAGCCCGAAGGCCACGTTGTCGAGCACGGTCAGCCACGGGTAGGAGCTGTAGCCCTGGAAGACCATGCCCCGGTCGGGACCCGGGCCGGCGATCGGCTTGCCGCGCAGCAGCGCCTGGCCGGCGGTGGCCGGGAAGAGGCCGGCGACGATGTTGAGGATGGTGCTCTTGCCGCAGCCGGAGGGGCCGAGGAAGACCCGGAACTCCCCCACCCCCGGCTCGTCGCGCACGGTGAGGTTCACGTCGCGCACGGCCTCGAAGGCGCGCCCGTCGGGATTGACGAAGGTCTTGGAGACGTTCTTCAGCTCCAGGACGTTGGGGCTCTCCGCCTCCGCGGCCGGCATGCCCGCCGTCAGCTCTTCCAGGCGAACAGCTCCTTGTTCGCCACCCGGATCATCCAGTCCGTCACCACCCCGATGAACAGGATCACCAGCACGCCGGCGAAGATCTGGTCCACGTGCGAGCGCTTGCCGGCCACCGTGATGATGTGGCCGAGGCCGTAGCGCGCGTTCACGATCTCGGCCAGGATCACGTACGTCCAGCCGATCCCGTTCATCACCCGCAGCGCCTCCCCGATCGCGGGCAGGCTGCCCGGCACCAGCACGTGGCGCACGAGCTGCCAGCGCGAGGCGCCGAGGGTCGTCGCCGTCTGGAGGTAGACGTCGTCCACGTTCTCCACCGCCTCCACGACCAGCGGGAGCAGGTACACGAAGATGCCCACGAAGAGCAGCATGACCTTCATGGTCTCCTCGATGCCGAACCAGACGAGGAAGAGCGGGACGAGGGCGGAGATGGGCAGGAAGCGCAGCGGGTCCACGAGGGGGGCGAGGAAGTGCTTCAGGGGGGGAAAGGTGCCCATGAGCAGGCCGAGCGGGACGGCCACCAGGGCCGAGAGCACGAAACCCATGCCCACCCGGTAGAGGCTCCAGGCCGCGCTGCGCACGAGCGCTTCCTCGAAGTGCAGGACCGGGAACGCCTGCACGACCTCGGTCGGCGAAGGCAGGATCACGGCCGGGATGATCCCCCCGTAGGACAGCACGCACCAGGCGCCGAGGAAGCTCAGCAGCCCGGCCAGGGCCAGCGCGCGGGCCTTCTTCCGGGGGACCGGCTCGCGCACCTCCATCAGCGCGGAATGACCTCGAAGTCGGTGCGCCGGTTCTTCGCCCGCCCCTCGTCGGTGTCGTTGCTCGCCACCGGCTTGCTGGGGCCGTTGCCCACCACCTCGAACTTGTTCCGCTCGAAGCCCTTCGAGACGAGGTAGCGGGCCACCGCGTCCGCCCGCGCGCGGGAGAGGCGCTGGTTGGAGTCGGGGTTGCCCACGTTGTCGGTGTTGCCCGCGATCCGCATGTACGCGCCGCCGAAGGTCGCGGCCAGGTCCACGACCTGGGTGTCGAGCACCGCCTTGACGTTCTCGTCGAGGGTGGACGAGCCGGTGGGGAAGTAGATGGAGACGGTCTTGGTGAGGATGGGCTCCGCCTTCGTCCGGGGCGGCGCCTTGAACTCGAACTCCGGCCGGGCCGCCCCCGCCTCGGGGAAGTACTCGGCCGCGCCCTCCAGGAAGCGCGTGTCCACCGTCTGATAGGCCGGGTACACCTGGCTGATCTTCCCGATCTTGCGCCAGATGTTCTGGGCCGTCTGGTAGATGCTCTGGTAGTTGACGAGCGAGCCCTGGGGGTTGAAGAACGCGCGGTTCTCGGCGTAGTCGGGCAGCTTCACGTCCTCCAGCATCCCCTTCGCGTCGTCGAGGGTGTTCACGCCGGAGAGGCTCTTCTGCAGCAGCACGGCCGCCCGCTCCGGGTTCTTGTGGACCATGTCGACGCCGCGCAGCCACCCGCCCACGAAGCGGCGCACAGGAAATCGCCCCGGGCCACGAAGATGTCGGCGATGAGGTTGGTCGCCTCCTTGGTCGAGGCCAGGATGTGGCCGCCGGCGCGCTCGCGAGCGGCCACGTAGACGTCCGGCGACCAGCTCACCGCGGCGTCGACCTGCCCCGCCTTGAAGACGTTGGCCGCGTCGACCGCGGAGTCGGTGAACTTCCAGTCCACGTCCCGGTTGGTGAGCCCGCCCTGGGTGAGGACGTAGAGGGCGAAGTAATGCGACGGCGTGGCCTCCGCGCAGGCCAGCTTCTTGCCCTTGAGGTCCTTGACGCTCTTGATCGAGGCGTCGACCGCGATGGCGTCTCCGCCCCGGCTCCAGTCGTACTGGATGATGGCCCGGGGCCCCAGCCGCGTGAGGCCGCCGTACTCGAGGGCGTAGGCGTCGACCGTGGACCACATGATGTCCACCCCGCCGCGGTCGCCCCCGGCCCGGAAGGCGTCCCGCGACTTGGTGAAGTCGTCGATCTGGAGCAGCTCGACCTGGACGCCGAAGTCCTTGTAGAACACGCTGTCCTTGTTGGGGGCCAGGCCGCCGTTGGCCATGATCCCGCCCGCGTAGCCGCCCCACAGGACGATGGCGACCTTGATCGGCCGGTTGAGCCGGGTCCCCCCGCCCAGGGAGGCGCCGGTGGTCGTGGCGCCGCCGGGCGCGGCCTCGTTCCCCGCGGCCGGAGAGGCGCCGAAGTCGTCGCGGGAGACCGTGCCCTCCGCCTTCTTCTCGGGAGCGACGATGCTCGCGAGGCGGGCGAGGACGCCGTACTTGTAGAGCCCGTAGCCGAGCAGCGAGAGCCCGGCCAGGACGAGCAGCAGCCGACCCAGGGGAGTGAGCTGTCGCGCCATGTCTACCTTCTCTCCTCGGCAAAGACGGCAGGAAGGGTCATTCGCGGGCCGGCTTGGCCGGCGCGGCGGCGCCGCGCGGGGAGGAGGCGGTCGTGATCGGGTTGTCGGCCGCCTCCACGAAGTGGGCGACCACCTCGTAGAGCCGCTCCTCCTCGCGGCGCTTGCGGGCCTGGAGCTGGGTGAAGGCCTGGCCGGCCGCCTCCGAGGCCTGCTTGAGGCTCTCGATCTCGGCGTTCTTGTCGCGGAGGAACCGCTCGATCTCCTCCTTGATCGTCTTGACCCGCGCCTCGCTCCGCTCGCGCAGCTCCTGGACCTCGCGCTCCTTGGCCGCTTCGAAGGCGTCGAGCGCGCCGTCGCGGCGCACCGCGTCCTGGATCACGTCGCGGACGCCGACGTGGGCCGCTTCGAGCGCAGCCAGCACCGCGGTCGCCTTGACCTCCCGGCCCAGGGGAGCCAGGCGCTTGCTCTCCAGCATCTCGGCCACCTTGTCGACGCCGTAGCCATGGGGCGGGAGCTGGATGCCGGCCTCCTGGTAGACCGCGGCGAAGTCCTCGACGCTGGCCGGCAGGCCGGAGCGCGCCGCGCGGGGCGGCGGGGCCTCGAAGGCCTCGGGCGGGATCTCCTTCTCCTGCGCCGTCTCGGCCCGCTCTCCCGCGTCCGTGTCGGTCACGATGAGCCGGACGCCCTTGCTCACGAATTCCCTGATCTTGCTCATGTCGTCGTCGTCCTCTTGGGGATAAGACGAGCCCAGTCTCCCGGAGTTCCGCCTAGGCCGAGCCCGGCTCGGGGGGAAACGCGCCCTGGAGCTGGGCCAACCTCAACCTGCTCATCGTCGGCCTTGTAGCAACCCCCCTCGGGGATGTCAAGGCTCGGGCTTGCCGCCCGGCCGGCAACACGGCATAGTTCGAGGCAGGCGGGAAGGGCTCAAACCTCGATGGACACGCCGCTGCGAATCGAGCGGGCGGACCTCCAGGCGGTGTTGTCGAGCCACCGGGGAAACGAGGCGCTCGTCTCCGCCCTGGAGCGGGCGGCCGAGCCGGCGCGGCTCCTCTCGGTCATGGGCCGCTACATCCAGTTCAACTCGGCTTTCGGGGCCGGGCTGGCCAACCTGGCCGGGGAGATCGCGGCCCGCCAGGGCCTCTTCCAGGACCCCGACGAGCCGCTGCACGTCGCTGCCGACCGGGCCGCGGAGGTGGCCGCGGATTTCTTCTACGCCGCCGTGGACGAGTTCGACGACCGGGCGACGCCGTGGCGCGACACCCACCGCACGCTCGCCCAGGCCACGCTCAAGGGCCTGGGCCGCTTCTTCGGCTACTCGGACGAGCAGCTCAACGACGTCGTGCGGATCAACGAGGCCACCCGCCGCGCCATGGAGCGCGTGTGGGAGGGCTACGGCATCGGCGCCCGGCTGGAGGAGCCGCGTCTCTTCTCGGGCATGGGGTTCCACACCGGCAGCGAGATCCTGGCCGACCAGGAGTTCGTCCTCATCGACCGCCACCTGCGCGAGCGCCGGCCGGAGCTGGTGCGGGCGTTGGAGGCGATGCGCGTCCCGATCCTGGGCCAGCAGCACAACGCCTACTACTGGATCCGCATCCACACCGGCGTCGAGGCCGAGCACTTCGACGCCGCCCTCAAGGGGGCCAACAACGCGCTGCGCTTCTACGCCGGGTCGGAGCCGCCCGCCTCGGTGAAGGGCCACATCCTCGGCGGCTTCGGAGGCTTTGCCGCCGTGCAGTCGGAGTTCATGGCCGGTCTCGCCGAAGCCTGAGGACTCTTCAGTCCTCGCTCACCTCGTCGGGCAGCTCGTTGAGGTCGGCGCCTCCGGCGCGGGGGAAATGCTCGGCCAGGGCGTCGCTCGCCCTCGCCACCCCCTTCACGATGCCGTCGGTGAAGCGGCCCGCCCGGAAGTCGTCCTCCATGGCCGAGGCGACCTCCTTCCAGAAGCCTTCGCCGCAGCGCTCGTGGATCCCCTTGTCTCCCACGACCGCGAAGCGTTGGCTGGAGGGAGCCACGAAGACGAGCACGCCGCTTCTCTCGGCGGTGGCGGTCATGCCGAGCTTCTCGAACTGCGCGGCCGCTGCGCGCTCGACGTCACGGACGGCCTGGTGGGTGACGTGGACGCGGACCTCGCCGCGGGAGCGGACCTCGGCGGCGCGGATCGCCTGCACGATGCGGTCGTGGTCGAGGCGGCCCAGGAAATGGCGCGGCTTCATCACCAGCTCCCCGAGGCCCCGCCGCCGCCGAACGACCCGCCGCCGCCGGAGAACCCGCCTCCTCCTCCGCCGAAGCCGCCGCCCCCGAAGCCGCCGGATCCCCAGCTTCCCCTTCCGCTGCCTCCGAACCCGCCGCCCCCCATCCACCACCACGGGCCGCCCCATCCGCGCCGGCTGTAGGTGCGCGACCTTCCGCGCGCCTGCTGCAACGCCGGGATCACGAGGAACACGAAGACGAGGAGGAGGACGATCCAGACCGTGAGGCCGGGCGAGCGCGGCGAAGAGGATCGTGGCGCGGCCTGGTACTCCCCCCGTGTCGCGGCGATGATGGCGTCGACGCCGGCCTGGATGCCGCCGGCGTAGTCGCCGTCGCGGAAGCGGGGAGCGACGACGTCGGCGACGATCCGCTTGGCGATCGCATCGGGCAGCGCGCCTTCCAGCCCGTAGCCGACCTCGAGGCGCATCTTCCGGTCCTTGACGAAGACGAACAGCACGACGCCGTTGTCGAGCTTGCTCCGGCCGACCCGCCAGCTCTGCGCGGCGCGGATCGTGAAGTCCTCCAGGGACGGCGAGGGCAGCTCCGGGAACACCGCCACCACGACCTGGCTCGAGGTCTGCTCGTCGAAGGCGCGGAGCTTCGTCTCCAGCCGCTCGGCCGCTGGCGCGTCGACCACCCCGGCGTAGTCGTTGAAGTAGCGCGCGGGCGCCGGCGGGAGGCTGTCCGTCCCCCCGTGCGCGGCCGCGGCGAGGAGGAGGCAGGCCGTCAGCAAGCGATCACCCGCGGCGGATCGGTGGCCCGGCCTAGCGCGGGCTGGCCGGGGTCGGGGGAGCGCCCGGGGCCGCCGGAGCCGGAGAGCCGAAGTTGAACTGGACCTGCGGCGGGCGCTCCGCCCCGGCCTGGGCCTTGAAGTACGCCTTCTCCTTGAAGCCGAAGAGCCCCGCCAGCACGTTGGTGGGGAACCTCAGCCGCGCGGTGTTGTACTCCTGGGCTCGCTCGTTGAAGCGCATCCGCTCGACCGAGATCCGGTTCTCCGTCCCCTCCAGCTGCGCCTGCAGGTCGCGGAAGTTCTGGCTCGCCTTCAGGTCGGGGTAGCGCTCGGCCACCACCAGCAGCCGGGAGAGGGCGCTCGTCAGCGCGCCCTGCGCCTGCTCGAAGCGGGCGAAGGCCTGGGGATCGTTGGGCAGGTCCTTGCCCGAGACCTGGACCTGGCCCACGCTGGCCCGGGCCTGGGTCACCTCGGTGAGCACCGACTTCTCGAAGTTGGCCGCGCCCTGGACGGTGGCCACGAGGTTGGGGATGAGGTCGGCCCGCCGCTGGTAGACGTTCTCCACCTGCGCCCACTGCGCGTCGACCGCCTGGGACAGGGAGACGAGGTGGTTGTAGGTTCCGGCCAGCGCCAGCACGACCACGAGCACCAGCACGACGACCACCACGAGACATCCCAGCCACTTGGCCATTCGGGCCTCCTGTCGCGCTCGCGAACGATCTTAGCAGCTACGGCGTCAATGGACGGAAGAGAAGGGCAGGTCCAGGATCGGATATTGCCGCCAGTCGCGATAGTTGAAGTGCCACCACTCGTTGGGCTCGACGGTGAAACCCTCGCGCTCCATCGCCGCGCGGAGCGCGTCTCGGCGGGCGCGCTGCTCGGCGGTCCCCCCGGCATAGTCGGGATAGGCGCGGGGCGTCATCTCGTCGTAGGCGCTCGGCATCTCCACCTCGCGGCCGGTGGCCAGGTCGTAGAGGCTCAGGTCCACCGCGCAGCCGCGGTTGTGCTTGGAGCCCTTCCTCGGGTCGGCCACGAAGGCGCGCTTGGCGCGCGGGGTGAGGTCCCAGAAGAGCTTGGTCACCGACCAGGGCCGGTAGCCGTCGAAGACGAGCAGCCCGTAACCCTTCTCCCGCAGCGCGCGGTGGGCGCGGACGAGCGCCTCCGCCGCCGGCCGCTGCAGGAAGGCCCGCGCCTCGCTGTACACCGGGCGGCCCACGAAGTTGTGGGAGGTCGCGTAGCGCACGTCGAGCTTGATCGTGGGGTCGAGCCCGACGAGCTCCACCAGGTCCGGCGCGCGGAAGCGGCCCGGCTCGTGGGGAGGTCCGGCCAGGGCGTGCGCGCACGCGCCCGCGACGAGCGCCGCCAGCAGCAGCACGACGGGAAGGCGCCCGATCACCGGCCTCATGGACGGCTCCGCAGCGCGGCCTGCGCTTCCTCGACGGTCACCGCCCGGAAGCGGACGCGGCCCTCGCCGGGAAGGAGCTGGGCCAGCGCCGGCAGGTCGGCGCGGACCACGGTGGCGATCTTGGGATACCCGCCGGTCGTGGGCCCGCCGGCCATCATCACGATGGGCTGGCCGTCCGGCGGCACCTGGACGCAGCCGGGCACGATCCCGTCGGTGACGATCTCCGCCGCGCCGCGGTGGTCGAGGCGCGGCCCCCGCAACCGGCAGCCGACGCGGTCGGACTCCGGCAGGAGCGAGAAGGCTTCGGCGCGGAACGCCTCGAGCGCCGCGGGCGTGAAGTGGTCGTCCTGCGGACCCAGGACGACGCGCACGGTCGCTTCCGCTCCCCGCGCGGCCGGCGGCTCGGCGGCGATGCGGAGGGGCGGCGCGTTCGTGGCGGGAGTGCCCAGGCCGAGGTGGTCGCCCGCGCGGAGGGCCCGGCCGTCGAGGCCACCGAAGCCGGCCGTCAGGTCGGTGGACCGCGAGCCGAGGACCGGCGCCACGTCGATCCCGCCGGCGAAGGCGACGTAGGCTCGGCAGCCCCACCGCCGGGCGCCGAACGCAAGGACGTGGCCGGCCTGGGCCGGCACGGGAGTCCCGGGCGGCACCGGCCAGGAGTCGTGCCCGTCGCGGTGCAGGACCGGCGAGAGGTCGGCGCCGGTCACCGCGAAGCGCGACGCCGCGAGGAAGCGCAGGCGGGGGCCGACGACGGTGCACTCCAGGCCGGCGGCGCCGTCGGGGTTGCCGGCGAGGCGATTGGCGGCCCGCAGCGCGGGGGCGTCCGCCGCCCCCGAGGCGCTGACCCCGGCCCGCCGCCAGCCCGGCCGGCCCAGGTCCTGGACGGTGGTGAGCAGGCCGGGCCGCAGGACCTCGATCGCCGGCACGGAGGCCGCCGCCGTTGCGGGGACGGTGGAAGGGGCCGGGGGCAGCTCGCCAACGCGCACGAAGCGGACGCGGTCACCGGCCTGGATGAGGCACGGCGGATCGGCGCGGGGGTCGAACAGTCTGATCGAGGTGCGTCCGATGATCTGCCACCCGCCGGGCGAAGCCGCCGGATAGATCGCGGTCTGGCGGCCCGCGATCGCCACCGAGCCGGCCGGGACCCGGACCCGCGGCGTCTCCCGCCGCGGCGTCTCCAGCTCGGCGGGGAGCATCCCGAGGTAGGCGAAGCCCGGCATGAAGCCCAGCATGAGCGCACCGTACTCCACCGCGGCGTGGCGGTCGACGACGTCGGCTTCGGTGAGCCCCCGCCGCCGCGCCACCTCGGCCAGGTCCGGACCTTCCTCGCCGCCGTAGCGAGTCGGGACGGTGTGGAGGGCTCCCGGGGTGTCCGCCGAAGGCGCCGCCTCGGCGAGAGAGCGCAGGCGCCGGCCGGCCTCCGCAAAAATGATGACCGCCGGGTCGTAGAGGACGAGCAGCGACCGGTAGGTCGGCGCGGCTTCCAGGAATCCCGGGAAAGCTTCGCGCCCCAATGCCCGGTCGAGGCCGCGCACGCGGGCGGCGAGCGCAGGCTCGATCGCGTCGCCCAGCTCCACGCTGAGCGCGGCGTCGCCGACGGGCAGGAGGCGGAGGCCGGTCAAGAGGCGAGAGCACGCACTTCGACCTCGGCCCGCTCGAGGGCCTGCCTCACCGCGCGGGCGTTCTCGGCCGCCTGCGGGTTGTCGCCGTGCAGGCACAAGGTGTCGGCGCGCAGCCGGACCTCCACGCCTCCCGCGGCCAGCACCACGCCGTCGCGGGCGATGCGGACGGCCTGGGCCGCCACGGCGGCCGGGTCGGTGATGACCGAGCCGGGGACCTTCCGGGACTGGAGCGTCCCATCGCCCTCGTAGCGACGGTCGGCGAACGCCTCGGCGGCGAAGCGCAGTCCTTCGCCCTCGGCCGCTCGCCGCATGACGTCGGTGGTGGCCAGCCCCACCAGCACCAGCTCGCGGCCCGCGCGCGCGACGCCGCGGGCGACGGCCCGGGCGACCGCCTCCTCCTCGGCGGCCTGGTTGTAGAGCGCGCCGTGAGGCTTGACGTGCGCCACCCGCGCGCCGTGCGCGCGGGCGAAGGCCTGGAGCGCCCCCACCTGGTACAGCACGTCGCGCTCGATCTCGCCCGGGTCCGCGTCGAGCCGCCGCCGGCCGAAGCCGCGCAGGTCGGCGAACCCGGGGTGGGCGCCCACGGCCACTCCCGCTTCGACGGCCAGCGCGACCGTCCGGTCCATGACGCTGGGGTCGCCGGCGTGGAAGCCGCAGGCGACGTTGGCCGAGGTCACGACGGCGAGGAGCTCGGCGTCGCGCCCCATCGGGTAGACGCCGAACCCCTCGCCCATGTCCGCGTTGAGGTCGATCCTCACGCCCCGGAGGTTACGCCCAACGCGGCCTCCCGGGCAAAGCCCTCAGTCGACGTTGACGAGCTGGATCTGCCCTCGCATCTCGCCGCCGGGGAAGGCCGTGGTGTGGACGTTGAAGTAGGCCTGGCCGTTCCGCATCTGGTTCAACAGCTCGGCGAAGCTGACACCGTTGACATTGGCGGCGGTGAAGGAGCCCTGGGCGAGAATGCCCCGGTCGGTGAAGGTGATCGGACCGCCGGGGTTCAGGGTGTTGCTGCCGAAGAAGCCGATCCGGATGGGACCGTTGACCCCCGCCGCGCCGGAGTGGATGTGGGCCGCGATGACGCTCGTGATGTCGTCCACCTCGATGCTGTAGCTCACCGTCGTCCCATCCGAGACGAACTGCACCCGGCCGTTGGCGGCGGTCGAATGGGGCGGCGTCTCGTTGCCGGGCGCCAGCGTCGCCTCGAACACCTCCATGCCCTCGGTTCCCTTGTTGCAGCCGCCGGATACGAAGCCGAGCAGCCCGCACACGGCCCCCGCCGAAGCCAGGGCCAACGCCTTTCGACGCATCACGCACCTCCCCGCCACAAGCAAAGGGCCTCACGGCCCGCAGAATTGGGTTCGATGGGTCCGACTCCATCACTCCTAGCAACTCGCGTGCCGATCCCAAGTCACTGCGCCCTCATCCCCTTGCCGCCGGCCGGCGTTACGAGGGCGGTAATCCCTTACGCCTTTCGCGGCGGAATAGAGCCTGGCGGCCGCCTGTAGAGGCAGGCAGGAGGTGTCGCCATGTCGGTCCTGGCCGTCAGCATGCTCGTTGCCGTCGTATCCGGTCCACCGCCGGCCCGGCGTCCGCCCGCCTTGGCCAGTCCGCATCGAGTGGAGGTCGCCTTCGTCCTCGACACCACCGGCAGCATGGGCGGCCTCATCGAAGGAGCGAAGCGACGGATCTGGTCGATTGCCCGCCGCATCGGCGAGGGCCGCCCGCGGCCCGACCTGCGCATCGCGCTCGTCGGCTACCGCGACCTCGGCGACGAGTACGTGACGCGCGTCCACGACCTGACGGGGGACATGGACGAGGTGTACCAGGACCTGTCCGCCTTCACGGCCGCCGGCGGCGGCGACGCCCCCGAGCACGTCTCGCGCGCCCTCCACGACGCCGTCCACGCCGTCTCGTGGACGCGCGGCGCGGGCCTGCGCGTGATCTTCCTCGTCGGCGACGCGCCGCCCCACGTCGACTACCAGGACGGGTTCGACTACCACCGGCACGTCCTCGAGGCTCGGCAGCGCGGCATCGTGGTGGAGACGATCCTCTGCGGCGGCGACCCGCAGGCCTCCGCGGTGTGGCGGGAGATCGCCGGCCTCGGCCTGGGACACTACGCCCAGATCGACGCCCAGGGCGGGATGCCGGCGGCGGTCACGCCGGTCGACGCCGACCTCGCCCGCCTGAACGGCGAGCTGGCCTCGACCGTCGTCGCGGCTGGCAGCGCCGCCGAGCAGGCCTCGGTCGCCCGCAAGCTCGAGGCGCGCAAGGCCATGCCAGCGCCGGCCGCCGCCGAGGCGGCCTCGTACTTCGCCGCCGCGGACCGGCTGGCGGCCAAGGACCTCGTCGACCTGCCGGCGGCGGAGCAGGAGAAGGAGGTCGAGACGCTGCGGCGCGCGGGCGCCGCTCCGTCCGCCTTGCGGGACAAGAACGCGGAAGAGGCGGTCGCCTATCTCCAGACCCAGAAGGCGCGCCGGACGAAGCTGCAGGCGCAGGTCCTCACGCTGCAGAAGCAGCGCGAGGCCTTCCTGCGGGCGCAATCGGGCGGGCGCGCGGACGCCTTCGACGAGCAGGTCGTGCAGAACCTGCGCGAGAAGGCGGCCCAGGAAGGGATAAAGTACTAGGCTCTCGATGCAGGCTCGCTCGCCGGATAGGACAACGCGGCGACGAGGTAGATGGGCACCGCGGCGAGCAGCAGGGCGCGCATGCCCCAGGTGATCGAGAAGGCGACGCTCAGCACCGGGGCCAGGACCGAGAAGACACCGTTGACGCCCCACGCCCAGGGCACGGCCTCCGGGGTGTCGCGCTTCAGCGCCTCGAGCCCGGTGGGGAGGAAGGCGCCGAGGCCGACGCCGATGGGCAGCACGAGCAGGAAGGTCAGCCCCGCTCGGGCGGCGAACGGCAGCGTCAGCAGCCGGGGCAGCAGCGGGAACGCCAGGAGCGTCTCGGCCAGGATCAGGCCGCAGACCGCGTAGGCGACGAAGCGGATCCCGCCCAGGGCGCCGACGACGCGGGGCGCGTGCAGGGCGCCCAGGCCGCTCGCCATCAGCAGCGAGGCGAGCACGACCGAGAGCGCGTAGTTCGGGTGGCCGAGGAAGAGCCCGAAGCGCTGGAGCAGCGCGATCTCCACCGCCATGTAGCCGAGGCCGAGGCCGGCGAAGAACACCGCGTGCCGGCGCGGCCGCGGCGGCCGCCGGGACAGGAGCCGCAGGGGAAGCTGCACGCAAAGGAGCGCGGCTGCTCCGATGACTATCAGCAGGGCGACGACGCTCCTCTCCATCGGGGGCACGCGCGCGCGCATGACCGGATCGGCCGAGAAGAGTCCCCCCAGCTCCCGCCACGACGAGTAGCGGAAGAAGAAGGGGCGGTCGTCGTCCACCGGGGCGATGGAAAGCGGGTAGGCCCTCACGAAGGCCGCCTCCTGCTGCGGGTCGTCCAGGCTCAGGAGATCTGGTAGGCGTTGTGCCGGGCCGCATCGAGGCCAGGCGCGGCGGAGACCACGAAGAACGGGCTGCGCCCCGCCCACCCCGCCAGCCGGCGGACCTCGTCGAGGGCGAAGGGCTGGCGCTTCACGAGCATGCTCGTGAAGCGTCCGCTCGTCTCGGTGAGCGTCACGATGTGGGCGGAGGGATGCGCGACACCTGCCCGGCGCAGGGCGCCCACCGCCGTGGCCAGGGCCCGCAGCATCTCGCGGGGCGGCACGAACTCCAGCCGCATCATGGCCAGGAGCCCTTCGTCGGCGAGCCGCGAGAGGTACAGGTCGAAGGCCTCGGCGGTGTAGAGGTAGCTCTCCGAGAAGACGTGGGCGGCCGCGGCGGTGCCGGCGTAGGAGTCGACGCCGCTGAGCTGGATGACGTCGTAGCGGTCGGGGCGGGTCGCCAGGTAATGCCGGCCCTCGCCCCGCACGAGGCGCACGCGCGGATCGGAAGTCCAGGGCCGGAAGTAATCGCGATACGTGTCGGTCAGGATGCGCACCGTCGCCGCGTTGATCTCCACCCCCGTCACCTCCCGCGCTCCGAAGTACAGGGCGGCCAGGATGTCGAACCCGCCTCCCACGCCGATGACGACGACGCGGGGCTCCGGCGCCGCCGTCGCCTCGTAGGCCGAGGCGTAGATCGTCTCCTCGATGCCTTGCAGGCTCTCGCGCCGGCCGTCGTAGTCGATCGCGTAGGTGAAGGCCCAGTTGTTCTGGGTGATGAGGCGCCGGATGCGGGCATGGAAGGCCCGGTTGGTGCCGATGTGGGACGGATAGGACATGGCGGCCGGATCCGGCGGCGGGATCCGGGACACCTCGATCCGCGCCACCGGGTCCCACTCCACGTGCTCGATGACGACGCCGGAGCGCGGGTCGCGGGCGGCGGCCAGCATAGAGCCCTCCGAGTAGTACATGTCGAATACGCGGCCGCGGAAGGCCGCCCCGAGCGCGATGACGGCCAGGGCGGTCCCGACCGCGGCCCGCACCAGGCCGCGCGGCGGAGGCGCCAGGACGAGCGTGACGATGACGAGGAGAGCGGCGCCGCCGATGAGGCTCGCCTCGACCCCCCAGGCGCCGATGGCCGGGATCACGACGCACGCGCCCACGGCGGACCCGGCGAGGTCGAACGCGTAGACCCGGCGCGTGGGCAGCTCCGGCATGCTCAGGAGCAGGCCGAGCGCGAGCCCCGAGAAGGTGAAGGGCACCGCGAAGGGGAGGGCCAGGGGCAGCCAGCGGCCGAAGTCCACCAGCGTCTGCGCGCCGGCGTCGGCAGCGTAGAAGGCGGCCGCGCAGCCGAGGAGGCTGATCGCGAAGGAGGCCGCGCACATGTTGAGCACGTCCGGCGCTCGCGAGAGGAAGGGGACGAGCCAGCGGGTGAGCAGCACGCCCGACAGCGCGAAGCCGAGCATGGTGAGGGAGATGATCAGGAAGGCGAAGTTGTTGAGCAGCTTCGCGGCCACGATGCGGTGGGCCAGCACCTGGCTGAAGAGGGTGACACAAGCGATCGTGAAGGCGAGCAGGCTGGCCCGGCGCGGGGAGAGACGACTCATGGCCCGCGCACGTTAGGGCAGGCGCCGCGTGCGGTCAAGGAGATCCGCGCCGCATCCGGGTCGGCGAGCAATCCCCTCCGGCGCCAGCGTCCGGCGCGCGCAGCGGAGCGTCTCCTCGATCGTCTCGCCGAGGATTCACTCCGAGGCGAGACGCTGGATGACGAGGAGTGCGGAGCGGAGCGCGCCGCATTCGGATCACGCGGCCCGCGCCGCATCCGGATCGGCGAGCAATCCTCTCCGGCGCCAGCGTCCGGCGCGCGCAGCGGAGCGTCTCCTCGATCGTC
>QHVM01000055.1:0-31124 GCA_003223555.1 Acidobacteriota bacterium | reverse complement strand
TGCGCCATGCGGGGGTCGCGCGTCCTGCTCGTCCTCCTCGCCGCGGCCGCCCTCGCCAACCTGGCCTTCGCCGGGGCGCGCCGCATCGCCTATCCGTACGACCTCGAGTGGATGGAGGGCGGCGTGCTCTGCCACGCGCTGCGCCTCGTCCACGGCGAGCCGATCTACGCCGAGCCCTCGGCCCGCTTCGTCTCCTTCGCGTACACGCCGCTCTATCCGGCCGTGCTCTGGGCCCTCTCGCCCGTCTTCGGTCTGGGCTACCTGCCGGCCCGGTCCGTCTCCGTGGCCGCGTTCGCGTGGGCCCTGGTCGTGGCCTATCTGTTCGTCCGGCGGGAAGGCGGATCGCGCGCCGTCGCGCTGGGCGCCGCCGCGCTGCCGGCGGCGGCTTTCGCCCCCACCGGCGCCTGGTACGACCTGGTGCGCGTGGACTCGCTCTTCCTCGGTCTTCTCGCCTCCGCGGTGGCGGTGGGTTGGTGGACGCGGAACGGCGCGCGCGGGCCGGTCGCGGCCGGAGCGCTCATGACCGCCGCGTTCTTCGCGAAGCAGACCGCCCTGCCCTTCGCCGTCGTGCTCGGGCTGGTGCTGCTCGTCTCCCGGCGCCGGGCCGCCGCGGTCTACGCGGCGACGGTGGTCATGCTGGGGGCCGCGCTGCTGGCCTGGCTGCATGCGGCCTCCGGCGGCTGGTTCTGGACCTATGCGTTCGCCCTCCATCGGCGCCATCCCTTCGAGGTCGCGGCCGCGGCGCTCGTGACGCCGGCGCGCCTGGCGCTGCTGCTGGCTCCGGGCCTGCTCCTGCTGGCGTGGGCGCTCGCGCGCGCCCCGAGGACCGGCCTTCTCTACGCCTCGGCCCTGGCGGTGACCGGCGTCGTGGCCGCCGCCCTGGGAGCCGGCACCGAATGGTCGTACCACAACGCGCTCATCCCCGGCGTCTACTTCGTCTCGATGGCGATCGGGGTGGCCGCCACCGAGCTCGAAGGCCGGCCGGCCGCGCCGCTCCTGCTCGCCGCCACGGTCGCGACCGCGCCCGGCGGCCTTGTCGCGCTCGCCCAGCGCGTCCTGCCCGAGCGATCGGCGGCGAGCCTGGCCTTGCCGCTGGGCTACGACCTGCGCGGCCTCGTTCCCTCGGCCGCCGACCGGACCCGCGGCGCCGCGCTGGTGGCCCGACTCACCGCCGCGCCGGGGGAGGTCTTCGTCCCCGACCACAGCTTCTATCCGCACCTGGCCGGCAAGGACACCCGCCTCCACGCGATGAACCTGGCCGACTTGCAGGGCGCCGGGATGAAGGTGCCGCGAGACCTCGTCGAGGAGGTGCGGCAGCGGCGGTTCTCGCTGATCGTCGTCGACCGGGAAGAGCCCGCACGGGGCGCCGACCCGTCCGGCCGGCCGGGCCCCGAAGACGAGGCCATCGGCCTCCTGCCCGGCGTGTCGAAGCACTATCGCCTGGCCGAGCGGATCGACGGGCCGCGGGTGTTCTCGGGCGGGCGATTCGTGCCCTGCTGCCTGCTCGTTCCCCGCGACGAGCCCTGAAGCTGGCGGTGGGGATCGATGGCCAGCCACAGTAGCGCGCCCAGGGCGTAGACCGCGGCGGTGATGGAGAAGGGCACGCTCCAGGAGCTGCCGCGCTCGAGGGCATAGCCGACGACCAGCGGACCCACGAAGCCGCCCAGGTTGCCGAAGGTGTTCATCGCGCCGGTCACGATCCCCGCGTATCGGGCGCCGATGTCCAGACAGACCGCCCAGCACGCGGCGAGCGCCAGGTCCGCGCCGGCCAGCGCGAGGGCCAGCAGCACGGCCTTGGCGACGGGGGACGCGGCCCGCGTCGAGCCGACGAGCAGGAGCGCGCAAGCGCCGAAGGCCGTGCAGCCCAGGTAGCAGCGCCCGGCCCGGAGGCCGTACGAGAGCGACAGCCGATCGGTGAGCCAGCCGCCGGCGAGGTCGGCCGCTCCGGCGAGCACGAACGGCAGCCCGGCGAAGAAGCCGCCGGCCAGGGCCGAGAAGCCGAGCCCGCGGACGAGGTAGGTCGGCAGCCACGTGAAATAGAAATAGAGGCCGTACCCGAACGCGAAGTACATCCCGCACACCGCGTACAGGTTCGGGCTCGTGAAGAGTCCTCGCCAGGGCACCTCGAGGCGGCCTTTCGGCGGGCGGGCGGAGGCCTCGTCCTGCCTGATCCACGCCAGCTCCTCGGCGTCGACGGCGAGATGCTCGGCCGGGTCGTCCCGGTACCAGGCGCGCCAGGCCAGGGCCCAGGCGATGCCGAGCGATCCGAAGACCACGAAGCTGGCCCGCCATCCCCACCGCTGGATGAGGACGATGGCGAGGGGCGGGGCGAGCGCGCCGCCGAGGCGGGAGCCGAGGAAGAGCACGCCGTTCGCCCGCCCCCGCTCGCGGGCCGGGAACCATCGCGAGAAGGCGCGGAGCAGGTTCGGGAACGCGCCCGCCTCTCCGGCGCCGAAGAGGAAGCGGATGACGAGCAGCGAGCGCAGGCTCCAGGCCGCCCCGGTCAGCATCGTGAAGCCCGACCACCAGAGCACGACGCGGGTCAGTACCCGGCGCGCGCCCACGACGTCGCCGCGCCAGCCCGACGGCACCTCGAAGAGCGAGTAGGCGAGCGTGAAGGCGCTGAAGACGGCGCCCATCTGCAGCATGGTCAGCCGGAGGTCGGCCATGATGGAGGGCGCCGCGGCCGAGATGCAGATCCGGTCCAGGTACGTCACGACCGCGAGGGCGAAAGCGAAGGCGAGGACCCGGTGGCGGACGCGCGACGGGCTGGGACCCCGGCCCTTCAGCGCCGATCGACCTCGAAGCGGTTCACCCAGACGCTCGCCGTCGCGCCCACGTGCTCGACCCAGGCCACGGCGGCGTTGCCCTCGTCGTCGACAGCCACCGCGGGCGACTGGGCCCAACCCGTCCCCGCCTGGAGCGCGTGGGCCGGCTCCCACGCCCCGCCCGCATGGCGGCTCGCCCACAGACGATACTGCAGGTCGCCGGATCGCGGATCAGTCTCGAGCTGCGACCAGGCGGCGACCGCCTCTCCGTGAAGGTTCATCGCCAGCCCGGTCGTGACCGGGCTCTGGGCGGTCCAGAACCGGCGCGGGCTCTCCCAGCTCGAGCCGAAAGCGGCGTGGCTGGAGACCAGGCCGTCGTCGCCCGTCGCGGGAGAGCCGAACTCCGCCCAGACCGCCAGCGCGCCGCGAGAGTCGAGAGCGACGACCGGGAAGAACGACTTCATGCTCCGATCGCTGATCACCGACGGGCCGCTCCAGCTGCGCCCGTCGAACCGGGCGGCCCAGATCACGGCTGGCCCGAACTCGCCCCCCGCCCGTCGCTCCCAGACGAGGACCGCCCGCCCGCTCGAGTCGAACGCCACCCGGCCCGGGCCGTTGTACGCGCCGTCGCCGTCGGGCCCGAACGCGACGCCCTCGATCCAGCCCCGGCCCGGCACGTACTGCCGCACGAGGCCGCGGTCGCCGTCGCTCCAGGTGGCCAGCGCCCGGCCGGCGGCGTCGACCACGACCACTGGCCAGGCGCCGCGCCCGCTCAGGCGCTCGGGAGCGAGCCAACCCTCGCCTGCGCGGCCGCGGGCGGCTACGATCCCTTCCGACGTCCAAAGCACGGTGCCGTTTCCGGCCGCATCCAGCGCGACCGCCATCTGCGCGACGTCATCGAGAAGCTCGCCGCCATCGACGATCGCCGGCGCGGTCCAGCCGCCGGACGGTTCCCGGATGCTGGACCAGACCCGCAGTGCCGGTCCCTCCGGCCTTTCCGCCTGGCGCCAGACGACCAGGGCCTTCCCGACGCCGTTGACCGCGAGCGAGGGCTCGCCGGCGCCGCTCCCGGCCGTCGGCAGCGCTTCCGGAGGGTCCCAACCACGGCCAGGAACGAACTGCCGGAACCGGATCCCCGTGTCCTGGCCCCACACGGCGATGGCGCGGCCGGAGCCGTCGATGCCCAGCGCGGGAAAGCCCACCCGGGCCCGGAACAGGTCCGTCGGCGCGTCGTCGAGCCGCTCGGCGCCGAGCCAGCGGCCGGCGGCCGGCGCCGCCGTCTCGCGGCGGCCGCAGGCGGTCAGCAAGAGGCAGCCGGCCGCCGCCGCCAGCGCGCGGGCCCGCATCAGTCGACGCTAGCACGGGGCGGCCCGCGCGTCCGGCCGCGGGCTCAGTCGAGCAGCGTGTGCAAGCAGCGGACGATCGTCTTCTTCAGCTCCCGGCGGTCGACCACCATGTCGAGCATGCCGTGCTGGAGGAGGAACTCCGAGCGCTGGAAGCCCTCCGGCAGCTTCTGCCGGATGGTCTGCTCGATGACCCGCGGCCCGGCGAACCCGATGAGGGCGCCCGGCTCGGCGATGTTCACGTCACCAAGCATCGCGAACGACGCCGTCACCCCGCCCGTGGTGGGGTCGGTGAGGAGGCTGATGAACGGGATGCGGGCCGCGTCGAGGCGGGCCAGCGCAGCGGAGATCTTGGCCATCTGCATGAGCGAGAGCGTCCCCTCCATCATGCGCGCCCCGCCCGAGCAGGAGACGACGAGCAGGGGCATGCGCTCGCTGGCCGAGCGCTCGACCGCCCGGGCGACCTTCTCTCCGACCACCACGCCCATGGAGCCTCCGATGAAGCCGTACTCCATGGCCGCGATCACGGTGGGGATGCCGCCGAGCGTCCCCACCGCGGAGACCAGCGCGTCGAGCGAGCCCGTCTTGCGCTTGCCGTCCCGGAGACGGTCCGAGTAGGCCTTCGTGTCCGAGAAGGCCAGCGGATCGGCGCTCACCAGGCCCCGGTCGAGCTCCTCCCACGCCCCGTCACACAGCAGCTCGAGCCGCAGCCGGGCCGAGATGCGGAAGTGGAACGCGCACTTGGGGCAGACGCTCAGGTTGTCGAGGACGGCCTTGCGGTAGAGGATCTCCTTGCACGAGTCGCACTTGACGTAGAGGCCCTCGGGGACGCGGCTCTCCTGCTCGTGGGCGGGCAGGGGCGAGCGCTCGCGCCGGAACCAGGCCATGGGGCTATTCCCCGGCCGCCTCCTCCTCTTCTTCTTCCTTCTCGAGGTCGTTCTCGACGCCCAGCATCTTGCACGCGCCGTCGTAGATCTGCTTGGCCGCGTCCTTGGCGTTCTTCAGCTCGGCCAGGCGGTCCTTGACCTTCGCCAGCTCCTCTTCGATCTGGGCGTTGAGGTCGTTGATCTGCCTGCGCGTCATCTCCAGGGTCTGCTGGTAGAACTGGGCCTGGTCCTTCGAGAGCGCCATCCTCCTCGTCTCCTACTTGATGCCGAACCGCTTCAGCAGCTTCTGGATGGACATGCTGGCGCTGGGCCCGGTCGACTCGGTGGGCGGAGGGGAGGCCGGAGGCTCCTTCGCCGGCGGCGGCGGGGCCGGCTCGGCGGGGGATTCCTCCGCCACGGCATCCTCGCGCTCGCGCGGCTCGTAGAGATTCTCCATGAGCCGGGCGAGGGCGGCCGGGGACGGCGGCGGCTGGGACTCGCGCATCACCGCCTCCAGGTCGCGGGACATGTCGGCCGCGTCCTGGTAGCGGCGGTCGGGATCGCGCTCGAGGGCCTTCATCACCACCCGCTCCAGGCTCTCCGGGATCCGGGGGTTCAGGGTGCGCGGCGGCGCCACCTTGCACTCCCGCACCGTCTCCAGGATGGAGACCTCCGAGTTGCCGAGGAACGGCTTCTGGTCCGTGACCATCTCGTAGAACACGATGCCGAGGGAGAACAGGTCGGAGCGCCGGTCCATGGGCTTTCCCCACGCCTGCTCGGGGCTCATGTAGAGCAGCTTGCCGCGCAGCGCGCCGACCTCGGTGATGGTGGCCTTGCTCGCCGCCTTGGCGATGCCGAAGTCGGTGAGCTTCACCTCGCCTTCGAAGGAGATGAGGATGTTCTGGGGGCTGATGTCGCGGTGGACGATCATCATCGGCCGGCCGCGGTCGTCCTTCTTGCGGTGGGCGTACTCGAGGGCGGAGCACACCCGGCTCGCGACCAGGGCGCACAGCTCGAGGGGCATGCGGGTGCCGCGGTCGCGGGCCCGGCGCAGGATGGAGCGCAGGTCCCGGCCGTGCACGTACTCCATCGCGATGTAGTAGCTCTTGTCGACGCGGCTCAGCTCGAAGATCTGGACGACGTTCGGATGGGTGAGGCCGGCCACCATCTTGGCCTCGTCGACGAACATGTCCACGAACTCCTTGTTGTCCGAGAGGTGGGGAAGGATCCTCTTGACCGCGACGATCTTCTCGAAGCCCTCGACACCGCTGCGCTTGGCCTTGAAGACCTCGGCCATGCCGCCCAGGGCCACCCGCTCGAGCAGGCGATAGGGCCCGAAGGCGCCCTCGCCCGGCTGCACCGGTTCGGCGACCGGGCCCGGCGGCTCTTCCGGGACCGGGAACGCGGGGCGAACCGCCCCGGGGGGAGGAGGGCGAACCTCGGCCGCCGGCGGAGGGGCTGCGTCCGGCCGGGGCGCCTGGCCCAGCGCCTCGTCGGCCAGGGCGGCCAGGTCGACGGTCCGTCCCTGCTCGGCGGGAGGGAACCGAGCCTCGGCGGCCCGGAACTTGGTGCCGGAGGGGCTCTTGGGTGGCGCCCGCAGGCTGTGCAAGTCGTGCAGGGCTTCCTCGTCGGTGGCCACCGCGACGGGCGCCGGCTGGGCGATGCGTGGAGGCTCGAGTGGTTCCGGCTCGGGCAACTCCGGCTCGAGCGATTCCAGCAGGTCAGGCTCGATCGCCCTTCCGGCCTCGGGCGCGACCTCGGGCCCGGGCTCCGGCGCCGGCTCTCCCGCGCCAGCGAACGCGTCGAGCAGGGCCGCCACGTCGTCGGGCAGCTCCTCGGCGGGCGGGCCGACGAAGGGTGATGGGGCCGTCGGCGTCTTCGCCGGCGCGGCCTTGGCGCCGGCCGGCGAGGTCGGGGCTGCCTTGGCCGCCCCTCCGGGCTCGCTCACCTGCACCTTGATCGGTCCGGCGCGGCGTACGGGTGGCGCATCCTTGGCCGGCGGCTTTGGAGCGTCCTTGGCTGGAGGCTCGTCGAGCATGTCTCCGAAGATGTCCTCGGAGGTGAGGAGCTTGTCGTCCTTCGAGTCCCCGCGCCCTGAGCTCATGTGGCTGCCTGGTGAGCCGCCGGTGGCGGCAAATCCAAGCCTCCCGGGAGGATAGACCGCTTACGGACTCGGCGTCAACGAAGCCGGCGCCGGCCGCCTTCCCCGCCAGTAGAGGTAGGCGGGCAGGCCCACGCCGGTCAGCAGGAGTCCCATGCCCGAATTCCGGGGGTCGCCGATGAGTATGTAGACGAGGAAGAACACCGCCACCAGGACGTAGAGGCCGGGCAGCACCGGGTATCCCCAGGCACGGTAGGGTCGGGGCAGCTCGGCTTGCGTCCGCCGGAGGACGAAGAGCCCGATGACGGTGAGGACGTTGAACAGCAGCGACGAGAAGGCCGACAGGGTGATGAGGTCGCTGTAGGTCCCGGTGAGGGTCAGCAGCCCGGCCACGACGCCGTGCAGGACCAGCGCCCGGGCGGGTGTGCGGAAGCGCTCGTGCACCACGGCGGCGGAGGGGAAGAACAGGCCGTCGCGGGCCATGGCGTAGACGACGCGGGCCCCGGCCAGGGTCAGGCCGTTCACGCAGCCGAAGGTCGATATCAGGATGGCCCCGGCGATGAACGCCGCTCCTCCCGCGCCCAGCGCGCGCGAGGCGGTCTCGGCGGCGATCCGGTTGTCCTTCACCGCGAACATCTCGCTGATGGGAACCATGTAGAGGTAGATGGCCACCGCCGCGCAATAGACGAGCGTGACCCCCACCGTGCCCAGCAGGAGCGAGCGGGGCAGGTTGGTCTCCGGGTCTTTCACCTCCTCGGCGGCGAACGTGATGGAGTTCCACGCGTCGTAGGCGAAGAGCGCCTTGCTCATGGCGACGGCCAGGGCGGCGAAGAGTCCGAGCTTGACGCCTTCGGGGCCGAGCGTCGCGCCGGTGGGGCCCCCTTCCCGCTGGCCAGGGCCAGGACCACCAGGGCCGCCACGCCCGCCACCTTGGCCACCGTGAAGACGTTCTGCACGAGGGCGCCCGTGCGCAGGCCGCGGACGTTGATGGCGGTGAGGGCCACGATGACCACCAGGGCGGCGGCCTGGGCGGTCGTGAAGTGGAACCGCCCCAGGGCGACGAGCGCCGCGTCCTCGCTGATGCCAGGCAGGAACACCCCGAGGTACTTGGCGAAGGCAACCGCCACCGCGGCCACGAACCCGGTGTTGATGGCGACGAGGAACGTCCAGCCGTAGAGGAACCCCCACAGCGGGCCGAACGCCTCGCCGAGGAAGACGTACTGGCCGCCCGCCCGCGGCAGCGCGGCGGCCAGCTCCCCGTAGGCCAGGGCCCCGAAGAGCGTGAGGGCGCCGCCCACCAGCCACAGCCCGAGCAGCAGCGGCGGGCTCTGGACGTAGCCGGCCATGATCGACGGGGCCACGAAGATGCCCGAGCCGATGACGCTGCCGACGATGAGCGTCGTGGCGTCGAGCAGGCCGAGGCCCCGCACCAGGCGGGCCGTCTGTGCGGTCGCGGCGACGCTCTCGGCCGGCGGCAAGTCGCTAGAGTATAATCCGGCGCCATCCCCCGATGGACCTCGTCTTCTCGCTCTTCGACAACCCCTACGTCCCCTGGATCGTCCTGGCGTTGGCGATCTTCTTCGCGTACCGCTTCATCGCGCCGCGGCTGACGCTGCGCGGCCCGGGGGTGAGCAAGGACGACGTCCTCGGCAAGGTGCTGGGGGCCAGCTACACCGAGGCCAAGCTCCAGAAGCAGATCAAGCGCTACCAGAAGGAGGGCAACTTCCTGGCCGCCGGCCGGCTGCTCGAGGAGAACCGCCGTTTCGCCGAGGCGGTCGAGACCTACGTCGAGGGCGAGGAGTACTACGCGGCGGCCACCAACCTCGAGCGGCTCGGCCACCAGGATCGGGCGGCGGAGATGTTCCTCAAGGCCGGCGACCACAAGAAGGCGGCCCAGATCCTGAGCGACTCCGGCAAGCCGGCCAGGGCCGCCGCGCTCTTCCTCGAGAAGGGCAACACGCTCGACGCCGCGCGCCTGTTCGGCGCCGCCGGCTCGTGGGACAAGGCCGCCGAGCTGTACCTGAAGAGCGGGTACCCGCTGCGGGCGGCCGAAGCCTTCGACAAGGCGGGGAACCCCCTGAAGGCGGCGGAATGCTACGAGCGGCACTTCATGGAGAACGTGTCCTACTCCACGACGTACTCACCCACCGGCTCGTCGGGACAGGAGAAGACCGCCCGCCAGGCCGGCGAGCTCTACGAGAAGGCGGGCCAGCTGGAGCGCGCCCAGCAGATCTACACCCGGGGCCAGTTCTTCGCCGAGGCGGCGGAAGCGAGCCTGAAGCTGGGCCGCTTCGCCCAGGCCGCGGAGCTGTTCCTGCGCGGCGAGGACCCGCGGCGGGCGGCCGACGCGTACGAGCGGGCCGGAGACCAGGTGCGGGCGGCGAACCTGCGGGGAGAAGTGGCCCTCAAGGAAGAGCGGCCGGCCGAAGCGGCGGCCTTCTTCCAGCAGGGGCAGGACTACCTGCGGGCCGCGGAGCTGTTCGAGTCGGCGGGAAAGCTGGCCGAGGCGGCCGCCGCCTACGAAGCAGGGGACAGCCACGCCGCGGCGGGCTCGGTCTACGTGCGGGCCGGCCTCAAGGCCCGGGCGGCGGCCAGCTACGCGCGGGCGGGCGAGAACGAGACCGCGGCCCGCCTCTACGAGGAGGCCGGCGAGCGCGACAAGGCCATCGAGCTGTACGAGCGGGCCGGCTTCACGTTCAAGAGCGGCGAGGCCGCCGCCCACGCCGGCGACAACCCGAGGGCCATCGCCCTCCTCCAGCGGGTCAACGCATCGGACGAGCACTACCTCGAGGCGGTCGGGATCCTGGCCCGGCTGCTCATCGAGACCGGCCGCCCGACCCTGGCCGTCGAGCGCCTCCAGAAGGCGCTGGCGCGCGAGACGATGGGGACCGGCAACCTCGAGCTGTACTACTGGCTCGCCGCCGCCCACGAGATGGCGGGCCAGACCGCGCCGGCGGGGGAGCTCTACAAGAAGATCCTGGCCGAGGACCTGGGCTTCCGTGACGTCGAGAAGCGGATCGCATCCCTCGAAGCGGGCCGGGGACCGACCCCCCTGCGTCGTTTCGCGACCACCGCGCCGAAGCCCGCCGCCACGGCCTCCGCGCCCCCTGCCGCTTCCCGCCCCCCTGCGTCGGCTGCCGTTCCCGGCCCCCCGGCGCGCTCGGCTTCGTCCACGCGGTTCGTCCGCCGCGAGGAGCTGGGCCGCGGCCCGCTCGGCGTCGTCTACCGCGCCGAGGACCGCACGGACGGCCGCAGCGTGGCGCTGCGCGCGCTGCCGGTGGAGCTGCTGAAAGGCGACGGCGTGATGCATGCCCTCGCCGCCGACCTGCGGGCGGCGTCGCAGGTCTCGCACCCCAGCGTGGCCAAAGTGCTGGGCCTCCTGGAAGTGGAGGGCCAGCGCTGCGTGGTGGGCGAGTACGTGGCGGGGCGGACCTTCGCCGACGCGCTGCGCGGCGGCCACAAGATGAGCGTCAAGCAGGTCCACGGCCTCGGCCGCGTGCTCGCCGGGGTGCTGGCGTTCCTCCACGGCCGCGGCCTCGTCCACGGCTCGATCCAGCCCTCGAACGTCATGGTCGCGAGCGGAGTGATCAAGGTCGCGGACCTCGGCCTCGGCCGCCTGGCCCATTTCCTGCCCCGCGCCGAGAGCTACCGGGCCCCGGAGGCCGAGCTGGACGCGGCCGGCGACCTCTACGGGATGGCCGCCGTGCTCTATCACCTGCTGACCGGCGTCCATCCGCGCAGCCAGCCCCAGGGGGTGGGCCTGCCCCTGCCCGGCACCTACGCTCCCGGCGTTCCCGACGCGCTCGACAAGCTCCTCGTCCGCAGCCTCCATCCGCGGCGCGAACTGCGGCCGGCGTCGGCGGAGGCCGTTCTCGCCGAGCTGAAGGACATGGTGAGGATCGTGTAGCGCCTCTTCGTGGTAAGTTACCCCCTTCGCCGATGGCCAACGTCACCTTCGCCGTGAACGAGCTGCAGGCGAGCGATCCCGACCTCGCCCGGGACCTGGAGACCGAGATCGCGGCGGCCGCCGAGCGCTTGGAGCCGCTCCTGGTGCTCGACTGCCGGATCCTCGTCGACCGCGACCTGGAGGGGCGGGCGTCCCGAGTGCGGGTGCAGTTCGAGCGGCCGGGCTGGGTGAAGAGCTTCGGCGTCTCGCTCAAGCAGCCCTTGAGCGACGTGCGCCGGGCCGCCGAGGGCGTGCTCGGCGCGACCTGAGCGGGGACCGTGGCTCAGCTGGCGGGGACGATCCGGTAGACCTCGCCGTCCTGGTCGACGATGTAGGCCTCCCCGTCGGCGTCGACCCCGAAGGACGTCGGGCTGTTGAGCCCGCCGCCGAGCGCCGCCGTCCAATCCCGGGGATCGGTGGGCCGCCCGGCCTCCAGACGGAACGACCGCACGAAGTGCGAGCAGTAGTCGGCGTAGAAGTACGTGCCCTGGTACCCGGGCAGCCGGCAGCCACGATAGACGACGCCGCCCGTGATCGAGCAGCCCTCGCCGTGGCCGTACTCCAGCACCGGCAGGGTGATGCCGCTCGTGTTGCAGCCGCTGGCCGGCTCGAAGCAGTGGCTGCCCTCGGTCACGTTCCATCCGTAGTTCTCGCCGCCGTGGCGGGAGGCGAGGCCGACGTCCACCTCCTCCCAGAGGTTCTGCCCGACGTCGGCGATGACGAGGTCACCCGTGGCCCGGTCGAAGGCGAAGCGCCAGGGATTGCGCAGGCCGTAGGCCCAGATCTCGCCGCGGGCGCCGGCGGTGGAGCGGAAGGGGTTGTCGGCCGGCACCGTGTAGGGGCTGCCCCGGTCCACGTCGATGCGGAGCATCTTGCCGAGGAGCGCGCCGAGGTTCTGGCCGTTGCGGAAGGGGTCGCCCCCGCTGCCGCCGTCGCCGAGGCCGACGTAGAGCATGCCGTCGCCGCCGAACGCGAGGCCGCCCCCGTTGTGGTTGGCGAAGGGTTGTTGGACGAAGAGCACGAGGCGCTCGCTGCCCGCATCCGCGGTGTCGGTGCCGGGGTTGCCGTGGAACTCGGCCACGTGGGTGTCGCCGTTGGGGTCGGTGTAGTTCACGAAGAAGCGGCCGTTCTGGGCGTACCCGGGATGGAAGGCCAGGCCCAGCAGGCCCCGTTCACCGCCGAAGGAGATGCGGGAGGAGAGGTCGAGGAAGGGGGTGGCCGCGAGCGCGCCGTCGCGGATCACCCGGATGCGTCCCGGCTGCTCGACGACGAACAGCCGCGAGCGGTCGCCGGGAACGGACTGGAGGTCGAGCGGGCTCGACAGCCCCCGAACGACCAGCGTCGTGGTGAGGGCCGGCGTGCCCGGCACCGGCGTGCCGGCGCCGCACGCAGAAGCCGACGGGCCGGGAGAGGGGGTGGCCGTCGAAGGGCCGCACGCGGGCAGGAGGAGCGCGGCCGCGGCGAGGAGGAGCCGGCCGCTCCGCGTCGCTTCAGGCGCGGCCGACCGCCTTGGCCACGATCCACAGCGGACCGACCAGCAGGTGGGCCAGGTTGCGGAAGAAGGCGGGCGAGCGCTTCTCGTAGACGTAGTGGCCGACGAACTGCAAGACCCAGCCGAGGACGAAAAGGACGAGGGCCAGCCCCGGGGGCAGCGGCCGGCCCAGGGCGACGAGGAGCGCCGACGCCCCGAGCATGATCCCGGCCAGGGCGGCGTCGAGGGTGAGGTAGTAGGCGGTGACCGCGACCAGGACCACCTCCGCCAGCGTCACCGTGAACCCCCCCGCCCCGAAGAGCGGGACCCGGGCCAGCAGCGCATAGACGGCCAGCACGATGAGGGGAATGCCGACGTAGTGGCACGCCTTGTTGCCCGCGGTGCCGTGAAAGGCCGCGTAGTCGGCGAAGTGCGCCCTGAGGGTGGGGGTCATCAGCCACCTCGTCGTCAGTATAGCCGGGCGGAGGTCAATGCCGCAGCAGCTTCGGGACCTCGCCGTCGAGGAACTTCGGAAGCTCCGACGGCGAGAACTGCAAGCCCACGTAGAACGCGCCGAACTCGCCGAACCACGCGCTGGCCTCGTCGAAGCGCATCTCGTAGACGAGCTTCTTGAAGACGAGGGGGTCGTCGGCGAACAGGTCGACGCCCCACTCCCAGTCGTCGAAGCCGATGGAGCCGGAGATCACCTGGGTGACGGCCCCGGCAAAGCGCCGTCCGACCACACCGTGGTCGCGCATCATGCGCGCCCGCTCCTCGAACGGCACCGCATACCAGTTTCTGGACTCCCCGCGCCGCTTGTTCATGGGATAGAAGCAGACGTGGCGGCGGGGCGGCGCGTCGAGGAAGAGCCGTCCCTCGACCCGCCGGCGCTGCTCCTCCATCTCCGCGTCGAAGGCGCTCTCGAAGGGATCGGAACCGGGCTCGAGCCCCCGCCCGCCGAGCCGGGCGTGGATCTGGGCCGTCATCTCGTACATGCCCAGCTCGACGACCGACACGTAGGAGGTCGTCGCTTCCAGGAACGGGGCGAGGCCGAGGCGCGCCACCGCGAGCTGGGCCGCCTGGAGCTGCTCGAAGCCTCGTCGGAAATGGATGAGCATCAGGTCGCCCTTGTGCCCGAGCAGCGTACAGGAGGCCGTCGTGCCGTCCGTCCCTCGGCCCATGTGGCCAAGGGCCTGGGCCGCGTCGGCGGCCGCCTCGCGGCGCTCCGCCGCCGGTCGCGACTGCCATTCCGGCCAGCGCAGGCGGAACATCTGGTGGAGCAGCCACCATCCCTCCAGAGTCTCGGGGACGCGCGGGTCGTGCATGGAACGAAACCCTCCTCGCGGTCCTCATTCTACCGTCGACGCCGGACAAGGCATCGCTGCGCGGGCGGCGAGGAGGCTTTGGCAGTAACATCATTTAACCGTCCGGCGGCCCCCTTGGTTTGGAGCCATCGACCGCCTCGTCCAGAATAGCGGCCGTCTGGCCCGATCGGCCCCTCTCGATATGCAGGCGAGCCACCGACACTCGTTCTCGCGTCGCTCCCGCGCCCTGGCGTACGTGTCGACGGCGGCCGTGGCCGCCGCTTGCGGGCGCAGCCAGGGTGCGGGCCCGCCTCCGGGCGCGGTCCGGGCCCTCACCGTGCGGGTGGCGCCGGTGGTGGCGCAGGACGTGGTCTACGAGATCAAGGCCCCCGGCACCATGGAGGCGGAGGAGCTCGTCCAGATCACGGCCCAGGTGGAGGGGGCGGCCACCGCCGTCCATTTTCACGAGGGCGACCGGGTGGGGCGGTCCACCGTGCTGCTGAGGATCGACCCGGACCGCTACCGCCTCGAGCTGGAGCGAGCGGAAGCGAACTACCAGCGGGCCCTGGCCGACGCCCGCCGCGCCGCCTCGGACCTCGCGCGGCGCGAGCAGCTCGCCCGTGAGAACCTGGTCGCGGCGGAGGAGCTGAACCGCGCGCGGCAGGAGGCCGAGCGCCTGGCCGCCGACACGCAGTCGGCCAAGGCCGCGCGCGACATCGCCGCCCAGAACGTGGCGCGGGCGGACGTGCGGCCGCCCAACCCGGGGGTGGTCAACACGAAGACGGTGGAGACGGGCCGGTTCGTGAAGACGGGCGACGTGCTCGCCACCATCGTGGACGTGAGCCGCCTGCGCCTGCGGTTCCGCGTCTCGGAGGCCGAGTCGCTGCGGGCCCGGCCGGACCAGGCGGTGCGCTTCCGCGTCGCCTCGCTGGGCGTCCGCGAGTTCCTGGCCACCATCTACCACGTGGGGGACCTGGCCGACCCGGCCACCCGCCAGGTGGAAGTGATGGCCTGGGTGAAGAATCCCGGCGAGCTGAAGCCCGGCTTCTTTGCCGAGGTGACCCTCGCCTCGGAGACCCGCCGAGGCGCCCTGGTCGTGCCGGAGGGGGCGGTGCAGGCCAGCGAGAAGGGGTTCGTGACCTACGTGGTGGAAGACGGCAAGGCCCGGCTCCGGCCGATCCAGATCGGATTGCGCACCGGGCGCGGGCAGGTGGAGATCGTTTCCGGCCTCAAGGCGGGGGACGTGGTGGTCGCCGAAGGGTCCGATCGGCTCACCGACGGCCTGCCCGTGCAGGTCACCGCCGCGCCCGCCGCGGCCTCCGCCCCGCAAGCCGCGCCCAGCTCGGGGGGGGCGGCAGGAGACCCCAAATGAAAGAGGAACCGGAAAACCCCGCGCAGATCGCCACCGGTATGACGCTGGCCGACATCTCCATCCGCAACCACGTCTTCGCCTGGATGCTGATGGCCGCGCTCATCCTGTTCGGGCTGATCTGTTTCACAGGCTTCGGCGGTGTCGTGAAGGGCCTGGGGATCAGCCAGAACCCCGACGTGGACTTCCCGATCGTCAACGTGCAGGTGACCTACGAAGGCGCCTCGCCGGAGGTGATGGAGACCGACGTCGTCGATCCCATCGAGGACGCCGTCACCTCGGTGGAGGGGGTCAAGCAGATCTCCTCGACCTCCCGCCAGGGCAACGCCAACATCACCGTCGAGTTCGAGATCTCCCGCAACATCGACGCCGCCCTCCAGGACATCCAGACGCGGGTGGCCCAGGCCGCCCGGCGCCTCCCGCGCGAGATCGATCCGCCGATCATCACGAAGAACAACCCCGAGGACAACCCGATCATGTGGCTGTCCATCTCGGGCACGCGCTCGCCGGTCTTCATGGCCGACTACGTGCGCAACGTGATCCGGCCGCAGCTCCAGACGGTGGAGGGCGTGGGCGAGGTCTTCATCGGCGGGTACCGCGAGCGCAACGTGCGCGTGTGGTTCGACGCCCGTCGGCTGGAGGCGCAGGGCCTGACCGTGCTGGACGTGATCGGTGCCATCCAGCGCGAGCACCTCGAGGTGCCGGCGGGGCGCATCGAGACCCCCCAGCGGGAGATGAACGTGCGGGCGGAGGGGGAGGCCCTCGACCTCGCGGGTTTCCGGGAGCTGGTCGTGGCGTTCCGGGAGGGGACCCCGGTGCGGCTGCAGGACGTGGCGGTGGTGGAGGACGGGCTCGAGGACCGCCGCCGGGTGGCCCGGGCCAACGGTGAGCCCTCGATCGGGTTCGGCATCCGCAAGCTGCGCGGCGCGAACGCGGTGGAGGTCGGCCAGCGCTCCAAGGCGAAGCTGCAGCAGATCCGGGCCGACCTGCCCGAAGGCGTCAACGTCGGCGTGCGCTTCGACAGCACGGTGTTCATCGAGCGGGCGATCGACGAGATCCTGCTCACGCTCGTCCTGGCCGCGCTCCTGACCGGGTTCGTCTGCTGGCTGTTCCTGGGATCGTTCTCGACCACGATCAACGTGCTCCTGGCGATACCGACCTCGATCCTGGGCACGTTCATCGTGATGTACTTCCTCAACTTCACCTTGAACACCTTCACCGTGCTCGGCCTCACCCTGGTGGTCGGGATCGTGGTCGACGACGCCATCATGGTGCTGGAGAACATCTACCGCCACCGGGAGCACGGCGAGGGCAAGGTGAAGGCGGCCTCGGTCGGCGCGCGCGAGATCACCTTCGCGGCGGCGGCCACCACCGCGGCCATCGTGGCCATCTTCCTGCCGGTGGCCTTCATGAAGGGGATCATCGGCAAGTTCTTCTTCCAGTTCGGGGTGACGATCTCGGTGGCGGTGCTGATCTCGCTCCTGGAGGCGCTCACGCTCACCCCCATGCGCTGCTCGCGGTTCCTGGAGGTGGGGGAGCGGCGGGGCCGGCTGGGCAAGACGGTCGATCGGCTCTTCGACCGGCTGTCGGCCCGCTATCTGAGGGCGCTGGAGCCGGCCCTCCACCATCGCGCGTGGGTGGTGGCGGGGGCGGGAGTGCTCTTCGCGCTCTCGCTGCTCATCGTGCCCCTGCTCCGGCAGGAGTTCGTGCCCGCCCAGGACACGAACAGCTTCCAGATCCGGTTCCAGACGCCGGTGGGGACGAGCCTGGACGTGACCGAGGCCAAGATGCGCCAGATGGAGGGCCTGCTCCAGTCGCGCGGCGAGGTGGAGGGCAACTTCAGCTTCATCGGCGGCTTCGGCGGGGGCGAGGTCAACACGGGGATGATGTTCGTGAGCCTGAAGGAGCCACGCGAGCGGCCGGTGGACTCGTACGCCGGGCACCGGCTGAGCCAGCAAGAGCTGATGGACGTGATCCGGCGCCAGGTGAGCGTCATCCCGGGCATCCGCCCGGCCCTGGTGGACCCTTCCCAGCAGGGCTTCAGCTCCAGCCGCGGTGGGGGGTTTCCCATCGAGCTGAGCATCCGCGGCCGCGACTGGGACGCCCTGGCCCGCTACTCGCGCCAGATCATGGAGGAGATGGCGCAGACCGCGAAGGTCACCGACGTGAACAGCGATTACCAGGTGGGCATGCCGGAGGTGCGGGTGATCCCCGACCGCAGCAAGGCGGCCGACCTGGGCGTGAGCATGGCGGACATCGGCCAGACCATCAACGCCGCCATCGGCGGCACCCGGGTCGGAAAGTTCAAGGAGGGAGGCCGGCGGTACGACATCCGCGTGCGCCTGCTCGGCCAGCAGCGCGAGCGTCCGGAGGACATCCCCCTCCTCTACGTGCGCGGCTCGAACCGGCAGCTGGTGCGCCTGTCCGACCTGGTCCGCATCGAGCAGCAGCCGACGCTGCAGGCCATCACGCGCAAGGACCGCGAGCGGGCGATCACCATCTTCGCCAACGTGGCCCCCGGAGCCTCCCAAGCGGACGCCATCGCCGTCTCCCAGAAGGTCGCGCGACAGGTGCTGCCCGAAGGCTACCGGGCCAGCCCCTCCGGGAGCTCCCAGGCCTTCCAGGAGTCGTTCGACTCGCTGCGCTTCGCCTTCGTGCTGGGCATCATCGTGGCGTACATGGTGCTGGCCGCGCAGTTCAACGCGTTCACCCATCCCTTCACGGTGCTCCTGGCCCTGCCCTTCAGCATCTCGGGCGCGCTGATCATGCTGTGGGTCTTCGGCCAGAGCATGAACATCTACAGCATGCTCGGCCTCATCCTCCTGATGGGCATCGCCAAGAAGAACTCGATCATGCTCGTCGACTTCACCAACCAGATCCGCGAGCGGGGCGTCGAGCGCCACGAGGCGATCATGCAGGCCTGCCCCATCCGGCTGCGGCCGATCCTGATGACGTCCATGGCCACGATCGCCGGCGCCATCCCGCCCGCCCTGGCCCTCGGAGCGGGAGCCGAGACGCAGCGGCCCATGGCCGTCGCGCTCATCGGCGGCATGGCCGTCTCCACGCTGCTGACGCTGTTCGTGGTGCCGGCGGCCTACAGCGTCCTCGACGACGTCGTGACCTGGGACGCCGGCCGTCGCCGTCGGGGCGAGGGGCTGCGGGAAGGCCTGGCCGAGCTATGGGCGGCCCGCCGGGCGGCGCGGGCCTCGACCGCCGAGACGACCACGAGCCGGGCGTAGCCGGGTCGCCACGGTGACCGGCGCCACACCGCGACCCCGCAGTGGCGCCCGTCACCACCACCGGGCCCATCCGCGACTTCTCATTGGCGTGTCAGCGGCGGCCGTGCGCGCCCTGGCGTGAGGAGAATGCCATGGGTCTGAGATGTCTCGGTTTCGTCCTGGCGGCGGCATCCGCGGCGGCACTCGCGGCGCCGCGCGCCGCGCAGGCGCTTCCCCTGCCGTTCCGCAGCTCGGAGTGCAAGGAGCAGAAGACGCGGCTCCATCACGAGGAAAGGATCCTGCAGGACCGCCAGCAGCTCGCCCTCGACCAGTGCCGCGCGAGCTCCGCGGGAAGCTCGAGCCGTTGCGACGACCTGAAGCGCCAGCAGAAGGCGCAGCGGGGCGAGCTGAAGGAGCGGCAGAAGCTCGCCCTCCGGCAGTGCAAGCAGAACGTCAAGGCGGGAAAGGCGGGGACGCCGGCCGGCGACGCCCGGGAGCCGAAGCGCGCGTCGAAGAAGGACGCGCCGGACAAGAAGGGCAAGAAGTAGCCCGCCCGGTGATCGGGAGGCCCGGCGAGCCGCCGGGCCTCCTCCCCTTCGCTACCGGCACTTGCTCGACTTGCCGGGGCAGGCGGCCGTCCCGATGAGGGGCGGGCCCGCGATCTCCCGGATGGCGATGCCCGGATGTGCGGTAGCCCTCTAACCCCCCCGGGCTTCCTTCAGTGCCGGCGTCGCGATCGGCTCCACGCCGGCCGGGCCCCGGCGCCGGCGGCCGACCCAGCCCTGGAACGACTCCATGTAGGTGTAGAAGACCGGGGTCAGGTACAGGGTCAGGAGCTGGGAGAACACGAGCCCGCCCACCACGGCCAGGCCCAGCGGCCGGCGCGACTCCGCGCCCGCTCCCCAGCCGAGGGCGATCGGGAGGGTGCCCATGAGCGCGGCCATCGTCGTCATCATGATGGGCCGGAAGCGGATGAGGCACCCCTCGTAGATGGCATCGGCGGGACGCTTGCCGTGCTTGCGCTGCGCCTCGAGGGCGAAGTCGATCATCATGATCGCGTTCTTCTTCACGATGCCGACGAGCATGATGATGCCCACGAAGGCGTAGATGTTCAGCTCCTGGTGGAAGGCGAGCAGGGTGAGCAGCGCGCCGAAGCCGGCCGAGGGGAGGCCGGACAGGATCGTCAGCGGATGGATGAAGCTCTCGTAGAGGATGCCCAGCACGATGTAGATGACGACGATCGCCATCAGCAGCAGCCAGCCCAGGCCGCGGAAGGACGACTCGAAAGCCTGGGCCGCGCCCTGGAAGCTCGTGGTGACCGACGGCGGCAGCGTCGCCCGCGCCGCCTTCTCCACCGCCGCCACCGCCTCGCCCAGCGACGTGCCCGGCCGGAGGTTGAAGGACACCGTCACCGCGGGGAGCTGGCCGAGGTGGTTCACGGTGAGGGGACCGGTGCTCCGCCCGACGTCCGACACCGCTTCCAGCGGCACCAGGGCGCCGCCGGCCGAGCGGACGTAGAGCAGGGCGAGCGCCGAGCGCTCGCGCTGGTACTCCGGGGCCAGCTCCACGATCACCCGGTACTCGTTGTTGGGGGCGTAGATCGTCGACACCCACCGCGCGCCGTAGGCGGTGTAGAGCGCGTCTTCCACCTGCTGCGCGCTGAGGCCGAGGGCGGTCGCCCTGTCGCGGTCGATCTGCACGCTGACCTGGGGGTTCCTGATCTGGAGGTCGCTCGTGACGTCCTGCAGCCCGCCCATGGCCCGCAGCTTGTCTTCCAGGATGGGCGCGTAGCGGTACAGCTCGTCCGTATCGGGGCTCTGCAGGGTGAGCTGGTAGAGGCTCTTGGTGAGCTGGCCCCCGATGCGGATGGGCGGCGGATTCTGGACGAAGGCCCGGATGCCGGGGACGCGGGCCAGCTTGCCCCGCAGCTCCTCGATGACCTGGTCGGCGGAGAGCTTCCGCTCCGAGCGCGGCTTCAGGCGCATGAAGATCCGGCCCGTGTTGGCGGCGGCGTTGGGGCCGCTGGCGCCGATGCTGGACATGGTGGCGCCGACGTTCGGGTCCTCCCGCACGATCGCCGCCAGCGCCTGCTGGTGGCGGGCCATGTCCTCGAACGAGATGCCCTGGGCGGCCTCGGTGAACGCGAAGGCCTGGCCGATGTCGTCGCTGGGCAGGAAGCCGGTGGGCATCGCGGTGAACAGCCACCCGGTCGCCGCCAGCACTGCCGCCGAGACGATCATCGTCGCCCGGCGATGGCGCAGGACCCGCTGCAGGCTCCAGTCGTAGGCGGACAGTGACGCTTCGAAGGCGCGCTCGGAGGCCTGGTACGCCCGGCCGTGACGCTCGGTCCCGGGAGCCTTCAGGAAGCGGCTGCACAGCATCGGGGTCAGGGTCAGGGACACGAAGCCCGACACGAGGATCGCGACCCCGATCGTCACCGCGAACTCGTGCAGCAGGCGGCCGAGCAGCCCGCCCATGAAGAGAACGGGCAGGAAGACCGCGGCCAGCGAGAGCGTCATGGAGACGATGGTGAAGGAGATCTCCTTCGATCCCTCCCGGGCCGCCTCGAGCGGCTTCTTCCCCTGCTCCAGGTGGCGGACGATGTTCTCCAGCATCACGATCGCGTCGTCGACCACGAAGCCCACCGACAGGGTCAGCGCCATCAGCGAGAGGTTGTCGAGGCTGTAGCCGAGCAGGTACATGGCGGCGAAGGTGCCCACGATCGACAGCGGGAGGGCCAGGCTGGGGATGGCGGTCGCGGAGAGGTTGCGGAGGAAGAGGAAGATGACCATCACCACCAGGCACAGGCTCAGCAGGAGGGTGAGCTTCACATCGCGGACCGAGTCGCGGATGGACAGCGAGCGGTCGATCAGGATCTCGAGGTTGATCGCGGCCGGGATCTGCGCGCGGAAGGTGGGCAGCAGCGCCTTGATCGCATCCACCACCTCGACGGTGTTGGTGCCCGGCTGGCGCTGCACGGCCAGCACGACCGCCCGCGTGCCGCTGAACCAGCTCGCCACCTTGTCGTTCTCGACCCCGTCCACGACCTGCCCCACCTCGGCCAGGCGCACCGGGGAGCCCTCGCGGTAGGCCACGCTGAGCGGACGGTAGGCGGCGGCGTCGGCGAGCTGGCCGTTGGCCTCGACGGTGAGGGCCTCGTGCCTTCCCCAGAGTATGCCGGTCGGGAGGTTCACGTTCCCCTGCTGCACCGCGCTCGACACCTCGTCGATGCCGATCCCGCGGCTGGCCAGGGCGGCCGGGTCGAGCTGGACCCGCACCGCGTACTTCTGGGAGCCGAAGACCTGGACCTGGGCCACGCCGCTCACCATCGAGATGCGTTGGGCCATGAGCGTCTCCGCGTACTCGTCGACGGTGGAGAGCTTCATGGTCGGCGAGCTGAGGGCCAGGAACAGGATCGGCTGGTCGGCGGGGTTCACCTTCTGGTAGGAGGGCGGGGTGGGCATGCCCGGCGGGAGCTGGGAGGCCGACTTGGCGATGGCGGCCTGGACGTCCTGGGCGGCGGCGTCGATGTCGCGCGACAAGGCGAACTGCAGCGTGATCTGGCTGACCCCGAGCGCGTTGGTGGAGGTCATGGAGTCGAGTCCCGCGATGGTCGAGAACTGCTTCTCGAGCGGCGTGGCCACCGCCGAGGCCATCGTCTCGGGGCTGGCCCCGGGCAGGCTGGCCGACACCGAGATGGTGGGGAAGTCCACGTTGGGCAGGTCGCTCACGGGCAGGAAGCGGTAGCCGGCGATGCCGAAGGCGAGGATCGCCAGCATCACCAGCGTGGTGGCGACCGGGCGGCGGATGAACAGCTCGGCGACGTTCACGACGTGGCGGCGGGCGTGGGCGCCGCCGTCCTCGGCTCGACGCGGGCCCCCGGCACCAGGCGCAGCTGGCCGTCGGTCACCACCCGCTCGCCGGCCGCCAGGCCCTTCTCCACCACCGCCTCGCCGCCTTCGTCGCCCGCCACCACCACCGGGCGCGACTCGGCGGTGAGGTCGGGCTTGACCACGAACACGTAGGTGCCGGCCTGGCCCGACTGCAGGGCCTGCGAGGGCACCACCACCGCGCCGGCCCGGACGGCCAGCGTCAGCCGCGCGCTGACGAACTGCCCGGGCCACAGCCGGCGTTCCCGGTTGGGGAAGGTCCCCTTGAGCTTGATGGTGCCCGTGGTCCGGTCCACGGCGTTGTCGAGGAAGCTGAGCTGCCCGCGCGCGGGCGCGGCGGCCTGGCCGGGCACGAACGCCTCCACCACGAGCCGGCCCGTGGCCATGGCTCGCTCGATCTCCGGCAGCCGCTTCTCGGGCACGGCGAAGGAGACGTAGACCGGGTCGATCTGGTTGACCACCACCAGCGGCCCTCCGTCGACGGCCTTGACGAGGTTGCCCTGGTGCACGAGGAGGCTTCCCGTGCGCCCGTCGATGGGGGAGCGGATCGAGCAGTAGCCCAGCTCCAGCCGGGCGTTCTCCACCGCCGCCTCGTCGGCGTGGACGGTGGCGGCCAGGGCCTCCGAGGCGGTGTGGGCCTGGTCGTACTGCTCGCGGGCCAGGATGCCCTGCGCGAAGAGGTCCTCCGCGCGACGCGCCTCCGCCTCGGCGTTCTTGAGCTGGGCGGCGTCGCGCGCTCGCGCCGACTCGACCTGGCGCACGGCGGCCTGGAACGGGCGGCGGTCGATGGTGAAGAGCAGGTCCCCCGCCCGGACGTCCGCGCCTTCACGGAAATGGACGGTGTCGATGACGCCGCCCACCTGGGGCTTGACCGTCACCGTCGAGAAGGGCTCGACGGTGCCGATGGCCTGCACCTGGACGGGAACGTCCTTCCGGGCGGCCACCGCCACGACCACCGGGACCGCCGTCGCCTGGGCGGCCGGCGCGCGTCCCGCGCAGGCGGCGGACACCGACGCGGCCATCGTCAAGCAGAGCCGGGCGCGGTCTCTCACGCCAGGACCTCCTCGAGCCGCGCGGCCGGCGCCGCGCTCTCGAAGCGCTCCATGTTGGCCATCACCTGGCGCAGCAGGCGGCGGAAGCGGTCCTGCTCGGCGGGCGACATCCCGCGGACGACGGCCTCCCGCACCTCGCGGGCCAGCGGGTACAGCTCGGCGATGAGCGCGGCGCCGCCGCCGGTCAGGCGCAGGCAGCACCGCCGCCGGTCGGCCGGGTGCCCGCCGATGCGCACGAGCTTCCGCCGCCGGAGCAGGGTCACGATGCGGGAGGCGGTCGGCTGGTCGAGGCGGAGCCGCTCGGCCAGCTCGCGCAGGGCGAGCCCCTCGCGCTCGCGCATCGCGACCAGGACCCAGAACTGCTGGGCGGTCAGGCCGTACGGGCGCAGCCGGTGCCCGACCGCCTGCTTGATGCGCCGCCGGGCGGCGCCGATCAGGAGACCCACTGGCTCTTGCCGCAACAATTATTGCCTCAACATGCATTCTGCGGTCGGGCCGCCCGGCCGTCAAGGGGTGGACTCGTTCCGCCGGCTCGTCGTTGACTCGCGGGGTTGGGCCGGGCTAGGCTGCGCCGATCCAAGAGGAGAAGAACATGCCGCGAAGCGCCGCCCCGGCTCTCATCGCCGTCATCGTCTCCGTCATCGCCCTCCTGCTCGTCCTCCCGATGCCCGCCTCCGCCCAGTCGCTCGCCGCGGGCGGCGCCATCGAAGGCACCATCACCGACCAGTCGGGGGGCGTGCTCCCCGGCGTCAACGTGACGATCCGCAACGTCGGCACCGGCATCGTGCGCGAGACCCGGACCGACTCCGCGGGCGTCTACCGCGCTCCGCTCCTGCCGGTGGGCAGCTACGAGCTCACCGCCGTCCTCACCGGCTTCGCCACCACCAAGCGGCCGGGCCTGACCCTCAGCATCGGCCAGGTGCTCACGGTGGACGTGGCGCTCAAGGTCGCTTCCGCGCAGGAGGAGGTGACCGTCACCGCCGAGGCTCCCGTCGTCGAGCCGAGCCGGACCCACCAGGCTTCCACGGTCACCGAGCGGGCGGTGGCCAACCTGCCTGTGAACGGCCGCAACTTCATCGACTTCGTCCTCACGACCCCCGGGGTCACCCGCGACACGCGCGGCGGCGACATCAGCTTCGCCGGCCAGCGCGGCATCCTCAACAGCCTGGTCATCGACGGGGCGGACAACAACAACACCTTCTTCGGACAGACCCTCGGCCGCACCGGCTCCGGGCGCGCCCCCTACCAGTTCAGCCAGGACGCGGTGCAGGAGTTCCAGGTCAACCGCAACGCGTACTCCGCGGAGTTCGGACGGGCGGGCGGGGCGGTCGTCAACGTGGTCACCAAGTCGGGAACCAACGACTTCCACGGCTCGGCGTTCGAGTTCTTCCGCGACAAGTCGCTCAACGCGAACACCTGGGCCAACAAGATCCGGAACCCGATCTCTCCCCGCGGCTTCTTCCGGATCCACCAGTTCGGCGGCTCGCTGGGCGGCCCGATCCAGAAGGACAAGGCGTTCTTCTTCTTCTCCTACGACGGCCAGCGGCGGAACATCCCGAACCCGATCACGCCGCTCACGGTGACCCTGCCCGCCAGCGTGCTCAACAGCGCCGACCCCAACGTGCAGGCGGGGCTGGCCCTGGTCCGGGCCGTGAACCAGGACTACGTGCTGACCCGCGACCAGGACGTGTTCCTGGGCAAGGTGGACTACCAGCTCGACCAGAAGCACCGCCTGAGCGTGCGCTACAACCACCAGAACTTCACCGGCGGCAACAACGAGAGCACGGGCGCGACCAGCGCCCAGGAGCACACCGGGAACAGCCTGGTCCACACGCGGACCGTCAACGCCGTGCTCTCGTCCGTGTTCAGCTCGCGCTTCTACAACGAGCTGCGGGCGCAGTGGGCGCGCGATGAGGAGCCGGGCACGGCCAACACCAACGCGCCGGAGGTGAACCTCCGCGAGGGAGGGGCCACGGTCCTGGTCTTCGGGCGGAACTTCTTCAGCCCCCGCGAGACGACCATCAAGCGCTTCCAGGTCGCCGACGCCGTGACCTGGATCGCCGGCGCGCACTCGCTGAAGGCGGGCTTCGACCTCAACTTCGACCGGATCTTCAACTACTTCCCCGGCAACTTCGGCGGCCGCTACTTCTTCAACTCGGTGGCCAGCCTCGGCCGCGGCCTGCCCAACGGATCCGGGGAGAGCTATCAGCAGGCGTTCCCCGGCATCGGCACCACGGGACCCGAGACCCACCCCGACCTCGACGAGTACGCGGCCTTCGTCCAGGACGAGTGGAAGGCCTCGCGCAAGCTCACCCTGAGCTTCGGGCTGCGGTACGACCGGCAGGACATCGCCCAGCCCGCCGTGCGCAACCCCGACCCCCAGCTGGCGGCGGCGGGCATCGACACCAGCATCATCCACGTCGACAAGAACGACCTCGCGCCCCGGGTCGGCTTCTCCTGGGCGCCGGACGCGAAGACGGTGGTCCGGGGGGGCTACGGCCTCTTCTACGGCCGCACCCCGTCGATCATGATCGGCACCGCGCACAGCGGGAACGCCATCAACGTCCAGACCATCACCTTCACCGGCGCGCTGGTGCCGAAGTACCCGAGCGTGTTCGCCACCATTCCCACCGGGGCGAGCCTGCCCAGGCCGTCCATCCAGTTCTTCGATCCGGCGTTCGAGAACCCCGAGGTGCACCAGGCCAGCGTCGGCCTGGAGCGGGCGCTGGGCAACGACGTGGCGGTCGCGGTGAGCTACCTGTTCGTGGCCGGCCGGAAGCTCGCCCTCTCCCGGGACTTCAACGTCGGCGACCCCGTGCCGACCGCGATCCCCGTCCAGGGCGGAGGCAGCATCACCGTGGACCGCTTCCCGACGCGGCCGTTCACCAGCTTCGACCGCGTCGTCCGCTTCGAGAGCACCGGCCGCTCGAACTACAACGGCGCCACGGTCGAGGTGAAGAAGCGGTTCGGGGGCAAGCTCCTCGCCAACCTCGCCTACACGCTGAGCCACGTGAAGGACAACAACCCCGACTCCGTCAACGTGGTGCTGGGCGGCGGCGACGACGCGCGCTTCCCCGCGAACCCGGCCAACCGCGACGCGGACTACGCGGACGGCCAGAACGACGTCCGTCACCGCCTGGTGGTGAGCGGCTACTGGGACATGGACTACTTCAAGAGCTCGGGCGGCGCGGTCCGGGCCCTGCTGGGCGGCTGGTCGCTGAGCTGGATCGCCAGCGCGTTCAGCGGCTATCCCTACTCCGAGCTGGTGACCAACGACCTCAACGGCGACGGCAACCGCAGCAACGACATGGTGCCCGGCCGCCGGGACTCCCACCGCCTGCCGTGGACGAAGAACATCGACGCGCGCCTCTCGCGCAAGATCCCGATGGGCAAACAGGTGAAGGTGGAGCTGATCGCGGAGGCGTTCAACCTGCTCAACCGCACGAACGTCAGCTCGCAGAACAAGGTGCTCTACAACTTCACGGGCGGGGTGCTGGTGCCCCAGCTCAACCTGGCCAACCCGCGCTCGAACTTCGGGGTCGACAACAGCACCCAGGTCAACTTCGAGGACACCCAGAGGATCGTCCAGCTTGCGGCAAAAATCAGCTTCTAGCGCTGAAGCAGGGGGAGCGCTGCGGCGCGCTTCCCCTGAGACCCCCCCGGCCCTCGCGGCGGAGTGAATCCGTCGCGCGGGGCAGTCGTTGCGTCACGCCTTTCTTGCACCGTTGCTGAGCGCTGCCGTATCCTCATGTTGTGACTACGGCGCCCTACGGGTTCCTGCGCGTTGCGGCGGCCTGCCCGCCGGTGACGGTGGCCGACCCCGAGCGCAACGTGGCCGCCATCTTGCGCTTCGTCGCCAAGGCGCGGC
The DNA here is from genome assembly GCA_003223555.1 of Acidobacteriota bacterium. Taxonomy (GTDB): domain Bacteria; phylum Acidobacteriota; class Vicinamibacteria; order Fen-336; family Fen-336; genus AA32. Next base: position 3,928 of record QHVM01000055.1, on the reverse strand, counting down.
GGCTCGGCGTGCAGGTGCTCCTCTTCCCGGAGCTGGCCCTCACCGGCTACACGTCCGGGGACCTTTTCTTCAGCCTGGCCACCCTGGTCGGAGGCGCGGAGCGGGCGCTGGCGCGGTTGATGAGGGAGACGGCGAAGTCGCCGATGGTCATCGTGGCCGGCGTGCCGGTGGCGCTGGAGGGAAAGCTCTTCAACGCCGCGGCGGTCCTGCAGGCCGGGCGGCTGCTGGGTGTGGTGCCCAAGACCTACCTGCCCGGCTACAAGGAGTACTACGAGGAGCGCTGGTTCTCCTCCTCGCGTGAGGCGCTGGCGGAGGAGGTGCGCCTGGCCGGGCAGACCGCGCCTTTCGGCTCCCGGCTCCTCTTCGGGATGGAGGACGATCCGGGAGTGACCCTGGCGGTGGAGATCTGCGAGGACCTCTGGGCCCCGGTGCCCCCGAGCAGCCTCCATGCGGTCGCCGGGGCCACGGTCCTGCTCTGCCCCTCGGCGTCGAACGACCTCGTCGGCAAGGCCGAGTACCGGCGGGAGCTGGTGAAGGTGCAGTCCGGCCGCGCGGTCGGGGCCTACGTCTACGCCAACACCGGCGTGCACGAATCGACCACCGACGTCGTGTTCGGCGGCCACCTGATCGTCGCCGAGAACGCGACGCTGCTCGCCGAGAGCGAGCGGTTCCGCCGGGACGGTGAGCTGGTGGTGACGGAAGTGGACGTCGAGCGCCTGCTGGTGGACCGCGTGCGGCAGACCTCGTTCGCCGAGGGGGTCCACGCCCTGCCCGACGGGTACCGCAGGGTCGCGCTGGCTGCCGTGCCCGCCTCCGCGCCGTTCCGTCTCATCCGCGAGATCGAGGCCCACCCCTTCGTGCCCTCCGACCCCGCGACGCTCGAGGAGCGCTGCCAGGAGATCTTCTCCATCCAGACCGCCGGCCTCGCCAAGCGGCTGGAGCACACGCGCCTCGGCCGGGTGACGCTCGGCCTCTCGGGCGGCCTCGACTCCACCCTCGCCCTGCTCGTGGCCGCGCGGACCTTCGACCTGCTCGGCGTGCCTCGCCGCGGGGTGCTGGCGGTGACCATGCCCGGTTTCGGCACGACGTCCCACACCCTCGACAACGCCCGCCAGCTCGCCGGCGCGCTGGGCGTCGAGCTCAGGGAAGTGGACATCCGCGCCGCCTGCCGCCAGCACATCCAGGACATCGGCCTCGACCCCGACGACACCCGCAGCGTCACGTTCCAGAACCTGCAGGCGCGCGAGCGCACGCAGGTGCTGATGGACCTCGCCAACATGGAGCGCGCGCTGCAGCTGGGGACGGGGGACCTCTCCGAGCTGGCCCTCGGCTACACCACGTTCGCCGGCGACCACATCTCCATGTACAACGTCAACGCCAGCGTGCCCAAGACGCTCGTGCGCGAGCTGGTGCGCTGGGTGGCCGGCCACGAGACCACGGGCCCCGAGGCCCGCGTGCTGCGCTCCGTCCTCGACACGCCGGTCTCCGCGGAGTTGCTGCCGCCCGACGAGGACGGGGCCATCTCGCAGCGCACGGAGGAGATCGTGGGCCCCTACGAGCTGCACGACTTCTTCCTCTTCTGCCTGCTGCGCCTGGGAGCCGGCCCGGCCAAGACGCTGTTCCTCGCCGAGCACGCGTTCAGGGGCGCCTACGAGCCGTCCACCCTCCGCCGGTGGCTCCGCGTGTTCGTCACCCGCTTCTTCGAACAGCAGTTCAAGCGCTCGATCAGCCCCGATGGACCGAAGGTGGGCTCGGTGAGCCTGTCGCCGCGCGGAGATTGGCGGATGCCGAGCGACGCGTCGTCCGCCGCCTGGCTGGCCGAGCTCGACGAGCCGGCCCCGGTGTCCAAAACGCTGAAGACCCGCAAGTCCACCTCGCGTTCGAAGTAGGCGATCGCTCGCTCGTCGGCCTGGATCGCCTTCTCACCCACCCCGCTGGCCCGTTGTGCGGGCGTGACTTGGCCGCTCATCCACAACTCCGCTCCAACCCCGGGCCGGCGTGAAGACCCCGGCCGCCCGGCGAGCGTCTAGTCGACAGCGCACGGCACCGCCCCGACGAGGGCGGAAGCCGGCGGGGGCGGAAAGGAGCCGGCGGTGGTCCATGGCAATCGAGGTCGTCACGCCGTCTGCGGGGCGCTCTTCGCCATCCTCCTGGCGATCGGCCGGGCGGCCAGCGCCGGGGATTCCGAAGGTATCCGCGTGCCGCTGCGGGAGGTGCCCGCTCCGCCCGGCATCCCGCCGCCGCGGGAGCCGCGGCTGCGCCTCGTCTGGATCGACGTGCTCGACTCGGCGCCCTTCGCGTTCCGGTACGCGTCTCGCGAAGCCTCGGCGATCCTGGCCGACGCAGGCGTGGCCACGACCTGGACGCTGGGTGACGCGTCGACCGTCACCGGCGAGGACGAGCTCAAGATCGTGCTCATGCCGGGGGCCGCCAACGGCGCCCGGCTACCCGCCCACGTGATGGGCGGGACCCCGCGGGGTGCGCGGTCGCACACGACGTGGGTCTATCTCTCCAACGTGCTGTGGGCGCTCGGGGTCGCCGATCGCGCGGTGCGGAGCCTGGCCCCGAGCGACGAGGCGACCGTCGCCCGCGCCCTCGGCCGCGTGGTGGCCCACGAGATCGTCCACGCGGTGGCGCCGGAGGTGCCCCACAGCCGCAGCGGTCTCATGGCCGACCGCATGGGCCGCGGCTTCATGTTGCTGGCCCACGTGGGTCTGGCCCCGGCCCAGCAGGCGGCGCTTCGCGCGGGGGTCCATGCCTTCGCCGCGCCTTCCCTGGAGGGGGCGGCCCCGGTGGAGGTCGTGGCGGGCCGCCGGTGAGGGCTCATGGCCCCGGCCATGTCCCTCTGCCGCCGATCGTTGGCGGCTCAGGAAGAACTCAGCCAGGGCTCAGCGCCGGCGCATGGCCTTCGCGCCCGGCCGGCGCTAGGTTCCCCACGATGAGAACCGTCCCGCCGCGTCCGGAGCCCGGCGAAAACGGCGGCGACGCTGTCCGTGCCCGCGCCCCCCAACCCCGCGCCGGAGGCGAGAGCCTCGCGCGGTGCCCGGTCCAGGTCACCCTCGACGTCATGGACGACCGGTGGAAGACCTTGATCGTCTGGCACCTGTTCTGGGGGGCGCGACCCTTCTGCGAGCTGATGCGGACGACCGAGGGAATCTCGAAGAAGATCCTCCGCCGCCAGCTCGCTGACATGGAGAGGCACGGGCTCATCCGCAGGCAGGCGCGCATAGTCCGGAACGCCCGAAGTGAATCCGGGCGTTCCTCGCCTCGTCGCGATCGCTGCGCGATCGCGGGGGGTGCCGGTGCCCGGAAGGCGGAGTACGCGCTCACGCCCCTGGGCGAGACGCTGAAGCCGATCGTGGGAGCCATGTACCACTGGGGGCTCCATCACGCGGCCGGGCGCGTCCCGACGTACGGCGCGGGACCCCGGCTGGGGTAGCCGAATCTCCCGACTCGCCGAAACCGCGCGGGGCGCGCGGAGGAGTCCGCGGCGCCCGCGCCCAACGGGAAACCGAAGGAGGTTTCTGTGAGGAGATTCGGACGCGTGCGGAGCACGGGCCTGGCCCTGCTCCTGCTGTTGCTGCCGCCGGCCGCCTTCGCCCAGGTCGCCGCGACCGGCAACGTCTACGCCACCGTGACCGACGAGTCGGGGGCGGTCCTCCCCGGCGCCACCGCCACCCTGGCGGGCGACTTCGGCAGCCGGACCACGACCAGCGGCTCCGGCGGCGAGTTCAGGTTCCTGAACGTCGACCACGGCAGCCACAAGCTCACGGTGGCGCTGACCGGCTTCACCACGGTCACCCGGAACGTCACCGTCGCCGCGGGCACCAGCGTGAACGTGGCCTTCAACCTCAAGGTCGCCTCGGTCGAGGAGACCATCACCGTATCTTCGGAGACGCCCGTCGTCGACACCAAGAAGACCGGCACG
>QHVM01000075.1 GCA_003223555.1 Acidobacteriota bacterium | reverse complement strand
TCGATCTCGGCCTGCGAGTTGTAGAAGTGTGGTGAGAAGCGAACGCCCCCTCGATCGCGGCCGGGGCGGATCGCGCAGACCATCCGGTCCTTCTCGTAGAGGGCGAGCATGAGCTTCCGCGGGTCGAGATCGCCCGGCTGGAACGACACCACCGCCACCGATCGTGCGGGATCGGGGTGCGTCCACAGCTTGACCCCCGGCAGCTTCCGCAGGCCCGCCATGAGCGCCTGGGCCAGCTCCCGCCCGCGGCCCTCGATGGCCGTCCGGCCGATCTTCGTCTGGAACCGGAGCGCTTCGCCGAGGGCCTGGATGGCCGGCTCGTCCCGCTGTCCGAAGCCCTCGAAGGTCTTCGAGACGCCGACCGCCCCGGGGTACGCGCTGTAGATGCTGGGCCAGATCTGCGGCTGCGACCTTCGATTGATGAAGAGAAGACCTGCCTCCTTGGGCCCGCACGGCCATTTGTGTCCGCTGCCGCTGTAGAAGTCGGGATCCATCTCGCGCAGGTCGACGTCCATGAGGCCCAATGACTGTGCGCCGTCGACGAGCGTCAGGATGCCGCGCTCCCGGGCCACGCGGCACAGCTCCCGCGCGGGAAGGAGATCGCCCACCGTGCTCGTGAGATGGGTGAAGGCGAGCACCTTCGTGCGCGGGGTCAGGGCCCGGGTGAACGCTTCGATGTAGTACTCCGCTCCCGGGTGCGGGCTCACCACGTCCACGACGCCAACCCGGTATCCGTGGCGCCGGGCCTTCTCCTTCCAGGCGACGTCGTTGCTCGGATGGTTGTCCGAGAAGAGCAGCACCTCGTCGCCGGCCTTCAGGTCGAGGCCGCTCGAGACGAGGTTGTTGGACTCGCTGGTGTTCCGGGTGATGACGATCTCCTCCGGCGTCACGCGCAGGAACCCGGCGAGGGCCTTGCGCGTGACTTCCTTGGCGTCGTGCATCTGCTCACGGTAGGCGGGCGAGGGTTCCCGGTCCATCTCCCGAGTTGCCTTGTACAAAGCCTCGAGCACCGGGGCGGAAGACGGGCACAGGTTCGCGGCGTTCATGAGCGCCAGGTCCGGAGGCATGACGAACTGCTCCCGCACCGAAGCCCAGAAGGCCTCGTCGGGCGCGGTGGGGGCCGCCCCGAGGGGCGCGGGCTTCGGCCACGCGAGGCCGGAGCGCGGGAGCCACAGCGCCACCGCGGAAGTGCCCAGAAGCCTCACCAGGTCTCGGCGAGAAAGCTCCGCTCTCATGGTCGCCTCCCCGTTAGACGTTGTTCAGGATCGAAAGCGCCGTCCTGCTGAAGATCCGCTCCTTCTCCGCCTGGGGGATGCCGAGCGCTTCGATCGAGGAGACGGCCCGATCGATCGAGCCCAGAAGGTGCGGATAATCGCTGCCCATGGCCAGGTGGTCCACGCCCAGGAGGTCCCGGGCCATGTTCAGGACGTACGGGCTGAAGGTCACCGTGTCGTAGTAGAGCCTCTTGAGGTAGACGCTCGGGAGCTGGTCGAGCTTGACCCGGCACTCGGCGAAGTCCCGGAACCCGTTGTCCAGGCGCTCCATCAGGTAGGGGACCGCGCCCCCGAGGTGGGCGATGATCCACCGGACGTCCGGGAAGTCCTTCAGCAGGCCGTCGTAGCACATCCGGGCCACGGCCAGCGTCGTGTCGCAGGGGAATCCCACGATCGGTCCCAGGACGTACTCGCCGTAGGCCTCGGGGTTGGCGGGCAGCATCGGATGGAGGAGGATGCAGAGCTTCCGCCGGTTCGCCTCCTCGAAGAAGGGCCGGTAGACGGGCGCGGTCAGCGCCCTCCCCCGGATGTTGCTGAGCAGGATGACCCCGTTCAGCTTCAGCTCGCCCAACGCCCGGTCGAGTTCCCGGAGCGCCTGGTCGGGGGCGTCCATGGGTATCGACGCGAATCCCTTGAAGCGGCCGGGGTGCCGCACGATCAGCTCCGCATAGGCGTCATTGACCATGCGGGCCACCTCCGGCTGCGTCTTCTCGTCGGCGAAGAAGACGTTGGGCGTCGAGAGCGAGACGACCTCCACGTCGATGCCCACCCGGTCCATGTCCGCGAGACGCTTCGCGGGATCGGTCATCGCCGGCTGGATGCCGAAGAAGCGGGCGCCGCGATACTTGATGATGGTGCGGCCGGTCGGGTCCTTGTCGAAGGTGAAGTCCGACGGAGTGTCGCGGATCTTCTGGAAGTAGGCGTCCGGGTAGTAATGCGTGTGCAGGTCGATCTTGAGCGCTTTCGCCCGGGGGGCCTCGCCCCTGACGCGCGGGTCGAGGGCGGTCGAGGCGGCGCCCACGGCCCCTACCGCCTGGAGGAAGCCTCTCCTGTCCATCGGTCTCGGCCGGCGCCGAGGTCTCTCAGGCCGCCTTCGCCTTGACCCCGAGGACGTTCCCGAAGACGTCCACCGCCCGCTTCATCTCGTCGAGCGTCCCGATGGAGATCCGCATGTAGCTCTTCTCGAGGGGCGGGAAATCGCGGCTCACGAGGACGCCCTGCTCGCGGCAGGCGTCGCGGAAGCCCTTCGCCGGGCGCTTGATGTCCACGAAGATGAAGTTGGTCTGGGAGTCGGTCCCCCCGAAGCCCGCCCGGGAGAACCAGTCGAGGGTGAACTTGCGTGCCTCCATGTTGCGCGCGCTCTCGCGCCGGAGCCGCGCCTCGTCCTTGATGGAGGCGGTCGCGGCCACGATGCCGGCCACGTTCAGCGCGTTCGGACCCTCCCAGGCCAGGCGCTTGATCGTGTCGGGGTGTCCGATCGCGTACCCCACCCGCATCCCGGCCATGCCGTGGGCCTTGGAGAAGGTCCGCGCCACGACCAGGCGCGGGTCCTTGACCGCCCGCGGGATCTGGGTGCGGTGGGAGGGATCGGTCACGTAGTCGTGGTAGGCCTCGTCGATCAGCACCACCGCGTCGGGCGCGGCCGTGTGCACGCGCTCGATGAACGCGTCCATGGCGTCCCCGGAGAGGAGGGTCGCGGTCGGGTTGTTGGGGTTGTTCACGAACGCCACGCCCGCGCCCCGGGCGGCGTCGGCCATGGCCTCCAGGTCCAGCTTCAGCGAGCGGTCGAGGGGGATCGCGCGCACCGGGGTGCCGACGAGGTCGGCGTAGCCCGCGCACTCCTCGTAGGTCAGTTGCCCCGCGACCAGCGGCTTGACCGGCGACGTGAAGATCTGCACCGCCTCCCGCAAGATCTGCGTCGACCCGCAGCCGGTGACGACGTTTTCGGGGCTCACGCCGAAGCGGTCGGCGATGGCCTGGTGGAGCTGCGTGACGTCGTCCCAGGGATACCGTCCGGCCGGCCCGCCCTGCCCGAGCGCGCTGCGCACGGCCTCCAGGACGGCCTCGCCCGGCCCGAGCGGGTTCTCGTTGTTGTGGAGGAGCAGCGGCCGCGGCGCTCGAGCCGGCGCGGGGGCCTGCAGCAGCTCGGCCCATGCGCTCCGGCGGGCCGCCATGAAGGCGGCCGAGCCGACGCCCACGGTCTTCACGAACGCGCGGCGTGTGAACGACATGTCTGCCTCCTTGCGCGGCATGCTCGCCCTCATCGGGGCGGCCGGGAAGGGCTCGACGCGGCGGCCGGCACCGGCCGGCCCGCGCCGAGCACCTCGGCGATGACCACGCCGGCCCGCTGCATCTCGTCGACGGTGCCGATGGAGACGCGGGCGTGGCTCTTGTCGAGCGGCGGGAACGCGCGCCCGACCAGGATGCCCCGCCTCGCGCAGGCCTCCTTGAACTCCCGGGCCGGGCGGCCGGTCTCGACGAACAGGAAGTTGGCCTGCGAGTCCATCACCCGGCAGCCCAGGTCCTGGAAGAAGCGCGTCGTGAATGCCCGGGCCTCGGTGTTGCGCGCACGCTCGGCGTCGATGTGGGCGGGGTCGCCCAGCGAGGCCACCGCGGCCGCCACGGCCAGCGAGTTCTGGTTGAAGGTGATGCCCCAGCGGTTGAAGTTCTCGATGGCCCGGGGCTGGCCGACGGCGTAGCCGATGCGCATTCCCGCCATGCCGTAGGCCTTGGACAGGGTGCGCGTCACGACGACGTTCGGGTGCTCGAGCGCGAGCGGGACCGCGGTGGCGTAGCCCGGGTCGGTCACGTAGTCGTGGTAGGCCTCGTCGATCAGGATGGCCGTGTCCGGTGACTCTTTTCGCACCCGCGTCACGAACTCCGTGACCGCCCGAGCCGGGTGGACGGTGCTCGTCGGGTTGTTGGGATTGCAGAAGAAGATCAGTCCGGCCCAGCGCGCGGCCTGGGCCGTCGCCTCGAGGTCGATGCGGCCGTCCTTGTCGACCGGCACGCGGCGCACGCCGATGCCGAGCTGCTCGGCCATCTTCTCCGGCTGCTCGAACGTGGGCGCGGCCGTGACCAGGTGGCGCGCCGAGGAGGCGTGGAGGCGGACCGCGCTGCGCAGCAGCTCCCAGGAGCCGGCGCCCAGGGCCACGTTCTCGGGCCGGACGGAGACCCGGTGGGCGATCGCCTCGCGCAGGTCGGCGGTCGAGGGCCGCGCGTTGGTGGGATAGCGTCCGGCGTCCACGAAGGCGCGCGTGAGCGCTTCCATGGCCGCCCGCCCCGGGCCCAGCGGGTTCTCGTTGCTGTCGAGAAGGAGCACGCCGGCGGAGCGCCGAGCCGGCGCCGACGCGCCTTCGGCGGCGTGCGCCTCGCGGCCGCGGGCGGCGACGAATGCGGAAGACGGGCCCGCGGGCGCGGGACTGAGCGCGTGCAGGAACGACCGGCGTGAGACTGGCATGGGCACTCCTCCTGAGCGCCCATGCAGGGAATCGTCCGTCCTTTCCATGGGCGCCGCAGCGATCTCGGGGATGAACCTACGGCGATTCTACACCCCGGCGGCAAGGGCCCGAGTCCGCGAAAGCCTCGTCAGTTCTTGACGTACTTCTTGACCATCCGGGGGCCGACTTCGGCGCCGTAGACGTTGCCCGCGGCGTCGGCGGCGACACCTTCCGCCCCGCTCGTCCAGACCTCGTCCGGTTTCGGCTCGGGGTCGGGGATGAAGGCCGTCACCTTGCCGTCCCGGGCGCTGCCGATCCGGATGCCTCTCTTCCACCCCGGGTTCTGCTTCGCGTTCGACTCCGAGTCGGTGACGTAGAGGACGTCGTTCCGGTCGATGTAGATGCCGCTCGGCCGGCTGAACTGCCTCCATTCGTCGAGGAATTTCCCCTCCTGATCGAAGATCTGGATCCGGTTGTTGTTCCGGTCGGCCACGAAGAGCCGCCCCCGGGAATCGAAGGCGAGCCCGTGGGGGGTGTCGAACTCGCCCGGCGCCGACCCCTTCCTGCCCCACGCCTTGCGTGCCCGTCCGCGACGAAGACGTCGCCGATCGGCGCGACCGCCACGTCCGAGGGTTGGTTGAATGTGTCCGGACCGGCCCCGGCCACCCCGGCCTTGCCGAGCCTCAGCAGGACCTTGCCGTCCGGGCTGAACTTGACGACCTCGTGGCCCTTTCCCGCCGTGGCCGGTGGGCTCGCGCTGCGGGGCGGGATGCCGTCGGTGATCCAGACGTTTCCGCTGCGGTCGACATGGATGCCGTGGGGGAAGATGAACATCCCCCCGCCGAAGCTCCGCAAGAGCCTGCCCGACGGGTCGAACTCGAGCACCACCGGCAGGTCCGAGCCGGCGCACGTGTTCGCGCCGCACCTCTCCGCGACCCAGACCGATCGGCCGTCGGGATCGATGTCGATCGCGCTCGTCGATCCCCATTTCCTTCCTTCGGGGAGCTGTCCCCAGCTCTCGATGGCGCGGTACGGATTGGGTTGGGCCCCCGCGGTGGAAGCGGCGACGAGGGCGGCGACCGCGATGCGCGTCATCATCACTGCGGATTCCTGGCCGGCCACACGGTGCCCTGGTCCGTCCTCGTCACCGGCAGCAGGCCCTTGTAGACGAACTTCTGCACCCGCTTGCCCTCGTAGGTCTCGGTTGTATAGATGTTGCCCTTCGAATCGGTGGCGATGCTGTGCACGCCGAAGAACTGTCCCGGCTGCCGCCCGCCGTCGCCGAAGCTCGTGAGCAGCTCGAGCGTGTCCCGCTGGATGACGTATACCCTCTCGTTCTTGCCGTCGGCGACGTACATGTACTTCTGCTGGGCGTCCTTGGAGAAGGCCACGTCCCACACGGATCCGTCGCTCAGCGTCCGCTTGGCGATGAACACCTCCTTCACGAACGTCCCGTCCGGCTTGAACACCTGGATGCGGTCGTTCGGACGGTCGCACACGTACAGCAGCCCGTCGTTCGAGAGGTCCGCGCAGTGCACCGGCGTGCGGAACTGCGGGGCGGGCGGCGCGTCGGGGTCGTAGCGGCCGAGGTCGGCGTCGTCCGGCTTGTGGCCGTACGCGCCCCAGTACCGCTTGAACTTCCCGGTGTCGGCGTCGATCACGGCCACCCGCCGGTTGAGGTAGCCGTCGGCGACATACGCCTCGTTGGCCCGCGGGTCGATGAATATCTTGGCCACCCGGCCGAAGCTCACGGTGTCGTGGCTGTCCGCGGCGTAGGCCGGCTTGTCGGCCGGGCCACCGGCGCGGCGCGCCCCCGGCTTGCCGAACTGGACCAGGAGCTTTCCGTCGCGGGTGAACTTCAGTATGTGGGAGTCGGGCGGGCCGTTGCCTCCGATCCACACGTTGCCCTTGTGGTCGACCGTGATGCCGTGGTTCGAGTCCGGCCAGTCGTATCCCGGGCCGGGGCCGCCCCAGTGCCCGACCACGTTGCCGGCGGGGTCGAACTCGAGCACGGGGGGCGCAGGGAGGCAGCACTCGCCGGTGGGCGGCGTCGCGTCCGCGCCCGTTTCGGTCTTCGGGTTCAGGGTGGCCGCCCCGCGATGGATGATCCAGACGTGGTCCTGGTCGTCGACCGAGACGCCGACGGTCATCCCGAGGAGCCAATGGTTCGGCAGCGGCTTCGGCCAGAACGGGTCGACCTCGAAGATCGGCGCCTGCACGCTGCCACGCGCCTCGGCGGCCGCCCTCTTTTCCAGGGCCGTCTGGGCGATGCCGAGCGCGACGAGGGCCGCGAAGAAGGCCGAGACGGAGAGACTGCGCTTCCGCATCGAGCGCCCCCCTCTGCTGAAGACCTGGAGTGCGCCAGTATACTCTTCGGCTGGAGCGCCCGCTTGATGCCTCATGTCGCCGGACCGGGCCGCCGCGTGCCCGCGCTGCTGACGCTCGTTCTCGCCGTGTCGTCCGGGGCGGCCGCGCACGAGATCCCGGCCGACATCGCCGTCCGGGTGTTCGTCAAGCCGGAAGGTCAGCGGCTGCGACTTCTCGTGCGGGCGCCGCTGGCGGCCATGCGCGACATCGAGTTTCCGCAGCGCGGGCCGGGTTACCTCGACCTGGCGCGAGCCGATGCCTCCCTCCGACACGCGGCGATGCTCTGGATCGCTGGCTCGGTGCGGCTGTACGAGGATGACCGGCGCCTGGAGTCGTCGCGGATCGTCGCCGTCCGGGTGTCCCTTCCGTCGGACCGCTCCTTCGCCGACTACGAGCAGGCGCTCGTCCACCTGACGGACGCGCCGCTGCCCACCGACACGGAGATCTACTGGAGCCAGGCGCTGCTCGACGTCCTGTTCGAGTACCCGGTCCATTCGGATCGGTCCCAGTTCTCGATCGATCCCGGGCTCGCGATCCTGGGCGTGCGGGTCGTCACCGTTCTCGGCTTCCTGCCGCCCGGCGGCTCGCCGCGGCTGTTCGAGCTTGCCGGCGACCCGGGGCTGGTCCGGCTGGATCCGCGGTGGCACCAGGCCGCCCTCCGGTTCGTGGACCTGGGGTTCCGGCACATCCTGGGCGGAATCGACCACCTGCTGTTCCTCCTGTGCCTCGTGATCCCGCTCCGGCGGATCCTGCCCCTGGCGGCGGTGGTCACCTCGTTCACCATCGCCCACTCGATCACGCTCGTCGCCTCCGCATTCGGCGTCGCGCCGGGCGCGTTGTGGTTCCCCCCGCTCATCGAGGCGCTGATCGCCCTGTCCATCGTCACCATGGCGCTCGAGAACATCGTGGGCCCGCGCCTGCCGCGCCGCTGGCTGATCGCCTTCGCGTTCGGCCTGGTCCACGGGTTCGGGTTCTCGTTCGCGCTGCGGCAGTCGCTGCAGCTCGCCGGATCCCACCTGCTCACCTCGCTGCTGTCGTTCAACGTCGGCGTCGAGCTGGGGCAGCTCCTGGTGCTCGCGCTGCTCGTCCCCATGCTCGAGGTCCTCTTCCGCTTCGTGGTGGCCGAACGGGTCGGCACGATCATCCTGTCCGCGCTCGTGGCCCACACCGGCTGGCACTGGATGGTCGAGCGCGGCGACCGCCTGCGCCAGTTCCGGTTCGCCTGGCCGGCGCTGGACGCGGCCCTGCTCGCGAGCGCGATGCGCTGGGCGATGCTCGGGCTGGTGCTCCTCGGCGTGGCCTGGCTGATGTCGGGCCTGCTGAGGCGCTTCGCGCCGTATCGCGACCGCTCGGCGGTATGATCCGTCCCTTCCCCGGCGTGCTCGATCTCCGGCCGAGCAGGAGGAAACGATGAGGCCAGCCGTCTCTCGATCGCAGGTGATGCTCGTGGCGCTCGCCGCCGGCCTCGTCTCGACGACGCTCGCGCCATCCGGCCTCTCCCGAGCGCAGTCGAGGGCCGGCGGTGGAGGCAGGAACCCCGTGTCGGAAGGGACCAGGAACGGCGAGTGGCCGACCTACGCCGGCGACCTCCGGGGCAGCCGCTACTCGCCGCTGGACCAGATCGGCCCCGCCAACTTCGAAGACCTGGAGGTGGCCTGGCGGTTCAAGACCGACAGCCTGGGCACCCGGCCGGAATACAAGCTGGAGGGTACGCCGCTGATGGTGGGCGGGGTGCTCTACGCCACGGCCGGAACGCGGCGGTCGGTGGTGGCGCTCGACGCCGCGACCGGCGAGCTGCTCTGGGTGCACGGCGAGCACGAGGGAGCGCGCGGCGCGAACGCGCCCCGGCAGTTCTCGGGCCGCGGGCTCGCCTACTGGAGCGACGGGCCCGACGAGCGGATCCTCTACGTGACGCCGGGCTACCGGCTCGTCGCGCTGGACGCGAAGACTGGCGTTCCCATGCCCGGCTTCGGGAAGGCCGGCGTCGTGGACCTGAAGCTCGACGATGATCAGGACATCGATCTGGTCGCCGGCGAGATCGGGCTCCAGTCGGCGCCGGTGGTGGCCGCCGACGTGGTGATCGTCGGCGCCTCCTTCCGGGAAGGCTTCACGCCGCGGTCGTACCGGAACAACAAGGGATACGTCCGGGGGTTCGACGTCCGGACGGGCAAGCGGCTCTGGATCTTCCACACGATCGCCCAGGCCGGCGACTTCGGCAACGACACCTGGCTGAACGAGTCCTGGCGGTACACCGGCAACACGGGGGTGTGGACCCAGACGACCGTGGACGAGGAGCTGGGCCTGGCCTATCTGCCGGTGGAGACTCCGACGAGCGACTTCTACGGAGGCCACCGGCCGGGGAACAACCTGTTCGCCGACACCCTGGTGTGCGTCGACCTCAAGACGGGGCAGCGGAGATGGCATTACCAGGTCATCCATCACGCGCTCTGGGACCATGACCTCTCGTCGGCGCCGATCCTGGCCGACATCACGGTCGACGGCCGGGCGATCAAGGCCGTGGCGATGCCGAGCAAGCAGGGATTCCTGTACGTCTTCGACCGGGTGACCGGCCGACCCGTCTGGCCGATCGAGGAGCGAGCCGTCGAGAAGGGCAACGTGCCGGGCGAGTGGTACTCGCCCACCCAGCCCTTCCCGACCCGCCCGCCCGCCTATGCCCGCAACGGCGTCTCGATCGACGACCTCATCGACTTCACCCCCGCCCTGCGCGCGGAGGCGGTGGCGCTGGCCTCGAAGTACAAGCTGGGACCGATCTACACGCCGCCGGTCGTCAGCGTGCTCGAAGGGCCGCTGGCCACGCTCACCCTGGCCACCGCGAGCGGCGGCACGAACTGGCCCGGCGGCTCGTACGATCCGGAGACCCATGTCGTCTATGCCGCGGCTTGCGACGCCTGTCTCACGCCGATCGGCCTCGTGCCTCCTCCGAGCAAGGACGTCTCGGACATCAACTACATCCATGGCATCGCCGGCGAGCCCGTGCGCATCGCGACGGGCCCGGGCGAGAACGCCGGCGCCGACGCGCCGCCCCCCCCGCCGCCACCTCCCGCCCCCCCTGGAGGGCCGCGCCCGGGCGGGGGCATCTGGAATCTGAACGTGCAAGGCCTGCCGCTCATCAAGCCGCCCTACGGGACCATCTCGGCCATCAGTCTGGACCGGGGGGCGATCGTGTGGCAGGTCGCCCACGGCGAGACGCCGGACGCGGTCCGCAACCACGAGGCGCTCAAGGGGCTGAACGTTCCGCGCACCGGCCAGGCGAGCTACAACGTCGGCACGCTCGTCACCAAGACGCTGGTCATCGCGGGCGAGGGGCAGTTCACCACGACCCCCGACCGGCCGCGGGGCGCGATGCTGCGCGCCTACGACAAGGCCACCGGGAAGGAGGTGGGCGCGGTCTACATGCCGGCGCCCCAGAGCGGATCGCCCATGACCTACATGCTGAAGGGCCGGCAGTACATCGTGGTCGCGGTCAGCGGCGGCCCCTACTCGGGCGAGTACATCGCGTTCGCGCTGCCTCCGGAGGCGCGTCCGGCCGCGCAGGGCGAGCGGCCGTAGGCCGGATGATCAGGCTCGCCGTGCTGGCGATCGCCGGTCTGTCAGCCGTCGCCGCCGCTCAATCCGCGCCTCGCGCCGGCCAGGCCGGGGCGCCACCCCCGGCGCCGGCGGCATCAACGGAAGAGCGTGCGCGCTCGGTCTGGGACGGCGTGTACACGGAGGAGCAGGCGAAGCGGGGAGAGACCGTCTATCGCGAGCGGTGCTCGTCTTGCCACCAGCCGACGCTGACCGGGGGCGAGACGGCCGGTCCCCTGGTCGGGGCGACGTTCACGGCGAACTGGAACGGCGTGACCGTCGGCGACCTGTTCGAGCGGACCCGGGTGTCGATGCCCCACGACCGTCCGGGCACGCTGACCCGCCAGCAGACCGCCGACGTCCTGGCCTACGTGTTCAGCGCCAACAAGTTTCCCGCGGGCAAGACAGAGCTGGCGCGCCAGCCCGAGCTGCTGAAGCAGATCCGATTCGACGCGACGAAGCCCGTCCGTTGATCCCGCTCGCGCTCGTCGCCCTCGTCGGCTTGTCGCCCGTTCGCTTCCCCAACTCCGGCTCGCCCGCGGCGCAGCCTGCCTTCCTGCGCGGCGTGACCGCCCTCCACAACTTCCAGTACGAGGACGCCGTGGAGGCTTTCCGCGAGGCCCAGACGATCGACCGCGACTTCGCCATGGCCTACTGGGGGGAGGCCATGGCCTGCAACCAGACCCTCTGGCGCAATCAGGACGCGGGCAAGGGGCGGGAGATCCTGCTCCGCCTGGCCCCGACGCCGGAGGCGCGCGCCGCTAAGGCGAAAACGGTCCGCGAGAAGGCCTACCTGCGGGCGGTCGAGACCCTGTTCGGAACCGGGGAGCGCGCGGCCCGCGAGCGCGCGTACGCCGAGCAGATGCGGGGGCTCGCCCGGTCGTATCCCGAGGACGCGGAGGCGCAGAGCTTCTTCGCCCTCTCGCTCATGGGCCTGACCGCGCGCAGCCCGGCGCTGTTCCGCGACGGGGGTGACGACCAGCATCAGCACGCGCTGGTGGGAAGTGCAATCCAGAAGGAAGCGGCCGCCATCCTGGAGAGGGTGCTCGCCCGGAATCCCGATCATCCGGGAGCCCTCCACTACTTGATCCACGATTACGACGATCCGGAACACGCTCGGCTGGCCCTTCCCGCGGCCCGCGCCTACGCGAAGGTGGCGCCCGAGTCGAGCCACGCGCTGCACATGCCCGCCCACATCTTTCTCCAGCTCGGCATGTGGGACGACGCGGCGGCCTCCGATGAGGCTTCCTTCCGCGCTTCCGAGGCCTGGGTCAAGCGGAAGGGGCTGCCGGTCGGCATGCGCGACTATCACAGCCTCTCCTGGCTCCTCTACGAGTCGCTCCAGCAGGGCCGTTTCCAGAAGGCACGGGAGGCGCTCGACCTCATGAAGACCGCGGTGGAGGCCACCGCTGCCCCACGCTTCAAGGCGCTCCTGTCGGACATGCGCGCCCGGTACGTCATCGAGACCCGCTCCTTCCAGGAGCTCGCGACCGCCAGGGACTTCGACACGAGCGGCGAGCTCTTCGCCATCGGCATGAGCGCCACCCGCCGCGGCGACCCCAAGCTCGCGGAGATGGCGCTGGCCGAGCTTTCGAAACGGGCGGGATCCCGGGAGACCGGCAACCGCCAGACCGACGTGGCGGTGATGGAAAAGGAGCTGGCCGCGCTCGGGGCGATCGCCACCGGCCGGAAGGGCGACGCGGTCGTGCGAATGCAGGAGGCCGTGGCCCTCGATCGTGAGCTTCCGCCGCCCCTCGGGCCGCCGCGACCCATCAAGCCGGCGCCGGAGCTCTTCGGGGAGATCCTCCTCGAGCTGGGTCGGCCGGGCGAAGCGGCGGCGGAGTTCGAGCGGGCCCTCGCACGCTGGCCCAACCGGTCGCTCAGCCTCCTCGGGCGCGCGCGCGCCGCCGCGGCGCTCGGGGATCGCGAATCCGCCCGCCGTCACTACCAGCAGTTTCTCGTCAACTGGCGCCGCGCCGATCCCGGACTCCCGGAGCTCCCGGAGGCCCGAAGCTTCCTTCATTGAGCGAGTGGCGGCCACACGGTCGAAGCCCCGGTCACCTGCGCGAGCGCGTGCCCTCCCGCATCATTCGCAAGGCCAGGTCAAGATTGTTCCGCGCCTCGTCATGGTCCGGCTGCAACCGAAGCGCTTCGCGGAACTCCCGGATGGCTTCCGGGAGACGGCCCTGGGCCCCGAGGATGCTCCCAAGGCTGTTGTGGGCGGCGGCGAGGCGCGGGTCGATGGCGATGGCCCGGCGATAGTGCAAGACGGCTTCGTCGAGCTTCCCCTGCTGCTTCAGCGCCCGGCCCAGGTTGTACTGGGCGATGGCGAGCCCGGGGGCGAGCCTTACCGCCTCGCGGAAATGGCCGAGGGCGTCCTCGGACCGTCCCTTTTCGCGCAGCGCCACCCCCATCCAGTCGTGCAGCTCCGCGCTTTCCGGCTTGGCCTTGAGCGCCGCCCCGAAGTGCTCGATGGCTTCGTCCCATTGGCCCTGCGAAGCCAGGGCCGAGCCGAGATAGGCGTGCGCTTCGGCCGAGCCGGGATCCAGGGCGAGGGCACGACGGTAGCTGAGGACGGCGTCGTCCAGCTTGCCCTGCCTGGCCAGCACGAAACCCAGCTGAGTAGCCGCGGCCGCGCTCTCCGGCTGGATGGTGGCGGCCGCGCCGAGGAGGCTCGCCGCCTCGTCCAGCCGCCCTTTCTCCGCGAGAGCGCGGCCGAGCAGCATCCGGGTATCGGGGGCGTTCGGCTCGAGCGTCAGGGCCTGACGAAGCTGGGCAATGGCCTGGTCGAGATCGCCCCGCTCCTTCAGGAGGGCGGCCAGTTGAAGATGCGCCCTTTCGTTCTTCGGCCCGACCGTGACCGCCTTCCGGGCGGCAGTCAGGGCCGCGTCGAGGTTGCCCTCGGCGGCGGCGATCTTGGACATCTGGAGATGGCAGTCCGCGAACCCCGGCCTCTGCCGGAGCATCTCCTCGCAGAGGGCACGGGCCTCGGGGTATTTCTTGTCCTCCACGAGCTTGTTGAGCCGCTGGTCTTTTCGGAAGAACGCGATGAGGTCCTTGGCGTCTTCCTTGCTCCGGTCGAAGCCGTGTGACGAGACCTCGCCGCCGCGTCCCAGGTAGCCGAGCGCGGCCAGGCGCTGCCGTGAAGCCTCGTCCAGCGCCGCCGATTCCGGGGCCGGTCCGGGAGCGCGGCCGGCCGCCGCCAGCATGCCGGCGAGGGTCCGACCCAAGGCGTCCGCCCGCGCCGGCTCGCGCTCGAGGAGGTTGACGGCCTCCGCGGGATCGTTCCGGAGGTCGTAGAGCTCGGGACGCGTGGTCTCGATGTACTTCCACCCATCCACGATGACCCCGAGCAGGGAGCTCGCACCGTAGTAGCGGGTCGGAGTCACGGTCTCCGCGTAGAGGGCCCTTCCTTTCCCTGCCGCGCCCCGCCCCGTGACCCAGGGCGAGAGGTCCATGCCCTGGACCTCCTTGGGGACCGGAGCCCCCACCAGAGAGACGATGGTGGGAGCGATGTCGATGAGGCTCACCGGAGCGTCGATCTGCTGCGACGCCGCCGGAGCGCGCGGCACCCGCATGACGAGGGGCACCCGGAGGGCGCCCTCGTAGATGAAGAAGCCATGGTTCAGCTCGCCGTGCTCTCCCAGCATCTCCCCGTGGTCCCCGGTGATGACGATGAGGGTGTCGTCGTAGAGGCCAAGCTGCCGGAGCCTCTCCAGGACCTGCCCCACGCAGTAGTCGGCGAAGGCGACCTCTCCTTCGTAGGGGTGAGCGCTCCACTTCGAGGCGAACGGCTCGGGCGGCTCGTAGGGGTCGTGGGGGTCGTAGAAGTGAACGAAGAGGAAGAACGGCCGCTCCTTGTGCTGATCCAGCCATTCCCGGGCGACCCGGGCGGTCTCGTCGCCCTTGCGCTCGCTCAGGTCGCCGATCTTGTGCACGGCCTGGAAGCGATCGTCATAGGTGTCGAAGCCCTGGCTCGTGCCGAAACGGCGGTCCAGCACGAACGTGCTGACGATGGCCCCGGTCGTGAAGCCCCTGGGCTTGAGCATCTCGGCGAGGGTCAGGCTCGCCTCGGGTAGCCGGTTCAGCAGGTTGTCGCGCAGGCCGTGGGTGGGCGGCAGCGTCCCCGTGAGCATGGAGACGTGGGCAGGCAGGGTCATGGGCACGGGGGTGTGGACGTTCGTGAACAGCACCCCTTCGCGGGCCACGGCATCGATGTTCGGCGTGGTCGGCCGCGGGAAGCCGTACGCGCTCACGTGGTCGGCCCGAAGCGTGTCGATGCTGATCAGGAGGATGTTCCGGATCGCGGGGCGCGACCGGGAGCAGGAAAGGAGCAGCCCTGAACCAAGGAGAAGGAGAACGACAAGGGCGCGCCGGGCCGACGTCACGGCTCGATGCTAGCCCAGATCGGACGCGCGAACTCCTCCGGCGCGAGCGTTCGGCGCGCGGAGCGGAGCGTCTCCGCTGCCGCACCCCGCCGGGTTCACCCCGGCGGGGTGCGCTTGGTCAAGTCAAACGCGGAGCGGAGCGCGCCGCATTCAGAACGAGAACCGGACCATCAATTGCAGCAGCCGCGGGAAGCCGCGGGTGGCGGTGACGGTTCCGAAGGACGAGGAGCCGAACGTCATGTCGGGAAGATGTTGATCATCTCGAACCGGACCATGACCTGCTTGCTGCCGCCGATCGGCTCGACCTTCTGGAACGCGACGTCGGTCTGGGTCTTGAACGGCGTCCGCATGTCGGTCTCCGTGCGCGGAGAGTTGCCGAAGGTGAAGGCGGGAGCCGTCGACCACGCGGCGGGGTTGAACCAGTTGGCGATGCAGCCGCACGAAGGATCGTAATGGCTGTCCGTGTTGCCCGAGGTCGCCGGGCTGGTGCCGGTCAAGTTGGGCCGTTGCAGCCGCGTGAAGATCCCGGTGGTGTTGGTGGACTGGATGATGGCCGCCGGGAATCCGCTCTGGAAGTACCCGGTGGCCGTGACCGCCCAGCCGCCGAAGAGGACGCGGGCGATCCCCGGCTCGGACAGGTGCGCCTTGCCTTTGCCGAAGGGCAGCTCCCCGGTCAGCCCGAAATTGAGGCGGTGCGGCTGCTCCGTGATCGAGTGGGCGTACTCGGCGTCGACGTCGTAGCTGTTGAGCGGCCGGTTGCGGTCGCCGCTGTTGTTGCTGAACTGGTTCAGCTCGCCGAAGATGTTGTTCTTGTTCGAGCTGAACGTGTAGTTGATGCGGCCGCCCCAGCCGTTCGCGATGGGCCGCTCCAGCCGCACCACCACCGAGTGGTACTGGGCCTTGCCGCCGCTGACCTGGGCGGCCAGCAGGTCGCCGAACTGCGGGTAGGGCCGCAAGAGCTGGCGACGGGTGATGGTTGGCTGGTCCGCGAAGTTGCCGAAGACGGGATTGCCGAAGAACGGATTCGGCACCTGGTCGAGGAGGGCGGAGCCCAGGCTCAGGTACTTCGGGTCGAGCTGGTTGATGTTCAGGGTGGCATTGTCGTTGCCGCCCAGGCCGAGATGCCGGGAGGTCGCGCCGATGTAGCCGATCCCCGCCACGATCCGGCCGGGCAGCTCGCGCTGGATGTCGAGAGAGTATTGATGGACGTAGGCGGACTTGCGGAACTGATCGTTGAACTGCACCGTTCCCCCGGCGCCGGTCAGGATGCCGCCGGCGCTGCCGGTCGGTTGGTTGATGCTGTTCGGGAAGGGATTCACGATGCTGCATCCGGCGCACGGCGTCAGGCCGCCGTCCCTGGTGGCCACCATGTCAGTCGTCTGCGTGAAGCCACGCGTCCCCAGGCCGGTGCTGCTGATGCCCGCGTACTGATGAGGCGCCCAGAAGAGGCCGTATCCGCCGCGCACCACGGTCTTGGCGTTCGGCGACCAGGCGAAGCCCGCGCGCGGTGCGAACTTCGCCTTGGAGGGATCGCTCTGGTGGGTCGGGTACCCGTCGACGCCCGCGTACTCCAGGCCGCCTTTGAGCGTCACGCCGGGGACCTGGAACGGCCAGGAGCGGTCACGGTCGAAGCCCACGGTCAGCCGGTTGTTCACCTCCTGCAAGCCCTGCTCGAACTCGTACCGCAGGCCGAGGTTGACGGTCAGGTTCGGGTTGACCCGTAAGTCGTCCTGGGCGTAGCCCGCATAGTAGTTGATGTAGGCGTTGATCGGCGCCGACACCGGGATGGAGCCGCTCGAGGGGTAGCCGAGCAGGAACGCCGCGAGCGCATAGGGGTCGGCGTTGTCGGGGTTCAGCGGATCC
>QHVM01000054.1:28786-61081 GCA_003223555.1 Acidobacteriota bacterium | reverse complement strand
CGTACTTGAAGTTCCGGTTCAAGTACCAGTTCAGGCCGACGGCCCACGCCCGGGCCTCGCGCGCCGACTTCGTGGGGTCGGCGAACCCGCGCGAAAACGCGGTGCCGTCGACGCTGAGCTGGTTCACCCGCGCCGCCAGCTCCAGCGCGCCCCACGTGCGCTGGGCCGGGTCGAACGGGCGCCGGGGACGGACGCCGGACGCGGTCGCCGGCTCTCCGGTCAGCACGACGGAGGCGCTCACCTCCCACGCCGCGTTGGCGACTTGAGCCGCGTCGGTTCCCTTGCGGACCTGCTGTCGTGAGCGGACCCACTCGCCGAGGACGCCGACGGGCCCCAGGTAGAACGAGCCCTGGGGAGAGATCCGGGTGCGGGTGCCGTCGGCGGTGGCGGAGGCCAGATAACTGAAGAAGACCACCTGGCCGCCGCTCCGGAACGACGGCAGCGTGCCCAGCTGCTTGCCGCGGCTCGCCGAGAAACCGAGGCCGAGCCCTTTCAGCGCGCTCGACTCGACGCGCGCGAAGGGCTGCAGGAAGAGGCGTCCCGCCACGTCCTTGCCGTCGTTCCCATCGGTGTCGATGAGCGCCCCGTCGACGGCGCCGTCGAAGACGCCTACGGCATAGTTGACGACGCCGCTCCCCAGCTCACCGTGGACCTGCGCGCCCACGTCACGATTGGGGACGAGCGCCGTCGGCAGGGCCCGCTCGGCGAAGAGCAGGTTCTGCGCCGAGAAGAGCCGCTCGAGGCCGACGGGAGGCTTGAACTTCCCGATCCTGAGCTGCAGCTTCGACGAGGGCCGCACGTTCACGTAGGCGTCGAAGAGAACCGTCTGGCCCTGGCCGAAGTCGGGGTTGAGGTAGAAGTCGAAGTACCTCGCGACCGTCCCCTGGAGGATGGGACGCGCGCGCCGCAGCAGGAACGTGTTGGTGCCGACGCTGTCCTTGTCCTGGGCGTAGAAGCGACCGTCGGCCTGCGCGTAGCCGCCGAGCCTGATCCTGAAGTCAGGGTTGCCGGACTGGATCACGAAACCGTCCGGGCCGGCCGAGACCTTCACCTCCGGCTCCTTCGGCTTCTCGGCGGGTTTTTCCTCCTTCGTCTTCTCGGCGGGCTTCGCCTCCGTGGGCTTCCCTGCGGCCGGTTGCGCCACCTTCCCTGCGTCCTTCTCGTCTCCCGCCCACAGCCCAGGGGCCGGCGCGAGAGCCGCCACCGCGGCTCCCGCCGCCAACCACGACCCCAGACGCTTCATCACTGATCTCGGGCTCGCGCCCGCCCCCGTGCCTCCGGTCATCCGGTGGGCCGGTGCTCGCTCGTTGGCGGTAAACTCCTCAAACCCTAGTTTATTACTAGACATATTCTGTCCCGAAAGTAACGGGCGCGGTCACTTGCGGGCCGCCGCGGGCGCCGCCCGCGCCGACCGCCGGACGAGGATCCGGCGGTTGCGCTCGACGAGGTCGGCCAGGCTGGTATGGTCCAGGATCCGGGCGGCCGCGTTCCGGACCTCGAGGAACAGGTCGAAGAGCCCGGCGTGGCGAGGCTCGGTGCGGACGCGGTGGGCCAGCTCGACGGCGTCGCCGAACGGGGCCAGGGGGCCGTCGATCATCCGGACCACGTCCCCCAGCAATATCTCCGGGGGCGGACGGCGCAGCCGGTAGCCCCCCTCGCGGCCGCGCTGGCTGCTCACCAGGCGCGCGTTCTTGAGCGTCACCAGGATGCCCTCCAGGAACTTCTCGGGGATCGACTCCTCCTCGGCGATCTCGTGGATCTTCACCAGGCCCCGGTCATAGGCCTCGGCCAGGTGGGTCAGGGCCTTGAGCCCGTAGAGGCCCCGGTGGGAGATCTTCACTCCATAATGTCCATAGGGTCACTAGACTATTTCGGACACCGGCCGGCTGTCAAGCGGAACTACACGACCATCACCTCGACGTTCTGGGCCTTCAGGCCGTCGAGCATCTCCCGGGACGCCCGGTCGTCGGTGATGACCTTGTGGACCAGGTCCAGGCTGGCGATAACGGACAGGCTCCGGCGCCGGAACTTGCTGGAGTCGGCGACCACGATCACCTCCCGCGAGACGCGGATCATGATCGCGTTGAGCTGGGCCTCCAGCACGTCGGGCGTGGAGAGGCCGATGTCGGGGTCGAGGCCGTCGACGCCCAGGAACAGCCGGTCGGCGTTGAGGCCGCGCAGGGTGTGCTCGGCGTGGGGGCCGACGAGCGAATAGGACATCTGGCGCAGGATCCCGCCGATCATGATCACCCGCACGTGGGGCAGGTTGGCCAGCTCCATGGCGATGTTGAGGGCGTTGGTGATGACGGTGAGCGACTTCAGCTTGAGGAACTTGATCTGGCGGGCGATCTCCGCGGTGGTGGTCCCGGAGTCCATCATCACCGTCTCGCCCTCCCGGATCATCTGGGCGGCCGCGTAGCCGATGCGCACCTTCTCCCCGTGGTGGAGCGTCTCCTTGACGCCGATGGGGACGTCCTGTAGCGCGCCGATGCGCTTCAGGGCCCCGCCGTGGGAGCGGACCACCGCCCCTCCGCGGGACAGGGAGTCGAGGTCGCCGCGCACCGTCACCGCGGAGACGGCGAAGCGCTTGACCAGGTCCTCCACCGTGACCCGGCCCTGCTTGTCGACGAGGTCGATGATCTTCCGGCGCCGCTCCTCCACCAGCAGCCGGGTCGGGCTCAGGCCAGCCATCGTTCCCGGTTCTCGGCCACGAAGGCGTCGTCGGCCAGCCGCGGGTAGGCGGCGCGCACGCGCTCGATCTCCTCGAGCTGGCCCGGCGACAGCTCCTCGTCCGGATCGAGGCACCATCGCCCCGCGAGCAGGCCCTGGCCGCGCAGCACCTCGTGGATGCCCGGGATGCAGCCGGCGAAGCCGTGCCGCGTGTCGAAGATCGCCCCGTTCGCGTCGGTGAGCTGGGCGCCTTCGGCCAGAAGCTCCAGGGCGCCCCGTCCCGCGGTCCGGCACTCGCGCGCGCGCTCCAGC
Source organism: Acidobacteriota bacterium (assembly GCA_003223555.1). Lineage (GTDB taxonomy): Bacteria > Acidobacteriota > Vicinamibacteria > Fen-336 > Fen-336 > AA32. The sequence continues at coordinate 58,099 of QHVM01000054.1, read as the reverse complement.
AGCTCCACGGCCCGGCTCGTCCACACCGCCCATTGCCCGAGCAGCCCGCCGGCGAAGCGCACCGCCGGCTCGCGGCCGCCGGTCCCGGCCGGGAAGGCGGTGAGGAGGTCGGCCACGATGCTGTCGTCGTTGCCGGTGTAGAGGGCGACCTCGTCGCCCCGCCCGGCGTCGGCGAGCGCCCGGGCCACCTCGAGCGTCCGGTAGCGGTCGAAGGGCGCGACCTTGATCGCGGCCAGCTCCGGCAGCTCCAACAGCGCGCGCCAGAAGCCGTAGCCCAGCACGCGCCCGCCCACCGCCGGCTGGAGATAGAAGCCGAAGAGCGGCAATACCTCCGCCACCCGCTGGCAGTGGGCGACCAGCTCTTCGTTCGTGGCGTCGGGCAGCGCCCCCAGGCTGAGCAGGCCCAGGTCGTATCCCAGCGCGCGGGCCAGCTCCGCCTCCGCCACCGCCTGCCGCGTCGCCCCGCAGACCCCGGCCACCGTGACGAGCCGCGTGCCGGTCGCTTCTTCGTGACGCCGAACGGCGCCCATCGCCAGGCGCAGCACCGGCTCCAGCAGCCCCACCTTCGCATCCCGGATGGCGAACTGCGTGGTGTGCACGCCCACCGCGACGCCGCCCGCGCGGGCGGCGCAGTAGTAGCGGGTGAGGGCGAGCTGCCGGCGCTCGTCGAGCTTCCGCTCGGCGGTGAGCGCGAGGGGATGGGCGGGGATCACCAGGCCGCGCAGGAGCGCGGCGCGCAGCAGCTCAGAAACGGCCATCGACCCGCTCGAACTTCGTCGGCTTGCCGAGGCTGCGTCCGCCCGCCTCCACCCAGCGTGCGGTCCACTCCAGCAGGCGCTCGAGAGGCACCTCGGGGTCGCCGAGGAGCTGGTGGCAGCGTGAGGCGTCGCTCAGGAGCGCCACCGGCCCTTCGGCTCCCGTGAAGCGGACCGGCCGGCCGAAGCGCCGGCCGAACCGCTCGGCCGCATCCCGTACCGCGACCGTGCCCCGCCCCGTCACGTTGAGCGGGCGCGGCGGGGACTCGGCCAGACCTAGCGCACGGAAGGCGTACGAGTTCGCGTCCCCTTGCCAGATGGCGTTGACCCGCGGGACGGTCAGGTCCACCGGCTCTCCCGCCCATGCCTGACGGGCGACGTCCACCAGCACGCCGTAACGCAGGTCGGTCGCGTAGTTGAGGCGGAAGACGAGGCCGCGGGTGCCGTTCTCCCGCGAGAAGTACTCGAACACGCGTTCACGGCCCAGGCAGCTCTGCGCGTACTCCCCCGCCGGGCCGGGAGGGTCGCTCTCGATCGAGCCGGACGACGAAGCGTCGACGAAGGGATAGACGTTGCCGGTGGAGAAGACGACGATCCGGCTCGCCGGGTAGCGACGGGCGGCCTGGGCCGGCACGACCGTGTTGAGGACCCAGGTCAGGTCGGGCCGGTCCGCCGACCCGAACTTCATCCCGGCCAGGAAGAGCACGTCGCCGGCCGCCGGCAAGCGGGCCACCGCGTCCGGGTCGAGGAGGTCGCACGGGATGGCGTCGATCCCGTCGCGCTCGAGAGCGGCCGCCAGGCCCGGCTCCGAGAAGCGCGAGGCGGCCACCACCCGTCGCTTCACCCCCGCCGCGTCGAGGGCGCGGCGGACGCGGCGGGCGAGCGACGGGCCCATCTTCCCCCCCGCGCCCAGGACCAGGACGTCGCCGGCGAGCGTACGCGCGAAGGCCACGTCGGCCGGGGACGGCCGGGAGAGCAGCTCCTCGAGCTGCCCGTCGTCCTCGATCGTCACCGGGAGCGCCGCCGCGTCCAACTCTAGAACGTCGCCCTTATGCCTAGTCGGAAGACCCTCCCGGTCGCGAACCCCTCCACGTTCGCGATCGAGCCCCCGCCGAGCACCCCGGTGGTGCCGTTGTCGGCCACCCCGTCGTTCAGGAAGTCACTCAGATTGGAGAAGTCGTCTCCGTAGGCCGTGAAGAACTGGGGATGGTTGAACGCGTTGTCCAGCAGCGCCGAGAGCTGCAGGTGGAAGTCCTTCCGGGCCACGACGTCCTTGTAGAAGGCGAAGTTCACGACCCAGGTGCCCGGCCCGAGCAGGCTGCCCTTCTTGGCGCTTCCGTACTGCCCCGGGCCCGGCAGCGCATAGGCGGCCAGGTTGAAGAAGCGGTCGCGGGATCCGCCGGGGGCAGGATCGCCGATCTGATCGGGTCTCCAGCAATCGGCGAAGCAGTTGCCGAGAGCGTCCAGGGCGTGGGCGGTGTTCCAGGGGCTGGTCGTGTAGTAGCCGCTGAACCACGGGGTCAGGTTGGGCCCGCTACGGGCCTGGAAGATCGTCGACACCGTCCATCCGCCGAAGAGCGCGTTCGCCCAGCCGGGCATATTCGCGCCGTGGGCGCGCCCGTGGCCGACCGGGATCTCCCAGGTGCCGTTGGCCACGATCCGGTGCTTCACCACGTTCGGGTCGGGACCGCGGTCTTTCTCGATGTCGAACGAGTCGTACATGACCACGCCGAGGCTGCTGTTGCCCGAGTCGGGGGCGTTGCTGCTCGAGTGGGCGAGGGTGTAGGCGACGTCGAGGGCGAGCCCGTTCCTCCAGTGCCGCGTCAGCTCGAGCTGTCCGGCGTGGAGCTGGCCGCTGCCCAGGTTGTATGTGAGGTTGGTGAAGAGGTTGACGTACGGGAAGAGTGGGAGACGAGCGAGGTCGTCCTCGTTCTCGGGATCCCACGGCCTCGTGCTGGCGGGCAGGTCGTTCAGGAACTTGTTGACGAGCAGCTTGCGCATCGTGGATCCGATGTAGCTGACGCGCAGGCCGACGCTTCCCGGCAGGGTCCGCTCGAGGGTCAGGTTGTACTGATAGATGTCCGGGCTCTGGATGTTGGGGTCGACGCCCTCGCTGCCGTAGTCGCCGGGATCGAGAAAGATGGATCCCGTGGAGTAGCCGTGGGCGAGCGTGACCCCGCGCCGCGTGACTCCATACCGGAACTCGTTGGTGGCCAGGAGGTCGCGCACGCCCTGGACGGCGACGGTCGGGTGGAAGAGGCCGAAGCCGCCGCGCAACACCGTCTTGTCGTCGCCGGTGAGCCGCCAGGCGAACCCCACCCGGGGACTGATGTTGTTCTTGTCGGTCTTGATGAGGGCGTCGGAGAGGCCGAGCGAGTCGGCCAGCAGCGTCCGGTTGAAGGCGATGACCGCCGGCGGCAGCGCCGCGGCGACGGTGGCGTTGGGGACCACGTGGTGGCCGCCGTCGGGCAGGACGACGAAGTTGGCGAGCTGCTGGTTCTTCTCATGCCAGACGCCCACGATCTCGTAGCGCGCGCCGAGGTAGACGGTCAGGTCCTTGCTCGCCTTCCAGTCGTACTGGACGTAGGCGGCGAAGTCGTTGGAGTGGCCGTCCATCGGCCCGCGGTTGACCACCTGGTCCAGCGACTGGCGGGGCAGGCCGAGCAGGAAGTCGCTGAAGGCGTTTCCCGTGAAGCCGCCGTTGAACTGGTAACGGCCGCCGTAGTTGATGCCGGTGCCGAAGCCGTCGCGGGCCATGTTGCGGTTGAAGAGCGCGCCGGCCCGAAACGAGTGGCCGCCCATGATCCAGGAGAGGTTGTCGGCGACCGAGAGCGCGTTCTGGATGATCGTGCGGTCCACGGCCCGGCCGGCGTCGTTGATGTTCGTGGGCCGGTTCGACCCGGAGGTGAACTGGAAGGACGGGAAGCCGCGGCGATCGGCGGGGATGCTGGGCGGGTGCTCGAGGCCGAGCTGGTCGGTGACCTTGGCGTTCAGGAACGTGCTCTGCCGCGACGTCTTGTCATAGTTGTACCCGACGCGGAATTCGTTGACCACCGTGCTGGAGAAGATCTTGGTCCAGCCGCCGATGCCCGAGGCGGTGTCCAGCTTGCGATTGAGGATCGGCATGTTCGTGAGCGCGTTGCCGGCCTCGAAGGTGATGGCGTTGGGGTCGAAGTGCTGGTAGCTGCCGCGCAGGAAGATCGAGTCGTTCTTGGTGGCCTCGTGGTCGAGGCGGAGGTCGGCCCGGTTGCGGTTCCGGGTCTCGGGCACGAACTGCTGGAAGATCCCGTACCCGTTCGAGATCGTGCCGCGGTTGGGGAGCGGGTAGAAGAAGTCCATGATCTTCCGGGCCTGGGGGCTGATGCGGTCGGCCGGGATCACCTGGCCGGGAAAGGGCTGTCCGGTCAATGGATCGCGCGGGTTGATGGCCGTCCCGCGGAAGTCGCCGTTGCGCATGGCCGCGGTGGGCACGGTGGCCCGGCTGCCCCCGAAGATGGCCTTGTCGTTCGATCCCTCGTAGTTGGCATAGAAGAAGGTCTTGCCGCTCTTGATCGGCCCGCCGAGGCTGGCCCCCCAGCGGTGCTGATGGGTGTCGGAGTTGGGGTCGCTGCGCAGGCCGGCCAGGTCTTCCGGACCCAGCCCCAGCTTCTGGTTGTAGGTGAGGGCGTTGAGGCCGTTCGAGTTGAAGTCGTAGAAGGCGGTGCCGCGGTAGTTGCTGCCTCCGCGCTTGGTGGTGACCAGCACTCCGGCCAGGCCGCCGTACTCCGCGCTGTAGGAGTTGGAGAGGACCTGCAGCTCCGAGATCGCGTCGAGGCCCGGGGCCGAGTTGCCCACCGTGCCGAAGATGGCGTTGGTCGAGGCCTGGCCGTCCTGGATATAACTGACGCCGTAGCTGCGGCCGCCCAGGAACTGGATGTCGTCGAAGCCGCCGAGGACGTTGGGGTTCAGCAGCAGGAAGGACTGGATGTCCCGGCTGTTCCGCGGCAGGTCGTGGAGCTGCTGCTCGTCGAGCCCGCGGGTGATCGCGCCGCTGTCGAGCGTGATGTTGTTGATCGCCTCCGCGGAGACGATGACCGACTCCGTCCTTCCGCCGAGCTCGAGCCTCACGTCCACGAGCGCGGTGCCTGCCGCCCGCAGCAGGACGCCGGTCCGCTCGAACTTCTTGAAGTTCGGCGTCGTCACCTCGACGCGGTAGGTGCCCGGCCGGAGGCTCGTGGCCTCGAAGCGGCCCTCCGAATCGGTCCCCACCGCGCGCGGCACGCCCGTGCTCTCGTCGACGACGAGCACGGCGGCGTCCCTGACCGCCGCGCCCTGCGGGTCGACGACGGTGCCGCGGATCGTCCCCAGGAACGTCTGGGCGTGGGCGGCGCCGGCGAGGCCCACGGCCACCAGCAGGACCAGGAATACCCGTCGCATGTTCTTCCTCCTCGGTGAGCGGCCGCACTGGTGGCCCCTCGTGCCGGTCGAGCGAACAATCGCAAGGAAACGATAGCCGATGTGGCTTTCTATACCTTTTCTTTGGCTGCTGTCAAACTCTTTTCCCGGGCCCCGTTCCGGTTGAGGGCTGGATGCGGCTTCTGTACGCTTTCCAGTGCCGCCATGAGGAGCAGGTCCTGGGTCGTGCTCGCCATCGTTTTGTGTTGTGGGACCGCCGCCTGCCGACCCGAGGGCCCGGCTCGCGGTTCGGGCCCGCGGCCGAACGTGCTGCTGGTCACGATCGACACGCTGCGCGCCGACCACCTCGGCTGCTATGGCCATGCGGCGGCCCTGACCCCGACGATCGACGGCCTGGCCGCCCGCGGCGTCCGCTTCGCCACCGCCGTCGCCCACGTGCCGCTCACCGGCCCGTCCCACGCGTCGCTGCTGACCGGCCGCACGCCGCTCGGCCACGGGTTCCGCGACAACGGCGGTTACGCGATCCCCGCTGGGGTGAAGACTGCCGCGGAGGACTTCCGGCAGGCCGGCTATCGCACGGCCGCCTTCGTGTCCGGCTTCCCTCTCGACCGCCGGTTCGGGTTCGACCGGGGGTTCGACACCTACGACGACCACCTGCCGCGCGGCAACGACCCTCGCCGCACACCCTACGTCGAGCGCCTCGCCGACGCCACGACCGACGCGGCCTTGCGCTGGCTGGCGGGGCCGGCACCACCGTCCGGCACACCCTTCTTCCTCTGGGTGCACTATTACGATCCGCACGCTCCCTACGAGCCGCCCGCGACGCTGGCCGGGCGCTTCCGGACGGCCCCCTACGACGGCGAGATCGCCTTCGTGGACGTGCAGCTCGCGCGCCTGCTCCGGGCGCTCGATGAAGGAGAGCCGGGAAGGCTCGGGCGCACGCTGGTCCTCGTCACCGCCGACCACGGCGAGGCTCTGGGCGAACACGGCGAGGACACCCATGGCCTGTTCGTGTACGACGCGACGCTCCGGGTGCCCTGGATCATGGCCGGGCCGGCGGTCGCCGCCGGCCGCGTCAGCGCCACGGTGGCGCGCGGCATCGACCTCCTGCCGACGCTGCTCGACTACGCCGGCATCGCCCCCCGCGCGGAGCTCGAGGGGCGCTCGTTGCGGCCGGCCGCGGAAGGCCGCGGGATGAGCGACGCCGCCGCGTACGCCGAGTCGCTCTACGCGGAGCGGGAGCTGGGCTGGGCGCCGCTGCACGCCTGGAGGACCGCGCGCTTCAAGCTCATCGACGCGCCCCGGCCCGAGCTGTACGACCTGGAGGCCGACGCGGCGGAGAAGACGAACCGCGTGGCGCAGGAGGCGGGCCTGGCCGGGGAGCTGCGCCGGACGCTGGCCGCCGCGGTGTCGCGCCCCGTCCCTTCGGCGGCGGTCGCGGTGGACGGGGAGACGGCCGAGCGGCTGGCCGCGCTCGGCTACGTGAGCGGCGGGCGCGGACAGACGGCCTCCGGCGCCGCCCGGCGCGATCCCAAGGACGGCGTGCGGTTGCTGACGCGCCTCAACCGAGGCACGTCCGCCGCGCGGACCGATCCGGCGCTGGCGATCCGCGAGCTGAGGTCGGTGCTCGCCGAAGATCCGGGCCTCCTGATGGCGCGCCGGACCCTCGCTGTCGCCTACGCGGCCGGCGGGCAGCACGACCTGGCCGTCGCGGAGCTGCGGCGCCTCGAGAAGGAAGGACAGCTCACCGCCGAGGACGCCGTCGTGCTGGGCGACAACCTGCGTTTTTCCGGCCGCCTCGCCGAGGCGGCCGGCGTGCTCGAGCGCACGGCCCGGGACAACCCTCGCTTCCCCGAGCCGTGGCTGTCGCTGGCCGAGGTCCGCATCGAGGAACGGAAGAACGGTGACGCGGCCGCGGCCTATGAGCACGTGCTGAGCCTCGCCCCCGACCACCTCGAGGCGCTGCGCGGCCTGGGCGACCTGGCGCTCCTCGAGGGCCGGCTCGACGCCGCCGAGACGCGCTACTCGCGGATCCTCGAGGTCGAGCCCGGCGATGCCGGCGCCCTCTCGAAGCTCGGCGTGCTGAGGATGCGGGCGGGACGAGCCACCGAGGCCATCGCGCTGTTCCGCCGGGCGGTGGAGCGGGAGCCCGGCCACGGGGAGGCGCTGCTCTACCTGGCCGGCGCGCTCGCCTCGACCGGCCATCCGGCCGAAGCGCTGCCCTTCTTCGAGAAGGCGCTCGCCGTCGGCCCGCGGTCCAGCATGGCGCTCAACGGCCTCGCCCTGGCCAAGCTCGCGCTCGGCGACCGGCCGGGGGCGGCGGCGGCCTTCGGCGAGTCGCTGCGAATCGATCCGAAGCAGCCGGACGTGGCCCGCACGCTGAAGGAGATCACCGGCTCCTGATGGATCGGCCTAACCGAACTCGGGACCGACGACGGCGAAGACCTCCCGCGGCCGGCCGGGCGCGGTGCCGTCGCCGCGGTACATGCGCGTGAACGGACGCTGCTCGGCGAAGCCCAGCCCGGCCAGGACGGCCAGCCATGCCGGCTCATCTCGAGGCGCATCGAGATAGAACCTCCGTCCCGCGTGCGGGCCCAGGCAGGCCGTGAGGAGATCGCGGGCCGTCTCGGCCCCGCGGGCCACGAGCGGACCCACGTGCTCCGCGTTGTGGCCGTGACGGCCGAGGCAGTAACCCGCCAGCCCTGCCCCGCTCTCCACGCACCAGGCGTACTCCGGCGCCTGGCCGAAGAGCCAGCGCAGCACGGCGGCGCGGTCGGCTCCGAAGGCGCGCCGGTCCCAGTCCAGGACCGCCGGGAGGTCCGCCGCCGCGAGAGGGCGAGCCCCACGGGCGTGATCGCCCAGTGAAGTCCCGACGCGCGTCTCGAGACGCGCGAGCGGCCGCGCGTCGCGGAAGCCGAGCTTGAGGTAGACGGGACGGCCACCCGGCGTCGCGTCCAGCCCGACGAGCGCCAGGCCCGCGACGCGGCCCAGGACCTCCTCCATGATGCGGGTGCCGACGCCCCAGCCGCGCCACTCGGGGTCGACGAGGATCATGCAAACCCAGCCGAGCGTGTCGCCGTAACGGATGGCACCGCCGGTGCCGACCAGGCGGCCGTCGGAGTCGGCGGCCACGAAGCCGTCCGGGTTCAGCGCGAGGAGCGCGCGCCAGTCCTCCTCCCGCTGGTTCCAGCCGCTGGCCCGACAGAAGCGGAGACCCTCCCGGACATCGTCCGGCCTCAGGGGCCGGATCTCCGTCACGCCAGACCGAGGAGGCGGGCCGCGTTGTCGTGGTAGACCTTCTCGAGGATCGTCTCCGGCAGGCCGAGCCCGTAGATGCGCCACCGGCCCTGGGGCGGCACCGCCGCCGGCGCGTAGTCGAAGTATTCGTCCTCGCTTTCCAGGAAGCGGTAGTAGATCTCGTACAGCTCGTCCTTGAAGACCTGCTGCGGGTACTTGTCGCCGTCGGGCGGGGGCACGGCGTCGGTGCCGAAGAGCACCCGGTCCTGGTACTTGTCGACGAACCGCCGCGCGGTGCGCGGCTGGCGGCCCAGCTCGCCGATGCGGGCGGCGATGTCGACCACGGTGTTCGGGAAGCGGTCGAGGTTCTCGGACACGAAGCCGAGGTTCTCGGCGTTGTTGCCGACGTGGAGCACGATGAACCGGGTGTTCGGGTGGCGGGCGAACATGCGGTTGCGCGCCTCGAGCAGCTCCGCGTTGCTCGGGAAGTCGCGGTCGTAGAACGACCAGTCGGGATGGTTCCCCAGCTCGTCGTAGCGCTCGTTGAAGCGGTCGATGGGCGTGAAGAACGCCTCCGGGTCCGAGACGTGGATGGCCACCGGCAGGCCCAGCCGGCCGCACGCGTCCCACATCGGGTCGAACCGCGGGTCGTCGATCTTCACCAGCGAGCCGGTGGTCCCGTTCTCGCGCAGGAACAGGCCGAGGGTCTTCAAGACCTTGAGGCCCCTGGCCCCCGCCCTCTTGGCGCGCTCGATCTCGTCGGCCTGCCACTGGGCGTAGCCGGGCTGGGCGACCCGGTGCCACGACGGCTCGGTGAACGTCAGGAAGCGCCCCGGCGCCGCGCCTTCGAAGGTGCGGATGGACTGGGCGAGCCCCGCCCCGCTGCCGCCGGTCAGGTTCACCATGGTGCGGACGTTCTTGCCGTCCATCACCGGGAGAAGCTCGGCCGGCGTGGCCAAGAAGCTGACCTCCTCGCCCTTCGACCAACCGAGGTGGGTGTGGATGTCGATCACGGGGAAGCGCGCGCGCAGGACCTTGTGCTCGGCCACGTGGAGCATGCTCCGGGGCTGGAAGTCCGCCAGCGGGAGAGGGCAGCCGGCCGGCCTCGGGGACGGAGACGGCGGCGCTTCCGGTCGCAGCGCAGGAGCGGCCCCCCCGCCCGATGAGCGAGCGCGGATTGACTCCGCGCGAGCGAAAGAACGCGAGGGAAGCAGCAGGCCGGCGCCACCGGCGGCGAGGCGAGCCAGCCACTGCCTGCGGTTGATGCTCATCTCGGGTCCTCCTCGGGAGTCAGCGGGGATGACGGCCCATGATGCGGTGCACCTGGCGAGTCAGCTCGAGCGCGTGGTCGAACGAGCGCAGCCACATGTTCCGGCCGAACATCACCCCGGCCGCGCCGCACTCCATGTACAGCTTCACCTTCCTCAGCACGGCCTCGTCGTCGTCCTGCTTCACCCCTCCGGAGAAGAGGACCATGACCCGGCCCGCCGATCGCACAACCCGGCGCAGCCGCGCCGGGGGCGGCTCGCGCAGCGCGCGGTACGCGGCGGGCGAGCGCTCGTCGTCCTCGTTCGGCTCGTGGAGCTTGGCCAGGTCGGCCCCCAGCTCCTCGGCCACCCGGGCGGCGTAGTCCTGGGCGAAGAGCGTGCCCTTGCCGCCCTTGGCCTCCACCGCGCGTCCGCGGGGATAGGCCCACATGACGAGGGGCATGCCGAGCCGCTCGCAGTCCTTGCGCACGCCGCGGAGCTGGCGGATCTCGTCGTCCTGGCGCGGCGAGCCCACGTAGAGCGTGTAGCCCACCGCGTCCGCCCCCAGGCGCACCGCGTCCTCCACGTCGGCAGCGAGCGGCGAGACCGCTTCCTCGTCGTCCGGGATGTTCGTCTTGCCGTTCAGCTTCAGGATGAGCGGCACGCGTCCGGCGTACTCGCGCATGTACTTCTCGGCCAGGCCCACGCCGAGGGCGATCGCCGAATAACCACCCTCGAGCGCGAGCCGGAACTGGAAGTCCGGGTCGAGCGCGGCGGGGTTGGGGAAGAAGTCGGCCGGGCCGTGCTCGAGCCCCTGGTCGAGGGGCAGGACGAGCAGCGTTCCGTTGGCCGGACCATGGGCGTACAGCATCCGCCACAGCCGCACTCGCTTGCCGTGGGAGAGGGAGAGGTGGGCGAGGGCGGCGCCGGGCTCGGATACCCGAAGGGGTTGACTCTTTCGTTTGGTTTCGATAGCCTTCACCCGCTTGCCTTTTCTCGTCGACTTATAGACGCCACCGGACTCCCTGTCAACCCAGGGACACGGGCGTCGGCAAGCGTGGATTCATTCCACGCGAGGGGGGAAGGACCGGCTTGGACCGACTCCGCCACAAGGGAAAGCCGTTGGAGACCGCCCCCGCCGAGGTGGGACGCGCCCTGCAGACCTCGGTCGACGATTGGCTGCGCCTCGTGGCCGGCGCTGGCGGCGAGCTGGGCGCGCTTCTCGCGGCGGCGCCCGAGGAGCAGACGCGCCGCGGCTATCTCCACACGCTGCGGGAGATCGCGCAGCAGCCGTACACCTGGGTGGAGACGGCGCGCAACCTCGCTCCCCGCGCCGGCGAGCTTCGCGCCGTCCTCGCTCACGTCACCGGCAGCGATCGTCCGGGCTTCCTGGTCCTGACCGGCTCCGGCAGCTCGCTCTACGCGGGCGAATGCCTGGCCCCCGGGCTCCAGAGCGCCCTCGGCATCCCGGCGCAGGCGGTCGCCTCCGGCGAGCTGCTCACCCATCCCCGCGGCCACCTGCCGCGCGCGGCGCCGTGCCTGGTGGTCTCGTTCGCCCGCTCGGGCAACAGCCCCGAGAGCGAGGCCGTGCTCGACGGCCTGCGGGCCGTTCCCGACTGCCGGCACCTCGTCATCACGTGCAACCGCCATGGCCGGCTGGCCGTGAGCGGCGCCGGTGACGAGCGGGTGGCGACGGTGGTCCTCGACGACAAGACGCACGACCGCAGCCTCGTCATGACCAGCAGCTTCACCAACATGGTGCTGGCCGCCCGGTTCCTCGCCCTGACCGGTGACCCGCCGGGCTACGAGGAGCGGGTGTCCCGCCTGGCCGGCCTGGGCGCGCAGGTGATCCTCCGCCACGGCGACGGCCTCGCCGCCGCCGCCCGCAGCGAGTTTCGCTCGGCCGTGTACCTCGGCAGCGGGGGACGCTACGGCTCCGCCCGGGAGGCGGCCCTGAAGATGCTGGAGATGACGGCCGGGCGCGTGATGACCTTCCCCGAGACCTACCTCGGCCTCCGCCACGGCCCGATGTGCGCGGTGGACGAAGGGGCCCTCGTCGTCTGTTTCCTGTCCACCGACGAGGTGGTCCGGGCCTACGAGGCGGACCTGGTGCGCGAGCTGAACCGCAAGGACCTGGGCGCGCGCAAGGTGCTCGTCGGGGCCGACGTGCCGTCCGACCTGGTCTCGCCCGGCGACCTCGTGGTCGACGCGCCCGGACTGGGCTCGGTCGAGGACGACGACGTCCCCGTCCTCGACGTGCTGGTGGGCCAGCTCCTCGCCTTGTTCCGTTGCCTGGCCACCGGCTGGCGCCCGGACTCCCCCTCCGACGACGGCGTCATCAGCCGCGTGGTGGAGAGCTTCGCGATCCACCGGAGGACCTGACGTGGCGTCGGTCCTCGTGGTGGGAGAGCTGAACCCCGACCTGATCCTCCAGGGGTACCACGCCTTTCCCGCGGTCGGCAAGGAGGTGGTCGTCGACGACTGCGTGATGACCCTCGGCAGCGCCTCCGCCATCTGCGCCACGGGCCTCGCCCGGCTGGGCGATGCGGTGGCGTTCCTGGGCAAGGTCGGCGCCGACCCGGGGGGCGATTTCTGCGTCGCCGCCCTGGCCGAGGCGCGCATCGACGTGACCCGCGTCGTGCGCGATCCCGCGCTCAAGACGGGCCTGACGGTGTCCCTCACCTCCGCGCGCGACCGGGCCCTGGTGTCCTTCATCGGCGCAATGGGCGCGTTGCGGGCGGCCGACGTCCCCGACGCCGCGCTGCGCGGCCACCGCCACCTCCACGTCTCGTCCTACTTCCTGCAGGAAGGGCTGCGGCCCGGCTGCCGGTCGCTCTTCGCCCGCGCGCGGGCGGCCGGCCTCACCACCTCCCTCGACCCGGGCTACGATCCCGCGGAGCGCTGGGAGAATGACCTCCTCGACACGCTGGCCGAGGTCGACCTGTTCTTCCCCAACGAGGTGGAGGTCCGCGCCATCGCGGGCACCGACTCCGTCCCCGAGGCGCTGCGCAAGCTCGCCGGCGGCCGCGCGCGGACGGTGGCCAAGCTGGGCGCGCAGGGTTGCGCGACGCTGGGCGAGGACGGGGGCCTCCTCCTGGTCGAGGCCTACGATGTCGAGGCCGTCGACACCACGGGGGCGGGCGACTCCTTCAACGCCGGCTTCCTGCACGCCTGGCTGGCCGGGCGGCCGGTGGAGGAATGCCTCAAGTGGGGCGCCGCTTGCGGCAGCCTCTCCACGCGCGGCCTGGGCGGCACGTCGCGACAGGCCACCTCGCAAGAAGCGGAGCGCCTCGTGCGGCCTCGCGCGTGATTACCGTGGGAGGGTTCAACACGTCGCTCGACAAGTCGATGCAGACCGACCTCATCCGGATCGGCGGGGTGAGCCGCGTGCGCGAGGTCCGCGCGTGGCCGGGCGGGAAGGGCGTCCACGTCGCGCTCACCGTCGCCGCCCTCGGCGAGCGGGTCCGGCTGGTGGGCCTCATCGACGGGGCCCACCGCGCGCTCTTCGAGGAGTTCCTGGGAGGCCGCGGGGTGGAGTTCCACGGAGTGCCCATCGAGGCCGGCCTGCGCACCTGCCTGGCCGTCCGTGACGGCGAGGGCGCGGTGACCGAGCTGCTCGAGCCCGGGCCAACCGTGGATGCCCCCACCCGCCAGGAGATCCTGGGCCGCTTCCGGACGCTGGCCGCGGAGGCCCGGCTGGCTCTGCTGTGCGGCAGCCTCCCCCCGGGCATGGCGGACTCGGATTATGCCGAGCTGGTGTCCGCGCTCGGGGCGGCCGGCCTCCGCTGCGGCGTCGATACGAGCGGCGAGCCGCTCCGGCGGGCGGCGCAGGCGCGGCCGTTCCTGATCAAGCCGAACCGCGACGAGGCCGCCGCGCTGCTGGAAGGGCCGGTGGCCGGGGTGGACGGCGCCGCCCGCGCCGCGCGGGCCCTCGAGGCCCGGGGCATCGCGCTCCCCATCGTCTCGCTGGGCGCGGAGGGCGCGGTCGGGTGCTGGCAGGGCCGGGCCTTTCATGCGGCGGTGGCGGTGCCGGCCGCGAACCCGGTGGGCTCGGGGGACTGCCTCCTCGGCGGGATGGCGGTGGCCCTGGCCCGGAGCGCCGCGGCCGAGGACGCCCTGCGCCTGGGCGTGGCCTGCGGCGCGGCCAACGCGATGACGGCGGAGACCGGAGTCGTGCGGCGGGAGGACGTGGAGGCGCTGCTGCCCCGCGTCACGATCACCCCCCTCCAATGACGAAGCCGCCCGCCGCCCTCGACGCCTTCCCGGGCCACACGCGCCGCGTCAGCTCGGTCTGCGTGGGGGCCGACGGCCGGGTCGTGCTGTCGGGCAGCCTCGACCGGACGCTGCGCCTCTGGGAGCTGCCCGCGGGCCGTTGCCTGCGCACCTTCGAAGGCCTGACCCACGACGTCAACGCGGTCGCCCTCGCCCCCGACGGCCGGCGGGCGCTGTCCGCCAGCGGGGAGCTGGTGGCCGGCGAAGGGATCGTCCGCCTGTGGGACGTCGACAGCGGGGCTGTCCGCCACGACTTCAAGGGCCACGAGGGAGAGGTGAGCACGGTGGCCTTCGACGCCGCCGGGCGGCTGGCCGTGTCCGGCGGGGTGGACGGGACCGTGCGCGTGTGGGAGCTGGAGAGCGGCCGGGCTGTCCACGTCCTGCACGGCCACGGGGGGTGGGTGCGCTCGGTCGGCTTCACGCCCGACGGGGGACGCATCGTGTCGGCGGGCATGGACCGCAGCGTGCGCGTGTGGGATGCCGCGAGCGGAGCCGGGCTGCGCGTCCTCGAAGGCCACACCGACGCCGTCTACTCCGCGGCCTCGAGCCCGGACGGTCGCCAGGCCCTCTCGGCCAGCCGCGACCGCACGGTGAGGCTGTGGGACCTCGATTCCGGCCGCGGCCTGCGCACGCTGGAGGGACATGCGGAAGCGGCGCGGGGGGTCTGCTTCAAGGGTGACGGCCGGTGGGCGCTCACCGGCGGCGAGGACAGGACGGTGCGGCTCTGGAACACCGCGAGCGGCCAGTGCGCGTGGACGGAGAAGACGTCGGGGGCGGTGCTCTCGGTCTCCCTGAGCCCCGACGGGCGCTGGGCGGCCGCCGGCACCTACGACCGCAAGGTCCTCGTCTGGCAGCTGGAGTGGGAAGGGACGTGAAGGGGCGATACCGGTGGTGGATCGGCACGCTGCTCCTCCTCTCGACCGTCGTCAACTACATCGACCGCCAGACGCTGAGCGTCCTCGGCCCGCGCCTGAAGGTCGAGTTCCACTGGACGAACGAGAGCTTCGCCCTGGTCATCATCTCGTTCCGCATCGCCTACACGGTGATGCAGGCCGTCACCGGCCGGCTGCTCGACCGCGTCGGGACGCGCCGCGGCCTGAGCCTCGCCGTGTTGTGGTACTCGGCGGCGGCCATGCTCACCTCTCTCGCCACCGGCCTCCGCAGCTTCTGCGCCCTGCGCTTCCTGCTCGGGGCCGGCGAGGCGGCCAACTGGCCGGGGGCGACGAAGGCGGTGGCGGAGTGGTTCCCGCGGCGAGAGCGCGGGTGGGCGGTGGCGCTGTTCGACAGCGGGTCGTCCTTCGGGGCCGCCATCGCGGTCGTCCTCGTGCCCTTGCTCTACACGAGGCTGGGGGGCTGGAGGCCGGCCTTCCTCGTCACCGGCACCCTCGGCCTGCTGTGGCTCCTCCTCTGGCGGCGCAGCTACCACCCGCCGGAGGCGCACCCCCGCCTCGGCTCCGACGAGCTGCGGATGATCCTCGACGACCGCGCGGCCGAGCGTGCCGCGAGCGCGCCGGGGGCGGCGGCACGGCCGTCGCCGGGCTGGGGCACGCTGCTCGCCCTCCCGCAGACCTGGGGAGTCATCGCGGCCCGGGGCCTGAGCGACCCGGTGTGGTTCATGATCACCGACTGGTTCGCGATCTACCTGGCCAGCAAGGGATTCAAGCTGGAGGACACCGCGACCGGCTTCTGGGTGCCCTTCCTCGCCGCCGACCTCGGCAACTTCTTCGGCGGAGGCTGGTCGAGCTTCCTCATCCGCCGGGGCTGGAGCGTGGGCCGCGCCCGCAAGGCGCTCATCGTGGGCGGCGCCTTCGGCGTCCTGATGCTGATCCCCGCCGCGTACCTCTCGACCTTCGTGCCCCTGGTGGCCTGTTTCGCGGTGGCCACGTTCTCCTACGCCGCGCTTTCCACGATGGCCCTGGCGCTGCCGGCCGATCTCTTCGAGAGCGGGGCGGTCGCCTCCGTGGCGGGCATGGCGGGGGCGGCGGCCGGGGCGGGCACCATCGTGTCCACGTTCCTCATCGGCATCGTCGCCGATCGCTTCTCCTTCAAGCCCATCCTCGTCACGGCCAGCCTGGTGCCGCTGCTGGCGGCGGGGCTGGTGCTGCTGCTCGTGCGCAACGACGCGCGCTCGGGGCAGGGCGTGGTGAAGGTCATTTGACGAGGTCGCGGCCGTTCCTGGTTGCGCTGGCCGGGGAGGCGCTCTTCGGCTCCTTCTTCGACGCGGCGCGGCGGAGCCGGCTGTCCCGGCTCTACCGCTGGCGGCGGACCGGGGCCCGCTCGCTCACCCCAGCCGTGCGATCCCTGCTCGCGCAGGCCGACGCGCTCCTCACGACCTGGGACAGCCCCCGCTTCGACGCGTCGCTGCCCGAGTCGGCTCCGCGCCTGCGGCTCGTCGCCCACTGCGGCGGCGAGGTGAAGGGCCGCTTCGCGCGCCCGCTCTTCGAGCGCCTCACCATCACCAACGCCGCCGCGCCCATGGCCCCCTACGTGGCCGAGCTGGCGGTGGCGCTGCTCCTCCACTCGGCCCGCAACCTCGAGGCCTACCGCGAGGCGCTGCGCCGGCCCTCGAACCGCGTCTACACGCGCCTGCACACGCGCGGCGCGGGAGACGAGACGTTGCGGGGGCGAAGGGTGGGCCTGGTCGGCTTCGGCCGCATCGGCCAGGCGGTCGCCGAGCTGCTCCGCCCCTTCGGCGTCCGGCTGCTCGTCCACGACCCCTACGCCTCCCGCGCCCAGGTCCGCCGCCACGGGGCGGACCTGGCGCCGCTCCGGCGCGTGCTGGCGGCGTCTCCGTTCCTCGTCCTGGCCACCGCCCTCACCGACGAGACGCGCGGCATGATCGATGCACGCGCCCTCGCGCGCCTGCCCGACGGCGCGACGGTGATCAACGTGGCCCGCGGCGGCCTCCTGGACCTGGACGCCCTCACCCGCGAGGTGGGCCGCGGCCGCCTGCGCTGCGCCCTCGACGTGACCGATCCGCTGGAGCCGCTGCCCCTGCGCCACCCGCTGCGGCGGGCCCGGGGCGCGGTGCTGACGCCGCACGTGGGCTCGGCCCAGGCCGCCGTCCGGCGGCAGATGGCGGACGTCGTGCTGGACGACCTCGAGCGCTTCGCAAGCGGCCGTCCCGTGCGCAACCGGGTGACGACGGCGATGCTGGAGCGGATGTCGTGAAGCTGAGCTTCTCCACCCTCGGATGCCCGTCCTGGAGCCTGGAACGTGTCCTCGACGTCGCCGGACGCGAGGGCTACGACGGCGTCGAGCTGCGCTTCCTGGAAGGCGACGATGCGCTCTGGCGCCGCCCCGAGCTGAGCGGGAGCGGCCTCGGGCAGACGCGGGAGCGGCTCCGCGACGCCGGCCTCTCCGTGAGCTGCGTGGACACGCGCTCGTTCTTCCACGATCCGGACCCCGCCGTCCGCGCCCGCGCCCGCGACGAGGCGGCGCGGAGCCTGGACCTGGCGGCACGGCTGGGGGCACCGGGCATCCGGGTCTTCGGCGACCGGGTGCAGCCGGGGGCCGACCTCGCCGCGACGCGGGAATGGATCGTGGAGGCCATGGAGGCGCTGGCCGCAGAATCCCGCGACACGGGGGTGGAGGTGTGGCTCGAGTCGCACGGCGATTTCGCCTGCGCCGCCCAGACGCGGTCGGTGCTGGAGCTTGTGCGCTCGCCCCGCGCGGGTGTCGTGTGGGATCCGGCCAACGCGTTCGAGCAGGGCGAGCCGCCGGCGGAGGGCCCGCGCCGGCTGGGCTCGCGCATCCGCCACGTCCACCTGAAGGACCTGCGGCGGGCGGAAGGGCGCGGTGCCGCGGGCGGCGGCTGGACGCCGGCGCTTCCTGGCGAGGGTGAGTTCCCGGCGGACGAGGTCCTGGCCCTCCTCCATCGCGCCGGCTACGAGGGCTTCGTCTCCTTCGAGTGGGAGAAGCGGTGGCATCCCGCGATAGAGGAGCCGGAAGTGGCGCTGCCCCGCTTCGCCGGCTGGGCGGCGGCGGCCCTGCGCCGCGCGCGGGGCGAGGACGAATCGACCCCGGCGGAGGCTCCGTCCCGGGATCTCGGCCGCGGCCGGCTGGCGGTTCAGGTCCATCCCGACCGGCCGGCGGTGGGACGCGCGGCGGCCGCGCTTGTGTCGGCGCGCATCCGGCAGATGGTCGACCGCGACGGCCGCGCGGCGGTCGTCTTCGCCTCCGCGCCGTCGCAGAACGAGCTGCTGGCGGCGCTGCGGGTGGAGGCCACCCTCCCGTGGCGGAAGCTCACCGCTTTCCACCTCGACGAGTACGTGGGCATCGGGCCGCGCCACCCGGCATCCTTCCGCCGCTTCCTCGCCGACCGCCTCTTCGACCACGTGCCGGTGCGCGCCTTCCACGGCCTGGACGGCGAGGCCGCCGACCAGGCCGGCGAGTGCGCCCGCTACGCCGCGCTCCTCCAGCGCGAGCGGCCGGGGCTGGCGATCCTCGGGGTGGGCGAAAACGGGCACCTCGCCTTCATCGACCCGCCGGTCTGCGACTTCGCCGAGAAGACGGACGTCCGCGTGGTGGAGCTGGACGAGCCCTGCCGCCGCCAGCAGGTCCACGACGGCTCGTTCCCCCGCCTGGAGGACGTGCCGCGCACCGCCTTCTCCCTGACCATTCCCTTCATCATGGCGGTGCCGCGGGCGGTCGCCGTCGTGCCCGGTCCCGCCAAGCGGGCGGCCATCCGGGCCGCCCTTGACGGCCCGGTCACGAGGGCCTGCCCCGCGTCGGTCCTGAGGCGCCACCCCCACGCGACGCTGATGCTCGACGAGGACTCGGCGGCCCTCGTGGAAAGGACGGATTCATGAAGACGCTCATCGCTCGGACGGTGGCGCTCCTCGCCGTGGCTGGGCCGGCCTTCGCCGCCCAGGCGGCGGCCGCCCGGCCGCCGGCTCCGGCGGCGGCGGTGCGGGTGTGGGAAGCGACGATGGACATCCCCACCTACGAGGAGGGCCTGCCCGACTTCAACCCGCCCTTCGACCTTTTCCAGACCCGCCGCTTCAACTATCCCTACACGATCCGCGAGAACCTCACCGACCACCGCTCCGTGCAGCGATGGCGCACGCTGAACCTCGAGAACGAGTACCTGCGCTGCGTCGTGATGCCCGACCTCGGCGGCCACCTCTACAACTGCGTGGACAAGGCGAACGGGGCCGACATGTTCTACGCGCAGACCGCGCTCAAGAAGGCCCAGGTCAGCTACCGCGGCTCGTGGGTGGCCCTCGGCATCGAGTTCAACTTCCCCGTTTCCCACAACTGGGTGACGGTCTCGCCGGTGGACTGGGCCACCACCACCAACCCCGACGGCAGCGCATCGGTGTGGATCGGCAATACGGACCGCGTGTACGGCATGCGGTGGCGGGTGGGGCTGACGCTGCGGCCGGGCCGCTCGCTCCTCGAGCAGTCGATCATCCTCGAGAACCCCACCTCCCTGCGCCACCGCTTCTACTGGTGGAGCAACGCCGGCGTGCGCGTCTGGGACGACAGCCGGATCCACTACCCGCAGCGCTTCACGGCCTCGCACGGGTTCCGGGACGTGGACACCTGGCCGGTGAACATGGCCGGTGTCGACCTGACCCGGCCCGGGAACCACATCTACGGGCCGGTCTCCCTCTTCAGCCACGGCAGCCGCGAGCCGTACATGGGCGTCTACCATCCCCGCACCCGCGCCGGCTCCGTCCACTATTCCTCTCCGATGGACGCGCCGGCCAAGAAGTTCTGGTCGTGGGGGGCCGACGCCGACGGTCTCGACTGGCGCAAGGCCCTCTCCGACGACGACAGCGCGTACGTCGAGGTGCAGGCCGGGATCTTCCGCAACCAGGAGACCTACGGATTCCTGCAGCCGCAGGAATCCGTCCAGTTCAGCGAGTATTGGATGCCGGTGCGCGAGATCGGCGGCATCACGCGGGCGAACCTGGACGCGGTCGTGTACATGACCCGCGGGTCCACCGCCGGCGGCGCGGCCGACCTCAGGGTCGGCGTCAACGTCAACCGCACGGTGCGGGGCGGAACGCTGCGGGTGAAGGACGGCGACGCGGTCGCCGCTTCCATTCCACTGACGCTCACGCCGTCCGGCGCGCTGACGAAGACGTTCCCCGGCCTCTCCGCCGCCCAGCGTTATACGGTGGAGGTGGCGGACGGCGCGGGCAAGGTCCTGCTCGCCCACACCGAGGATCAGTTCGACTTCACGCCCGCCGGCGAGATCAAGCTCGGCCCGCAGCCCGCCTACGAGTATCCCCCGCCGGACAAGCGCACCGACGAGGACTTCCTGCGGCTCGGCACCGACCAGGAGCTCGACGGCAACCTGTTCGGGGCCTGGGATACGTACCAGGCGGGCCGGAAACGGTTCCCCGGCAGCTTCGCGCTGCAGAAGGCCGCCGGACGGCTGGCGGTCGGGCTGAAGAGATACGACGAGGCGGTGGCGCTGCTGGGCGCCGCCGCGGAGCGCGTGACCAACGACGCGGAGCTTCAGCATTACCTCGCCCTCGCGTACGCCCGGCGCGGAGACGAGCGCAAGGCGCGCGCGGAGTGGGAGAAGGCCCAGCACTTCCGCGCGTTCCGCGCCGCCGCCCTGCTCGAGCTGGCCCGGCTCGACGCGAGCCACAGTGACGCCGCGAAGGCCGGCGCGGGGGCGATGGAGGTCGCGCTGCTGCGCCGCGCCGGCCGGCTGGCCGAGGCGCGCGAGCGCGTCCGCGCCTGGCGGCGCGTCGACCCCGCCCGCTCCAGCCTGCGCTACGAGGCCCAGCGCCTCGGCGCCTCCGACCCGGCCCTCTGGACGCACCTGGCCGGCGATCCCGACCGCGTGTTGAACCTGGCCGTGGCCTACATGGCGCTCGGCGCCTGGGACGACGCCCTCGACCTCCTCGACCGCCGCTACCCGAAAGGCGCCGGCGTCTACTCCGAGCCGGGCGCGCCCGCGCCCCAGGACGACCCCGAGGTGGCCTACTACCGCGGTTACTGCCGGCAGGAGCGGGGCGAGTCCGGCGCGGCCGACTTCGCGGCGGCTTCCAGGATGTCGACGCGCTACGTGTTCCCGAGCCGGCCCGAGAGCTTCCCCGTGCTCCGCGCCGCGCTGGAGGCCGACCCCCAGGACGCCACCGCGCGTTACCTCCTCGGCTCGCTCTATCTCTCGGGCGGCATGGCCGAGGCCGCCCAGAAGGAATGGGAGCAGGCGCGGCGCCTCGACCGCAAGATCCCGGTCCTCCACCGCAACCTCGGCCTGACGCTGCTGCAGGTGGGCCACGACGCCAGGGCGGCGCTGGAGGTCTTCCTCGAGGGCATGGGCGCCGATCCGACCAACCTCGACCTGTACCTCGGCGTCGACCAGGCCATGAGCATCCTCGGCCGGCCGGCCGCCGAGCGCATCGCGGCCCTCTCGCGCTATCCCGACCGGGCCACGATGCCCCCCAGCCTCGTGCAGAAGCTGGCTCTCGCGCTCGCCGAGGGCGGCCGCGCCGACGAGGGGGAGGCGCTCTTCGCCGGGCGTTTCTTCCCCCGCGCCGAGCAAGGCACCAACGTGCGCCAGGTCTACCTCGAGGTCGAGCTGCAGAAGGCGCTCGACCGGGTCCGCGCCGGCCGGGCCGAGGAGGCGGTGGCGATCGCCCGCGGCCTCGGGCGCGAGGTGCCGGGGCTGTCGTTCACCCACGACGGCCTCGAGGCGTTCCTGGCCGCGCCGCGCAGCCAGTACCTGCTCGGCGTCGTGGAGGCCGCGGCCGGCCACGACGCCGAGGCGAAGGAGCACTGGCGGAAGGCCACGGAGGCCAGGGACGCCTTCTTCCGCGCCCTCCCCTACGCGTACTTCGCGGCGCGCAAGCTCGGCGGCGCCGGCGAGGCGGCGTGGCGGAAGCGCCTCGAGGACTCTCTCGCCCAGTCGGAGGCGTTCCTGGCGGGGGGGACGAACTTTCCCGGCGCGGTGGCGCACGCGCAGGGCATGACGCTGCGAGCGCTCGGGCGCGAGGAGGAGGCGAAGGAGCGCTTCCAGCGGGCGCTCATGCTTCCCGACGTGCGCCTCGCCCATTTCCTGAGCCGGAGGGCGCTCGAAGGAGCGGAGCCGTGAAGACCGCCTCCACGGTCGACTACGTCGTGATCGCGGTCTACATGGCCCTCATGCTCGCGATCGGCTTCTACTCGGCGCGCTTCAACCGCGGAGCGTCCGACTACTTCAAGGGCGGCAACCGGATCCCGTGGCTGGTGGCCGGCCTCAGCTCGTTCATGAGCGGGTTCAGCGCCTGGACGTTCACCGGGGCGGCCGGCCTGGCCTACCAGCAGGGCGTGGTGGCGATCCTTCTCTACATCGGCAACGCGGTGACGTTCCTGCTCGGCTACTTCGTCTTCGCCGTGCGCTGGCGCCGGGCCCGCATCTCGACCGTGATGGAGTACCTGGTGGAGCGCTTCGACGAGAGCACGCGGCAGGCCTTCTCATGGACGACGGTGTTCTTCCAGCTCTTCACCGGGGCGAGCATGCTCTACGGGCTGGGGCTCTTCGTCGCCTCCACCTCGGGCCTTCCCCTCACCTGGACCATCGTCGGCTGCGGGGCGGTGATCCTCGCCTACTGCGTCGTGGGCGGGCTGTGGGCGGTGGTCATCACCGACTTCCTCCAGGCCGTGATCCTCATGCCGTTCACGCTCGTGATGTTCTTCGCCTCGCTCGCCCGCGTCGGCGGTCTGGGCGGCCTGCTGGCCGCGCTGCCCCCCGAGATGAAGTCGCTCTCCCATCCCGGCCCGGGCTGGATCTACGTGCTCTCCTGGACGGTCATGGTGAGCTTCGGCTACAACACCGCGGCCATGGCCCAGCGCTACTTCAGCGTGGACGACGAGCGCTCGGCGAAGAAGGTCGCCCTGCTCTGTTTCGGGCTCTTCCTCGTCGGGGCCTTCATCTGGTTCGTGCCCCCGCTCGCGATGCGGGTCCTGTATCCGGACCTGCACGCGTTGTGGCCCGGCTACGCCAACCCCCACGAGGCCTCCTACGCGGTGGCCGCGCTCACGCTGCTGCCGACCGGCCTCGTCGGCATCATGCTCGCGGCGATGTTCAGCGCCACCATGTCCAGCCTCTCGGGCCTCTTCAACATGCACTCCGCCGTCATCTCCAAGGACATCTACCAGACGCTGTTCGCGCGGAAGGCCGGGGAGAGGGAGCTCTTGATCGTGGGCTGGATCGCCACCTTCGGCGTGGGGGCCGCGATCACCGCGGTCGCGGCCGCGATGGCCGCGCGCGGGGCGAGCATCTTCGAGGTGATGCTGACCTTCAACACCGTCATGTCGCTGGCCTACGGCCCGCCGGCGCTCCTCGGCCTCGTCGTCCGGCGCACCCCGAGCTGGTCGGGCCTGGCGTCGTTCGCCGTCGGCCTGGCGCTCGGCTGCTACGGCGCGTTCGTCGCCCAGTGGACGCTGGTGCAGAACGTGGCGATCATCATCCCCTCCTCGTTCGGCGTGTTCCTGGCCTCGGCGCTGGTGCCCGGCCGCGCCCCCACCGCCCGCCGCGAGGCGCTGTTCCGCCGCCTGGACACTCCGGTGGACGTGGCCGCCGAGCTGCACGACGTCCCCGACCCGACGGCGGCCGTGTTCCGCTTCCTGGCGCGAATGACCGCCGGGGTCGGCCTGGCCAGCCTGTTCCTGGTCGTCTACGCCCGGCCGGGCGAGCGCGCCACGGTGATCGTGTACGCCGCGATCACGCTCGCGATCGCGGCCGCGCTCGCGCTCGTGCGCGGCGCGCCGGCCCGGGCCGAGGGGAAGGCGGCATGATCCCCGCCCTGGTCGGCCTCGTGCTGGCCGCGCCGCTTCCGAGCCCGGTCTTCGTGAAGACGCGGGACTCCGACGAGTGGGTCCGGCGCAGCTTCCGCGTGCAGGACCGTTACCCGCGCGTGTTGCTGGTGGACACGTCGCCCTCGCCCTCCCGGACGCTGCGGGTGGCCCCCATCGACCTCAACGCGCGCGACGGGGCGCCCGCCGGCCCGGCCCGGACGTACGGGGTCGACCGCGTGCTCGCGACCCTGCAGGAGGCGGCCGACGCCGCCCGCGGCGGCGACCTCGTCGCGGTGGCTCCCGGCGCCTACGCCGGCTTCGTGCTGGACGACAAGCCCGACGCGGGCGACCTCCGATACGTCCACTTCAAGGCCCTCGGCGTGCCGGGAGCGGTCACCATCGACCGCGCCGGCCCCGACCCGGAATGGATGGTCCTGTTCCGCTCCGCCCACCACGCGATCCTGGAGGGCTTCGAGATCGCGGGCAGCAACTCTCCCGACCGCCCGGCCCAGGGCCCCCGGGCGGGGGTGATGATGGACGGAGACTTCGGCCGCAGCTCCCGGCTGTCCCACCACATCGCCCTCGTGCGCAACTTCTCCCATCACCACCGCAAGTGGGGCTTCCACTCCACCGACACCCACACCGTGCTCATCGAGGACAGCCTCTTCGCGTTCTCGAAGGACGAGCACTCCGGCTACGCGTCGGACGGCTCGGACGACTACGTCATCCGCCGCAACGTCTTCTTCGGCAGCCGCTCGGGCGGCCTGCAGTGCAACATCGACCCCGTCAGCTCGTTCCGCGAGGTGCTGAAGCACCCCGCTCTCCGCGGCTTCCCCAAGGAGGAGCCGACGCGGGCCTGGGCGCTCGCCTTGCTGAAGCGGGCGACCGAGCTGTTCGGCGAGAACAACTTCCCCGACGGCAAGGGAATCAACTTCATCATCGAGGACAACGTCGTCAACGAGAACGGCCAGGGCGGGGGCGGCTCGCTGAACCTGGCCGCGCTGCAGGAGTCGCTCGTCCAGAACAACCTCATCTACGGCAACTTCAACCACGGCATCGCCCAGTGGGACGATGCCAACCCCTACGACGCCGCCTACGCCGTCCCCGGTCCGTCGGCCCCCGACGCGGTCAAGGGCCCGGACGACCTGCCGCTCTGGGGCTGCCACTCCAACGTGGTCCGCAACAACACCGTGCTCATGGCCAACCCGGGCCGGGGCGCGCTGCACGTCCGCAACGGGAGCTGGGGCATGCGCGCGCGCAACAACGTGGTGATCAACGACGCCGGTCCGTCGATCGAGGTCTTCAACACCAGCGTCTACCGGCTGGACTCCGGCTTCAACGTCGCCGGCCGGGTGGCCTACGTGGCCGGGGGGGAGACGGGCCGGGTGCCGATGGCCGAGAGCCTCAAGGTCCTGGCCGTCAGCCTCGACGACGACGGGCGGAGCCACTCGGTGGTGGGCCTGACCCGCGCCCAGCTCGCCTCCGAGTTCGTGCGCTACGGCGAGCAGCCGTGGGTCGTCGTCGAGGGGCACTGGTGGCGGCTGAACCCGGACCGGCCCGATTTCCGTCCACGGCCCGGCTCGCGACTCCTCGGCGACCGCGGCGATCCCACGGAAACGCCGCCCCGCGACCTGGCCGGCCGCCGGCGGACCCGCGCCGACATCGGCGCCCTCGCCTCCGCCGACGAGCGCGGCAACGAGCCCTCACGTCACAAAGGAGAGTGAACATGGCCCAGAAACGATGTCCCTCCGCCGGGCGCGGGGCCCGGCTCGTCGCTTCCTGTCTCCTGCTCCTCGCCTCTGGAACGGCGTTCGCGGCCGAGCCGTTCCTGGCTCCCGCCCAGCCGTCGGGGAGCATCGTCGTCAAGCTGTACCCCACCGAGAGCGTGGCGCCCGGCGTGGCGAAGCTCGTCACCCTTGGCGTGCCGTTCCCGCGCGGCTCGGTCACCGTGGCCGGCCTGGCCAACGTCCGCGTCCTCAAGAGCGGGTCGGAGGTCGCGGCCTGGGTCGAGCAGCTCACGCCCTGGCGCCACACGACCAATCCCGCCCTGGACGGCCAGTCGGTGCGCGTGGCCCGCGTCCAGATCCAATACACCTTCGCCGTGACCTATCCCAGCTTCGAGACGGTCACCGTGGAGTGGGGCCTCACGAGCCGCACCCAGAGCCGGCCCAGCTTCACCAATCCGCGGACCGCATGGCACCTCGTCACCTCGGGCAGCTACGTGGCCGCCGACGGCGTCTACGAGCCGGACGTGTACGCGGTGCTGCCTCCCGACCATCTCGCCGAGGGCGTCCTGAAGCTGACCCGGATGGACGCCTTCGACCCCGGGGTCGCCGAAGCGCGCGACGATCCCTACGCCATGGACGCCGTGGAGCACTGGCCGGGCTTCGAGGAGCAGCAACACGCGGCGAAGAACAACTCGTTCACCCTCGTCAACGAGGACGACCCCCGGGTCGCGGCGAAGAACTACTGCCCGTACAAGACCGACTACGAGCCCTGGCTCTACGACCGCGCCGCGTCGCTCTACGTGCTCTACTTCCGGAGCGGCTTCTTCAAGGCGCTGCGGGAAGCGGTGCGGGCGGGGGACTTCTACGACAACCACCTCGACGCGAATGGCCGGTTCGACCTCAACCCGACCGACCTGAAGTACAGCTACAACGAGTGCCTCGCCTACAGCCATTGGCTGACCGGGGACGACAACCCGCGCGCGAAGATCCCCCTCGTCGTCAATTCCCTGGCCTCGTTCCCCAGCCGCTGGAGCCCCAGCCTCGGCTTCTGGACCGAGCGTCACGCGGCCTTCAAGCTGCTGGCGAACGTGGTGGCCTACGAGGTGCTGGGCGACGCGTACAAGGCGGGGTTGCAGACGATCTACGGCGACTACATCTGGCACCAGAACGGGGCGGATGGACAGATCCCGTCGCCACGCGTGGACGGCGGGCTGTACCACACGGGAGCGCAGCACAGCGAGGGCACCCGCAAGGCCTACCTGGCCTCGCCCTGGATGAGCGTCCTGCTGGTGGACGCCATGCTGCGGACCTACGCGGTCAGCGAGGACGTCAGCGTGGCGAGCTTCATCAAGCGCATGGGCAACTTCGAGAAGACGGCCACCCGCGCCGACACCGCCTACCAGTACGACAACTACAGCGGCCCGCTGTGGTATGCCGACTACCTCACCCGCTACGACGGCACGATCGACATGCGCAGCCGGCAGTACATGGAGGAGCACGCCCTCGAGGTAGGAGCGGCCACCGCGTGGGCCGGCTACTTCGCGGCCGTGCTGGGCACGCCCGACCCCGTGCTCACCCAGCGGGCCACCGACCTCTACTTCACCTACGACATCGGCGTGAACTACTGGATCCGGCCCGATGCGCCGGCCTCCGGCCTGGCCGCCTACCGCGTGTCGCCCTGGCGCAAGTACGGCTGGGAGCACCGTCCGTCGGCGGCGTTGTCGTGGGCCATGGCCAACCAGCAGTAGCGTCAAGGAGGATGCGATGAACGCGAAAACGGTTCCCGCCCGTGTCCTGCCCTTCGCCCTGATCGGGCTCCTGGCGCTGACGGGCCCCCCGCCCGGCCGCAGCCAATCGACTACGTACTACGTCGCCACCTACGGCAGCGACACCACCGGCGACGGCAGCCTCATGAAGCCGTGGGCGACCATCGAGCACGCCCTGGGCGCGATCCCCGACGGGAGCACGATCCTGGTCCGCCCCGGCACCTACAACGGCCGGGTGCGCTTGCAGAGGGTCTGCACGCTCGGCTGCACGATCCGCGCCGAGGTGCCGTACCAGGCCGCGCTGCGAAACAACGACCAGGTGGTGACCTCCTTCGGGAACACCAGCCCCGCCGCCGGCATCACCTTCGACGGCTTCGACATCGCCCACGTGCCGGGCACCCGCAACCCCATCGTGTTCCACATCGACGGGGGGGGGAACAAGGCCGTGCACGACATCGTCATCCAGAACAACGTGATCCACGACAGCTTCGACAACGACCTGCTCAAGATCAACAACTCGGCGGTCAACATCACCGTGCAGGGGAACATGTTCTACAACCAGACCGGCTCCGACGAGCACATGGACATCAACAGCGAGGAGTTCGTCACCGTCCAGGACAACGTGTTCTTCAACGACTTCGAGGGCAGCGGGCGCGTCAACGACAGCTCGACGAGCAGCTTCATCGTGATCAAGGACAGCAACGGCAGCCGGGACGCCTACCTCGGCAGCCGCAACATCACCGTGCGCCGCAACGTGTTCCTGCACTGGGAGGGCACGACCGGCCACAACTTCGTGCTGTGCGGGGAGGACGGGACCAGGAACTTCGAGGCGTTCAGCGTGCTCATCGAGAACAACCTGATGCTCGGCAACTCGCCCTTCACGATGCGGGCGCCCTTCGGCGTGAAGGGGTGCAAGGACGTGACCTTCCGCAACAACACGGTCAGCGGCGACCTGCCCGCGGTCTCCTACGCGTTCCGCCTCAACGACGAGAAGCAGAACCCCCCCAACCAGAACATCCTCATGTACAACAACGTGTGGGCCGATCCGACCGGGACCATGAACGACTTCGACGACACGCCCTTCGGCCAGACCGCCTCCTACGTGCTGAGCAACAACCTGTACTGGAACGGAGGAGCGGCGATCCCGACCGACGCCACCGACATGATCAACTACACCGACGACCCCGCCCGCCGCGTGGCCGACCCGCTGCTCACGAACCCCGCCCCGGCGGGGACGCCCCGGTGGAACCCCGCCACCGGCACGTTCGCCGACGGGTCCACGACCATCCGCCAGGTGTTCCTGAGGCTGGCCGATACCTACGGCAACGCGGCGGCGGGCAGCCCTCTCATCGACAACGCCGACGCCGCCCACGCTCCGGCCGACGACATCCGGGGCAGCGCGCGGTCGGCGCGGCCCGACATCGGCTGTTATGAGATCCAGTAGGGCGGCCACGGCCGCCCTCGCGCTGGCCTCGGCCCTGGCGACCGCCCGAGCCGAGGCCGGCGTCGCCGCCGTCTGGGCGGTGAACGACGGCGAGAAGGTGAAGCAGGACGACCTCGCGCATCCGGCCAAGGGCCGCAACTCGGCGTGGGACGGAAAGACCATCCGGCTCTTCGGCGCGGGCAACGAGGTCATCGCCGTCCAGGTGATCGTCGAGGCCGACGCGAAGGGCATCGGCGCGCTGTCCGCGTCGATGCCCGGGCTGCGCCGGCGCGGCGGCGAAGGTCGCATCGCCTACGCGCCGCCGGCCGCCGATCCTTCCGACGCGGTGGGACGGCCGATCCAGCTCTTCTCGGTCCACTACATGAACGTGACGCAGCCCACGCACGCGGACTGGGCCTGGAAGCCGGACAGCCCGGCGTCCCCGAAGGACCTCACGGGCTGGAAGCCGGTGCAGCTGGTGCCCGAGAACGCCCGGGCCGGGCGGGGAGGCTTCCCGCTGAAGGTGGCGCCGCGCCGGAGCCAGGCCGTCTGGATCGAGGTCTACACCGGCCGCGGCCGGCGGCCCGGGATCTACGAGGGCGCGCTCGCCTTGAAGGCGGACGGCGAGACGCGGGGGGTGCCGGTGGAGCTGGAGCTGATGGACTTCACCTTGCCGGACGCGAACAGCATGGACGCGATGGTGTACTACGAGCCCGACCAGGCCGAGCTCTATCAGGGCCGCAACCT
>QHVM01000054.1:23717-28748 GCA_003223555.1 Acidobacteriota bacterium | reverse complement strand
TCCGACTTCACGCGCGCCCGCGGCTACGAGGGACCCGGCGAGGGGGTCGGCAACCGGATCGCGCCCGCCTCGTTCTACGGCCCCGGCCGGGGCTGGGACGACCGGGCCACGGCGTGGCGGCGCGCGGACGCCTGGATGAGCCTCCTCGCCGCCCTGCTGCCGAAGGCGATCACGTTCCTCTACATGCCCGACGAGCCCCGGCCGGCCCAGTTCCCCGAGATCAGGATGCTCGCCGACAACGTCCACTCGAACCCGGGGCCCGGCCGGCGGCTCCCCGTGTTCGTCACCAAGCACTGGGTGAAGGAGCTGGACGGCGCGATCGACATCTGGTGCGCAGCGCCGCAGTACTACGACATCGCCCGGGCGGA
The DNA here is from genome assembly GCA_003223555.1 of Acidobacteriota bacterium. Classification (GTDB taxonomy): domain Bacteria; phylum Acidobacteriota; class Vicinamibacteria; order Fen-336; family Fen-336; genus AA32. The sequence goes on along the minus strand of QHVM01000054.1, from coordinate 28,380 downwards.
GGAGCAGCGCGCGCGCGGCCGCCGCTACTGGACCTACAACGGCGGCCGGCCGGCGGCGGGCGCGATGACGATCGACGCGCCGGCCACGGATCCCCGGGCCACCATCTGGGGCTGCTTCAAGCACCACGTCGACGTGTACTTCTACTGGCACGGGGTCCACTGGCGCCACAACTCCCAGAAGCAGGGCCAGCGCAACCAGGACGTGTGGGCCGACCCCATCACCTTCGACAATCGGGGACAGCCCAACAAGGAGGACTTCGGCATCCTCAACGGCGACGGCGTGCTCCTCTACCCGGGCGAGGAGAAGCTCCATCCCGCCGAGGACCGCGGAGTGCCGGGGCCCGTGGGCACGATCCAGCTCGCCAACTTCCGCCGGGGCCTCCAGGACCACCAGTACCTGACGCTGGCCCGCCAGCTCGGGCTGACGGACGCCGTCGAGGCGGCGCTGGGCGCAGTGGTGCCGCGGATGTTCTCCGACGCCGGGGAGACGGTGGGCTTCGCCGAGACGGGCGACGCGTTCGAGGAGGCGCGTCGCAAGCTGGCCGACGCGATCGCGGCCCGGACCCGGACGGGCGGGCCGGCGCCGGCCGTGGCGAGGGCCCGGGCGCCGGAGCCGGCCGCCCGGCCCGCCCGGCCGCGCCTGCTCATCGCCGAGCGCGACCCCTTCAGCGGGCTGCCGATCCTGCGCGCGCGCAGGGCCTCCGGCGCGCGACCCTCGGACGACCTGCCCGGCTGGGCGCTGGGCTATGCGATCACCGGCGACGAGGGCGCCGCCCGCCGCGCGCTGGAGGAGCTGCGCCGCGCGCATCCGCCGACGAAAGGAGGCTCCAGCCTCTACCTCGAGTACCTGCGCTTCGCCCTGGCCTTCGACTGGCTCTACCGCTACCCGGGATTCGACGACGCGCTGAAGGAGCGCGTCGCCCGCGAGCTGGTGGACGGCGCCGAGCGCGAGCTGGCCAACCCGTTGCTGGCCGACCCCGGCGCGGTCGCCTACCACAACCACTTCGTCCGCTACCTGGCCCTGGCCGCCCTCTCCCTCTACGCGGTGGAGGGGGAGCCCGCGGTCGAGGCCCGCGCGGCCCCCCTGCGCGAGCGGGTCCGGCGCGCCCTCGACAACGTCCTCGACAGCGCGGACATGGTCACCCCGGACGGGGGCTACCACGAGTCCATGGACTACATGCGCATCACGTTCGCGCCCCTGGCCCTGCTGGCGGAGATGCGGCGGACCATGACCGGCGAGGACCCGGCCCGGCGGCATCCCGTCTTCTCGCACATGGGCGGGGACACGTACTTATATAAGGTGGAGCCCGACGGCACGACCTCCCGGGACGACGACGACGAGTGGCCCTTTCTCCAGGCCCTGGACAACGTGGTGCTCGGCTACGCCGTCCATCGCTTCAAGGACCCTTTCGCGGCCTGGATCCAGCGCCAGAGCGGGTGGGTGCCCAGGGAGTGGACGATCCCGGTGCTGGAGTTCCTGTGGAGCGATCCGGAGGTCGTGCCTCGCGATCCGGCCACGACCACGGAGGCCGAGCTGCCGCGGGCGAAGCTCTTCCGCGGCATCGGCCACCTCGTGATGCGCGACGGCTGGGGCCCCGATTCGACCTGGATCGAGTTCGACGCCGGCCCGTTCTTCGCCAAGCACGACCACCTCGACCAGGGCCACTTCGTCGTCCACCACCGGGGCGACCTGGCCATCGACAGCGGCATGGACTACACCGAGACCGAGAGCCCGCACTACCTCAACTACTACCGGCGCACGGTCGCCCATAACTCGGTGCTGGTCTACCGTGCGGGCGAGACGTTCTTCTGGGGGGAGAACCTGCTCCCGGCCGCCAACGACGGCGGCCAGCGCATGGACTCCTCGCGCTACTGGAACACCGTGCGCAGCCGGGAGGACTTCCGCCGCACCCGCGACCTGTGGGACGTGGCGCGCATGGAGGCCGCCTTGCACGTGCCGGCCCGCTTCGACTACGCGCGGGCCGATCTCACCCGCGCCTATCACCCCTCGAAGATGGAGCGCTTCACCCGCGAGCTCGTCTACACGCCGAAGGACGGCGTGCTCGTCGTCTTCGACCGCGTCCGCGCCACCGACCCCGCCTTCCCCAAGGCCTGGCTCCTCCACGGCGTGAGCGAGCCGAGGATCGAAGGCTCCGTCTTCAGCTTCGAGGACGGCGGGGGCCGGCTGCGCGTCCACTCGCTGCTTCCGCAAGGCGGGGCGGTCATCAAGCGCGGCGGGCCGGGCCAGGAGTTCTGGACGCCCGGCGACGAGAAGGGCGGGCCCTGGGGCAGCGGGCGGGACTGGCCGCCGCCTCCCTACGAGGGAGGACCGCTGCCCGACGCGCCGGACCTGCTCCACATGTGGAAGACGTTCTGGGGTCAGGACCTCGAGCGGCTGGCCCCCAGCAACTCCCGCCACGTGGTGCCGGGGGCCTGGCGCGTCGAGGTGTCGCCCGCGCGCCCGGCGAAGGAGGACCACTTCCTGCACGTCATGGAGATCGGCGATGCCGGCGACGCGCGGACGCGGCGGATCGAGCGGCTCCAGGGATACCGTCTCGAAGGCGCGATCGTCGAGGGCGGCGTGCTCGCTCTTTTCGACGCCGAGGACGACCGCCTCTCCGGAGGGGAGGTCACGTTGCCCGACGTGGGGGCGGCGCAGCTCGTGCTGGCCGGCCTCGTCCCCCAGGCGCGCTACGAGCTGCAGCTCACCCCGAACCGCAACCCCGGGACGCCGATGTGGGAGCAGGCGGTCGAGGCCGACGAGTCGGGCGTCGTGCACCTGCCGTGGTCCGGCCACCAGGACGCGCGCCTGCGGCTGCGAGAGATCCAGGAGGAAAGCCGATGAAGAGACGGCTGATGGCGGCGGCGGTCCTGGCCGGCCTCCCGGCGATCGCCAAGCCGGTGCTGTTCGACACGCCGGAGGCGGACCGCATCCTCCAGGCCATGCAGATCTTCCCCCGGGACAACCCGTGGAACGAGGACATCTCGGCCCTCCCCGTGCTTCCCGGCTCCGACGCGATCATCGCCTCGATCGGCGCCGACAAGTCTCTCGGCTTCAACCTGGACATGAACTTCGTGATCGTGCCTCCCGACCAGAAGAAGGTGCCGGTGAAGGTGACGGAGTACCCCGAAGAGTCGGATCCCGGCCCGTTCCCCGTGCCCGACAACGCGCCGATCGAGAACTGGCCGCTGCACAAGAACGAAGACCTCAAGGCCCTGCCCCGACCGGGCCAGAGCCTCGGCGACATCCAGCGGCACGGCACCGGCGACCGGCACCTGATCATCGTCGATCCGGCCCACGGGCGCCTCCACGAGTTCTGGCAGGCGCGGCGGACCGACACCGGCTGGGAGGCCTCGCAGGCCTCGACCTTCGACCTCACCAGCAACCGCCTCCGGCCGGACCGGTGGACCTCGGCCGACGCCGCCGGCCTGCCGATCTTCCCCGCCGTCGCGCGCTACGACGAGATCTCGCGGGGCATGGTGCGTCACGCGATGCGCTTCACGGCCCGCCGCACGCGGCGCGCCTACGTCTACCCGGCGACCCACTGGGCGAGCAAGCTGGAGGACGCGAGCCTGCCGCGGATGGGCGAGCGGTTCCGGCTGCGCAGGGACTTCGACCTCTCGGGCTTCCCTCCCCACGCCCAGGCGATCCTGAAGGGCTTGCAGACGTACGGCATGTTCATGGCCGACAACGGCAGCGACTGGCTGATGTCGATCGCCCCCGACCGACGGCTCGACCTCCAGGGCCTGGAGACGCTGTCGCGGGTCGAGGGACGGGATTTCGAGGTCGTGAGGACCACCGGCCCGGACGAAGGCCCGCGCAAGCGCTGAGCTACCCTCTCCCTCCGGGGACAGGATAGGGTGAGGGGCTGACAACGAAACTCGCAACCGTCGGATGCGGCGAGCACGCAACGGGCAGCCACGGCCCGGCCTTCGCCCTCTATGCCGCGCGTCATCCGGGGACCCGGCTCGCCGGCTGCTGCGACCTCGACCCGGGCAAGGCGGAGCGCTATCGGGCGCAGTTCGGCTTCGCCCGCGCCTACACCGACATGAGGAAGATGCTCGACGCCGAGCGCCCCGACGCGGTCAGCCTCGTCGTCCCGGTGGAGCGCACCGGCGAGCTGGCCGGCCTGATCCTCGAGTGGGGGTTCCCGCTGCTGCTGGAGAAGCCGCCCGGCCGCACGGTGGCCGAGGTCGACCGCATGATCGCCGCCGCGGGGGGCATCGTCCACCAGGTGGCCTTCAATCGCCGCTTTGCGCCTCTCGTCCGCGAGCTGAAGCGCAGGCTGGACGACGTCGGATCCCCGCTCCAGCACGTCCGGTACGAGATGGCGCGGGTGGACCGGCGCGATCCCGACTTCTCGACCACCGCCATCCACGGCGTCGACGCCGTGCGCTTCCTGGCCGGCTCCGACTACGCCGAGGTGCGCTTCCGCTACCAGCCCCTGGCGGGGGTGGGGCCGGGAGTGGTCAACGTGTTCCTCGACGCGGTCATGGAATCGGGCGTCACCGCCCAGCTCGGCTTCTGTCCGCTGGCGGGCGTCGTCGTCGAGCGAGCCACCCTCCACGCCCGCGACCATACCTTCGAGCTGCACCTCGGCATCTGGGATTCCGTGGACGCTCCCGGCCGTGTCCGGCATTTCGAGCACGGGCGGCTGCACCG
>QHVM01000054.1:0-23674 GCA_003223555.1 Acidobacteriota bacterium | reverse complement strand
CGCCGTCCCCGAGCCTCGAGGAAGCCCGCCAGTCGGTGGCGGTGATGGAATGCATGAGGGAACGCAGGAACGAGTATCACGCATGAGGAAGATCGCGATGGAAGGAACGATCCGAGCGCCCGGAAGGACGGCGCTGCTGGCGGCGGCCGGCCTGGCCCTGGCCCTCGTCTCGGCGCGGGCCGCCGCGCCGCGCTTCGACGCCTGGCGGATCCTCGGTCCCGGAGGCGGCGGCACCATGCTGCGGCCCACCATCAGCCCCCACGACCCCCGGCTCGTCGTCGAGGGGTGCGACATGACCGGCGCGTACCTGACCCGCGATGCCGGCGCCTCGTGGCGGATGTTCAACCTGGGCGACGTCGTCAGCGCCTACGCCTTCGACCCGAAGGACCCGAACGTGATCTACGCCGGCACCGGCGCGCTCTGGCGGAGCGAGGACACGGGGCGGAGCTGGCGCATGGTGTGGCCGGACCCGGCGAAGAACACCGTGGAGCACGGCCCCACCGACCACGCGGACCAGACGTTCAGCACCGACGATCCCACCTACCCCAGCGACCGCGGGGTGACGATCCACGCCGTCCCCGAGCCTCGAGGAAGCCCGCCTGCGGGACGGCGCGGTCGTCATCGCCTCGACCGGCCGGGGCCGCACCTGGGCCCGCGTGGCCACGCCCGCCCCCGAGCGCGTGTTCGCTCTCTGGGTGGCCGACGGGAAGGTGCTCGCCCTCGGCGAGACGGGGACCTGGGAGGGCGCGGTCGAGGGCTGGCGCCACTTCGACGGCCCACCCGCCGGGCGCTTCGACTCGGGGAGCATCGGCCACGGCCCCGAGGGCCCGATCCTCTACGGCACCACCCGGACCGCCTGGAAGGGACGCGAGCTGGCCGGGGGCATCCATGTCTCGGAAGACGGCGGGCGGACGTGGCGCGCCGCCAACGGCGGTCTGGGGGAGGCCCTCCAGCAGGCCGGCGAGGGCGAGCCTCCGGAGCTGCACGCGATCTCGGCCTCGGCCCGCCACGGTCTCACGGCCTACGCGGGCTTCCGCCGGCTCCGCCTCGGCGACGGGCCGGCCGGCCTCTTCAACGGCGTCGCGAAGACGGAGGACGGGGGCAAGGCCTGGCGCATCGTCCACCGCGAGTCCAATGGGCCGGCCGAGAACATGACCGGATCCTGGATCGAAGAGCGGGCGCGGCAGATGGGCCGCGACATCTGGTACGACGCGCCCTACGACATCGCCGCCGCGCCGGGCGACCCGGACATCTGCTACGTCACCGACCTGTTTCGCACGTACCGCACGCTCGACGGCGGGAAGACGTGGGCCCAGGTCCACTCCGCGCCGCGGGCGGGGGCCTGGACGACGCGAGGCCTGGATGTCACGAGCAGCTACGGCGTCCACTTCGATCCGTTCGATCCCCGGCGAATCTTCATCACCTACACCGACATCGGCCTCTTCCGCAGCGAGGACGGCTGCGAGTCCTGGATCGGCTCTACGGTGGGCATCCCCAACGCGTGGCGCAACACCACGTACTGGGTCGCCTTCGACCCCGACGTGAGGGGGCGCATGTGGGGCGCCTTCAGCGGCACCCACGACCTGCCCCGTCCCAAGATGTGGCGGCGCACCGATCCCGACACGTACAAGGGCGGCGTGGGAACGTCGACCGACGGCGGGCGGAGCTGGACGCTCTCGAACGCGGGCATGGCCGAGACCGCGGTCACGCACGTGCTGCTCGACCCGACCAGCCCCCCGGGCTCGCGCACGCTCTACGCCTGCGGCTTCGGCCACGGCCTCTACAAGTCCACCGACGACGGGAGGACCTGGGCGCTCAAGAACGCCGGCCTCACGCAGCGGCAGCCCTTCGCGTGGCGCATCGCGCGGGCCGGCGACGGCACGCTGTACCTGGTGGTCGCGCGGCGGAGCGAGCGGGGCTGCATCGGCGACGACGGCGACGGCGCGCTCTACCGCTCCACCGACCGCGCCGAGCACTGGACCCGTATGGAGCTGCCGCCGGGCACCAACGGGCCCAACGCCCTCACCGTCGACCCCACGGACGCGAAGCGGCTCTACCTCTCGGCCTGGGGCGTGGCCGGCCGCGAGGACGACACGGGGGGCGGGATCTTCGTCTCGACCAACGCCGGCGCCACCTGGCGCAACGTGCTCCCGCGCTCCCAGCACGTCTACGACGTGACGTTCGATCCGCGCCGCCCGGCGACGCTCTACGCCTGCGGCTTCGATCAGGCGGCGTGGCGCTCCACCGACCGGGGCGAGACGTGGAGCCGCATCCGCGGCTTCAACTTCAAGTGGGGCCACCGGGTGATCCCCGACCCCGCCGACCGGGAACGGATCTACGTGACGACCTTCGGGGGCAGCGTGTGGCACGGCCCGGCGGCGGGCGATCCGCGCGCGGCCGAGGACCGCGGAGCCGCTCCCCTCGCGCCGGCCCCTCCGACGGAGGGCCGCGAATCGCGGCTGGAGAAGCTGGTCGAGGCGAACATCCGCGGCGTGCACGCCTACCAGGTCCTGCTGGCGCGGCAGTCGGGCAAGGGCGACCCCGGCTGCTACGGCGCGGGCGGGCTCGGCGAAGCCGACCTCAAGGCCCTCGTCGCCCACCAGTCGGCCCTCCTCGGCTCCGACCTCGGGGCGGTGAAGGCATGGGTCGAGGGACGGTCCTCCGCGTTCGACCCCGCCCGGGACGTCCAGCCCCTGCTCGCCGCCCCGCTCGGGCTCGATTCGCGATTGCCGGTCGAGGTCTTCACCCGCGACCTCGCCGCTCGCACGCGCGCGCCGCGAGTTCGGCTCCGCTCCATCGCCAACCTCTACCAGACGATCCTGGAGGTGGAGCGCGACGGTGACCTGCTGCAGGACGAGTTCGCCTTCGACATCGCCCTCGGCCTGCCCGTCTACGTGCGCCAGCTCGGCCTGCCGGGGACCGACGCGGATTTCCTGGCCGTCGGGCGCGGCCTGGAGCCGCTCGCCTGCGCCTCGCCGGTGGGGACGAGCGCCGCCGAATGGCAGATCGCCGGCCGCAAGGTCTGGAACTGGGGCGAGAAGAAGCTCCACGTGCGGGACGAGCAGGTGGTGGCCAGGGAGCTGATGCAGGAGCCCGAGGTGCACGCCTTCCTGCCCCGGCTGCGCGGGATCGCTCCGGAGCGCGTCGCCGTGATCGGCCACTCGTTCACGATGGGGCGGCACTGGTCGTCTCCCGGCAGCTTCGTCACCATCTCCACCGCCGTCCTGCAGCAGGAGAACCCGAACGTGCAGGTGAGGCAGTTCCAGGGGGGAGGGCTCACCGCCAGCCGCGCGCTCAAGAGCTTCTACGCGGACGCGAAGGCATGGAAGCCGGACCTCGTGCTGCTGGTCGTCCTCACGCGCACCGACGACGACCTGAAGGCCCTCGACACGCTCGTCCGGGGCTTCGCCGAGAGCGGGGCGACGGTGTACATGTTCGACGCCGTGCACGACCCGGAGGAGGCGGCGAAGCTCGTCCGCCAGCAGGACGTCGTGCGCCAGGCCGGCGGCGCGCTCATCGAGGTCGCACCCCTGCTCGCCTCCGCGCCCGATCGCGACCGCTTCGTCTGCCTCGACGGGATCCACATGACCGAGCCGTACCACCGCCTGATGGCGAAGGAGTGGTTGAAGCTCCTGGCTGGCGTTCGGGGGCCGAAGCTCGTAGGCTAGCTCCCGCTTGCAAACCCGGGTCTTTGCCGACAAGACCGCCCTCGGCGAGGCGGCCGCCGCCGACGCGGCGGCTGCCCTGCGGGAGGCGATCGCCCGCCGGGGCCGGGCGAACGTGGTGGCCGCCACCGGCGCGTCCCAGTTCGAGTTCCTCGACGCGCTCGTCGAGGCGCCCGGCATCGACTGGCCGCGGACGGTCTTCTTCCACCTCGACGAGTACGTGGCCCTGCCCGCCACCCATCCGGCCAGCTTCCGCCGGTACCTGAAGGCGCGCATCGTCGACCGCGTGCATCCGGGAGCCTTCCACTTCATCGAGGGCGACCGGCCGGACCCCCCGGCGGAGGCCCGGCGGGTGGGCGGCCTCATCCGGATGGTCGAGATCGACGCCGCCTTCGTCGGCATCGGCGAGAACGGCCACCTCGCCTTCAACGACCCCCCGGCCGACTTCGAGACCGAGGAGCCCTACCTCGTCGTGCGCCTCGACGAGGCCTGCCGCCGCCAGCAGCTCGGGGAGGGCTGGTTCGCGCGCCTGGAGGATGTGCCCGAGCGCGCGATCTCGATGTCGATCCGCCAGATCATGAAGGCGCGCCGCATCGTGTGCGTGGTCCCCGACGCCCGCAAGGCGAAGGCGGTCCGGGAGTGCCTGGCCGGGGAGGTGAGCCCGGGGCGGCCGGCCTCCATCCTGCAGCGCCATCCGGCGGTCACGGTATACCTCGACCGCCAGTCAGCCGCGCTTCTCGAGCGTCCTCAAGGAGAGTCATGACCCCTGCCATCACCGACGTCGTCGTCCGCGACATCCGCTTCCCCACCTCGCGCACCCTGGACGGCTCCGACGCCATGAACGTGGGCGACTATTCGGCGACCTACGTCGTGTTGCGCACGGACGATCCGCGGCTGGAGGGCCACGGGCTGACGTTCACCAACGGTCGCGGCAACGAGCTGACGGTGGCGGCGGCCCGCGCCCTCGCTCCCCACGTGCAGGGTCGGACCCTGGAGTCCATCACCGGCGACATGCGCGCCTTCTTCCGGGCCCTCACCCAGGACGCGCAGCTGCGCTGGCTGGGGCCGGAGAAGGGCGTGATCCACATGGCGTGCGGAGCGCTGATCAACGCCGTGTGGGACCTGTGGGCCAAGCGCGAAGGCAAGCCGGTCTGGAAGCTGCTGGTGGACCTGCCGCCGGAGCGGCTGGTGGAGCTCGTCGACTTCAGCTACATCACCGACGCCCTGAGCCCGGACGAGGCGCTGGATATCCTGCGCCGGCTGGGGCCCACGCGCCCGGCGCGGGAGGCGGAGATGCGCCGGGACGGCTACCCCGCCTACACGACCTCCACCGGCTGGCTGGGGTACCCGGACGAGAAGGTGCGCCGTTTGTGCCGCGAGGCCATCGCGGAGGGCTGGACGCACTTCAAGATGAAGGTCGGCCCGGACCTCGACGGCAACGCGCGGCGGGCCGCGCTGATGAAGGAGGAGCTGGGCCCCTCGCGCACGCTGATGATGGACGCCAACCAGTGCTGGGACGTGGGCGAGGCCATCCGGCAGATGAAGGCGCTGGCTCGCTTCGACCCCTGGTGGATCGAGGAGCCGACCAGCCCCGACGACGTGCTCGGGCACGCCGCGATCGCCCGGGCGGTGGCTCCCATCGGCGTCGCCACCGGTGAGGCCTGCGCCAACCGCGTCGTCTTCAAGCAGCTCCTCCAGGCCCGGGCCATCAGCTTCTGCCAGGTCGACAGCTGCCGGGTGGGCGGCGTCAACGAGGTGTTGTCCATCCTTCTCCTGGCCGCCAAGTTCGGCGTGCCGGTCTGCTGCCATGCGGGGGGGGTCGGGCTCTGCGAGTACGTGCAGCACATCGCCCTCTTCGACTACATCGCGGTGAGCGGCTCGCTGAAGGACCACGTGCTGGAGTACGTCGACCACCTGCACGAGCACTTCGTGGACCCGGTGCGGATCAAGGACGCGCGCTACCTCGCCCCCCAGGCGGCCGGCTACAGCATCACCATGAAGCCCGCATCCCTGGACGAGTACGAGTTCCCCGGGGGCCGGGCGTGGCGCGGCTGAGCGCGGTCGCCGCCCTGGTCCTCGCCGCCGTCCCCGCTCGGGCGGCCGAGCGGCCGACCGCCGAGATGCTCACCGTGCTCGGACCGCCACCGGAGACCGGGGCCCGCATCACGCCCTACCTGCGCTTCCAGCTCGAGCGGGCGTGGGCCCAGGACGACGCCCGCCGCGAGCGGTTCGCCTCCGTGCGCGGCGAAGCCGACCTCCTCGCGCTGCAGGCCGACTTGCGCCGGAAGGTCGTCGACCTCATCGGTGGTCTGCCCCCCGAGCGCACGCCCCTGGCCCCGCGCGTCACGGGAACGATCGCCGGCGACGGCTACCGCATCGAGAAGGTCGTGTTCGAGAGCCTGCCCGGCTTCCACGTCACCGCGCTCCTCTACGTCCCCGATGCCCCGGCGGGGCCGAGGCCGGCGGTGCTGCTCGCCTGCGGCCACTCGCCGGTCGGCAAGGCCCATCCGCCCTACCAGGAGATCGCCATCAGGCTGGCCCGCCGAGGGTACGTGGTGCTCTGCTGGGACCCGGTGGGCCAGGGCGAGCGCAGCCAGTTCTGGGACGTCCAGCGCGGGCGCAGCCGCTACAACCTGGTGTGCGGCGAGCACGCCGTGCTCGGCAACCTGGCCGTGCTCGCGGGGACCAGCCTGCTGCGCTGGGAAGTGTGGGACGGCCTGCGGGCCGTGGACTACCTCCTCACCCGCAGCGAGGTCGATCCCCACCGCATCTCCATCACGGGCACCAGCGGGGGCGGGCTGCAGTCGGCGTGGATCGGCGCCCTCGACCCGCGCATCACGGTCGTGATCCCGTCCTGCTACGTCACCGCGCTGCCCATGCGGATGGCCAACCGCATCTTCGAGGACCCCGACACCGATCCCGAGCAGGACCCGTACGGGCTGGTGTCGGAGGGAGTCGACCACGCCGGCCTGCTGCTCCTCGTCTATCCGCGGCCGCTCTTCGTCGCCTCGGCGGTGAAGGACTTCGTGCCCATCGAGGGCGCGCGCCAGACGCTGCACGAGGTGGCCAGCTTCTACCGGCGCTTCGGCCACGCCGACCGGGTCGGCATGACGGAGGGTTACCACGAGCACCGCTACTCGCTCGAGAACCAGGAGGCGGCCTTCGCCTTCCTGGACCGCTTCAACGAGCAGCCGCCCCGGGCCGGCCTTCCCCCGGCCCAGGCCCGGGAGGCGGAGGCGCTCTGGTGCACGCCCTCCGGCCAGGTCCGGGTCGACCTTCATGGCCGGTCGCTCCTGGAGCTGGTCCGCGACTACGCCCGCCAGAACCGCGGCCAGAAGCTCGACCTCGCCGCCCTCTACCGGGAGGGGCATCCCGGCGCCTCGACCTGGCCGCTGGCCTCCGAGGGCGCTTCCACGCCGGGGCCGGCCATCGCCTGGCAGGCCACGGGGACGGAACACGTGGCCGACGTCGTGATCGACCGTTTCCGCCTCCGCCATGGCGGGCTCGTCATGCCGCTCCTGCACCTGCGCCGGGCGGACGCGCCGCGCGGGCCCGTGTTGCTGGACCTCTCCTATGCCGGCAAGGTGCGGCCCGAGGACTGGCCTTACGTCGAGCGCCGCCTCGCCGAAGGCTGGGAGGTCGTCTCCTTCGACGGCCGAGCGCTCGGCGAGAACCGCATGCGCTACAAGGCGGTCTCGATCGACGACCCCGAGCTGGCCAAGCTCGACGATGATGCAGCCTACGTGAGCCCGATCTCCGGCGTCCTCGCCAACCACGTCTACAACGCGCTCCTGACCGGCCGCCCCTATTTCCTGGAGCTGATCGAGGACGCGGAGATCGCCGCGCGGTTCGCCCGCGAGCGGCTGGGCGCCACCCGGGTCGCCGCCTCCGGGCGTGGCGCGGCCGTCACGTGGGCGGCGGCGGTCGCAAAGGCCGTGCCCGGGATCGAGGCCGGCCCCGGCGCCGAGCCTTCGGCGCTCGACTGGGCGCAGCTGGTGGAGGGCCTGCGCGAGGACTGGCCGATCCACCACCTGCTGCCCGGCGGCGCGTACGTTCGCTGATATCAAAACTCATACGCGCCGATATCCAGCGGCCCGTGCACCGCCCGGGCGACGCTGGTCTGGTGCTTCACGTACTCCCGCACCACGTCGTTGGCGGGCAGGACGGCCGGGTCGAGGGTGGTGCCGGCGTCGATGCACTGCGAGCCGCTGGCCAGGTGGTAGTCCTGGCCGCCCTCGCTCACGAAGCCCGGCGACGAACCGGTGACCGTCCCGTTGTCGGTGATCGTCCCCTTGGGGCTCTTCACCGACGAGCGCGTCCAGCCCGTCTTGAACCAGTTCTTGGTGATCGTCAGCCGCCCGTAGTTGTCGAGCACCACCAGGTTGTCGCCGCTGGCGGTCACGTAGGCGATGTTGTTGCGCGCGTCGCAGGCCTCGTCGTTGGTGCTCAGCCGGAACAGACGCGTCTTGTCGGTGCGGTCGGAGACGAACGTGTTGTTGTAGAAGTAGAGCGTCCCCTTCCGGTACTTGTTGGCGCTGCCGCCGTCCTCGCCGTAGAGCACGATGTCGTTGTTGCCGCTGTTGGGGTGCTCCAGGATCACGTTGCCGTAGACGAAAGTCGTGCGGTAGCTGGGGTCGTTGCGCAGGATCGAGCTGTCCTCGGCATGGACGAGGTCGAGCTGCCGGTTGCCGCCGTCGATCCAGTTGTAGCGCACGACCAGCCCCGCCGAGCGGTCCTTCAAGTTGTTGCCGCCGGCGCCGGCCCGCAGCGGACCGAAATGGTTGTACTGGAAGGTGATCCCGAGGACCTCGGTGTAGTTGTTGTGCTCGTAGATGCTGCCGTCGTTGCCGTTGTCGTAGATGTAGTTGCCTTCCACGAGCACGTTGCGGGTGGCGATGGTGTCGCTGGAGTAGGCGAAGAACCCGTTGCCCGAGTCGTGCAGGATGCAGTTGCGCACGGTGATGTTCTCGCCGAACTCCAGGTAGATCGTCGAGGCGTTGTTGGGGTAGCTCTCCACGGCCCCGCTGGGCCCGGTGAAGCTGTACGGCGGCCGCGCGCTGCGGATGTCGAGGCTCTCGATCGTGATCCACTGCGGCATCACGGTGATGCCGTCGGCGAAGGGCACCGTGGAGCCGCCGATCTTGATGACGCCGCGGCTGCGGCTGTAGTAGTCGAGCTGCGCGCGGGTGGTGGCCCCGTTGCCGTCCAGGATCGGCAACTCGCCGTTGGGTCCCGGAACCCCGCGCACGGTGATGGGGGCGGAGGGCGTCCCCACCCGCGCGAGCACGAACTTCTCCTTGTAGGCCGTCGCGCGGTAGTAGATGAGCACGGTGTCCCCCGCCGCCAGCGACTCCCAGGGGACGTCGCCCACGTTCGCGTAGGTCTTGCCCGGGCCGACCTCGTAGGTGAAGGCGTGCGCGGTCCGGGCGCCCGCGGCCAGGGACACGGCCAGTAGACCCGCCAAAGGGATCGACGGTCTCATCGCCATCTCCTTTCCTTCGAAACGTCGGGCAGCCAAACGGCTGCCAACGCAAGGCCGAATCGCTTTCGAATAGTTGCGTTTACTTTTGATTCTGTTCGGCGGTCAGTGGGCCGTCAAGACCCGGAACGCGAATGGCCGAATCCGGTCGGCTCAGCGTGGAACCACCGGCAGCACCAGGGCCGAGGGGTGGTCGCGGTCGTGGTAGACGGTCTGGTGGGCAGTCATCCAGCGGGCGGCCCCCAGGATCGGCTCGCCCGTGTTCCGGTTGCGGTCGAAGCGGGGGAAGTTGCTGCTCGAGACGTAGAGCCGGATGCGGTGGCCGGCCTTGAAGAGGTTGCTCGTCGCCCACAGGTCGATCGCGTACTTGTAGACCCGGCCCGGCTGGAGCAGTGACGCGGCCGCCGTCGAGTCGCGGTACCGGCCGCGCACCACGCCATCGGTGAGGAAGCGCGCGTAGCCGGCCTCGTCCACGTCGGCGAGGACGGCGGTGAAGTCGGTGTCCACCGCTGATGTGGCGGCGAAGAGCTCCAGGCTGAGCCACCCGGTCGCCTCCACGTCGCGCGCCAGGGGCGGGGTCGAGAACACCAGCACGTCGGGCCGCGACTCGAGCGGCCGCTGGTCGGCCGGGCCGGGAGGGTAGAGGTCGCCGCAGCACAGCCGGCCGCCCAGGGTCGGGGCGGGATCGTCCGGGTCGTAGTCGTAGCTCTGGGCCCGCGCGGACCCCGGCGCCTTCTCGACGAGCATTCCGTCGGCGCGGCCCGATCCCGGCTGCAGGTAGTAGCGGGTGGCGCGCGCGCGGGCGGGCGGGAACTCCGTCTCGTCCCGCCATGCGTTCTCGCCCATCACGAAGACGCGGACCGGCGGGCGGGCGGCGAACTCGTTGGCCACGCCCTTGAGCGCATAGTCCATCCAGCTCCGGAGGGTCGTCGTCATCGCCAGCACGGCGTCCTTGCCGAAGACCACGTCGCCGATCCTGCCCTCCGGCGAGGTCGCGGCATGGGCCCACGGGCCGAGGAGCAGCCGCTGGCCCTCCCGGGCCTCGGCGGTGGCGGCCTTCGCCTTCAAGCCGAGGTAGTTCTCGATCGAGCCGCGCAGGAAGAGGTCGTGCCAGCCGCCGCCGTGGAGGGCCTTCACGGTCATCTCCGGGTAGTGGTCCGAGACCTTGACCCTGCGCCAGTAGTCGTCGCTCGTCTCGTGGGCCAACCAGTCGTGGAAATACGGCGCGAGGTCGGCGGGCGCCGGAAGGTCGAGCAGCGGGTAGCCCGAGAGCGGCGAGCTGCGCTCCTTCTCCCAACCCCGCAGGCGCTCCTGCACCCGGTCCTGCGCCTTCCGCCGCAGGGTGTCGACGGCCAGGCCGGAGGACCACGACGTGGCGAACCACTGCATCAGGGCGCCGTGCTGGTAGGTCCAGCCCTCGTAGTACTCGGAGGCGGTGACGTAGGGGAAGATGGCCACCAGGTGGGGCGGATGGGCCATCGCGGCCAGCATCTGGGTGGCGCCGACATAGGAGCCGCCCCACATGCCGACCTGGCCGTTCGAGTAGGGCCGCGAGGCCGCCCACTCGACCGTGTCGAAGCCGTCCTCGGCCTCGTGCTGGAACGGATAGAACTCGCCCTCCGAGTCGAAGCGGCCGCGCACGTCCTGCTTGATCACCACGTAGCCGGCCGCGGCGAGCGCGCGCGCCTCCGCCAGCCCGCCCCGGCGGTCGTAGGGTGTGCGCTGGAGCACGGTGGGAAAGCGGCCGTCGGCGTCGGGACGGTAGATGTCGGCCACCAGGGTGACCCCGTCCCGCGTCTTCATCTTGACGCCGCTTTCGATCTTCAGGCCCTCGGGGTCGGCCTGGCCCCACGCCGGATCTCGCGACGGCCAGACCGCGAGGGCGAGGGCGACGGCCAGCGTGAAGGGGGCCGCGTTCTTCATCGTTTCCTCCCGCCCCCCAGGACCATGGCCGCAGGCGTAGACTGGAGGCTCTTTCGTGGCCAGCGATGATCTTCGCCGGGAGCCGGCGAGTCAAGGAAGCGCGCGCGTGATCGAGGACCTGGCCGGCCGACGGCCGGAGATGACCGCCTGGCGCCGGCAGCTGCACGCGCGTCCCGAGCTGGCCTTCCGGGAGCACGGCACCGCCGAGTTCCTCGGGCGGATGCTGGGCGGCTTCGGGATCGACGTCCATCCGGGGCTGGCCGGCACCGGGGTCGTGGGCACGCTGCGCCGGGGCTCCGGCCGGCGCGGCATCGCCCTCCGGGCCGACATGGACGGCCTGCCCCTGCAGGAGGCGAGCGAGGTGCCCCACCGCTCGCAGGTCCCCGGCGCGATGCACGCCTGCGGACACGACGGGCACATGGCCATGCTCCTGGGGGCGGCCCGCTACCTCGCCGAGAGCGGCCGCTTCGACGGCACGGTGCACTTCGTCTTCCAGCCGGCGGAGGAGAACGAAGGCGGCGGCCGGGTGATGGTCGAGGAAGGGCTCTTCGACCGCTTCCCGGCCGAAGCGGTGTTCGGCCTCCACAACTGGCCGGGGCTGCCACCCGGGCACATCGCGGTGCGGCCGGGGCCGGTGATGGCCGCCTTCGACGTGTTCGAGGTCGTGGTGCGCGGGCGCGGCGCCCACGGCGCGATGCCGCACCTGGCCGTCGACCCGGTGGTGGCGGCGGCCCAGATGATCGGCGCGTTCCAGACGATCGTGAGCCGCAACGTGTCGCCGGTGGAGGCGGCGGTCGTCAGCGTCACCCAGGTCCAGGGCGGGGAGACGTGGAACGTGATCCCGGAAGAGGTCCGCCTGCGCGGCAGCACGCGGTATTTCCTGCCCGGCGTGGGTCGGGTGGTGGAAGACGGAGTGCGGCGGGTGGCCGCCGGGGTGGCCGCCGCCTTCGGCGCCACGGCCACGGTCGAGTACCGGCGCCGCTATCCCGCGACCGTGAACACGGCCGCGGAGGCGGAGGTGGCCGCCCGCGTCGCGGCCGACGTCGCCGGCGGGGCGGCCGTGCACCGGGACCTGCCGCCGAGCCTGGTCTCGGAGGACTTCGCGTTCCTCCTCCAGGCCCGGCCCGGCTGCTACGCCTGCATCGGCAACGGCCCCGACGAGGAAGGCCGCGGCCTCCACAGCCCGCGCTACGACTTCAACGACGACATCCTTCCCGTCGGCGCAGCCTACTGGGTCCGGCTCGCCGAGACCGTGCTGTCCTCTTGACGGCCGGCCCGGGAATCGTCGGCTAGGCGCGGAGCCCGATGTACGAAGGCCGCCGCTCGCCCCCGGCTTCCCGCCGGGTGTTCCTGTGGCGGCTCGGCGGGCATTTCGGCCTCGCGGCCGGTCTGGTCGCCGTCTCGCTGGCCGGGGGGATGGCCGGCTACTCGCACTTCGAGCGACTCGGGTGGCGGGACGCGTTCCTCAACGCCGCGATGCTGCTGGGCGGCATGGGACCGGTCGAGTCGCCGGCGACTCCGGGCGGAAAGGTCTTCGCCGGCCTCTATGCCCTCTATGCCGGCTTGATCTTCCTCGTCTCGGTCGCGATCATGCTGGCGCCGGTCGTCCACCGGCTGCTCCACCGGTTCCATTGGGACGGCGATGGAGAGAAACCGGCGGGAAGGGGCAGGGTGGGCGGTCGATGAAGGAGGCGCTCGTGAAGAAGAAGGCACTGCTCGCGGCCGCGCTGGCGGCCGCCGCGATGGCGGCCGCGTATGCGGCGTCGCCGCCCCCGGACGACCCGCTGGACCCGGCCCGGGTGGCGGGCGACACGCACAAGGTGGCCCTGGACAACCCGTTCGTGCGCGTGCTCGACGTCCGCCTGCCCCCGGGCAAGGTGGAGCCGCGCCACCGCCATCCCCACGGCATGAGCGTGTACTTCACGGACTGGGACGCCAGGGTCACCCCCGACGGCGCCCCGCCCGAGGTCCACCACCGCAAGGCCGGGACCTTCGCCTGGAACGAGGCGGTCGTGCACGGCGTGGAGAACGTCGGCCCGACCGAGGGGCACATCCTCCGCATCGAGCTGAAGCACTGACGCGATGAAGCTGCTGCTGGCCGTCATCCTCCCCGCGCTGGCCACGGCCGCCGCCGCGCAGTCCTTCACGGTGGGAACCGCGCGGGCCGAGCGCGGGCAGGCCGCCACCGGCGCCATCGAGGTGCCCGCCGGCACCGACCCCGGCACGAGCATCCCCGTGGTGGTGGTGAACGGCGCGCGGCGCGGGCCCGTGCTGGCGATCGTGTCCGGCGCCCACGGCACCGAGTACGCGTCGATCATCGCCGTCGAGCGGCTCATCGGCCGGCTGGACCCGGCCCAGGTGTCGGGCACGGTGATCCTGGTCCCGCTCGTCAACCGCGCCTCGTTCGACCAGAAGGTCGTCCACGTGAACCCGGTCGACGGCAAGAGCATGAACCGCTTCTACCCTGGCCGCATCGACGGCACCCAGACCGAGCGCGCCTCGTACCTCATCACCAGGGAGGTCGTCGCGCGCTGCGATCACCTGATCGACCTCCATGGCGGCGACCTGGACGAGAGCCTGCGGCCCTACAGCTACTGGACGCCGACCGGCCGGGCCGAGCAGGACCGCGTCTCCAGGGAGATGGTCCTGGCCTTCGGGCTCGACCACATCATCGTGTCCGCCGACCGGCCCCAGGACCCGGCCGCGTCGCGCTATCTCGAGAACACCGCCACCACGCGGGGAAAGCCTTCCCTGACCGCCGAGGCCGGCCACGCCGGCACCGTGGAGCCAGAAGACGTCGAGGCGCTCGTCCACGGCTGCCTCGGCGTCATGCGGTATCTCGGCATGCTCGCGGGCCCGGTGGAGATGGTGCGGAACCCGGTCTGGATCGACCGCGTCCTCACCGTCACGAGCGAGGAGGGCGGCATCTTCTACCCTCTCGTGAAGCGCGGCGCAGATGTCACGGAGGGCATGACGCTGGGCTACGTGACGGACTTCTTCGGCCGCAAGGTCTTCGAAGCCCGGTCTCCTGCGGCCGGCGTAGTGCTCTACGTCTGCAGCGTCCCCAGCATGACGAAGGGCGGCACGATCGCGAACGTCGGGGTGGTGCGGACCGGAAGCTAGATCGCTCCGCCGTCTGGAGCGACCCGTCAGCCGTCGCGCAGCTCGCGAAGGAAGCGGAGTCCCCAGTAGAACGCCACCGTCGAGACCACGAAGCCGACCATGATGCGCATGAAGGTCGACGCGAACGCGGCCAGCAGGGAGTCGACCAGCCAGCCGCACAGCGACGCGAACAGGACGGCGCCGAGGTATGGCACCGGATCACCTCCAAAAGCGCTCGCCGGCGCGCAGCACCCGGACGGGCTGGCCGAGCCGGGCCGCCTCGGCCACGAAAGCGTCGGGCGAAGCGGTGTTGAACTCGAACATCTCGTAGTGGCACGGGATGGCGAGGCGGGCCCCGACGTCCCGGGCCAGCCGGGCCGCCTCGGGACCGGAGAGGTTGCCGGGCACCCGGCGCTCCGGCGCGCGGCCGTTGATGGGGAGCAGGGCCACGTCGAGGGCGAACGGCCGCAGCTTCTCCACCTGACCCTCGTACCGGACGCAGTCCCCGGCGTGGTAGATCGCGAAGCCACCGAAGCGCGCGACGTATCCGAGGTGCCGGCAGCGGCCGCGCTCGTCGCGCTCGATCTGCTCGTGGGCGGCGGGGACGGCCGCGATGCGGAAGCCGGCCACCTCGACCTCTCCGCCGTCGTCGAGGCCCACCGGTCCCGCCGGATCGATCTTCAGCCGCTCGGCGGCGAAGGCGCGGTTGGCCTCCGACACGACGAGGACCAGTTCCGGGTTGGCGTCGAGGAGCGGGCCGAGGGTCTCGGCGTCGAGGTGGTCGGTGTGGTTGTGGCTCGACGTCACCACGTCGATGAAGTCCAGCCGCGCCGGATCGAGGACGCGCTCGGTCATGCGGACGTGGGGCTTGTCGGTCCCGGCGTACTTCTGGGTGAGCGAGTCGGAGAGGTACGGATCGAAGAGTAGGTGGCGGCCGCGCCACTGGAGCAGGAAGCCACTCTGGCCCAGCCACCACAGCCGGAACCCCTCGGCCGCGTCCCGCCTCGCGGCCACGTCGGCGAGGAACGCGTCGTCCTGGAGGAGGGGCCGTATCACCTCGGAACCGCCGCCTACAGCCGCAGCTCGCGGCGCACGGCGGCCACCCCCGCGACGAGGTTCCCGAGCTTCGCCCGCGCCGCCCAGCGGGCGGTCTGGCTGAGGCCGCAGTCGGGCGCGAGAGAGAGCCGCTCCGGCGGGGCGTACCGCAGGCAGGAGCGCACGCGCGCCGCGACCTCCTCAGGCGGCTCGATCCAGTAGCTCTTCACGTCGATCACGCCCACCGCCACGTCGGCGACCGATGCGATGTCCTTCACGCGATCCAGCTCGGCCAGCTCGCGGCTGGCCATCTCGAGGTGGACCTCGTCGACCTTCAATGCCAGGAACGCGGGGAACATCGGCGCATAGCGGCGCGGGGCCACCGCGCGGCCCTTGTAGTTGCCGAAGCAGAGATGGGTCGACAGCCGCGTGCGGCCGGCCACCGGGGCCACCGTGCGGTTGAACAGGTCCACCAGCCGGTCCGGGTCCTCGCGGTGGGCGTAACAGCTCATGGAGGGCTCGTCCACGCACACCTCGCGCCCGCCGGCTTCCACCAGCGCCAGCAGCTCCGCGCGCACGATAGGGACGAGCGCCTCGGCCACCGCCCAGCGGTCGGGATAGGGGCCGCCGGGCGCGATGCGGCCGCTGAGCGTGTAGGGTCCGGGGACGCTCGCCTTCAGCGCCGGGCCCGGCGGGGCGATGCGCCGCAGGCGCTCCAGCTCGGCCACCACGCCGAGGCCCCCGGGGGCGCGCAGCTCGCCGGTCACCCGATGCCGGCCGCGCTGGTCGTGGCCGGGCGGCCCGAGCCGGCGCTCGACCGCCGCCTCCCGGTCGATGCCCTCCAGGAACCCGTAGAAGGACAGGTTGAAATCGAGCCGGCTCTGCTCGCCGTCGGTGATCACGTCCAGGCCGGCCGCCACCTGGTCGCCGACCGCGGCCGCGACCGCGTCGTCCTGCAGCTCGGCCAGGTCGGCCGGGCCCATCTCGTCCAGGTGCCGGGCGGCCAGCTCGGCCCAGCCCGGCAGCGGGTAGCTGCCCACGACCGTCGTGCGCAGGGGGCGCTCCCTCAACCGGCTCCGCCCTTCGATCCGAGGCCGGCGTAGAGGCGGGCCAGCCGGCGCGCGTGCTCGTCGTAGGCCGACTCGAAGAGCGCTTCCGAGGCTTCGGCCCCCACGGTGGCGGGCGCGGTGAGCACCGTGGGCGGATGGCCCGCCCGCACCAGCCGCGCGGCCACCTCCGCCTTCACCGCATTGACGAGGAGGCAGCCGCCCACCGTCGAGCCAGGCGAGACCGGCGTCGTCAGCCCGGGCAGACTCACCATCGCGTCACCAGGGGGGGCACCCGTATCGAGGACGACGTCGGACACGTCGGGCAGCTTCAGGCCGCGCGGATGGCGGCTGCGGCTGGCGTCGCAGTGGCGGCGGCTGACGACGGCCACCACATTCAGCCCGCGGGCCCGGAACCCTTCGGCCATCTCGACCGATACCACGTTGCACCCGCTGGAGGAGACCACGAGGGCCGCGTCGGGCGGCCTGATGTCGAAGTTGCGCAGGATGCGCTCGGCGAGACCGGGGACGTTCTCCAGGAACATGGCCTGGCGCTGGCCGTTGGCCCCCACGACCGGCGCGTGATGGGTCAGCGACAGCTCCACGATGGGGTTAAAGCCCGGGAACGAGCCGTAGCGCGGCCACGTCTCCTCGACCATGATGCGGCTGTGGCCGGAGCCGAAGACGTGGACCATGCGGCCGGCCAGGATCGCCCCCGCGAACAGGTCGGCCGCGCGCGCGATCGGCCCCTGCTGGGCGGCCACCACCTCCACGAGGCCATGGCATCTCTGCAGGTATTCGGCCGCCGGACCCGCGGACGGGCCGGCCGCTTCCATCGCGCGGCGCGCGGCGCCGAGCGCCCCCGCCAGGTCGCCGAGCGCCGCCGGCACGATCCGCACGGCGCGGCCGAGCGGCCGCCACTCCACGCGGTCCAGGTCGCGGGCCAGCGGATCGAAGAGCGCGGGGCCGGCCAGCGCGACCCCGCCCCCGAGGATCACGACCTCCGGATCGACCGCGTTCACGATCGAGGCGATGGCGCAGGCCAGGACCCACACCGAGCGCAGCCAGACCGCGCTGGCGTCGTGGTCGCCGGCCAGGTGCGCCGCGACGAGGGCGCGCGTGTCACGGAAGCGGCCGCCGCTGCGCTCGGCGACGGTGCCATTGCCGACGACGACCTCGAGGCCGCCGGGCATGCCGGCGATGCTGGCGCGGCCGTCCGGGTCCAGGCAGAGGTGGCCGAAATGACCGGCCCGACCGAGGTGGCCCTCGAGGAGCCGGCCGCCGGAGAGGATCGCGCCCCCCACCCCCGTGCCCAGCGTGAGCAGCACGGCGTCGCGCGCGCCGGCGGCGGCGCCCTTCCATGCCTCGCCCAAGAGAGCGGCGTGGGCGTCGTTGAGGACGCGGACCGGGGCGCGAGCCGCCAGCGCCTCCTGCCAGACGAGGCCCTGAAGGCCGGCCAGCTTGCCGGCCGGCATCGAAGCGACCGCTCGCCCATCGCGCGCGGCCACGCCGGGAGCGGCCACGCCGATCCACGACGCCGGCTCGGCCCGGCGCGACTCCAGCTCGCCGAGGAGCGCCCGGGCCGCCTCGACGAAGGCGCCCGGCTCGCCGTCGCGCGTGCGTGCCTCGGCGCGGTCGAGGACGTCGCCCGCCTCGGAGACGCTCGCCGCCTTGACGTGCGTGCCGCCGACGTCGATGCCGACCGCGTAGGGCAAGGCTAGCCCGCCTCGGTGAGCGACCAGCCGCCGTCCACGGCCAGGACCTGCCCGGTCACGAAGCGCGCCGCGTCGGAGAGGAGGAAGACGGCCGCGCCGTCCACGTCGGCGGGCTGGCCGGGCCGGCCGCCGCCGAGGGGCTGCTTGCGCTCGACGTAGGAGCGGATCTGCTCATCGGAAAGCGCGCGGCGGCTCATGGGCGTCTCGACCAGGCCCGGCGCCAGCGCGTTGAAGCGGATGCCGTCGGGCGCGTAGCGGGCGGCGGCGGCGCGGGTGAGGCCGATGACTGCGGCCTTGGCCGCCGCGTACGCGTGGGTGCCGAAGTGGCGGGGCGAGGGCGAGAACGCGGAGACCGAGGCCATGTTCAGGACGCAGCCCTCCCCCCCTTGCCGGCGGAGCTGCTCCACCGCCGCGCGGTCCGAGTAGAAGACCGAGGTGAGGTTGAGGCGCAGCGTCTCGTCCCAGCCGGCGTCGCTCACCTCGTGGAGCGCTCCGTCTCCGAAGGAACGGCCGCTACCCCCCGCGACGTGGTACAGCGCGTCGAACGCGCCGAACTCGTCGACCGCAGTGCGCACCGCCGCGCGCGCCGTCGCCGGGTCCCGCGCGTCACCCCGAACGAGGCGGGCGGAGGGGCCCA
Source organism: Acidobacteriota bacterium (assembly GCA_003223555.1). Classification (GTDB taxonomy): domain Bacteria; phylum Acidobacteriota; class Vicinamibacteria; order Fen-336; family Fen-336; genus AA32. Next base: position 5,072 of record QHVM01000054.1, on the reverse strand, counting down.
GCTCCACGCCGATGGCATCGGCCGGCGCTTCGGGCGGGCCGACCCCGACGACCCTCGCCCCCGCGGCCAGGCAGGCCCGGGCGGCCGAGAGGCCCATGCCGCTGGTGGCGCCGACGATCACCACCACCTTGCCCGAGAGAGCGCCTTCCGGCATCAATCCTGTCTCACGGGCCAATGCTAGCAGGCCGATAATGGCGGCGCACCGGAGGTGGCGATGAAGCGTCGCGACTTCGTGAGGGCGGGCGCGGCCCTGGCCTCGGCGCCGGCCTGGGCCGAGCGGCCGGCCGGGAGCGGAGCGCACCTGTGGGACGGGTACGACTTCGGCCCCGGGCCGCCCAGCGACGACCGGCTCGACCAGGGCCCCTTCACGATCGACCAGGACGAGGGCTGGTACACGATCGAGGCCACCACACCCGCGTCCGGGCCGGTGCGGAACCACGGCCTGGGCCTGGTCGGCTACACGTGGGAAGAGAACGGGCCCGCCCTCGCCGTGCGAAGGGGCGAGCAGGCGCTGGAGCAGGCCGTCGAGTCGCTGGCCGCGCTCGGCTTCGTGGACGTGCTGTACATCCGGTGCGACTGGCGCGACGTCCAGAGCCGTCCCGGCCGGCTCGACCTCCACCCGGTCTGGGGCCTTACCCTGGACGCGGCGCGCCGGCACGGGCTGCGGGTCGGCTTCCGCGTCCAGATGTCGAGCCCGGAGATCCAGCCCGCCCGGCTCTCCATTCCCGACTTCCTCGAGGCGAAGGTGCCGCTCGTGCCCATCGGGGCCACGGCCCGCCGGGGCGGCGCGCGCTTCGTCGAGCCGCGTTACGCAGCTGCTGGCCGCCCGCTTCGACGGCGATCCGCGCCTCGAGTTCGTCGACCTCATGATGTACGGCTTCTGGGGCGAGGGCCACACCTCCAACCTGCCGAGCCCCTTCCCGGATCCCGCGCTCGCCGAGCGGACGTTCCTCGACATGACGCGCTTGCAGATGGAGACGTGGAGAAAGACGCCGCTCGCCGTCAACACCCAGCCCGACATCAGCCGGGTGGGCAACGACGCCGTGCTGGACCTGGCGGTGCGGGGCGGGTGCTGGCTGCGCTCGGACAGCGTCATCCTCGACGAGCCGATCCAGATCGAGGAGCTGGCCCACCGGCCGCCCTGGCTGGCGGCGGTGATGGAGGACGGCACCTTCCGCCACTACGACACCGCTGCGCGGGGCTACGGCGTCGACGCCGGCGGGGTGAGCGTCATCGACAAGACGATGCTCCACGCCCTGGACATGGGCGCCAACTACTGGTCGCTGTGGACCGAGGCCGGCAACCTCGCCCGCTATCGCGACTCCCGTCCCGACGCTTTCCGCGCGCTGCAGAGCCGGATCGGCTGGCGGGTGCGGCCGGCCTGGGTCTGGCAGCGCAAGCGGGGGGGCGCGGCCGAGCTGGTGGTGGCCTTCGCCAACGACGGCGTGGCCGGCGTGCCCGGCATCCTGCGCGTGGCCGTCGAGACGCCTGCTGGGCAGCGATTGGCGGGGGGAAGCCTCGACGCCGGCCACCCGCGACCGGGCCGCCTGCGCCAGGCATCCTTCATCCTCCCTTGGGCGCGGGAAGGCGGCGCGGTGCGGATGCGTGCGGAGCTCGAGGTGAAGGGCGTCCGCCGGCCGGCGCGGTGGGCCTGCGCCCAGCCGCTGAACGAGGACGGCTCGCTGACCCTGACCCTGAAATCCCACGACGACCCGAGCTGGAGGAAGGGCATCTGAGACGCGGTGGACGCGAGGCTCGCCGCTGGCGCATGATGCGGCCGTGATCCACGGCGAACGCGTCCGGCTGAGGCGGGTGGAGCGCTCGGACCTCCCGCGCTACGTCGAGTGGCTGAACGACCCCGACGTGCGGGAGCACCTCGCGCTCGTGCACCCCATCGGGCTGTCGGGCGAGGAGCAGTGGTTCGAGGCCACGCTCCGGACCGAGCCGGCCTGCCAGCCCTTCGCGGTCGACGTGCGCGGCTCCGATCTCCAGCCGGAGGCGGTGTCGGAGGCGTGGGTCCACATCGGCAGCGCCGGGTTCCACGAGGTGGACTGGCGGAACCGGGCGGCCGAGCTGGGGCTCGCCGTCGGCCGCAAGGACCTCTGGGGTCGCGGGTTCGGGACCGAGACGGTGCGGGTCCTCGCCCGCTGGGGCTTCCAGGAGCTGAACCTCAACCGCGTCCAGCTCAGGGTCTACGAAGACAACCCCCGCGCCATCCGGGCGTACGAGAAGGCGGGCTTCAGGCTGGAGGGCCGGATGCGCCAGTCACGCTTCCACAACGGGCGCTACTACGACACCCTGGTCATGGGGCTCCTTCGGGACGAACTCCGGTAGGCCGTGCGGATCCACCACGTCGCCCTCCGCGTCACTGATTGCTCGCGCTCGGCCGACTTCTACTCGGGACTGCTCGGCTTGCCCGAGCTGCGCCGCTTCCCGGGTGAGGGCGGTCCGCGCGCGGTATGGGTGCGGGCGGGTGAGGCCGTCGTCATGCTCGAGCGCGCCCTCAAGGGCGCCGGAGCAGACGAAGGATCGGGCCACGTGCTGGTCTTCGCGGTCCAGGAACTCGCCGCCTGGGAAGCGCGGCTGCGGGAGGCCGGCATCCCGATCGACGACCGCACCGCGTACACCCTCTACGTCCGGGATCCCGACGGTCATCGCATCGGCCTCTCCGTCTACCGGTTCGACACCGCGGGCGCATGACACTGTGCGGGGACCTCGCCGCTCCTGGGACCGGGACGTCCCACAAGCGAACACTGCCCGACGCCGTGCGGCTTCGACCGGTCGGCGAAGCCCTTCACCGGTGAGGATTTGAGCGCCGGGCCGCTCCTGGCACGGGGTTTGGGTTACCGGGTCGCCGTGGACATCCCTCGCCCGAACGTGGCCCGCCAGCGCCGGGTCCGCCGTATCGCCTACGGAGCCGGCGCGCTCGTCGCCGTCCTGCTCATCACCCTCGGCCTGTCGCGGCTGAAGCCGGCCGCTCCCAGCGTCGATCGCGGCACGCTCGTCATCGACACCGTCAAGCGCGGCGGCATGCTGCGCCAGGTGCACGGCCTCGGCACGCTCGTGCCGGAGGAGCTGCGCTGGATCCCGGCCGCCACCGAGGGTCGCGTGGAAAGGATCGTCGTCCAGCCTGGCAGCACGGTGGCACCCGACACGGTCATCCTCGAGCTGAGCAACCCCGAGCTGGAGATGCAGGCCCTCGACGCGGAGTCGCAGCTTCGCGCGGCGGAGGCCCAGTATGCCGAGCTGAAGGTCCGGCTGGAGAGCCAGCGCCTCGATCAGGAGGCGGCCGCGGCCGGCGTCCAGGCCGATTATGCCCAGGCCCGGATGAAGGCCGACACCGACGAACAGCTCGCCAACCAGGGCCTGGTCGCGGACCTGAACCGGAAGCTGTCGCGCGTGACCGCGGACCAGCTCGAGAACCGCCACCGGATCGAGCAGAAGCGGCTGGCCATCGCCGGCGACTCGATCAAGGCCCAGCTGGCCGGGCAGCAGGCCCAGGTCGAGCAGAAGCGCGTCCTCGCCCGCCTGCGACGCAGCCAGGTGAGAGCCCAGGCGGTGCGGGCCGGGATCGGCGGCATGCTCCAGCAGGTGCCGGTGGAGGTCGGGCAGCGGGTCAGCCCCGGCACGATCCTGGCCAAGGTCGCCGAGCAGAACCGGCTGAAGGCGGTCATCAAGGTCGCCGAGACGCAGGCCAAGGACATCCAGATCGGGCAGCCGGCCAGCATCGACACCCGCAACGGGGTGGTGGACGGCCGCGTCTCCCGCGTCGATCCCGCCGCGCAGAACGGCACCGTCACTGTGGACGTGGCCCTCACCGGCGAGCTGCCCAAGGGCGCGCGGCCGGACCTGAGCGTCGACGGCACGATCGAGCTCGAGCGGCTCGACGACATCCTCTACGTCGGCCGACCGGCCCAGGGCGGCCAGGGGCCGGGGCCGCTGGGGCTGTTCAAGCTCGACGAGGGAGGAGGCACCGCCACCCGGGTGACGGTCCAGCTGGGGCGCGCCTCGGTGAGCACGGTGGAGGTGGTCGGGGGCCTGAAGGAGGGCGACCAGGTCATCCTCTCCGACACGTCCGCGTACGACGCCGTGGACCGCATCCGGTTGAACTAGGAGGTTGTCTTGAGCACCAGCCCGAGCGCGCAGCCGCTCATCCGCCTGGAGAACCTGAGCAAGGTCTTCTACACCGACGAGGTCGAGACGCACGCCCTCTCCGGGATCCACTTGGAGATCCAGAGGGGCGACTACGTGGCCATCGCCGGCCCGTCCGGCTGCGGCAAGTCGACACTGCTGTCGATCCTCGGCCTTCTGGACTCCCCGACCGACGGCGTCTATCAGCTCAACGGCGGCCCGGTGCAGGACCTCGACCTCGGCCAGCGCGCCCGCATCCGGAACCGCGAGATCGGGTTCATCTTCCAGAGCTTCAACCTCATCGGCGACCTGACGGTGTTCGAGAACGTGGAGCTGCCCCTCACCTACCGCGGGATGCGGGCGGCCGAGCGGCGCGAACGCGTGCAGAAGGCCCTGGAGCGGGTGGGGATGGGCCACCGGGCGAAGCACCTGCCGAGCCAGCTCTCGGGCGGCCAGCAGCAGAGGGTGGCGGTGGCGCGGGCGCTCGTCGGAGAGCCGTCGATCCTCCTCGCCGACGAGCCGACCGGCAACCTCGACTCCCGCAACGGCGACGCGGTGATGGAGCTTCTCCGCGACCTGCACCGCAACGGCTCGACGATCTGCATGGTGACCCACGACCCGCGCTTCTCCCGCCATGCCGACCGCACCGTGCACCTCTTCGACGGACGCGTGGTGGACGAGAACGTGGAGGCCGCCGCGGGAGCCATGGCCTGATCCACGAGCGAGGGGTTCGTCCCCGCCCGCGGGCGAGCCGGGTCGATCCGCTGGTCGCGCTGCGGGACGCGTAGGAGGACGCCATGACCTTCAAGGAGATGGTGCTGGACTACGAGCGGCGGCTGATCCAGGCCGCGCTGCGGGAAACGGGTGGGCACCAGCGCCGGGCGGCGCTGGCCCTCGGACTGCTGCCGACCACCCTCCACGAGAAGATGAAGCGGCTGGGA
>QHVM01000151.1 GCA_003223555.1 Acidobacteriota bacterium | reverse complement strand
GCCGTCGCCGGCAGCATACTCTGAAGGGGCTCGGGGAGGCGTGCGGCATCCAGGTGATGGCCGGTCAGGAGCGCGTAGGCCTTGACGCTGAACAGGAAGCCGGCCGGGGTCCGCTTCACCCAGCGCACCGCGTTGTCGGCCGCGAGCGGCGCGTAGAACGTCGAGTTCACCTCCACGCAGTCGAAGAACCGGCTGTACCACCAGAGCCGCTCCTCCGCCTTCATGCTCTTGATCGGGTAGAAGTGCCCTTCCTCGAGCATGCTCTTGTCCTGCCAGGCGCAGAGCCCGACGCGGTACTCGGTCGGAAGCGGCGCCGGAGGCTCGTAGTAGAGGAGGGGCGCGTCGGTCATGTCGCCGCCTCCACCGCCCGGAGCGCCCACCCCCGGGTCTGTTCGACGTACAGAGGGTCCTCTATTACGCCGATTCGCCGGGCGATGGCGACGGCGAGCGAGCGCGCCTCGTCCGGGGTCATGGTCTCAGCAAAGCGGCGAGGTGAAGCGCATGGTGCGCACCCGCACGCCCGTCGCGTCGAAGATGGCGTTGGCGATGGCGGCCCAGATGGGGCAGACGGCCTGCTTGCCGACGCCCGCCACCGCCTCGTCCGCGCGTGATTCGTACAGCCGAGCGTAGTCGCGGTGGCGAACACAAGTCAAGACGGCGCGGCGGTGGGTTGTGTTTCAGTTTGCCCAAGCGAATCAACCAGGTCCAGCGGCAAGGCGGTGCCGATGGGCCCTTGGGAGCAAGCCTGCTACAGCAGCTTCTCCATGATGACCACGTCCACCCATGCGCCGTCGAGCCACCCCTGCTCGCGATAGACGCCGACGGTGGTGAAACCGAGGCGCTCGTACAGCGCCATCCCCGCCGTGTTGAAGGCGAATGCGGCCAGCACCATCTTGTGGTAGCCGAGCTGGTGGGCAAGCGCGATCAGGCGCTCGAGAAGCCGCCGGCCTACGCCCTTGCCGCGCCAGCCGCGCTCCACGTAGACGGAGAAGTCGGCCACGTGGTCGTAGGCCGGGCGGGGATTGAAGGGGTTGAGGCTCGCCCATCCGATCACGGATCCCGCCTGCTCCGCCACGATCACCGGGTGGCGCGCCCCGCGCCCGGCCATCCACTGCCGCCGCTCGTCGGCGCTGCGCAGCTCCGTCTCCAGGGTGGCGATCCGGTCCTCGATGCCCTGGTTGTAGATGGCGGCGACCGCCGCCGCATCCCTCGGTGTCGCGAAGCGAACCGCGATGTCCTCCATCGGAGCCACCTCCTCCACGAGGACTATGGGGGACGGCCGGGCATAAGAGAAATCAATTGTCTTGATGCACACGATGAGCAATACTTCGGATTGCCCCATGGAGCTGAACCTCGCTCACGTGCGCACGCTGCAGGCGGTCGTCAGCCATGGCAGCTTCTCCCGCGCCGCCGAGCGCCTCCATCTGAGCCAGCCGGCGGTGAGCCTGCACATCCGCCACCTCGAACAGGGCGCGGGACTCCGGCTCCTGGAGCGCGTGGGCAAGCGAGCCTTCCCGACTACGGCGGGCGAGATCCTGCTGGAGCACGCGGGCCGGGCCCTCGGCGAGCTCGAGGCGGCCCATCAGGCGCTCGAGCGGCTGCGGGGGGTCGTCGCCGGACGGCTTCGGCTCGGCACCGGCGCCACCGCGAGCACGTACCTGCTGCCCCCGTTGCTCCGGCGGCTGCACGCGCGTCATCCCGCCCTCGAGCTGGTGGTGGTCACCGGCAACTCCGCGGAGATCGTGGCGGCGGTGGCGGGCAATCAACTCGACCTCGGCATCGTGACCCTGCCCGTGTCCGGGCGGCAGCTCGCGGTGTCTCCTCTCTGCGTCGACCGACTCGTCGCCATCGCGCCCTCCGGCCGCGAGTGGCGGGGGCGACGGTCGATCACGGCCACCGAGATGGCGAGCCACCCCCTCATCCTCTACGAGCGCGGCGGGACCATCCGGCGCGTGATCGACGAGTGGTTGCGCCGGAGCCGCGCCGCGCCGCGGGTGGCCATGGAGCTGGGCAATGCGGAGGCGATCAAGAAGCTCGTGGAGGCCGGTCTCGGTCTCTCGGTCAGCTCCGCCATGGCCGTCAAGGCCGAGGTCCGGGCCGGGACGCTGGTGGCGTTCCCTCTCGATCCACCGCTGTCTCGGCGACTCGGCATCGTGCGGCGCCGGGACAAGCCCCAGAGCCCCGCGCTCGGGGTGCTGCTCTCGGCGCTGGACAAGCTCGCCGCCGCCCGCGCGCCTCGCGGAGCGGGCCGGCTGCCGGGCGGCGCCGCCTCTTGAAGGTCCACGGCGTCCCCGCCCCGTTCTGAGTCTGACGGTGACGTCGTCTCGCAGCAACTCCTGCTAGAGGAGACGAAGCCGATCCCACAGTCGGCGCTGGCCCACGCCGATCAGATCATTCTTCAGATCATTCTAATGATCTGCACCACCGGCCACCGTGGTTTAATCGACGCGCGACGGGGACGGCAAGAATCGCCTGTATCGGGTAGAAATTACACTCTCCTCTCCAGGCATACCAGTTCAGAAGTAGCCGTCATCAGGCGGTTCCTCCGGCGCGGCACGGGGCGTGCAACCCTCCTGGCCCGAGGTGGCACGAGCCATGCCCAGAACAGTGATCGTCGTCCTCTGCGCGGTTTCATCGCTGCTGCTCGTGCCGCTTACTGCCTTCGCTCAGCGGCCAGACCTCCAGATGTTCCCGTTGGACGGCTCCCTGCATGACAGGGCCGCGCGGCCTGGTTCACTGGCGCGCGACCTCTACCCACACCGGCCGCCAGTGTCCGATGCCCCTGGCTTCGTGGCGCCACTGACGAAGTCGACGGAGACGGGCCGGGCCGGCATCGCAGGCTGGACTGTACCGAATGTGCCGGTCGGCTCTCGAGCCGGCGCTGACCCGGACAGCGCAGGCTGGTTCGGCTTCGGCTTCGCCGCGGAATGGGGAGGCCCGCTCGGACGGGCAAGAAACTGAAGCGCGACGGCGGATGGTCCGTCTCAAACCCCGAGACGGCTGGTCGGCAGGAACCAATCGACAAACGGGGATGTTTCCACCACCGAGGAGTCGGCCATGAGTGCACGGCGCATTGTCGCGATGGTCTTGGTGCTGAGCGTATTGG
>QHVM01000053.1 GCA_003223555.1 Acidobacteriota bacterium | reverse complement strand
GCCCTGCACACTAAACTCAAGGGGGTCGGCTGTCTCACGGATGTTGGCACGTAGGGGCCCGCCCATGCCCGCCACCACGTGGATTGGCGTGGCATCGCTTGCCGATCCAGGATTTCTGATCGAGGTGGAAGCGACGGCTGTGATTGACTGAGGAGTCGCGGGCGGTCCAACAACGAGATGAGGCTGACGAGGTCCGCGCTCGCAAGAATGCCGCGGGTTTCGCAGCTGATCTCGGTATTCGACAGACATCTCAGGAGCGACGCATCGCGGTGGGAGGTTTCGGTGCAGCGCGTAGTCGGTGCATTGGAGACAAGGGTTGGCGGACTACTCGCTCTCCGCGGGCTCATCGACGCGCTGCTCTCTTACGTCCGTGGGGAGTCCAATCTTGAAGAGATGGGCAAGAGGGTGCGTCATACCTTCTGGGAGAATCGGGGCGCTGTCCAACAATGAGTGGGACGAGGCACGGCCAGGATGGAGCCTCGGCGCTGATCTCGGTGTTGGACCGACCTAGCGAACGGACCCGCTGACACGTCGCGCCGCGCCAGGCTTTGGCCTCGATGGCTGGACCCACGTTCGAGTGGGACCCCGCGAAGGCCGCGGCTAATGTCCTTCAGCACGGCGTCTCCTTTGAGGAGGCCACGACGGTGTTTCAGGACCCGCTCGCGAAGATCCACGACGATCCCGACCATTCGGGCACCGAACGCCGTGACATCATCGTAGGCCACTCTCTGCAGGGACGGCTGCTGCTTGTGTCTTTCACCGACCGGGGGAGTAAGATTCGATTGATTAGCGCGAGGCCTGTTACGAAGCGCGAACGGCACGACTATGAGGAAGCGTCGTAGGACCGTCCCTAAGGATTCGGAAGACCTCCGGCCGGAGTACCGGTTCGACTACTCCAAAGCTCGTCCCAACCCTTACGCTGCCCGCCTCAAGGGGAAGGCTGTGGCGGTGGTCTTGGACGCGGAGGTGGCTGCCGCCTTTCCGACGTCGGAGTCCGTGAACGCGGCCCTCCGCGCCGTCATCGTCGAGCGGCGCTCAAAGCGCAAGCTCGCAGCGAGGCGGTCCAACAACCGGATGCAGCGGACGAGCGGCGCCGCGCGAAAACGGAGCGCCGTTCGCCGCTGATCCGGGTGTTCGGCCGACCACAAAGGTCCCGACGGGACGCAGGCTGACTGTAGGCTCGGCAGGTGAAATTCGAGTGGACCCTCAGAAGGCTGCTCTACGTGCGCTCGCGTCTGTAGCCCGAAAGAGCGGCGCAGTGTGGGTCTGAGCGCGCAGTTCCAGTCACCAAAATGCGTTGAGCCTGGAGACCAGGCTAGCCACCGGCGCGGGCCCGCGCGGGTGTCCCCGCGCCTTGCTTCAATGTGACCACCTGGTTGGCGGCGCCGCCCGGGAAGCTCTCCCGCTCCCCTCCCGGCCACGCGACCTCGATGCGGTCGTACCGCGCGTCGTCGGCGAGGCCGAAATGGAGGCGGGGGTCGTTCTGGGACACGAAGCTCGAGCTGGTCTGCACCTCGCCCGACAGCCGGCGGTTGCCGACGTACACGTAGGCGCGGGCCCCGACGGCGTCGCGGTTGCACTTCACGCCCACGGCGCGGACGAGCAGCCAGTTCTTGCGGGGGCCGAAGTTCTTCAGCAGGCTCGGGCGGGCGCCCATGTTGTTGACCACCACCTCCAGCGAGCCGTCGTTGTCGAGGTCCCCCGCCGCCGATCCGCGCGAGGACCACGGCTCGTTGATGCCCGGGCCCGCGGTCTTCGAGATGTCCTTGAACTTCCCTCCCCCCACGTTCCAGTAGAAGAGGCGAGGCTGGCGGTAGTGGATCTCGGGGTTCTGCTCGACCTCGGGGTAGACGTGGCCGTTGATCATCAGCAGGTCCTTGCGGCCGTCGTGGTCGGCGTCGAGGAGGTGCACGCCCCAGCCCACGTATTCCATGGTGCCGCCGAGGCCCGACTCGAAGACCCGGTCCTCGAACGTTCCGTTGCCGTTGTTGTGATAGAGGTTGGGGACGTCGTCGCTGAAGTTGGTCTTCACGATGTCGAAGAAGCCGTCCTCGTCGTAGTCGGCGACCGCCACGCCCATCCCGCCCTGCTCCTGGCCGTTCTCGTTCAAGGCCACCCCGGCCAGCAGCCCGATCTCCTCGAAGGTGCCGTTGCCGCGGTTGTGGTAGAGCAGGCTCGGCGTCGAGTCGCACGCCACGTAGAGGTCGGAGAAGCCGTCGCCGTCGAAGTCGGATGTCACGACGGTGAAGCCGTAGCAGGTGGCCGGCTTGCCGATGCCGCTCGCCGCGGAGACGTCGCTGAAGCGGCCGCCCCCTTCGTTGTGGAAGAGAAGGTTCCGGGTGAACGGCAGGCCGCGGGGACCGCACATCACCGGGATGCCCTTCCAGATGCAGTAGCTGCCCGAGCCCGGCTCGGGGACCTTCGCGCGGTCGAACTCGAGGTAGGCGGTGACGACGAGGTCGAGCCGGCCGTCGTTGTCATAGTCGAACCACGAGCAGCCGGTGTCCCAGCGGACCGCCTCCGAGCGCACCCCGGACGCGGCGGTGACGTCCTGGAAAACGCCGTTGCCCTCGTTGTGGTAGAGGACGCTGTGGCCGTAGTAGGTCACGAACAGGTCCGGGTGGCCGTCGTTGTCGTAGTCGCCGGCGCACACGCCCTGGCCCCAGCCGCTCCTCGCGAGGCCAGCCGAAGCGGTGACGTCCTGGAAGCGCAGGTGGCCGAGGTTGCGGTAGAGGTGGCCGGTCGCCTTCTCGCCCTTGCCGCCGCCGTCGAGTGTCGTCCCGTTCGCCAGGAAGATGTCCATCCATCCGTCGCCGTCGAAGTCGAAGATGGCGACCCCGCTGCCGGTCGTCTCGAGGATGTACTTCTTCTTGTCCTCGCCGCCCGAGACGTTCACGGCGGTGAGGCCGGCCTCGACGGCGACGTCGCGGTAGTCCACGGCGATCGGGGGCAGTCGGGTCTCGATCGCGGGCACCCGCCGCGGGACGCGGGTCGGGCTGCCCATGCCCTGGAAAGCGGCCAGGGCGGCGGCGGCGGCCAGCAGCAGAGCGAGGACGAAGGCAGCTCGGCGGCGCAGGGCCGCGACCCTTACTTGCCGGCCGCCATCTTGGCCCGCACCGCCGCGACCTGGGAGGCGGCGATCGGGCCGGCCCCGTGGCCGAACTGCCGGCGGGCATAGCTCAGCAGGTCGGCCAGCTCCGTGTCGCTGAGGGCCGAGAACTCCGGCATCTGGTTCGAGTAGTGCTCGCGGCCGGCGGGAAGGACCTTGCCCGGTCCCCTCAGGAGCACGTCGATGAGCGTCTGCGGATCGCCTTTGAGGACCGCGCTCTCGGTCAGGTCGGGCTGCATGTTCGGCACGCCCCGGCCGTCGGCCATGTGGCAGACGAGGCAGGACTGCTTGTACAGCTCCGCGCCGCGCGCCGGCGCCGCGGCCGCGGGCTTGGATGCGGGGCGGGCCGCGGCCGGCGTCTTCGCGGCCGCCGCCGCGCCCGCGTAGAAGATGCGCCACACGCGGCCCTTCTCGGAGTCGCTCACGTAGATCGAGCCGTCGGGACCGACGGCCAGGCCGCACGGCCGGTAGCGCGCGTCGCGCGGGTTGGTGAACTCGGCCACGCCGGGGAAGCCGCTGGCGAAGACCTCGTAGGTGCCGCGGGGCATGCCCTTGTCGTCGAACGGGACGAAGGTGACGTTGTAGCCCTTCTGGGGCTTCGGAGCGCGGTTCCACGAGCCGTGGAACGCGATGAACATGCCCGCGCGGTACTTGGCCGGGAACTGCGTCCCGGAGTAATAGGCCATCTGCAGCGGGGCCCAGTGGCCGGGGAAGGCGATGAGCGGCTCGGGGTACTTCCCCGGCTCGGCGCGCTTCTGGTTGTCGCCGCCGAACTCGGGCGCCACCATGCGGGCCTTCTTCCGCGGATCGTAGTAGGTGAAGGGCCAGCCGAAGTTGGCGCCCTCGCGGAGCTGGTGCATCTCCTCTGCGGGCGCCTCGGCGTTGTCTTCGTCGTTGTAGTGCTCGGGGTCCACGGTGCCGAGCTGGTCACGGCCCATCATCACCACGAAGAAGGACTTCGAGACGGGGTTCCAGGCGATGGCGAGCATGTGGCGGTGGCCGGTGGAGAAGTGATCGCCGTCGGCCTGCTTCTGGTTCGGCTTGTCGGGATCGAAGCGCCACCAGCCGCCGTGGGTCTTCAAGAACTCGGTCGGGTCCTTCCCCTTCGCCCCCTTGGCCCGGTCGGGATCCCCGTAGGCGTTGGATGGGGATCCGACCTCGACGAAGAGCCGGCCCGCCTCGTCGAACGCGAAGCTCTTGGACTCGTGCTGCGGGCCGACCGGCAGATCGCTGACGATGGTCTCCGGCTCGCCCTTGGGAACGAGCTCCCCGGGCGCGAGCTTGTAGCGGAAGACCGCCGTGTTCGTCGAGTGGTAGAGCCAGCCGTCGTGCACGGCGATCCCGGTCCCGCCTCCCGAGCCGAAGGTCTCCTTGACGTCGGCCCGGCCGTCGCCGTTGGTATCGCGCAGCGCAACGATCCCGTCGTTGCGCGTCTTGACGTAGACGTCGCCGTTCGGCGCCGCGGTCAGGAAGCGCAGCGGACCCAGGTTGTCGGCGACCACGACGGCATGGAAGCCGGCCGGCAGCGTGATGGCCCCGTTACCGGGATCCGCCTTGAGAGCGGCCGCGCGGGCCGAGGGCGGCCAGAGGAAGAGGACGGCGCCCGTGAGGAAAATCGGTGCAAGTCGATCGATGTTGGGCCGGCGATGCTTTGTCATGCTTTGCATATATGATATATGGCGAAGCAGGTCAAGGATGCCGTATTCTTCAGATCATTGGTGCTCATGGTTTTGGATGGAGCACGGCCGCCCAACCCCCGCCTTCCGCCAGGTGCAGCTTGAGGCGCGCCGTCTTGTCCACGTCGCGCCGGACGCGTGAGTAGTCGCTCGCCCAGCGATCCGCGTTGACGCCGTCCTGGTAAGCATCCAGCTCGAAGCGGCCGTCGGGCAGGAACGCGAGGTCGACGTCCAGGTCGCGGGCGGTCCAGTCCGTCATCGCGCCCAGGTACCAGTCGCGCCCGTGGCGGCGGGCGACGACCACGTAGTCGGCGATCTTCGCGTCGAGCACGCGCGTCTCGTCCCACACCGTGGGCACCGGTCCGAGAAACTCCATGATCTCGGGCTCGGCCAGGTAGCTGGACGGGCTGTCGGCCAGCATCTGCAGCGGGCTCTCGAAGACCACGTACATCGCGAGCTGATGGCAGCGGGTGCCCATGCTCATGGGCGCCTCGAAGACGTGGGCGAAGCTGCGCTTGGTGGCGTTCCGCATCGCGCCCGGCGTGTAGTCCATCGGCCCCAGGAACATCCGCGTGAAGGGCAGCGTGACGTCGTGCTCGGGGTGGGTCGAGTCGCTCCACTTCACCCACTCGAGCCCGCGCACGCCCTCGGTGGAGATGAGGTTCGGCCAGGTGCGGGTCATGGTGGCCGGCTTCTGGGCCCCGTGGAAGTCCACCAGCATCTTCCGCTTGGCCGCCTCGCGACAGACCTTGTGGTAGAAGTTGACGAGTGGCTGGTCGTCGCGCTGCATGAAGTCGACCTTGAGGCCCTTGATGCCCCAGCGCTCGAACCGGTCGAGCGCCTCCTCCATCTTGTCGTCGAACGTCTTCCAGACCAGCCACAGGATGATCCCGACGTTCTTCTGCCGCGCGTAGGCCGTCAGCTCGTCCATGTCCATCTCGGGCGCCACCTTCATCACGTCGCCGAGCACGTACCAGCCCTCGTCGAGGATGATGTACTCGATGCCGTAGCGCGACGCGAAGTCGATGTAGTACTTGTAGGTCTGCGTGTTCACCCCGGACTTGAAGCCGACCCCGTGGAGGTTGTTCGCGTTCCACCAGTCCCAGGCCACCTTGCCCGGCCGGATCCACGAGGTGTCCGCCACCTGCGACGGCTTGGCGAGCAGGTAGACGAGGGGGTTCGTGAGCAGGTCGCCGTCCTTCTCGGCGAGGCCGATGATCCGCCACGGGAACGCCCGCGTGCCCTTCGTGACCGCGATGTAGTCGGCCCTCTCGGTGACCTTCAGGTCGCGGTCCCGCTCCAGCTTCTCCTGGAGCGGATAGGCGGGGAAGGTTGCGCGCAGGGCGGGCCCGGCGGTGCCTTGCAGCCACAGGCCCGGATAGTCCTCGACGTCCGACTCTGCGATCGCGATCTTGACCCCCGGCGCGTCCACGACCGCGGGCAGCGTCGCGATCGCGGTGGCCGGGATGTCCTTCAGACGCAGGTAGTCGTAGCTCCGCTCGTTGTGCGACATGAAGCCTTCTTCCTGCGGGAAGAACACGCTCCAGTCGCCGGCGAAGCGGAAGGAGGCTTCCTCGGCCTGGACCTTCACCTCCGGCGCGGGCAGCGACGTCTCGATGCGATAGGCCACGCCCTCGTCGTAGGCGCGGAACACCACCGCATACCCGCCCTGCATGTCCAGCCTCAGCTCGTGGAAGCGCTCGCGCAGCGACGCCGATCTCTGGCGGACCGGCGGCTGGAGGGTCTGCTCGACCCGGCGCGGCGTCGCGGCCCTGACCCGGGCCGGCGCTCCCAGCGTCGAGCCGTCGATCCGCATCGAGAGCGTGGCGTCCCGCAGCAGCGGCTTTTCGTCGAGGTAGACGCCGTAGCGGATCCGGTCGCCCACCTCGATGCGGACCTCGAGGCGCTGGTTGGGCGAGCGCAGCGCGTGGCTCGACGCCCGGGGGGCGGCGAGCAGGGCCATCGCGAGCAGGACAGGAAGGGCCATGTTTCCTTTCTCAGTGCGATGCCGGCCGCGCGGACGCGGCGGGGATCGCCGATCCGCGGCGCGGCAGCATCGCGACCCCGGCCGCCCCCACGGCGGCCAGCCCGACCAGGAGCAGGAAGCCGGGACGGTACGTCGCCAGGTGGTCACGCATCGTCGCCACGGCCATCGGCAGGACCGATTCCGACACGCTGTCCGCGGTGAGGACGATGCCCATCACGCGGCCGAGGACCCGCAGGCCGAACAGCTCCGCGGCCATGAGCGGGATGATCATGTAGTCCCCGCCCAGCCCCACGCCGAACAAGAGAGCCGCCATCTGCATCATCGCGAGCGTTGGGGAGAACGCGAGCAGCGGGATCGTCGCCGCCACGATCGCGTAGATGAGAAGCATGACGTGTTTCTTCGGCCACCGGTCGGCGAGCCAGCCCATCAGGATGCGTCCCACGATACTCCCGACGAGGATCAGCGACAGGATGCGGGCGGCCTGGCCTTGCGTGAGCCCGCGGTCGAGGCTGAGGTAGAGCTTGAGGTTCTGCATGGTGCCGCCCACGGCGCCGATCGAGCAGATGCTGGCCAGGGCGAGGAAGTAGAACGCGGGCTGCCGCAGGACCGGACCCAGCGGCGCGCGAGCGGCCGCGGTCGTGGCGACGGCCGGGGGCTCGCGCACGAAGAACGCGGCCGGGAACGCGATCGCGATCATGGCGATGCCGAGCGCCCTCAGCGCGCCACGCCAGCCGAGCGCCTGGGTGAGCGCGTTGGCGATGAGCGGCACGAGCGCCCCGCCCACGACCAGCCCGAGAGCATGACCTGGTTGGGCAGCGGTCCCCCGCACACGTAGCCGAGCGCGTTCAGCAGGTAGCAGAAGTAGAAGATCCCGAGCCCGTGGACCTCGCCCAGGCCCACGAGCGCGAGGCCGGCCATGAGGATTCCGGCCAGCATGAGCCGGCGGGGGCCGAAGCGGTCGATGACGACGCCGGCGGCAAAGCCGAACGCCAGACCGACGACCACCTTGCTGTACGCGTTCCCCGAGGTGACCTCCCGGCGGGTCCATCCCAGCTCGCGGACGAAGAAATCGTAGAAGAAGGGCAGGCCGTAGGTCGCAAAGCCCACGATCGAGAACAGCGCCAGGAACGCCGTGACCACGGCCCACGCGGGTTGCCGCCCGATCGGCCCGCGCTTCACGCGCGCAGCGTTTCCTTGAGACGCCCGAGCTTCACGGCCTCCGGGCGCTCAGAGTAGAACGGGTCGAGCGGATAGCAGCCGGAGACGAGACCGTTGCGGGGCGCGGTGGTGCAGTCGCTGAACGTGCGGCAGAGGGACTTGCGCCGGAGCGGCCGCCCCTCGAGGACGTCGGCCGGAAGCTCCGGATATGCCAGGACCATCCGTCCGATGCCGATGAAGTCGGCCTTGCCCTCGCGCAGGACACGCTGGCCCACGTTCGGCAGCCACTCCTGCAGGTAGCTGTAGGCCGAGCCCACGAACATCAGGTGGGGGAACTCCGTCTTGAGCCGGGCCGCCGCCTCGATCTGCCGCGCCACGCCCTGCAGCGGATCCTCGGGCGGAGCGTAACCGTCGCTCGGCGGGAAGAGCGCGGGACGCTGCACGTGCGGATTGTAGTAGGGGCTGCCCGCGGTGAGGCAGATCCACCGCACGCCCAGCGAGTCCAGCCGCCGCAGCAGCTCGCGCGCGTCGTCGAGCGCCCGGCCCAGGTCGCCCTCGAAGAGCCCGAAGGCGCATTCGTAGCCGGGGGAAGGCTCCGGCTGGCCGGCGCCGTCGGGGTCCTTCCGCCAAGGCACCGTGTCGAAGGCGGAGAGCCGCACCCCGATCCCGAGGCCCTTGGCTTCCGCGCGCAGCCCCGAGACGATCTCCCGCAGGAAGCGCGTGCGGTTGTCGAAGCTCCCGCCGTAGCGACCGGGGCGGGTCCGCGCGCTCAGCAGCTCGTGGCCGAGGTACCCGTGGCAGTGCTTCACGTCCACGAACCCGAAGCCGGCCTCGAGGGCGAGGCGGCCCGCGCGAACGAAGTCCGCCACGAGACGGTCCAGCTCCTCGTCCGACAGCAGGCGCACGCCGGCCGGGAAGCGGCGGTCCAGGACGGGGTGGTGGTAGGCGACGAGCGGCTCGGGCCGTCCGCCGGCATGGGGACGCGCGAAACGTCCGGAGTGCGTGAGCTGGAGCCCGACGAGCAGGCCACGGTCGGACCCGAAGTGGTCGACGTGCGCGGCGACGAGCTCCTGCCGCAGCCGAGCCATGGCGCCGGCCGTCTTCTCGCTGAGGACGAGCTGGTTGGGGTTCGCGCGGCCATCACAGCGGACCGCTACCGCTTCCCCGCCCCAGATCAGCTTGGCCCCGCTGATGCCGAAGTTTCGCCACCGCCGGCGCGTCAGGTCGCTCGGCTCCCCTTCCGGCGTCCCGTCCCAGCCCTCCATGGGGAGGACGCAGAACCGGTTGCCGACCTGCGCGCCGTTCATCTCGAACGGGTGTGCAAAAGGCGACGATGAGGGAGACTGGAGGTCGGCGTCGAGCTCGAGCGCGATCCGCGACTGCGCGAGGTGGACGCGCAGCGCATCCGCCGTCTTCAATGTGGCGATGCGCCGCCAGCCTACCTGAGACGCAGCCACCCGGTGCGAGTCCGCGAGGCGGAGACCTCGGAGAAATGCGGGATGGTTCGACCTGACGGGTTCGGCGAGAGACTACACATCTTGGGCCGATCGGTCGACGAAAGATATCAGATATATGATTTGGTGTAAACTACTGAATATCTATGGGACTTCTCGCTCTCGAGGAGCTCGAGGCGCGCCGGACGGCCACGTCGCAGCGGGCGATCCAGCGGAAGTTCACCGGCCAGCAGGAGCTGAAGCCCTTCCTGCGCACGTTCCGCCGCGCGGATGGAGTGGGCATTGCGCTGCTGCTGACAGACCGGCTCCTCACCTACAGGCAGGGCCAGGTGACCGGCATCCGGACGGCCATGGTCGAGATGCCGACCGCGGAATAGCCGGCCGCTTCGGGGTCGCGCAGCCGCGGATGCGCGACGTGAGGTCGCGACGCTCCGCCAAGCTAAAGTGTTTCTTTACCGGCCCCTGCAGCTTGTGCTAGAGTGCGCGAAGTTCGCAATATCTAGGGGTTTTCATGCGTCTCGACTCAGTGGAGATCGTCGGCTTCAAATCGTTCTGTGACCGCCAGGAGCTGTCCTTCCGCGGCGGCGTGACCGGGATCGTGGGCCCGAACGGCTGCGGGAAGAGCAACATCTCCGACGCCATCTCGTGGGTGCTCGGCGAGCAGAGCGTCAAGAGCCTCCGCGGCACGGCGATGGAGGATGTGATCTTCGCGGGCAGCCAGTCACGCCAGCCGCTGGCGATGGCCGAGGTCAACCTCAAGGTCTCGGGCCTGAACGGCAGCAGCCCTGACGGCGTCCCCGAGTGCGTCGTCACCCGGCGGCTCTACCGCAACGGGGAGAGCGAGTACCTCATGAACGGCAAGGTCTGCCGCCTGCGGGACATCCACGAGCTGTTCATGGACACCGGCCTCGGCTCCAAGGCGTACTCCATCATCGAGCAGGGCAAGATCGGCCTGATCCTCTCCAGCAAGCCCGCCGACCGCCGGGCCCTCATCGAGGAGGCGGCCGGGATCACCAAGTACAGGGCCCGCCGGCGGCAGACCGCGCTCAAGCTCGAGGCGGCCCAGCAGAACCTGCTGCGCGTGAATGACATCGTGCACGAGGTGGAAAAGCAGCTCGAGGGTCTCAAGCGGCAGGCGAGCAAGGCGCGCCGGTACCGCGTCCTGCGCGACGAGATGGTCGCCGTGCAGCGCATCCTGTTCGGCCGGCGGTTCCTGGAGCTCCAGGAGCAGTCGCGTGGGCTCGCCGCGCGGGTGACCGAGGAGTCGGGCCGGGAGCAGGCCGTGGCGCTGGCCCTGCAGACGGAAGAGGCGCACATGGAGGCGCGCCGCGGCGCGCTCTACGACGCCGAAGGCATGCTGGAGCAGGCGCGCGCGCGGCTGAGCGAGCTGACGCTGGCGGTCGACCGCCATCAGGGACGCAGCGGTTACTGCCGGGAGCAGATCGAGGATACGGAGCGGCGGCGCGCCGAGCTGGGCGGCGAGGAGGAAGAGCTGCGCGCGCGCGTCGCGCCGCTGGACGGCGAACTGGCCGACCGACGCGAGGACGAGGTCCGCCTGCGGACGCGGCTCTCGCAGGCGGAAGAAGAGGCTCGCCGCGCCGAAGAGACCGCGCAGTCGGCGGCCGGGCGGGAGCGCCGGGAAGAAGACGACCAGGAGGCCGCGCGCGAGGCCCAGGTAGTCCTGCTCGGCCGGCTGGCCGCGCTGCAGAACGCGCGCTCCTCGGTGGCCGGCAACGCCGAGCGGGCCGCGGCCGACCTCGTGAAGCTGGCCGCCGAGCTCGAGGAGACCGAGCGGGACCGCGCGCGCGTCGAGTCGCTGCGCGCCGAGGCCCGGGGGCGCGAAGAGTCGGCCGAACACCTGCTCGCCCACCTGGGCGCCGAGCGGCAGGTCGCCGCGGAGCGCGGCGCCGGGGCCCGCCGGCAAGCAGCCGGGCACGAGCGCGAGGCGGACGCCCTGCAGAGCGAGCGCGACGGCCTGGCTGGCCGGCAGGCGTCGCTGGAGGAGATCGTCGCTACCCATGCCGCTTACGACGAGGGCGCGCGCGCGCTGCTGGCCCGTCCGGCGGGCATCGAGGTGCAGGGCGCGGTGGCCGACACGGTGGAGACCGACTCCGCGCACGAGCGGGCCGTGGAGGCCTTCCTCGGCGAGCGCCTCCAGGCGGTCCTCGTCGTCGACGGACAGCAGGCGCTCCAGGGCGTGCGCTTCCTCGAGGAGTCCGGGGCGGGGCGCGCCGCGCTGCTGCTCCTCGATGCGCCGCGGACGGCCGAAGACCCGCGGCTGGCCGAAATCGCCCGGCGCGAGCCGCTCGTCCGCGGCCGCCTGAGCGAGCGGTACCGCGTCACCGGACCGCACGCCGCCGCCATCCGCGCCGCGCTCCCCGATGCGCTGGTCGTCGACCGCCTCGAGGACGCGCTGGCCGTCGCCCGCGCGCACGGTCCGCTCCCCTGCGTCACCCTGGCCGGCGAGACGTTCGACGGCGCGGTCGCCGAAGGAGGCCGCGGGGGCACCGGCCTGCTGGCGCCGCGGCGCGAGATCCGCGAAGCGACCGCCCGCCTCGCCGAGCTGGAGCGGCTCCTGAAGCAGGCGCACGCGCGCGTCGAGGCGGACGCGGCCGCCGCCCGGGCGGCGGAGGACGAGGCAGCGATCCTGGCCGAACGGATCCACGCCGCCGAGAAGGAGCTGGTGGCCGTCCGCCACGACCTGACCGCCGCCGACGAGGAGGCGGCCCGGCTCCGCCGCAAGGCGGCCGTCCTCGACGCCGAGCGCAGCCAGGCCGAGCAGGAGCGCGGCCGGGCGGCCGTGCGCCTGGCCGAGCTGGAGGCCGCGCTGCGGGCGGCGGAGGCCGAGCGCGAGAGCGGCACCGCGCGCCTGGCCTCGCTGGGCGCGGCGGTGGCCGCCGCCCGCGCGGCCACCGAGTCGGCCCAGGCCGCTTCCTCGGAGGCGCGGAGCGTCCTGGCCGGCCTGCGCGAGCGGGCCGCGGCGGTCGAGGCGGACCGGTGCCGCCTCGAGGACGACCGGCGGGAGCTGGAGGCGCGTATCGCCGCCGGGGCCAGCCGCGCCGCCGAGCTGGTCCGCCGGGGGGAGGAGCTGGCCGCCGAGCGCGCGGCGTCGGAGCGGCTGCTCGCCCTCGCGCTGGCCGACCGCGACCGCCTGGGCGGCGACACGGCGGCGGCCGAGGATCGGGTGCGCGAGATCCGCAACGAGCTGGAGGGCCGCGAGCAGGCCCTGAAGGAGCGCCGCCGCGAGCACGGCATGCTCCGGGACGCGCTGGCCGAGCTGGAGGTGGCGCGGGCCCGCACCGGTTCGGACCTCGATCACCTCGTCCGCGATTGCCAGCAGACGGCAGGTACCGGCGCCGCGGAGGCGGCCGCTCGTCTGAGCGACGAGGACCGGGCCGCGGAAGGCTCGGCCCTCGAGGGCCGGGTCCAGGAGCTGCGCGAGAAGCTGGACCGCATGGGACCGGTGAACGTGCTCGCCGTGGAGCAGGCCCGGGAGCTGGAGGAGCGCCACCGCTTCCTCACCGTGCAGCGGCAGGACCTCGTCGACTCCATCGCCGAGATGGACCGTGCGATCAAGAGCATCGATCGCACGTCGAAGGAGCGCTTCCGCGAGGCCTTCCAGGTCATCAACCGGCACTTCGGCGAGATCTTCAAGCAGCTCTTCGGCGGCGGCACCGCCGGCCTGAGCCTGCTCGACGAGGAGGACATCCTCGAGAGCGGCATCGACGTCATGGCCCAGCCCCCCGGCAAGCGGCTGCAGAACGTGATGCTGCTCTCGGGCGGCGAGAAGGCCCTCACCGCCATCTCCCTGCTCTTCGCGATCTTCCAGTACAAGCCTTCGCCCTTCTGCATCCTGGACGAGGTCGACGCCCCGCTGGACGACGCCAACATCGGCCGCTTCGTGCGCATGCTGGAAGGCCTCAAGGACCAGACCCAGTTCGTCCTCATCACCCATTCCCGCAAGACCATGGAGATCGCCGACCAGCTCTACGGGGTGACGATGGAGGAGCCGGGCGTATCGAAGCTGGTGAGCGTCCGTTTCAGTTAGGCGACCGCAAATCCCCCGGCTCCTCCGCGTCCGGGCGCCGCAGGCGGAGCGTCTCCTTTGCCGCGAGCGACGGATTCACTCCGTCGCGAGCAGTTCGATGATGCCAAGCGCGGAGCCGAAGGCGCCCGCATTCGGGTTGATGGAGGAGCCGGGCGTATCGAAGCTCGTCAGTGTGAGGTTCAGTTAGCGCCCGGCTCCTCCGCGTCCGGGCGAGCGAAGCGGAGCATTTCCTCCGTCGCGCGAAGCGGGATTCACTCCCGCGAGCGCGCATGACGATGAGCAGTGCGGAGCGGAGCTCGCCCGCATTCGGGTTGATGGAGGAGCCGGGCGTATCGAAGCTCGTCAGTGTGAGGTTCAGTTAGCGCCCGGCTCCTCCGCGTCCGGGCGCCGCAGGCGGAGCGTCTCCTTTGCCGCGAGCGACGGATTCACTCCGTCGCGAGCAGTTCGATGATGCCAAGCGCGGAGCCGAAGGCGCCCGCATTCGGGTTGACGGAGGAGCCGGGGGTGTCCAAGCTGGCCAGCGTCCGCTTCAGCTGACCAAGGCGCGCGAGTCGCCCTGGCTGTCATCGGGGCGCGAGGTCGTGCACACGCGCTCGGGCCTGATCGACTGCCGAACATGACGGATGCAGTCGATATCGGCATTCATCAACGACTCGCGCGCTCAGCACGACGCTCGCGCCCTCCGTTGCTTCAGCCACTCGAGGCGCGCCGTTGCCGGGACCTTCCTGTCTCTGTTTTGTCACCCTCCCCGACTATCCTTCGTGAGATACAATGATCTTGCCGGGCGTCGGCGGCGCATGAGCGGCTCCGACGCAGCGGCGGAGGGAGGGGTCGGTGGCGTACGTGGTCTTCGCGGAGAACCAGCTTCGGGCGCGAGACCGGCTCCTGGCCCTGCAGTTCGAGGAGGAGATCGGCGCCTCGGCCAACTGGCTCGAGGACACGCTGGGCTGCCGGATCCAGCTCAACGAGAGCGCTCTCTCCGAGGACGAGGTCGTGAGCGTCGAGCTGTACCAGCCCGGCTGGGTGACGCGGGTCGGCTTGCCGCTCGCGGCCAGCCGGAGCGACATCCGGCGCCGGGCCGAGGCGGCCCTGCACAGTCGTCGGGCGAGGTAATCAGAACCGTCCCAGGCAGGTCAGCTTCACCGCCAGGTCGCGTCCGGTCACCCGGCGCGGCACGCCGTCGCGCCGCTCATCGTTGAGGACGACGAACAGATCGCTGCCCGGATGGTGGATGAAGTTCAGCCGGAGGTTCGTGACGAGCCGGCCGTCCAGGCTGTTTCGCTGCACCAGCGCGGAGGCGACCAGCCGGCTGGAGAAGGCGTAGACCCCGCGCGCGGAGGCGACGTCGGCGACGAACGAGCCCCGGGGCAGCTCGACGCGGTGACGGGTGAAGCCCATCGTCAGGGCCAGGTGGGAGTCGCGAGCCAGGCGGGCGCTGGCGCCCAGCGTGGCCAGGCGGCCGCCATAGGTCTCGACCACCTCCGCCTCTCCGGTCAGCATGATGGGACGGTTAGTGCTGGAGCTGGCCGAGACGGACCATTCGCGGACACGGTAGTCGCCCGCCGGCACCGGCAGCCGGCCGGCGAGGCTGAACGGCTCGTCGAGCCGCGTGCGGCCTTGAAAGTAGTAGGCGCTCATGCTGTCGCCGCTGTCCATCTCCAGGTTGACGATCGGTCCCCCGCCGACGTCCTGCTTCTCCCCGCTCGTGCGCGCGATGTGCTGACCCTCCGCGAAGAAGTCGATCCGGCGGATCCCCAGGGAGGACGGCCGCACGGTGTAACGGCCGAACGCGTCGGTGCGCCGGATGTCGGTGCGGGTCACGAAGCCGGCCCGGGGATCCGCTTCCGGCCCGACCACCAGGTGCTGGGCCACGAGCCCGAAGCGGCCGGAGGTGTAGTCGGCGCTGACCCGCCACGCTCCGCCGTCTCCTCCCGGCCCCCGGGTCCACGTGCGGGCGGCGAAGGCCTGCACGTTGAGGGCTTCGGTGGGCCAGAACGAGGCATCGACGCCCCCGGCGGTGTTGCCCCCCGCGGTGTCCCGACGGTCGACGACCATGGCGCCGAGATAGCCGTTCCGGCGGATGTCGCGCTTCACGCGCAGCACGCCGTAGTTCGCCGACCCTTCGGCCGGTCCCGCGCCGGTGAACATGTCGAGGAAGCCCACCGTCTGCCGCCCGGCCCGGCCGGAGAGACGCACGCCGCCCCGCACCGGGATGGGACTGTGGTCGTCCTGCGCGATCCCGATGCGCCGGGAGAAGAACAGGAGGAAGGGCGGCGTCTCGTCGAACCCCCGCCAGCCGAAGTCGAAGATGCCCGCGTTCTCCAGGAAGAACTCGCGCTTCTCGGGGAAGAAGAGATCGAAGCGGGTCAGGTTCACCTGCTCGTCGTCCGCTTCCACCTGGGCGAAGTCGGGATGGATCGTGCCGTCGAGCACGACGCCCGGGGTCACCTCCCACTTGGCATCCAGCCCCAGGTCCATGTCCCGGGCCGTGTCGAGCGCGCCCCCCGCGGCGGGCCGTTGCGAGATGCCGGCCAGGCCATAGGGCTTCACCTCCACGTTCCGCCGGGAGCGCGGAAGGTCGGTCAGCCCGTCCAGGCGTCCGGCCTGGCTCACGCGGTGGAATCCCCCTCCGGTGCGAGACCATGCCGTCCACAGCGCTTCTTCGTTCTTGCGGCGGATCATCCGCCAGACGTTGAAGCCCCAGCCGTCCGGCCCCGGGAAGGACGGGTAGCGCAGGGAACGGAAAGGGATGGCCAGCTCGGCCGACCAGCCTTCCGGCCCCCGCTGCGCCCGCACCGTCCACACCGTGCGCCAGTCGGCGTTGAAGGCGCCCGACTCGTCGGTGATGAGGGCCTCGAACTCGGCGCCGTTGGGGTTGGTGGCGAAGACGACCGCGTTGCGCCGGTCGCGGAACGGGTCGAGCAGGACCGCCACCGCGTCGTCGCCCGAGAACTCGAAGCTGCCGTCGTAGCCGCCCGGCTCCAGCAGCTTGTCGCGCTGCCGGATCCGGCTCACGATCCGGCCGGGCTCAGAGTCCCGGGCCAGGATACCTATGTAGAGGTTCCGCGCGTCGAAGAGCACCCGCACCTCGGTCTGCTCGGTGGCCGGCTCGCCCTCTCGAGGCTCGCGCTGGCGCAGGTCCGAGAGGGGGGCGGCCTGGGCCCAGGCCGGCTCGTCCAGACGGCCGTCGATCCGCAGCTCGCCCACCAGCCGGGAGGCCTTCACCGAGGGTTCGTCGGGAGGGGACGCTGCGGCGAGAAGGAAGAGAAGAACGGCGCTCAGCACGGCGCGCGATTGCGCCGATTCCGGACGGCCATCCGGCGCAGGCGGGAGAGGCCCAGGCGGCCGAGGACGTGCCGCAGCTCCTTTCGGCACACGTCGAAGACGGTCAGGGGACCGCCCCGGGTCGCGCCGCAACACGGCTGTCCGTCACGATAGTCCTCGTCGTCCAGCATCAGCGCCCCGTGATCGATCGTGATCGGGAAGGCGGTACAGAAGTACGGCTTGAGCTGGAGGCCGTTGCCCGCGGCCAGCGAGGCCTTCTGGAGGACGCAGCGGCGGGCGCCATCGAGGAAGACGCATCGGCCACCGCGCACACGCGTGTGCGCCGCGCGGCCGGAAGGGAAGTCGGCGTCGGCCACGACCCGCCGGCTGAACCAGTGCCGCGGATCGCGGGGTTGACCGGGATCCATGACCCGCTGGACGAGCTCGGCGTGGGCGACGACGCGGTCGCGCTCGGCGGTATCGAGCCACACCCCGCCCCGGCAGCAGGCGGCCGCGCATCGCCGCGTGTCGCAGCCGGCGGCGAAGCGGACCTCGAAGAGCGAGGGATCGACGCGCAGCCGGCCGATCTTCACACGGAGACTTCCGCGCCCCGGCCGCCGCGCTGCCGGGCGAGCGGATCCCGGGTCGCGAAGGCGACGTCGACGATGCGGGCGACCAGCTCCCGGTAGCTCCAGCCGGCCGCCGCCGCCTGCCGGGCCAGCCCGGCGCTCGGGGAGAGGTCGGGGTTCGGGTTGACGTCGATCACGTAGAGGCGGCCGCGCGCGTCCATGCGCACGTCGACCCGGCCGTAGCCGGCGCCTTCCACGGCCGCCCAGACGCGGCGGGCCAGCCGCGTGAGCCGGGCCGAGAGCCGGCCCTCCCCGGGGCCGAGCTGGCGCGGAGGTGTCCCCCGATCGTAGGCGCTGCCCGTCTCCCATTTCGCGGCGTAGGTCAGGATGCGAGGCATCCCGTCGGGCAGGGCCCAGTCGATCTCGGCGTGGGGCAGCACCTCATCCCCCACCAGGGCCACGTTCAGCTCCCGCCCGTCCACGAACCTCTGCACGAGCAGGCGCTCCCAGCTTCGGTGGCCGCGCTGCCGAGCCGCTTCCAGCCCGGCCGCGTCGCGCACGACGGACTCGGCGTCGACGCCGAGGGAGGCGTCCTCGGCCACCGGCTTCACGATCGCGGGATAGCCGCGCCATTCCATCGGCTGGCCGGCCCGCGCCACGGCCCAGTCGGGCACGGGCACGCGGTGGGCGCGAAGGTGGGCGTTGACGAGGTCCTTCCGCAGGCAGAGGGCGAGGGTGAACGATCGCGCGCCGGTCAGGGGCAGGCCCAGCAGCTCCGCCGCCGCGGCCGGCAGGGGCTCCTGGGCGGCCTGCTCTCCCAGCCCTTCGCAGAGGTTGAAGACGAGGCAGAAGTCGCCGTCCTGCAGGGCCCGGAGCCACGACGCCGGATCGCCCGCGTACTCCAGGACCACGGCCTCGAAGCCCAGGGAGACGAGGGCCGCCCTCACGTCGCCGAGCGAGCTGGCCACCGCGGACTCGTAGCGCGCCGCCGTCTCGGCCACGGCGTCGGCGATGACGGCGACCCGCCCGCGGCGGGCGCCGCTAGACGGCGAGGCCATGGCGGGCCGCTGCGGCCCGCAGCACGCTCAGGATCATCTCCGCGTAGTCGATGCCCGCAGCCCGGGCCGCCTTGGGCAGGCAGGAGTTCATGGCCGGGTCGGGATGGATGCCGGGCAGCGGGTTGACCTCCAGCACGTGGGGTATGCCTCGCTCGTCGCACCGCAGGTCGACCCGCGCCCAGTCGCGGCAGCGCAGCACGCGGTAGGCGGCCAGGGCCGTCCGCTCGATCTCGGCCGCCAGGGCGCCGTCGACGGGCGCCGGACAGCGGAAGATGTCGAGCGGCCGGTCCGGGGTGTCCCAGATCCACTTGGCCTCGTACGAGTAGATCGGCAAGGCGTCCGCGGGCAGCGCGGCGAAGTTGATCTCGATGATCGGGAGCACGCGGGCCGCCGCGCCGTTGCCCAGGATCCCGCACGTGAACTCCCGTCCCCCCAGGTATCCCTCCACGAGCGCGGGCTGCCGGTACCGGGCGACCACGCCGGCGATGGCCCGCCCGACCTCGGCCCGGGAGCGGCAGTAGGAGGCCCGGGTGATGTTCACGATCGCCGGCCACGCGGCGAAGCCGTCCAGCTCCTCCGGCCCCGCCACCACGGTGAAGGGCGCGGTCGGGATGGCGTGATGGGCGAGGATCTCCTTGGTCCGCCCCTTGTCGAGGCAGAGGGCGAGGGCCATGGGATCGCTGCCGGTGTACGGCAGCGACCAGAACTCGCAGATCGCCGGCACGTGGGCCTCGCGGTTGGGCCCCGAGAGCCCTTCGGCGATGTTGAAGACGATGTCCGGGCGGGTCTCCCGCAGGCGGAAGGGCAGCTCGTCGCCGGCTTCCAACCGGATCACCTCGCCGGCGCGCGCGAGCGCGCCCTCGACTCCGGCGACGGTCTCCTCGTCTTCCCACTCGGCGTAGCGGTCGTCGACCGCCGCCACCCCGCCCGGCTTCACGTTGAACGTGAATCCGATGCGCACTCTAGCGCGCGATCATAGAGGCGGAGGGCCGGGAAGGGAAGCGGATTCGTCACACAGGGCGGCCAGCCGCGCCTGGGCCGCTCCCTCGAAGACCTTCCGCAGCCCGGGCGCCTCGTCCAGCAGGTCGTGGAACTCGCTCCGGTCGAGCACCAGCAGCATGCAGGGGGTGAGGGCCCGCACGGTCGCCGTGCGCCGCACCTCCTCCAGAAGCGCGATCTCGCCGAAGAAGTCGCCGTCTTCGAGCACGCTCACGTACAGCTCGGCGCCCCCCCGGCCGCGGCGGGACACCCCGACGCGCCCGCGCACGATCACGTAGAACGTCTCCCCCCGCTCGTCCTCCTCGAACAGCGTCCGCCCGACCGGCACCTCCATGGTCGTGAAGCGGGAAGCGAGCCGGGCGAGCAGGTCCGCGCGCAGGCTGGAGAACAGCGGTATCGCGGCCAGGCGCCGCGGCTCGATGGCCGCCCGCCGTCCGTCCGGGCTGACCACGAAGCCGCTCTGCTGGTCCCAGAGGCGCGCGTAGACCCCTCTCCGCGCGAGCAGGCCCTCATGGCTGCCCTGCTCGGCCACGCGGCCCCGGGCCATCACGACGATGAGGTCGGCGTCCCTGACCGTGGCCAGCCGGTGGGTGACGCAGACCAGGGTGTGCCGGCCGTGGAGCTGCTTCAGGGTCGCGACGATGCCCGCCTCCGTCTCCGCGTCGAGGGCGGAGGTGGCCTCGTCGAGCACCAGGAGGGCGGGATGGCGCACCAGGGCCCGGGCGAGAGCGATGCGCTGCCGCTGACC
Organism: Acidobacteriota bacterium; assembly: GCA_003223555.1. Classification (GTDB taxonomy): domain Bacteria; phylum Acidobacteriota; class Vicinamibacteria; order Fen-336; family Fen-336; genus AA32. Next base: position 33,517 of record QHVM01000053.1, on the reverse strand, counting down.
GCCGGAGAGTCGCCCGCCGCCTTCTCCGGCCGGCGAGCGGTAGCCCAGGGGAAGCGAGGCGACGAACTCGTGGATCTCGGCCGCCCTGGCGGCGGCCTCCACTTCCCCGTCGCTCGCCTCGGGGCGGCCGAGGCGGATGTTCTCCCCGATCGTCGCGTCGAAGAGGAAGCTTTCCTGGAACACGGCCCCGATCTGGAGGCTGAGGGAAGCCAGGGTGGCCTGGGCGAGGTCGTGCCCGTCGAAGGTCACGACGCCCCGGGTGGGGTCGTGGAAGCGCAGCATCAGGGCGAGCAGCGTGCTCTTGCCCGATCCGCTCTGGCCCACGATGGCCACGGTCCGGCGGGCGGCCAGCACGAGGGTGACATCCTCCAGCACCGTCCCCCCGCGGGGGAACGCGAAGTCCACCGAGGAGAACCGGATCTCCCGGGCGAGCGGCGGCAATGCCGCCGCGTCCGGCCGCTCGGCAACGTCCGGCCGCTGGTCCAGCAGCGACTGCACCCGGCGCAGCCCCGCCGCCGCCCGCTGGAACGGTTCGACCATCCCCGAGAGCTGCTGGACGGCCGAGATCATGAACCACAGCAGCTCGAAGATCGCGATGACCGATCCGACCGTGAGGGCGCCCCGCAGGGACAGCAGGGTGGCCGAGCCCATGGCGAAGGCGAGCAGGGCGTAGCCGCTCGCGGTCATGGACGCCGCCAGCAGTCCGCTCTGGAGGCCGGCCCGGCCGGTCGCGCGGGCCAGCGCGTCGAGATCGCCCGCGAAGCGCGACCGCATCAGGCCCTGGAGGCCGAACGCCCGCACCACGAGCTGGCCGGCGAGGTTCTCGTGCATCGAGGCCAGCATGCGGGCGGCCGCCTGCTGTCGTTCGTCGCTGGCGGCGGCCGCCGCCGGGGCCAATCGCCGGGGCAGGAGCGGCATCGCGGGCAGCAGGGCCAGGAGCACCGCGCCCAGCCGCCACTCGATGGCCATGAGCAGGGCCGCGCCCACGAGCACGGTCAGGACGCAGTAGATGGCCTGGGGCACCTCGTCGGCGAGGGCGCGCTCGATCCCCTCGAGGTCGGTGCTGAACCGGGCCAGGAGGTCCCCGGCCCGCGACCTCGCGTAGAAGCCTACCGACAGGCGTTGGAGATGGGTGAAGATCCGCAGCCGCAGGCCGCTCATCACGCTCGCCACGACGCGCGCGACCAGGTAATGGTTGGCGAGGTCGCCCAGCCCATGGAGCAGGAGGAGTCCCACCATCGCTCCGATCAGGAGGGCGGCCAGGCGCGCGTCGCCGGGCACGATGGCGTCGTCGAGGAGAGCCCTCAGGAGCAGCGGCTGGAGCGTGATGAAGGCCGTCGCCGGCGCCTGGGAGAGGACGATGAAGAGGGCCTGCCGCCAGTACGGCCGGAGGTGGCGGGCGGCCGCCCGGAGGAAGTCCAGCATGGCGGAGGATCTTACGCCTTCCGCCGGGCTATCCACTCGTCGACCCGCGCCTCGAGCACGTCGAGGGGAAGCGCCCCGCGGCCCAGGACCTCGTCGTGGAAGAACCGCCGGTCGAAGCCCGAGCCGAGAGCCGCCGTGGCCCGGGACCGCAGCTGCTTGATCTTCAGCTCGCCGATCTTGTACGCGAGGGCCTGCGCGGGCCAGACGATGTAGCGGTCGATCTCGACCACGATGTCGTGCGAGGCCTTGCCCGCATTCTCCTCGAAGTAGGCGATGGCCTTCTCCCGCGGCCAGCCGAAGGCGTGCATGCCCGTGTCGAGCACGAGCCGGATGGCCCGCCACACCTCGTAGGTGAGCTGGCCGAAGCGTGAATAGGGATCCTGGTAGAAGCCCATCTCCGAGCCCAGGCTCTCGGCGTAGAGTCCCCAGCCCTCGATGAAGGCGGTATAGAAGGCGTGCTTGCGGAACTCCGGCACGTCCGGCAGCTCCTGGGCGCGGGCGAGCTGCAGGTGGTGGCCGGGCACCGCCTCGTGGAGCGCGAGCGCTTCCATCTCCCACTTCGGCCGCGCCTTCAGGTCGTAGGTGTTGGCGAAGAAGTAGCCGGGGCGGCCGGCGGCGGGCGAGCCGGGCTCGTAGTACGCGGTCGTCTGCGACTTCTCGGCGTAGGCCGGCACGGGAAGCACGCCGTACGGGAGCCGCGGGAGGGTGGCGAAGAGCCGGACCAGCTCCGGGTCGGCCCGCTTGCAGATGTCACGGTACGCGGTGAGCAGTTCCTCGGCCCGCTCGAAGAAGAATCGGGGGTCGCTGCGCAGGAAGTCCATGAACTCCGGGAAGCTGCCCCCGAAGCCGCTCTCGCGCATGACGGCGTCCATCCGGTCGCGGATCCGCCGGACCTCCTCGAGCCCGATGTCGTGGATCTCGCGGGGCGTGAGGCGGGTGGTGGTCGACTGGCGGACGTTGAAGGCATACCACGCCTCGCCGTCGGGCAGGTCGGAGAGGGCGATCGTCTCGCGGGTGCGCGGCAGGTACGTCTCGACGAAGAAGCGGTGCAGCCGGAGGAAGGCCGGGGACACGTCGGCCTCGTACACCGCGTCGGCCTCCCGCCGCAGCCGCTCGCGCTCGGCCTCGGCCACCGTCTCCGGGAAGCGGGCGAAGGGGCGCAGGAGAGGGCTGGCCGCGGGGTGCTCCACTACCTGGTTGAGGATCTGCTGGGGCACGTCGCGGAGGGTGACGCGCGGCGGGGTGATGCCCGTCTCCAGCCCCTTCTCCATGAGGGCGATCGTCTGCTCCACGAGGCGCGGCACGCCGCGCAAGCGCTCCACGACGTCTTCGTAATCGGCGGCGCGGGCGACGGGCATCATGACGATCGTCTGGGCCACGTTCTGCTGCGCGCCCTGCATCTGGTTGACCGGCAGGTACTCGCCCTTGAAGCGCCGCCCTTCGAGGCTCTCCTCGACCGCCCGCCGGAAGAGGTCGAAATGGAGCTGGTCCTCCGTCCCGAGGGCTCCGCGGTCGATCGTCGCCAGCACCCGGGCCGGGACCTCCATCTCGCGGTTGCGCCGCTCGATCGCCTCCAGCGAGATGTCGCTCCAGCGGTGGTTCTGTCCGGGCCAGCCCGCGTAGGTGGCGAACTCCGGGTACTCCTCCATGGCGTATCGCCAGCAGAGGTCGAAGAGCCGGTGCAGGCGTTCGGCCTCCGCCGCCGACCCGCGGCCGGCGATGATTTCCTCGGCGCGCTTTTCGTAATCCTTCATCCCCTCACCCTACCCTCTCCCCCAGGAGAGAGGGTTTCATGGCAACACCCTCTCCCAGGGCAGAGGGGTTCATGGCAACTCCCAGGACAGACGCAGGACGATGTCGGTCGCCGCCAGCAGCGCGCCCAGGAGGAGCGCGGTGGAAGCCGACGGCTGGCCGTCGGGAGATCCCGCGGCCGGCCGCGAGACGACGCACGCCACGAGCAGGACCGGCATGAGCGGGATCAGGATCCGTCCCATCTCGCCGCGGACGAGGCCGGAGGCCCCGAGGAGGAGGACGCCCCCCGCGGCGGCCCGGCGGAAGGCGCGGAGCCCTCCCGCCCGCGGCCTGCCCAGGCCGAAGAGAACGACGGGCACGCCGAGGAAGAGCACGAGGTCGACGACGTCGAAGAGGAGCCAGAGCCGGTAGCTGCGGCGGGCGGTGAACTGCTCGCGGTGGATGGCGAGGGCCGTCCTCGCCGACGCCAGCGGGTGATGTCCGAAGGCGGCCGGCAGGAGGAAGCATGCGACCGCCACCGCCAGCGCGATCGCTCCGAACACCGCGACTCGCCGCCGCCCCGCGGAGGTGCCCAGCGAGGGGGCGGCCACGGCCGCGGCGCCCAACCCGACGAGCAGCGGCGCGCCGTAGGAGAAGAACGCGGCGAGGCCGGTCAGGACCCCGGCCGTGACCGCTCCGGCCACCAGAGCGAGCCCCTCATCTGACAAAGCCAAGGCCGCTGCCATCGCGGCCCCCGCCGCCGGCAGCGCCAGCGCCTGATCCAGCTCGGGGACCATCAGGCAGAGCCCGGGAACGAGCGTCCACAGGAGACCGGCCCGGAGCGACGATGCCGGCGCGGCGCCCAGCGCGCGCGCGAGGCCAGCCACCGGGAAACAAGCGGCGGCTCCGAGGAGACCGAAGAGAGCGGCCCCGGCGACGGCGGCCGCGGGCGCCGGGCCGCCGAGCAGGCCGGCCAGCGCCGGGGCGCGGGCGGCCAGGCGCAGCAGGCCGGCGTAATACAGCACCGGGCCGGGCGGGTGGGTCGCCGCGTGCAGGGCGCCGTGCCGGAAGCCCGGCAGCAGCTCGTGATGGCGGGACAGGAACTCCCGGGCGTCCTCCACTCCCGCCGCGACCTTGAAGTACGACGTGAACGAGCCGCTGCCGGCCCGCCGCGTCAGCTCGCCCGCGATGCCTCCCGGCTCGAGGCCCAGAAGCGCGAGCTGCATGCCCCAGCCGAGCAGTGCCGCCGCGAGCAGGAACCCGGCCTCTTTTCCGCGGCCGGCGCCCGCCGGAAAGGCCAGGACAGCCAGGCCGAGGATCCCGCCCACCAGGACCACGACCGGGACGAGCGGCCGGGCGTGGACCGGCTTCGGCGCATAGCCCCACTGCCATTCGGGCGGATAGGGCGCCGGGCCGCGAAGGCCCGGCCAGACGTCCCGCCGCGCCGCCACCAGCACGAGCAGCGTCGCCGCGGCCAGCAGCGCGGACCGGGCCCGCGTCACTAGAGATGGAGGATCGCCTTCGCGATCGAGAAGTAGATGACGAGCCCGGTGGCGTCGACCAGGGTGGCGATGAGCGGCGCCGACAGCACGGCCGGGTCCACGCCGAAGCGCTCGGCGGCGATGGGGATCAGGGAGCCCACCGTGGTCGACCAGGAGCAGATGACCAGGACGGTGATGGCGACCGTGACCGCCAGCGGCATGTGGGCCCCCCACAGTAGCGCCCGGCCGAAGGCGACCGCGCCCACCAGCAGCCCGATGAGGACGCCGGTGGAGGCCTCCCGGGCGAGCACCCGCCATGCGTCGCGCAGCCCGATCTCCCCGAGGGCGATGCTGCGGATCACCGTCGTCACCGTCTGGGACCCCGCGTTGCCACCGGTTCCGATGAGGAGCGGGATGAAGAAGGAGAGCGCCACCACCGCCGCCAGCTCATTCTCGTAGAAGCGCAGCACCGTGCCGGTGAACGTCTCGGCCACGAACAGGAACAGGAGCCACCCGATGCGCTTGCGGACGACGCGGGGGATGGAGTTCTCGAAGTAGGGCTTGTCGAGGGCCCCCGGCTCCACGCCGGCCATCTTCAATATGTCTTCGGTCTCCTCCTCGCGGATGACGTCGATGACGTCGTCCACGGTCACGAAGCCCACCACGGCGCCGTCCTTCTCCAGCACCGGCACCGCGAGCAGGTTGTACTTGCTGATCTTGTTGGCCACCAGCTCCTGGTCGTCGAGCGCGCTGACGGTGACCGGCTTCTTGCGCATGACCTCGGTCACGGATTGGCCGAACTCGGCCATCACCAGGTCGCGCAGCGACACCGACCCGAGCAGCCTCCCGGTCTCGGGCTCGATCACGTAGCAGGCGTAGATGGACTCCTTCTCGCGGGCCACCGAGCGGATGTGCTTGAGGGCGTCCGCCACCGTCATCCTCGGATCGAGGCGGACGAACTCGGTCGTCATGATCCCGCCCGCCGTGTGGTCGGGGTACTGGATGAGGCGCTCGACCTCGGCCTTCACCTCGGGCTCGAGCTTGGGCAGGAGCTTCCGCCGCTCGTGCTCGCCCATCTGCTGGACGATGTCGGTGCGCTGGTCGGCGGAGAGCCCGGCCAGGACCTGGGCGGCCCGATCGGGCTCGAGCTGCTCCAGGATGGCCGCGCGCCGGCGCATGGTCGGCTGGTCGAGGACCTCGACCGCCCGCGGCGTCGGCAGCATCGTGATGACGCTGGCCGCCTCCGCGCGGTTGAGCTGGTTCAGCAGGTCGGCGATGTCGGCCGGGGGCAGGTCCGAGACGCGCTCCCCGATGCTGGTGAAGCTCTCCTCCAGCCGCAGCTGGATCCGCTCCAGCAGGTCCTTGGGTGCGGCCACGTCTCACCTCCTCAGGCGATCCCGACCTGGTCGCGGGCCCGCCGCTCGTCCCACAGCCGCTTCAGCTCGGTCAGGATCTCCTGGAACCGCGGGTCGCTCCGCAGGCGGTCGAGCTTGGAGCTGTCGGCGAACAGGGGGTAGTTCTCGTTGCCGAGCCGGATGGCCCGGCGCACCCACTCCACCGCCTCGTCGCTCATTCCTTCCATGGCGTAGAAGGAAGCCAGCCAGAAGGAGATGTCGTGGTCGGCCGCGGCCGTCTCCTTCACCCGGTCGGTGATGAGGGCGCGCGCTCCCTCGTGGTCGCCCTTGGCGCTCAGGCACCATGCCAGCACCGGCTGGACGCCGTCGAGGTGGGGATGCTGGGCGAGGACCTCCTCCATGAGGGCCTGGGCCTCCTCCACCCGCCCCTGGTTGAAGTAGCACATGGCGAGGAAGGTCTTGACGAGCGGGTGGTCGGGCTGCGCCGCGCGGGCCTGCTCCAGCTCCTCCACCGCCCGGTCGTAGAGCCGCTGGTGGGTGTGGACCCGCGCCTTGCTGTAACTGACGATCACGACGTCCTGCGGGTTCAGCTCCAGCAGCCGGTCGTAGACGGCGATGGCCTGGTCGTAGAGCCCGTCGAGGCGGTAGAGCATCCCGGCCACGAACAGCACCGCGGGATCCGTGGGGGCCTCCTTGAGCAGCGCCGCCACCGTCTCGTGGGCCCGGTCCTTGTTGCCCTGGTGCAGGTCCACGTGGACCATCTGCAGCCGGGCCTCCACCAGCCCGGGGTCCAGCTCCAGCGCGCGGCGCAGCGCGCGCTCGGCCAGGAGGAAGTACTCGGCGCCGCCGTAGCCCTGGGCGTGGTGGACGTAGCAGCGGCCGAGGGCGGCATGGGCCATGGCGAAGAGCGGGTCCTTGCCCACCGCCTCGTTGAACATCCGGATCGCCTCCTCCAGGTCGGCGTCGTCGAAGGAGCTGAGGATGTAGCGGAAGAGCAGGTCCCGCCCGCGCAGGTAGAACTCCCAGGCCTCCGCGTCCCGGGTCGGCAGGCGTTCGATCTTTTCCTGCTCCTCCGCGGTGAGCTTGAGGCGCAACCCCTCCGCGACGCGCGCGGCGAGCGTGTCCTGGATGCCGATGAGGTCCCGGGCCGCGATGTCGATCTTCTCGCTCCACAGGATCTCGCCGGTCTCGGTGGCCACCAGCTGCGCGCTCACCCGCATCCGCTCCGGCGTCTTGATGAACGTGCCGGTGAGCACGTGGCCGACCGCCAGCTCCTCCCCGACCTGCCGGGGGTCGACGTTCTGGCCCGCGTAGCGCGCGATGTAGGAGGAGGGGCGCACGACCAGCGAGCGGACGAGGGCCAGCTCGGTCACGAGGCCGTCGGCCAGCGAGAACTCGTAGAAGTCGGCCTCGGGACCGCCGGACAGGTTCCGGAAGGGGAGAACGGCGATCGTGGGCTTGGTCTCGGTGCCCCACGAAGCCGGCCGGCTCGTGCCGGCAGCGGAGGGCACGGGCTCCGCTCCGGGGGCGGGCGCGGCCGGCGGGCGGCGGCCCTTCGGCAGCGGCAGCCGGCCGAGCATGCGGGTCAGCCCGCCGGCCAGGAACCAGGTCGCGCGCGCGCGGCGGCGGCGGCGCAGCCGGGACCAGGCCTCGTCCCGCACGACGCCCGCCTCGGGAGCGATCCTCCGCATCACCGCCTTGAGGTCGTCGCGCAGCGCCGCCATCGTCTGGTAGCGCTCCCGGGGATCCTTGGCCAGGGCGCGGTCGACGATGGACTGCAGGGGGGGCGGGATGCGCGGGTTGATCTGGTCGGCGGGGCGCGGCGTGTCGTGGATGACGGCGTGGAGGACCTCGATCGGGTAGCGGCCGCGGAACGCGCGCTGCCCGGTCAGCATCTCGTACAGCACGGCGCCGAGGCTGAACACGTCGCTGCGGTGGTCCACGCGCGCGCCCCGGGCCTGCTCCGGCGAGCCGTAGCCCATGGACCCGTAGGGCACGCCGAGGTCGGTGGCCGACTCGTCGGCGCGCGCCGCGGGATCGCTCCCGTCCTCCGGCTCCAGCATCTTGGCCAGGCCGAAGTCGAGCACCTTCGCCTGCCCCCCGGCCTGCACGACGATGTTCGACGGCTTGATGTCGCGGTGGATGATCCCCCGCGAATGAGCGACCGCCAGCGCGTCGGCGATCTGGGCCGCGATCGAGACCGCGCTCCGCAGGTCGAGCGGACGGCCGGTCATGATCTGACGGAGCGTCGGCCCCTCGATGTACTGCATGACGATGTAGGCGAGCCCTTCCGCTTCGCCCACGTCGTAGATGGCGCAGATGTTGGGGTTGTCGAGGGCGGAGCACAGGCACGCCTCGCGCTCGAAGCGCCGGCGCGCGCCTTCGCTGTCGGCCAGCTCCGGGCGCAGGGTCTTGATCACGACCGGGCGGCTGAGCCGCGTGTCTTCGGCCTTGTATGTGGTGCCCTGCCCGCCGCCTCCCAGCTTCTCCAGGATCCGGTAGTGGGCGAGAAGGCTGCCGGGTTCCAGGGCGGCCATGGTCGGGCTCTAGCGGGGCTCCATCACGACCGGGGAGGGGTCTCCGTGCTCATCGCCGGCCCGCGCCAACACACGGGCCGTGGGCAAGTTACGCCGTTGCTCGCCACGAGTCAACATGCTCCCCGACGTGCTAGGATTCCGATCACATGCCCGAGCCGCGGACCTCGCCCCGGCCGGCGCCGGAGAGGGGCGAGACGGCCTCCGACGTCGAGCAGGCCCGGCGCCAGGCCGACGCCCTCCACCTCGCCTTCGAGCCGCTCGATCCCGCCCCCGACGACGCCGAGCTGTGGGCCGAGGCGCCGCTCGACCTGATGGTGCGCTTCGGCTGCGTGCCGGTGGCGCGGCGAGGAGGCCGGCTGGTGCTCGCTTTCGGCGCGCTCGACGACCCGCTGAAGGTGGACGAGCTGGAGTTCCTCCTCGCCCGGCCGGTGGAGGCGGTGGTGGCGCCGCGCACGCGGGTCGAGGAGACGCTGAAGCGCCACCGCGGCGGCGATCTCCTCCTCGAGCAGGCGAGCGAGCCGCTGCGCCTGCAACTGGTGGCCGACGACGAGACCGAGGCCACCGATCTCCGCGTGCTGCCCGCCGAGAGCCCGATCGTGCGCCTGGTGGACTCGCTGGTGCTGGGCGCGATCGACCGCCGGGCCTCGGACATCCACGTGGAGACCAAGGACCGCGAGGTGCTGGTCAAGTACCGCATCGACGGCGTCCTCTATGCGGCGCTGGAGCCGCTCGACAAGCGCCATCACGACACCATCATCAGCCGCATCAAGGTCATGTCCGAGCTGGACATCGCCGAGAAGCGGGTGCCCCAGGACGGCCGGTTCCGGCTGCGGGTGAAGGGGCGCACCATCGACTTCCGCGTCTCCATCATGCCGTCGATGCACGGGGAAGACGCCGTGATCCGCATCCTCGACAAGGAGTCGCTGAACGAGGCCTTCCGCAACCTCCGCCTGGACGTCCTCGGCTTCACGGACGCCGACCTGCGCAAGTTCCGGAAGTACATTACGGAGCCGTACGGCATGGTGGTGGTGACCGGCCCCACGGGCAGCGGGAAGACCACCACCCTCTACGCGGCCCTCAGCGAGATCGCGACCCCGGAGGACAAGATCATCACCATCGAGGATCCGGTGGAAGAAGGGGCTGACCTTCGCCCGGGGCCTGCGCTCCATCCTCCGCCACGACCCGGACAAGATCATGGTCGGCGAGGTGCGCGACCCCGAGACGGCCCAGATCGCCGTCCAGTCGGCCCTCACCGGACACCTGGTCTTCACCACCGTCCACGCGAACAACGTGTTCGACGTCATCGGCCGCTTCCTGCACATGGGCGTCGAGCCCTACAACTTCGTCTCCGCCCTCAACTGCGTGATGGCCCAGCGCCTGGTGCGGCTGCTGTGCCGGTCGTGCCGGCATCCGGCCGAGGTGTCGGAGACGCTGCTGCGGGAGTCGGGGCTCGATCCCGATCTCTACCAGGACCAGGTGTTCCACGACGCGCCGGGATGCGAGGAGTGCGGCGGGACGGGGTTCCGGGGCCGGACGGCGGTGGCGGAGCTGCTCGACATGTCGGACCGGATCCGGCAGATGATCCTCGAGCGGCGGCCGACCGCGGAGATCAAGCAGGCGGCGCGCGAGGAGGGCATGACGTTCCTGCGGGAGTCGGCGCTGGAGACGGTCTTTGCGGGGGCGACCACGCTCAGGGAGATCAACAAGGTCACGTTCGTCCAGTAGGGACCGCAGGGATCGGCGAGCGGCCGGAGCGGCGGGGGGAGGACGCACGGAGCCATTGGCGTTCCAGAACCCGGACGACGCCACCATCCACCGGCTCCTCGAGTCGGCCCGGCGCATCGTGGTCGTCGGGCTGTCGCCCAAGCCGCACCGCGACTCGAACCGCGTGGCGCGCTATCTCCTCGACCGCGGGTACGAGGTCGTCCCCGTCTATCCGCGGGAGGAGACCATCCTCGGGCAGAAGGTGTATCGCCGGCTGCCGGACGTGCCGGGCCGCGTGGAGCTGGTGGACGTCTTCCGCCGGAGCACGGAGCTGGCGGCGGTGGTGGACGACGCCCTCGCGGCGCGCGTCGCCGCCTTGTGGTTCCAGCTCGGCTGCATCGACGATGCGGCGGCGCGGCGCGCCCAGGCGACCGGCATCACGGTGGTGATGGATCGCTGCATGATGGTCGAACATGCCGCCCTGCTGGGACGTAACTGGAGGGTGTCGCAGAGTGACACCCGGGGAGGTTCCTAGCGACGGGACGTTCGCCCGAGCCGGGTGGTCAACTCGTTCAGTTCGCTGCTGTTAGGCCCAAGCACTCTGGGGCCCCGCCCGCTTGCACGCTTCGTGCATCTGTGGCGGGTCGGGAGGAGACGCGGAAGGAGCGAGGAGATGGCAGGAAAACTGGTGCGCGAGGAGACCCCGATGGAGTTCTTCCGCGAGCAGCTCGAGCGCGCGATGGAGCACCAGAAAGTCAGCACCTCGGCCTTCACCGAGTTCTACCTCGTGAACCTCCTCGTCTCCTGCGTCCGCGGCGACCCGCTGCCCGCCCCCGAGCCGGGGTACGACGAGACGCCGCTGGCCCTGCTCTACGCGCGCGCGCTCGAGGCGTCCCGGGCCGACCGCGCGCGTCTGCTGCGCGCGATGGGCGACACCGCCCTCTTCATCTCCGGTTTCTTCGCCGACAGCCTGAGCGGAAGGCTCGTCGACCTCGCCTACTACCGGTCCATGGGCGGCCACGCCTATTCGCGGCTGGGTCGCGAAGAGAACGAGCACGTCTACGGCCCCCCGCTCTTCCTGGAGCTGGCCGGACGCTTCACCGAGTTCGCCGACCTGCTGGCGGAGGTCTCGGAGACGAGCCGCCTCGCCAGCAACCAGTCCGTCCTGGCGCTCTATGACCGATGGATCCAGACCGGCAGCCGGCGCGCCGCCGCCCTCCTCGCCGCGCGCGGCATCACCCCCGTGATGCCCGGCGACGGAGAGGGCCGGCTGCAGTGACCGCGCTGTCGTCGCTGCTCATCGACGTCCAGCGCCGTCTGGAATCGCTCTACGCACTCGAGCCCCAGGCCCCCGTGACGGATTTCGTCCTGGGCGAGGAGGAAGCGGCCGGGCTTCCCGGCGGGGGCAGCCGGACGCTGGTCACCCAGGAGGGCGACGAGGTTTCCCTGGCCGTCGTGCTCGAGGGGCAGGTCGGCGAGTGCCTGTCGCGGTGGGACCCCCGCATCCACCTCGACGACGGGAACCTCGGCCCCTTCTGCACGCTGACCGAGGAGGTCAGCCATTTCGTCTACCTCTTCTTCTGCGCCCGCAGCTCCCGTTCGGTCACCCAGCTCGAGCTGGAGCTGCAGGGCGAGGTGGACAAGTACCTGAGCGCGGCCTTCCTGCTCTCGCTCCAGAACGAAGGCGCCGTCTCGGCCCGGCTGCGGGAGCTGATCTTCCACCGCTATCGCCTGGCCGAGAGCCTCTCCGCCGAGCAGGCCGAGCGCTACCGGACGGCCAGCGAGCTGGCCTACCGGTATTGCGGGTGGCTGGAGGAGCGTTTCCTGCGCCCATCGCGCCTGTCCGACCTCGCCCGCGAGGCCCGGCGCTTCTACCGCCTCGGCCAGCGGGAGAAGCTCGAGAAGATCGCGGAGCTGCAGTGAGCGAGGAGGCCGGCGCGCCGGGGTCCGAATCGATCGACGAAGAGACTCGCCGGCTGCGCCAGCTCCGCATGGTCGTGGACCTGACCTGCAACGTGATCATGCAGGGGAAGCTGGGCCGGGAGGAGGCCGAAGAGCTGGTCGCGGCCGCCCGCCGGCGCGCCCTCGAGCTGTTCCCCGACAAAGAGGCGACCTACGAGCTGATCCTCGCCCCGCGCTTCGCCCGTCTCCTCCGCGAGTTCGCGCCGCCCGCCCCGACGTCGAAGGTGGTAACCTTCCCCGGCCGCTAGGGAACAAAAGGGCGAGGGGCCCGCACATCAGGTCCCGTTTTCCGGTAAGTTGGAGCCGGAGGAGGACAACCGGAGTGGCCATCCGCCTGCCCGAGTACGGCCAGATCGCGTATGACCGCGTCGCCGACGCCTATGACGATCTGTGGAGCCGGCACGTCGTCGGCCCCAACGCGCGGCTCACCCGTGGTCTCGCCCTGCGGCACGGCGAGCGGGTAGCCGACCTGGCCTGCGGGACCGGGCTCTACACCCTGGAGATGGCGCGCCTGGTGACCCCCGGAGAGGTGGTCGGCGTCGACTACTCCGAAGGCATGCTGGCGACCGCGCGCGAGCGCGCGGAGCAGGAGGGCCTTTCGCTCAGCCTGGTCCACGCGCGGGCCGAGGAATTCATCGCCAAGGCGCCGGCGCGCAGCCTCGACGCGGTCTCGCTCCGCTTCGCCCTCGCCTACCTCGACTGGCGCGACGTGCTGCCGCGCATCGGCCGCACCCTCCGGCCGGGAGGCCGGGCCGGCGTGCTGACCAGCCTCACCTCCAGCATCCCGCAGCTCGCCGAGCTGTATCGCCGCTTCCGCAAGTCGCCGGAGCCGGCGTGGAAGCTCTTCCAGCACACCCATCGCTCGCTGGGCGAGACCTGGCGGCTCTACCGCAAGCTGCGCGAGAGCTACGGCGAGCCGCGCTTCATCACCGTCCCCGACGACGTCGCCCAGGTGGCGGCGAGGCTCGGCCAGGGCGGCCTGGCGACACGTGAGACCTGGACCGAGACGATCCGGCTGTGGTTCGACTCGGGGGACGAGGTCGTGGCGTGGATGGTCGACTCCGGCTACGTGACCCACGACTCCCTCGAGCACGTCGAGCCGGTGACGATGCGCTTCCTGAAGCGCCTCTTCGCCGAGGGCATGGAGAGCTTCCGGCAGCCGCGCGGCATTCCCCTCGACCTGGTGGTGGGCGGCGTCATCGCCGGCCGCGACTGAAGCCTGGGCCTCCGCGTCGGCGTCGACCTCGGCGGGACCAAGATCGAGGCGGCGGCCGTGGCCGACGACGGGACGGTGCGCCAGCGCCGCCGCGTGGCCACGCCCCGTGACGACTACGAAGCGACGGTGCGGGCCATCGCCGCCCTCGTCCAGGACCTCGAGCGCGAGCTGGGCGGCCGGGCCGTGGTCGGCGTCGGCATGCCCGGCGCGATCTCCCCCGCCACCGGCCTGGTGAAGAACGCCAACTCGGTCTGGCTGAACGGCCGGGCGCTGGCCGAGGACCTTCGCCGCGCGCTCCCCCGTCCCCTGCGCTTTGCCAACGACGCCAACTGCTTCGCGCTGTCGGAGGCGGTCGACGGGGCGGCCAGGGGCGCCCGGGCGGTCTTCGGCGTCATCGTGGGCACCGGGACCGGAGGTGGGGTGGTGATCGACGGACGCATCTGGACCGGCCCCAACGCGATCGCGGGCGAGTGGGGCCACAACCCGCTGCCGTGGCCGGCCGACGACGAGCGTCCGGGCCCGTCCTGCTACTGCGGGAAGTCCGGTTGCGTGGAGACGTACCTTTCCGGACCCGGCCTCGCCCGCGACCACCAGCGCGTCCGCGGCGAGGCGCTCGACCCGGCCGCCATCGCCGGCCGCGCCGCCGCCGGCGACGTCGAGGCCGAGGCCACCCTGCGCCGGTACGAGGACCGCATGGCGCGCGCTCTCGCCTCGGTCGTCAACCTCCTCGATCCGGACGTGGTCGTCCTCGGAGGCGGGCTCTCGAACCTGGCTCGCCTGTATGCGAGCGTGCCCCGCCTCTGGCCTCGCTACGTGTTCTCGGACCGCGTCGACACCCGGCTGGTACCCCCGCTCCACGGCGACTCCAGCGGCGTGCGGGGTGCGGCCTGGCTGTGGCCGCCGGGGGCCGACGCCTCGGGCCCGGCCTGAGCCTCGGGCGCGCGGCGCGCGGGCGCCCGCAGCAGGCGTCTCTCGACGATGAGGAAGAAGGGGAGCGAGAGCGCGGCCAGCGCCGCCGCGGTGGCGAAGGCGGCCGGGAAGCCGCGGCGCTGGATGATCCAGCCGAGGGCGATCGATCCGCTGCCGATGCCGGTGTCGAAGGCGGCCAGGATCCCTCCGAAAGCGGCGCCCCGCCGGGCGGGCTCGACGTGCCGCATGACGTAGGCGGCGAAGACCGGGTAGGCGGTGCCGAAGCCGGTGCCGAACACGACCGCGGAGGCGACGAGCCACGGCCGCGTCCCGCCGAGGACGAGAAGGCCGAGGCCGGTTGCGATCAGGAGCAGGCTGGGCAGGAAGACCTTCTTGTGCCCCACGCGGTCGGCGAGAGGCACGCACAGCGGCCGGGTGGCCAGGACCACGAGCGCGAGGGTGGTGAAGTAGATTCCCCTCGGCACGACGCCGTTGGCGGCGGCGTAGAGGGCGGAGAAGCTGGTGACCCCGCCGTAGCCGAACGAATAGAGAAAGAGCGTGAACGAGACCGCGAGCACCCGCCACTCGAGCAGGCGCCGGGTGAAGAAGCGCTCGCCGCCCATCCAGGCCGGCGCGTGCGCCTCCGGCAGGCTGAAGGCGATGGCGGCCATGACCAGGTTCAGCGTCCCGGTGGCCGCGCACAGCCAGATCCAGCCGTGGCCGTAGACCCAGAAGCCGATCGACGGCGCCACCGCGATGGCGACGATCGTGGACAGCCCCCAGTAGCCGATCCCTTCCGCCCGCCGGCTCTCCGGGATGATGTCCGTGATGTAGGCGGCGGAGGCCGAGAGCAGGCCCGACCAGAAGACGCCATGCGCGAAGGCCAGCGCCAGGGGCAAGCGGTAGCTGCGGCTGAGGGCGTAGGCCACGGAGAAGCCGGCGATGACCAGGCTGCACGCGACCAGCATCCGCCGCTTGCCGACCCGGTCGGCCAGCGCACCCGTGAGGGGAGCGGAGAAGGCCGAGGCGTAGGTCAGGAAGCCGAGGAACATGCCGGCCGCGAACTTGCTGCCGCCGAGGTCGAGGATCCGAAAGGGGGCGGTGGGAAGGAGCTGGAAGGCGGAGAGGAAGACGGTGAAGCTGAAAGCGCACATGACGAAGAAGCGCGGGGTGAAGAGTGGGTCGCGCTCCGCGGCCATGAGCCGCCGAGTATAGCATTCGCCCTCGAACGGCCGGCGCCCGCCGTCCCTGGTCCGTGGGCCGGTTAGAATCGGCCTCGTTGACATTACGTCGGCCCGACAACCGCCCAGGTGTCGACGTCCATGGCCCATACCGCGATGAGGGCCGCGGATTCCCAGGTCCTTCGCGCCCACGAGACGCTGAGCTTCCGCATCGACCGCTACGCCTACCAGGTGGCGAGGGTCGACGGGAAGAGCGTCTACTCGGTCAGCGATGGTCCGCGGTCCTTATCGGCGCCGCTGGCGTGGGCCTTTGGCGTGGGCCGGGTCGGCCAGTCCTACCTCTTCGAGCGGGACGGATCACGCCGGAATCACGTCCAGATGCTCCGGCGTCGGGCGCGGGCCCTACTGGGGGCGGCGATGCCAATCGCGATGCGCGCCGGCGTGATACGCTGCGCGCGGTGCGGTCCTGCGCCCTCGCGCACGGCCGCGGACCGGAGCAGCAATCGTGGACGCCTTCACGTCCGGAGCACGCATCGGCTCCTACGAGGTGGTCGACCGTCTGGGAGCCGGCGGCATGGGCGAGGTCTACCGCGCTCGCGACACGAGGCTGGGCCGGACGGTGGCGATCAAGGTGATCCGCTCCGGCGCCGATCCCGAGCTGCTGCATCGGCTCGACCGCGAGGCGCGGACGGCTTCGGCCCTCAACCATCCGAACATCGTGCACATCTACGACGTCGGCGAGACCGCCGGCTCGGGGGGGACGCACTACGTCGTGATGGAGCTGGTGGAGGGCGAGACGCTGCGACGCCGCCTCCGGTCCGGCCCCCTCCCCGTCCGCGAGCTGCTCGACCTCGGCGCGCAGCTCGCCGACGGCCTGGCGAAGGCGCATCTGGCCGGCATCGTCCATCGCGACCTGAAGCCGGAGAACCTCATGGTCACGGCCGACGGGGTCCTGAAGATCCTCGACTTCGGCCTGGCCAAGATCGTCGCCGCTCCGTTCAAGGACATCGACGTCCGCGAGACGCTGTCGCGGCACGGCACGCAGGCCGGAACCCTGATGGGCACGCTCGAGTACATGTCACCCGAACAGGCGAGCGGACGCACCGTGGACCACCGGACGGACCAGTTCTCCCTCGGCCTCATCCTCCACGAGATGGCCACGGGCCGTCCAGCGTTCCGCCGCGACACGCCGGCCCAGGTGATCGCGGCGGTGATCGAGCGGGACCCGGAGCCGCTGGGCCGCCTGCGCCGGGACGTCCCGGCCGCCCTGGAGGCGCTGGTCACGCGCTGCCTCCAGAAGGATCCCGAGCGCCGCTTCGCGAAGACCCAGGAAGTGGCGTCCGAGCTGGCCGCGCTCGCCGGGCGCGCCCGATCGGGGCCGGTGACCGAAGCGGTATCGGTCGAGGTCCTTCCCCCCGCGTCACCCTCGTCCGCGGCGGGGATATACCACGTGCAGACGGGCCCTCACGTGCGCAGCTATGACGAGACGGAGCTGGTCGCCCTCATCCGGCGCGGAAAGCTGACCGGCGTGGAGCTGGTGCGGCAAGGCGACGAGGAGCGGTGGCGGCCCCTGTTCGAGAGCCGCATCTACCGCCGCGAGGTCCCCATCTCGGGCGACCCGCGCGACGCGGCGCGCGTTCGCCTGCTGCGCGGGGTGGCGGGACACTTCTCGGGCTTCATCATCACCGCCGTGGCGATGTACGCGATCCAGGGGCACCTCCCGTTCTGGCTCGCGATCTGGGGCGCGGTGCTGGCGATGCAGACCCTCAGCGTGGCACCGGCGGCCTGGACGCTCCTGCGACGGCGTCGCGCCGCTGCGGTCGGCGCGGCGCCAGGGCCGCCGCCGGCGCGACAGCTCGAGCCGCAGCCGAGCGCGGCCGGAGCTGCTTCGACCGCCGCCCAGGAGGCCGCCCGCGTGCGCGCGTTGATCAAGCAGCGAGGGGGGAGCGGCGCGCCCGGCCTGCTCGCCGAGGTGGACGGCATCCTCAAGCTCACCGCGGAGCTGGCGGCGCGGCAGGCGGACCTGGAAGAGCAGATCTCCGACCGCGAGCGCGCCGCCCTGGCCGCCGCGGTCGCCGAAGCCCGCGCCCGGCTGCAGCGGGCCGACCTCGCGCAGGACCGGCGCCTCTTCGAGCGCCAGATCGAGGTCCTGCAGGGACGCGAGGAGGCCATCGCGAAGGCGGCGCGCGTGCTCGAGCGCCTGCGTGTGCGCCGCGACGTGGCCGAGCAGCAGCTGAAGCAGCTTCGCCTCGACCTGACCCGGGGCGCCGCCCGGGACCTCGACGTCCCCGAGCTGTCCTCGCGGCTCCAGTTCATCCGCTACGAGGTCGACGCCCGGGAAGAAGTGGACGAGATCGGGGCCGACCCTCGATCGTGACGCCGCCGGCTGATCGCCGGCCGCCTACAGGTCGACGGCGTACACCCGGATCGGCTCGCCGCCCTTGAAGCGGACCGGCCTCGACTCGAGCTTCAGCACCCCCCGCGGGCAGACGTGGGCGCACATGCCGCAGCCGACGCAGGCGGCGCGCTTGACGTCCTCGTTGGCCATGGCATACGCCCGAACGTCGATGCCCATCTCGCAGTAGGTCGAGCAGTTGCCGCAGGCGATGCACATGTCCTTCTTGACCGTGATGCGGAAGCGCCCGAACTTCTGCAGGAGGCCCAGCACGGCCGCCATCGGGCAGGCGAACCGGCACCACACCCGCGTGCCCATGAGCGGATAGAGGCCGACGCCCAGCACGCCGGAGAAGAAGCCGCCCACCACGAGGCCGTACCAGCGCTGGACGCCGAAGCCGAAGGCCGAGAAGGCCGGGTGGTCCTTCCCCACCGCCCAGTTGAGGCCGACGATGACGGTCGTGATCACCGCCGCGGCGAGCACGGTGTAGACCGACACCTTCTCGAAGCGCCAGGCCCCGGTCGACTTGTCGGAGAGGTGCCGGAAGGAGTCGCCGGCCGTGTTGGCGAGCCCCCCGCAGCCGCAGATCCAGGAGCAGTAGAAGCGCTTGCCCAGGAAGTAGCCGAGGAGCGGGAACGCCACCAGCGAGCCGAGGAAGCTGTAGAGCACGATCAGGAACGGCTGGTGCAGGATGACCGAGGGATAGAAGTACTCGATCTTGAGGGGCCAGAAATAGCTGAAGTAGTACTCTTGATGCCCGAGCACCTTCATGACGAGCGGGAGGGCGAAGGCCAGCACGACCTGCACCGACACCACCGTGACCGTGCGGACGCGCTGATAGGGGCTGTTGCCGTGGCGGCGGAGGAAGAAGGCGCCGCCCACCACCATGGCCAGCGTGTACAGGACGCTGTAGAGCGTCCACTTGCCTGAGAGCCGCAGGCGGCGAGCCGGGCCTTCGAGGACGTCCGTGTAGTAGACGAGCAGGTAGAAGGCGACCAGCGCGGCGCACAGCACCCACGCCACGGCCTTCCGGCTCCGCAGCGGACGGTGGTAGGTGTCCATCAATCCCGCCTGCATGCGGTCCTCCTCAGGTGAGCGCCGCCGGGCCCTGGCGGCGCCAGCGCGGGCTCAGCTCCTCGTCGAACTGGGCTTCGGCCAGATGATCGAGCACGAACTCCAGCGTCCGCCGGGCGGCGATCCAGTCGAGGAGCACCTCGTGGTTCCAGCGGCGCCCGACCATGTTGAAGCCGACCACGCGGTCACCCCGGCCCACGACGCGCTGGCTGTCGAACCCTGTCGGTGCGCGCTGGAACCACTCGCGCAGGTCAGGCCCGGGATCGAGCGGCGTGTTGTCCCAGTCCAGGCGGACCGGGACCCACCCGGCGGTCGTGTACTCGAGGTCGAAGAACTTGGCCGAGTTGTACCAGGCTCCGCGGATGTAGGTCGCCGGATCGCCGAGCATGGAGGCGGCCGCCACCCGGCCCTGGTCGCGCGCGGTGTACCAGAGCTGCTCGGGGCGGCGCGAGCCGTCGGCCCAGGTCACGTTGGCGCAGTCGCCCGCCGCCCACACTTCCGGGCCGCCCGCGCGCAATCTCTCGTCGACCTCGATCGCCCCGCCCTTCGAGAGCGCGAGGCCGCTGCCGGCGAGGAAAGCGGTATTGGGGACGACACCGATCGCCGACACCAGGAGGTCGCAGGGAACCTCCGCCGCTCCGGTCGGAGGCGCCGCGCGGGCCGCCGGCGAGAGGCGCACGCCGCGGAGCGACCCGTCCTCGCCCCGCCGCACCTCCTGCACGTTGACGCCCAGACGGACGTCGACTCCGTGGCGGCCGAGATGCTCGGCCACCATCGCCGCTTCCCGCTCGTCGAGGGCGAGGGGGAAGTACCAGTTCTCCCGGATCACGAACGTGACCTTCAGGCCCCGATGGCGGAGGATCTCGGCGACCTCGACGCCGATGAGACCGCCCCCCACCACCACGGCGTGCCGGCCCGGACGCGCGTCGCGGTCCAGTCCTTCGAGGTCGCGCAGCGTGACGAAGTAGTGGAGGCCCGGTCCCGCCGCCCCCGGCCAGGGCGCGGGCCGGCCGGTCGAGCCGACCGCGAGGAGCAAGCGGTCGTAGCCGATCGTGCGCCCCTCATCCAGGCGGACGGACTTCCCGGCGGCGTCGAGCGCCGCCACGCGCCCGCGGACGCGCTCGAAGCGGAGCCGTTCGTAGAGCGCCCGGTCGTAGGGCTCGGTGTCGCGCAGGCTCGTCTGGCCGGCGAAGACGTACATGAGGGCCGGCCGGGAGTAGAAGTGGTCGTGCTCGTCGGCGACGATCGTGATGCGGGCGCCGCCGTCGCGGCGGCGGAGGCCGAGGGCGGCCTCCATGCCGCCCACGCCGTTGCCGACGATCAGGTAGTGCATGGCGGGCGAAACGCGGCTCCCTCCAGACGAGAACGCAGGTCGTGTGCGATTCTATTCCGCGGAAAGAGACAGAAAGGAGCGGACGCCATGTTCCGCAAGCTGATCGCCACCGACGACGACACCGCGAGCCTGGTCCTCCGCGTGGTCACCGGCATCGTCTTCTTCGCCCACGGGGCCCAACTGGCCCTGGGCTGGTTCGGGGGCAACGGATTCACCGCGACCATGCAGTTCTTCACCCAGAGCATGCACATCCCGGCGGTCTTCGCCTTTCTGGCCATCATGGCGCAGTTCCTGGGTTCCCTCGGCCTCGTGGTGGGGCTGCTCACCCGGGTCGCCGCCCTGGGCATCGCGGTCGTGATGGCGGTAGCCGTGCTCAAGGTCCACCTGGCGGTCGGCTTCTTCATGAACTGGTTCGGCAACCAGAAGGGAGAGGGCTACGAGTACCACCTGCTGGCCATGGCCATCGCCCTCGCCCTCGTGATCAAAGGGGGCGGCCGGTCCTCCATCGACCGCGCGCTCACCGCGCGAGAGGCCGTGCCCCGCGCGTAAAGTTTAGGCCGGCGCGGCCGCCAGGTGGGCGGAGAAGGTCGCGGGATCGATGTTGGCCCCGCAGACGATCAGTCCGACCCGCTTCCCCCGGAGCCTGTCGAGCAGAGGGCCGGTGAGGGCCGCGGTCGCCGCCGCGCCCGCCGGCTCGACGGCGAGCTTCGCGGAGGTGAACAACCGCCGCATCGCCCGGCGCAGCTCGTCGTCGCTCACCACGGCCAGCTCGTCGACGTAGCGCCGGCACAGCGCGAAGCTGTACGGCGCGGCGTGGGGCGCGCCGAGGCTGTCGGCGATCGTCCGCACCGCGTCGATGGCCTGGGGCGAGCCGGCCGCGAAGCTGCGCCGCATGGTATCCGCGCCCTCCGGCTCCACGCCGTACACCCGGCACGACGGCCGGGCCAGCTTCACCGCCGCCGCCACCCCTGCGCAGAGGCCGCCCCCGCCGACGGGCACCACCACCGCGTCCAGCTCCGGGAGCTGCTCGACCAGCTCCAGTCCCAGGGTCGCCGTGCCGAGCGCGGTGCGGGGCCCCTCGAAGGGATGGACGAAGGTCCGCCCCTCCTGCTCTTCGATCTCCTTGACCCGCGCGAACGCGCGGTGGACGTCCTGGACGAGGTCCACCTCCGCGCCGAGCTGCCGGCAGCGGTCGACGCGGAACGGGTTCGCCGTCCGCGGCATCGCCACCTTGGCCGTCGTCCCCAGCACCCGGGCGGCGTAGGCCACGGCGATCGCGTGGTTACCGGCGCTCACCGCGGTGACGCCCCGGGCCAGCGCCTCGCTCGTCAGGTCCAGCATGACCGTCAGCGCTCCGCGGGGCTTGAATGTGCCGGTGCGCTGGAACAGCTCCTCCTTCAGGAAGACCTCGGTCCCGGGTCCGACGTCCCGCTCGAGCGCCTCGTCCTCCCATCGCCGCACGGGCGTCGTCACGACGAGGTCGCCCAGCCGCGCCCGGGCGGCGCGGATGGCGGGCAGGTCGAGGCTCATTCGGTGTCGGGCTCGTCGAACAGTGCGTCGCAGGGCAGCGTCCGGGGGCCGTCCTCGGTGCACACGGCGTAGCTCTTGGCCTTCCCGCCGTGGAGAGAGACGCCGGCGTGACGGCCCTGCCGGTCGAGGACGTAGAACTTGAGATCGAACATCGGATGCGCCTTGTCGTTGAGGAGGCGCTTCTCGACCGTGTTCGCCGCCACGCGCTTCAGCGCGTCCATCCCGGCGTCCTTCGGGTGCATGCCCCGGCGCAGGTTCTCGACGATGAGGAACGACGAGAGGTTGAAGAGATTGGCCTCCCCTCGCCCGGTGGACCCCGCCGCGCCCACGTCGCCGTCGACGTAGAGTCCCGCGCCCAGGATGGGCGAGTCGCCGACCCGGCCGGGGATCTTCCACGACAAGCCGCTGGTGGTGGTCACCCCGCACATGTCGCCCCGGGCGTTGATGCCGTCGCAGTTGATCGTCCCATAGACGCGGTCGGGGTCGAGCAGGCCTTCGGCGACCATCTCCCGCCGTGCGCGCTCGGCGGCCTCGGAGCGCGTGGCGGGATCGAGGTAGTGCTTGGGGTCGATCCTCCGCTTCCATTCCAGCCATTTCCGGCGCGAGTTCTCCGTGTTGAGGTCGTCCTCGATCCTGAAGCCCATCGCTCGCGCGAAGTCCTGGGCCCCCCTGCCCACCAGCAGGTGGTGGTCGGTCTGCTCCGCCACCGCCTTCGCGACGAGCGACGGCGTGCGTACGCCCTCCAGGGCGGCGACGCCGCCCGCCCGCTTCTTCGGCCCGTGCATGCAGCACGAGTCGAGCTGGACCACCCCCTCGGCGTTGGGCAGCCCGCCGTAGCCCACGCTGTCGTCCTCGGGGTCCAGCTCCACGATGTTGACACCCGCGATCACGGCGTCGAGCACGTCGTCGCCGCGCGTGATGCGCGCGAAGGCCTCCTCGACGGCCGTGCGCGGGCCGCCGTTCTTGTACTTGTTGCCGTTGGCGGAGGCGATCACGATCGCCTTCACCGCGCCGGGCACGAGCAGCGTCGGACCCTGGCCGAAGGCCGGGGGCGCGCCCGCCGCCACCACTCCCGCCGCCGCGCCCGCCTTGACGAACTCGCGCCGGCTCAATCGCTGGACCATTGGAGGCTCCTTCGTGATGACCCGGTCTAGCTGAGACCGCACAACCCGGAGGGGTTCCGGTGGATCACCCCCCACGTCGACGGGGCCAGGACGCAGACTCCGCACGTGCCGGGCGAGCCTTTCCCGCCGCATGCGACGTAGCTGCCGGGGGCGTAGACGTCGAGCAGGTACGCGTTCTCGGGCTTCAGCTCGCAGGTCGTGTTCGGCGCGCCGCACTTCACCAGCGTGCCGCGGTCGTCGACGTCCTGGAACCAGTTGGGCCCGGGCATCCCCTGGTCGGACATCCCCGACAGGTAGTTGTCGCAGGCGACCCGCTGCGGGCTGTCCTCGGACCGGGTGTTGCAGATCGCGCGGCTCCCGAAGCCGGCCGCGCTGCAGTAATCGGCATTCTTGACCAGGGGACTGGCGTTCAACACCTTCTTCCCCGGCGTGGGCTCGAGCTGTACCTTGACCCCGAAGCCGTAGGAGTCGGCGAACGCGGGCAGCGGCACTCCGCAGGCCGCCGCGAACGGGTTGACGCTGGGCGTCGGCGCGGGGGCGGCGGTGGGCGGCGGAGTGGCGGGCGCGGTCGGCGTCGAGCCTCCGCCACAGGCCACGATCGTGAGGATCAGGACCGGTGTGAAGACAAAGCGCATCCGGAATGATACCCGCTCCACGTTTTCGTCCCAAGCAGAAAGCGCCCGCGGTGGGCTAGGGAAGCAGCGCGCCGCGCGCCCACAGGATGATGCCGAAGGCCGGGATGGCCACGGCGGTGCGCCATTCGCGGTTGCGGCCGACCCGCTCCCAGTCGAACGTCGTCGCGCGCGGGCCGGCCGGCGTGGGGCGGGGCAGGAAGAGCGGCACCGCCGCCGCCCACGCCGCGTACTCGTCGGGAAAGCGCTGGCGCAGGAAAGCGGCTTCCTCGCGCATGACCGAAGGGTAGAAGCCCGCGAAGTACGCGGCCACCGCCAGGACCGCCCACGGGCTCGCCGCAGCCACGGCGACGCCGGCCCCCATGAGCAGGCTGCCCAGGTAGAGGGGATTCCGCGTGTGTGCATAGGGGCCCCCCGTGGCGAGCGCCCGCGTCTTGTCGATGTGCCCCGAGGACCAGAGACGGAGCGCCTCACCGGACAGGGCCAGCAGGCCTCCGGCGAGCAGCGTCGCCGGCGTCGGCCGGGCGACGGCCACGACCAGGATGCCGAGGACGTAGCCGAAAGGGACGCGGAGCCTAGACGGCACGGGCCGCGGCCCCGGCGAGGCGGCGGTCGACCGCGGCCAGCACCTGCTCGGGCGTGATCTCGTCCATCACCGCTCCCTCGACGCGGTAGCGACCGGTGGGCGCATCCGCCTCCAGGGACGGCGGCCGCACGACGACGTCGCCGGGCGCGAAGGGCCCGTTGCGCGCCGGATCGGTCGGCCCGAAGAGCGCCACCACCGGCGTGCCGACGGCGCAGGCGAGATGCAACGGGCCGGTGTCGGCGGCCACGACCAGCCGGGACCGGCGGACGAGCTCCACGTAGTGCAGGAGCGTGGTCGGGAAGGCGCGCCGGGCCGCGTCCGCCGAGGACTGCACGACGCGGTCGGCCAGTCGCTCCTCCCCCGGCCCCCACGTGACGACGCACGGCAGGCCGCGATCGCGCAGTCCTCGGGCGACGGCCCCGAAGCGCTCGGGGGCCCAGAGCTTGCTGGCCCAACCGCCCCCGGGGTTCAGGACGGCGAAGCTCTCCAGGCCGAGCGCGGCCAGGCCGCGCGCGACCTCGTGCCCTTCGATGACCGCCGGCGGCAGCGGGAACTCGCGCCGGCCGACGGCCTCGATGCCGAGGGGGCGCAACAGGGCGAGGTTCTCGTCGATCACGTGGACGACGCCGGCGGGCAGCTCGACCCGCTCGCCGAGCAGGGCCGCCGAGCCGGGCTCGCGCCGCCACCGCCGCGCCAGGCCGACGACGCGTCCCGCTCCGGCCAGCCGCGCCCACGTGGCCGACTTCCACAGCCCCTGGAACTCCAGGGCAACGTCGTACTCCTTGGCTCGCACCCCGGTCAGCACGCGGTGGGCCACCCCCCACGACGACAGGCGCGCCGCGGGAGCGGGCCACAGCCGGGAGAGGCTGGGGTTCGCCTCGAGCAGCGGCCGGGCCGGCGGCTCCACGACCCAGCCCGTCTCCCAGCCGTGATCATGGAGAGCCGCCAGCGCCGGCAGCGTGTGCACGACGTCGCCGATGGCGGACAGACGGACGAGGAGGGCCTTCATCGCCCCGACTTCACGGCTTCTCCCGGCGGATCCGGCGGAGCAGGCTCCGCGTGTCGTGGTCCTTCGGGTCGCCCACGATCGCGGTCCGTCCGCCGTACGAGCGCACCACCTCTCGCTCGGGGACCGTGTCCAGGGTGTAGTCGGTACCCTTGCAGTGGACGTCCGGCCGGAGGGCGAGGAGCAGCCGCGTCACGTCGTCGTCCGCGAAGACGACGACGTGATCGACGGTCCGCAAGGCGGCCACCATGAACGCCCGGTCCTGCTCGCCCAGCACCGGGCGTCCCGGCCCCTTGAGCCGGCGCACCGATGCGTCGCCGTTCACGCCCACGACGAGCACGTCGGCCTCGCGCTTGGCGCCCTGCAGGTATCGCACGTGGCCCACGTGCAGCACGTCGAAGCAGCCGTTGGCCAGGGCCACCGTGCGCCCGCGCCGCCGCACCTCCTCCATGCGCGCCTGCACCTCGGCCAGCGACGCGATCTTGGCCCGGGCGGTCCGCAATTCAGGCCCGCCCGCGGTCGGAGGCCACCGCGCCGGACAGCTCGGCGGCCGAGACGGTGGCCGTGCCCCGCTTCATCACCACGATGCCGCCCGCGTAGTTGGCGAGCAGGCTGGCCTCGACGGGGCTGGCGCCGGAGGCCAGGGCCAGCGTGAAGGCCGCGATCACCGTGTCGCCCGCCCCCGTCACGTCGGCCACCTGGTCCGACCCGTAGATGGGGACGTGCATCGTGGCCCGGCCGGGCTCGAAGAGCGCCATGCCGTCGCTGCCCCGGGTGACGAGGCAGGCCTTCGCACCCAGGCGCCGGAGCAGGGTCCGGCCGGCCCACTCCAGCCGCCGCCGGTCGTTGCCGATGGTGATGCCGAGGGCGGCCTCGACCTCCGGCTCGTTGGGCGTCACCGCGGTCATGCCGCGGAAGCCGAGCAGGGCGAAGCGCGAGTCCACCGTGACCGGAACGCCGACCCGCCGGGCGAAGGCCACCGCCGCCTGTACCAGGTCCGCGGTCAGCAGGCCGAAGCCGTAATCGCTCACCAGCACCCCGTCGAATCGGCCGCGCAGCGAGCGCAGCGCCGTCCGGACCGCGCGGCGGGCCGCGCTGCGCTCGCCGAGCCGCGTGGCCTTGTCGATGCGGACCATCTGCTGCTTGGTCGCGTGGATGCCGCCGGCCAGGATCCGCGTCTTTACCGGCGTGACGTAGGCCGGATCGCTGGCGACGCGGGCGACGGAGATTCCAGTGTCGCGGAGCAGGCCGCGCAGCCGGCGGCCGTGCTCGTCTCGCCCGAGCACGCCCACCGGCACCGGCGTGCCGCCCAGGGTGTGGATGTTGTGGACGGCGTTGGCGCCCCCCCCGAGGCGGACGTCGGTGCCGTCGTATTGCAGGATCAGCACCGGAGCCTCCCGGCTCACGCGCTGGACCCGGCCGTAGAGGAACTCGTCGGCCACGAGGTCGGCCAGGACGAGGAGACGGCGGCCGCGGAAGGAGGCGATGATCCGGCGCAGGCGTTCGGCGGAGGGCGGCGCCGTCGGCCTCACGCCGGCGGCCCCTCCGCGTCGTTCCCGGCCTCGCCGAGGATGCGCTCCACCGCCTCCAGCAGGTGGTCGGCCACCACATCCGGCGGCCGTGGCCATGAAGACGCGTGCCAGAGCAGCTCGCCCGCTCCGTAGCCCGTCCGCACGAGACAGGCCCGCGCGCCGACGTTCCGGGCGAGCGTCAGGTCGGCTTCCCGGTCACCCACGACCCATGACCGCTCGAGGTCGATGTCCAGCTCGTCTGCCGCGCGGCGCAGCAGGCCGGGCCGCGGCTTGCGGCACGCACAGTCCTGACGGTAGGGCGGGTCCCCGGCTGACGGGTGGTGCGGGCAGTAGTAGATGCCGTCCAGGCGCGCGCCGCCCGCCTGCATGGTTTCCGACATCCGGGCGTGGACCTCGCCGATGAGGCTTTCCGGGAAATAGCCGCGGGCCACTCCGGCCTGGTTGGTGACGACGACCGCCAGCAGTCGCCCGTGGTTGAGCAGCCGAACGGCATCCACCGCCCAGGGGAAGAGGCGGAAGCGCGAGAGGTGGTTCACGTAGCCGACCTCATGGGCCAGCGTCCCGTCGCGGTCGATGAAGACCGCCCGGCGGGTCATGACTCGAATGCGGCGCGCGTCATAACTCGAATACGGCGCGCTCTGCTCCGCGCTCGTCATCCCCCAACGTCTCGCGTCGGAGTGAATCCGCCGCGAGACGGCAGAAGGAACGCTCCGCTACGCGCGCCGAACGCTCACGCCGGAAGAGCTGGTTCAGCTCGTCCCGGAGCGCCCGCAGGGAGGGACTCCTCACCGCCCTGACGGGATTCATTCCCGGCCGGGCGGAACTCATTGAAGATCCCGACCGAGGACGCGGCTCTTCGGCGCCGGCACGGCGCCGTTGAGATCGAGGAGCGCTCGCGCCTCGCCGACGACGCGGTCGACGGCGATGCGTCTCATGCAGCGGTGGTCGATGGGGCACTCCCGGAGCAGGCAGGGCGAGCAGTGGACCGGCTCGCGCACCAGGCGGTGCCGGTCGCCCACCGGGGCCGTCTCGCGCCAGTCGGTGGGGCCGAAGACGGCGACCAGCGGCACGCCGAGGGCGGCCGCGACATGCATGGGACCGGAGTCGTTCGTCACGAGCAGCCTGAGGCGGGCCAGCACGCCCACCAGCTCGGGCAGCGTGGTCTCGCCGCAGAGCACCCGGGCCGGCGCGCGCATGCCGGCCGCGATCGCCTCTCCCAGCTCCCGCTCGTCGGCGCCGCCCAGGATCGCCACGCGGGCGCCGGTGCGCCGGGCGAGCAGCTCTCCCGCCGCGGCGTAACGCTCGGGGACCCAGCGCTTGGCCGGACCGAAGAAGGCGCCGGGGTTGAGGCCGATCCAAGCGCCCATGCCGCCGTCGCCGAGCCTCGTCAATCCGCGGTCTGCCCAGTCCTCGGGACACTGCAGCGACGCGTCGGGCTCCGATGCCACGTCGAGGCCGAGGCCCGCGAGCATGGCCCGATAGTAGTACACCTGGCTGCGGCCCCGGGCACCGTCGGGAACGCGCGGATGCCGGGTCAGCAGCGGTCCCCGCAGTTCCGTCGCGTATCCCCAGCGCTCGGGGACCGCCGCCCGCCAGGCCGCGAGCGCCGAGGCGAACGAGTTCGGCAAGAGCACGGCCGCGTCGAAAGCACCTCGCAGCGCCTCCGCGTCGGCGGCGACACCACGGCTCTCGCGCACCGCGTCGACCTCCCTCACCGCTCCGTAGAGAGGCGCGACCCACGCGCGGGCCAGCACCTCGATGCGCGAGCGCGGGAAGCTGCGGCGCAGGTCCCGCAGCGCCGGCAGCGACAGCACCGCGTCCCCCAGCCAGTTCGGCGCGCGGACGACGATGCGCTCGGGGATGGGCAAGCGATCAGGCTGTTCTAGAGACGGGACATTCGAGTGGCCATGGTCTGTACTGACACCTCGCGATGGTCCGTCACGAGCTTCTTCCAACAGTCCAGTTCCCTTTGGCCGAGCCGCCAGAAACGCCTACAGAGCTCGAGGTACTCCAGAACGACCTCAAGCGCGAGTTCCATGCATCACTCGCCGACGGGTTCTACACGCGATTGCCTGCCCAGCACAAATTCAACAGGCTTGCGATCCGCGCCTGTTCGCAGTCGGGCGGTCAGCTTTGTCAGCGGCGCCGCTCGTTCACGATAGCCATAATCAGCGACGAAGCAGTAGTCTTCCCGGGACGTGGCCAAAGGCGAGATCAGTTCGGCAAGCCCGGCTAATCAGCCAGGTCGTCAGCGCCGACTGCTGACGGCTCCAAGCTCGGCTCCGTCTTCCAGCGCTTGTGGAGCCAGAGCCACTGCTCCGGCGCGTCCCGGATCCAGCCCTCGATCGTCGACGTGAGCTGCTGGGTGAGCCGGGCGATGTCGGCCTGGCGATCTCCGGAGGCGGTCCAGCGCAGCGGCGGGTCGTAGACGAGCCGGTACCGCCCGTCGCGGCCGAGGACGGTGTGGCTGGGCAGCAGGGCGCAGCCGGTGCGGACGGCGAGGGCCGCCGCCACGGTGGTGGTGGCCGCCGCCCGGCCGAAGAAGTCCACGAAGATCCCGTCCTGGGCCTGCACGTTCTGGTCGATGAGGATCGCGATGCCGCGGTTGCCCTTGAGGCCGCGCACGACCTGGGCCAGCGCGTGCCGCTTGTCGATGACGGCGTTGCCGCCGAGCGTGCGCACCTCGCAGAGCCGCCGGTGGAGGTCGGGGTTGTCGAGCGGGCGCGCGACCACGCTGATGGGCCCGAACATCCAGCCGTGGGTCAGGCCGTGCATCTCCCAGTTGCCGATGTGGGCGGTGACGCAGAGGACCCCGCGCCCGGCCGCGAACGCGGCCTCCACGTTGTCCCGCCCCTCCAGCTCGACGAGGGGCAGCACCTGCTCGCGCGAGCGTCCGTGCAGCCAGAGGATCTCGAGCAGGACCTGGCCGAAATGCGCGTACACCTCGCGCGCCGTGCGGAGGCGCCGGACCTCGTCCCAGTGCGGGAAGGCCTGCCGGAGGTTGGCGGTGGCGACCGCCACGTGGCGCCGGTCCAGGTCGCCGAGCAGCCGGCCGAGTCCCCGGCCGAAGGCCCGCACCACGCGCAGCGGCAGGACGGAGGCCAGGGCGGCGACGGCGGCCGCCGCCCGAGCCTCCAGCCGGTAGCGCGAGGCCTTGGTCAAGCGGCGCCTCCGAGCCCCCCCGCCACGAGCCGCACGCGGTCGCGCAGGCGGGCCTCATCCTCCGCCGGTAGAGCGGCCGCGATGCGCAGGACGAGCACCGGCAGCGATGAAGGCGGGAGCCGGACCGCGTCCTTGTCGGTCGTGACGAGGACGTCCGAGCCCGCCGCGCGGGCCCGGCCTTCGATGCGCGCCAGCTCTTCCGGGCCGTAGACGTGATGGTCGGCGAAGACTGCGGTGCCGGCGACGGAGGCGACGCGGGCCGCCACGTCGGCATGGAAGCGCTGGGGCCGGGCGATGCCGGACACGAGGAAGGGCCGCTCGGGCGTCGGCCGCTCGCGGCCGTCGAGCCCGAAGAAGCCGACCACCTGCCGTCCGAGCCGTAGGACGCGGCCGGGATATCGGGCCGCGAGAGCGGCGGCCGCGGCGCCGTCCCCGTCGAGCAGGATGAGATCGGCCCGGCCCAGGGCGGACGGCGATTCCCGCAGCCGCCCGGCCGGCAGCGGACGGTCGGCGAGGTCGCTCGCGTGCACACAGACGAGGTCCAGGTCGCGGCGGAGGCGCATATGCTGGAAGCCGTCGTCGAGGACGTGGACGCGGGTCCCGAACCGGCCCTCCACGGCTCGGCCCACCCGGTCGCGGCGCTTGCCGACGGCCACCACGACGCCGGGCAGGCGGCGGGCGAGCATCACCGGCTCGTCACCGGCCTCGTCGGCTCCGGCGCAAACGCGGCGCCCATCCCCGACCACCAGGCAGTCTCCCCCAAACGAGCCGCCGTACCCGCGGCTCAGCACGGCCGTCGGGTGACCGTCCTCCCCTAGCATCTCGGCCACCCGAGCGACGACCGGCGTCTTGCCCCGGCCGCCCACGCTGATGTTGCCGACGCTGATGACCGGCCCGGCGAGACGGGAGCGGGACAGCCACCCGCGGCGGTAGGCCTCGGCCCGGACGCCGGCCGCCACGCCGGTCAGCGCGCCGAGGGGAGCGAGCACGAGGCGCCTCACGACTCGCCCGCGGCCTCCCGCAGGCGGTCGTCGACGGTCAGGAGGGCCAGGCCTTCGATCCGGCGGCGAGCCAACAAGAAGGTGGCCAGATGGAGAGCATCCAGGGCCCGCAAGGTCTTCCCGGGGGCGACATGGCGCGCCAGCTCGCACACCGCGGTCGATAGCTCCCAAAGCTCGCAGCGGGCCCAGAAGCGGTCCAGCTCTCGCTCGACGTCCGCGATGCGTGTTTCGCTTACGACGGCGAGCTTGCGCACTCGGATGAGCGCCCGCGCGGCCTCCACCAGCGCCAGCCGAGAAGTGAGCAAGACGCGGGCCGACTCGAGACGGGACTCCACGTCCGGCGTCGTGCCCGTTTCCAGCGTTGCTCGCAGGAGGGCTGACGTGTCGACGTACAGCGCGGACACCTCAGTCCTCGGTACGGTCGCCGCGAACCTCGTCCAGGATCTGCTGGGCGGTGCCCGCCGGCAGCCCCAGGCCGCGCGCCTTCCAGGTCCAGCTCCCCTTGGGCAGGCTGGCGCGCGTCAGCTCGCCCGCCTCGGCCAGCGCGTCGAGCACGTCGTCGAGCGTCTCTGCGGGCCCGAGGCGCCGCCGGACCGGCCGCAGCTCGGCCACGACCTCGTCCCTCTCCGTGACGAGCACCGTATCACCGGCCTTGACCTGACGGACGTATTCCGAGAGCCGGGCCTTGAGCTCCTTGATGCCCACCGACTTCATCGCTTGATGGTAACCACCGGTGGTCACCTTGTCAAAGAGGGCGGGTCGCCAGCGCGGCCAGGGCGTCGACCGTCCGCGCGAGCGCTCCCCGGTTGCGGTCGACGAGCGCGCGGGCCGCGCCCCCGAGGGCGGAGCGCCGGACAGGATCGGCGATCAGCCCCGCCACCTCGCGGCCCAGCTCCTCGGCCGAGTTGACGACCACCAGGGCGCCTTCGGCCTGGAACTCGTCGGCGATCTCCTGGAAGTTCTCCATGTGCGGGCCGACGATGACCGGCTTGGCCGCTACTGCCGCCTCCAGGACGTTGTGGCCGCCCGCCGGGACCAGGCTGCCGCCCACGAACACGACGGTGGCCGTCGCGTACACGCGGGCCAGCTCGCCGAGGGTGTCGAGCACGAGGACGTCGCCGTTCCAGCCCGCGCCGCCGAGTGTGCTGCGGCGGGCGCACGCGAAACCCGCGGCCTCGACCGCGGCCGCCACCTCCGCGAAGCGCTCCGGGTGGCGGGGGGCCACCAGCAGCCGGGCCGCCGGTGCCCGCTCGCGCACCGCCTTGAACGCCGCCAGCACCAGGGGCTCTTCGCCCTCCACGGTGCTGCCCGCCACCCACAGGGGCCGGTCGCCTGCGCCGCCGCGGATGAGCCGGCCCAGCTCTGCCGGCGCCGCCTCGTCGCCGAGGGCGTCGAACTTCAGGTTGCCGAGGGCGCGGATCCGTTCCGGCGGGGCGCCGATCTGCCGCGCGCGCTCGGCGTGAGGCTCGGACTGCATGAGGAAGAGGTCGACCTCGGCGAGGACGCGGCTGAGCAGGCCGCGCACCGCCCGATACCGGCCGAACGAGCGCGGCGAGATGCGCCCGTTCACGACCGCCACCCGCACGCCACGGGCGTGGGCCTGGTGGATGAGGTTCGGCCAGATCTCCGTTTCCACCAGGACCAGGAGGGCCGGGTGCACCCGGTCGAGCACCTCGCGCACCGGCCCGGGCCAGTCGAACGGGGCGAAGAAGAGCCCGTCGGCGCCCTGCACGCTGCGCTCCGCGACCGCGCGGCCGGTCGTGGTGCTGGTGGAGAGAAGGACCCGGTGGCCGGGCAGACGCTGCTTGAGCGGCGCCACGAGGATGCGGGCGGTCAGCACCTCCCCCACCGACACCGCGTGTATCCACACCGCCGGCCCCTCCCCCCGCCCGAGCGAAGGCGGCAGGCGTCCCATCCGCTCGCGGAAGGTGGGCAGGTACTTGCCGGCGCGGCGACCCTTCCACACATAGAAAGGAAGCGCGAGGACGAAGGCCGCGGCCAGGAGCAGGCTGTAGGCAAGGTACAAGGCCCGCGCGCCTCAGGTGCGCAGGCGCGCCACCCCCAGCCGGACCCGCTCCAGCATCGGGGCCAGGCTGGCCCGCAGGCCTCGCTCCCCCGCCTCGGCCAGCAGCGAATAGGCCACCGGCGTCACGACCAGGGTGAGGAGCAGGCACAGGCTCTGGCCGCCGATGATCGTCACCGCGACCGCCGAGCGCTGGGCCGACCCGGCGCCGATGCCGATGGCGGTGGGGATGAGGCCGGCCACGATCGAGAGCGTCGTCATCAGGATCGGGCGCAGGCGCACCTGGTTGGCCTGGAGGATGGCCTGCCGGCGGGGGACGCCCTCCGCGAGCAGCTTGTTGGTGTAGTCGACCTGGAGGATGCCGTTCTTCTTGACGATGCCGAGCAGCAGCAGCACGCCGAGCGCACTCCAGAGGTTGAGGGTGCGGCCGGTGATCCACAGCGAGAAGAGCGCGAACGGGATCGACAGGGGGAGGCTGAGCATGATCGTGAACGGGTGGAGGAAGCTGTCGAACTGGGCGGCCAGCACCATGTACATGAAGATCGAGGCGAGGAGGAACGCGATCACGAGGTTGTGGGTCGTCTCGTCGAGCACCTTCACCGAGCCGAGGAACTTGTA
>QHVM01000052.1:53183-102581 GCA_003223555.1 Acidobacteriota bacterium | reverse complement strand
GAAACGAGTACCAGCTCGTGAACCTGGGCCTCGAGCCGCTTCCCCCCGAGGCCATCGTCGACGGTGCCATCATGGATTCGGGCGCGGTCATCGACGCCATCCAGCGCCTCTTCACGGCCCAGAAGATCAAGACGAACGACGTCGCCACCAGCGTGTCGGGCAACGCCGTGATCGTCAAGAAGATCAGCCTGCCCCAGATGACGCCCGAGGAGCTGGCCGAGTCCATCCACTGGGAAGCCGAGCAGTACATCCCCTTCGACATCCAGGACGTCTCGCTGGACTACGAGGTGGTCGAGGGCGGCGGCTCGGGCGGCAACATGGACGTCCTGCTGGTGGCGGTCAAGAAGGACAAGATCGGCGACTACACCTCCGCCATCAGCCAGGCGGGCAAGAACCCCCAGGTCGTCGACGTGGACGTCTTCGCCCTCCAGAACTGCTACGAGGTGAACTACGGCATCGACGCCGGGCGCGTCGTCGCGCTGCTGAACGTTGGCGCGTCCATTATGAACATCAACATCATCAAGGGCGGCACGTCCATCTTCAACCGTGACATCGCGGTGGGGGGCAACCAGTACACCGACGCCATCCAGAAGGACCTGAACCTGTCCTTCGATCAAGCCGAGGCGCTCAAGAAGGGGACCCGGGTCGAAGGGGCGAACCCGGAGAGCCTGCCGCCGATCCTGCAGGCCGTCTCGGAGAACATCGCCCTCGAGATCCAGAAGACGTTCGACTTCTTCAAGGCCACCAGCTCCGAGGACCGCATCGACCGCATGTTCCTGTCCGGGGGTACGGCGAAGGTGAAAGGCCTGCAGGAGCTGCTGGCCGACCGCTTCGACGCCGGGGTGGAGCTGCTCAACCCCTTCAACAGCGTGACCTACAACCCGCGTGAATTCGACCCGGACTTCATCAGCGACATCGGCCCCTCGGCCGCGATCGCCGTCGGGCTGGCGGCGCGAAAGGTGGGGGACCGATGATCCGCGTCAACCTCCTCGCCCCTGAGCGGCCGACCGGCAAGAAGAAGGCCCGGGCGGTGTCCGTCGCCCCCGGCGCGGTCCAGGTCTACCTGTTCCTGGCCCTCTTCGTCGGCGGCGCGCTCGTGGTGTGCGCGGCCCTGTGGTGGTACGAGTCGACCAAGATCAAGAAGCTCGACAGCGACATCGCCGCCGCCGAGCAGCGCCAGCGGGAGCTGCAGGCGATCAAGGTCCAGGTCGACGCCCTGGAAGCCAAGCGCAGGACGTTCCAGCAGAAGGTGGACCTCATCGAGCGGCTCAAGGCGGAGCAGTCGGCGCCCGTCCACATGCTCGACGAGATCTCCAAGAACCTGCCCGACTTCGTGTGGCTCACCAGCATGGACCAGACCGGCCCCATCGTGAAGCTGGGCGGCCAGAGCAGCGGGCTCACGTCGGTCGCCGACTTCATCAGCGCCCTGCAGCGCAGCGGGTGGTTCCCGCTGGTGGACCTCGTCTCGAGCGCGGAAGCGAACAACATCATCACATTCAACCTGCAGGCGACGTTCAAGAGCCCCGAGGTGGCGGCCAAGGAGGCGGCGGCCGCCGCCCGTCAGCCGATCCCGGGCTCCGGGCCGATGAAGCCCTAGGCGGGGAGAGGAAGCCATGGCGGACAACGCACTCACGAAGCTCTCGCTGGTCGGCCAGCTCGGCGTCTCCCTGGGCGCGGCGGCCGTCATCGCGGTCGCCTTCTACTACTTCTACTTCTCGGGCGCGCTGGACGAGGAGAGGCAGAAGACCGAGCAGCTCGAGACCCTGCGCAAGGAGATCCGCGCCCTGGAGGTGACGGCCAACAAGCTCCAGGAGTTCCAGCGCGAGGTGGCCCAGCTCGAGGCGAAGCTGGAGACGCTGAAGCGGATCCTGCCTCCCGAGAAGGAGACGCCGGACCTCATGCGGAAGGTACAGGCCCTGGCCGCCCAGTCCAACCTCACGATCCGGAACTTCACGCCCGGGGCCGTGGTGAACCGGGACTTCTATCAGGAATGGCCCATCAACATGGCGGTCGACGGCAGCTACCACAACCTCGGCATGTTCTTCGACCGGGTGGGCCGCCTGTCGCGTCTCGTGAACCTCGGCAACCTGAAGGTCAGCTCGAGGACCGACCAGACGGTCAGCAACACGATCTCCGCGTCCTGTGTCGCGACCACCTTCGTGTACGTCGAGCCCCCACCAGCGCCGGCCCGGCCGCCCGGCGCGACGGGGGCTCGCTGATGAGCGCTCGCCGGGCGAGGCTCGTGCTCATCCTGCTCCTCGGGGGAGCGGCTGTCGCGACGTCCCTGCACGCCCAGGCGCCCGCGCCCTCCCCTGCTCCGGCGGGTTCGCCGGGGGCCCGGGCGGACACCCTGAAGTCGATCGTGGATCAGGAGACGGGGGCGCCCGAGGGGTACACCTACAGCCCCATGGGACGCCGCGATCCGTTCGTCAGCCTACTCAAGCCCGTGTCGCCGGACCAGGGGCCCAAGACACGGCGGCCCGGGATGGAGGGCTTCCTGATCCAGGAGGTAGCCCTGAAGGGCATCGTCAAGACGCCCAAGGGGTTCACGGCCATGCTGCTGGGGACCGACGGCAAGTCGTACTTCGTCGGGGTCGGCCAGCGCCTCTTCGACGGCGTGGTCACGGCCATCGACGCGACCACGGTGACCTTCCGGCAGGAGGTGACGGACCCCCTGTCGACCGTCAAGAGCCGCGACGTGAAGAAGACTCTGTATCCGTCCGAGGAGGCGAGGTAATGAGAGCCAAGCTGGCTTGGGCACTCCTGCCGGCCGCGCTGCTGGCGGCGGGAATCGGGGCGCCCACATCGGCCCAGGACCGGGGCCCGGCGGCCATCTCGGAGATCCGGCAGGAGAGCAACGATCACTCCACCCGCCTGGTCGTCGACTGCACGGGCCCGCTGGCCTACACCTATTACAGCCCCGACCCGCTCACGCTCGTGGTCGACATCCCGGAGATGGACGCTTCCCGGGTCCCGACCCGCGTGAACGTGGGGACGAAGGAGGTCGAGTCGGTGCGGGTGACCAGCATGGCGCGCGCCGACGGACGCACGCTGGCGCGGCTGGAAGTGCGCCTGGCCAGCCTGGTCCCCTACCAGATCTTCTCCAAGGACAAGAGCCTGAACCTCGTCTTCGAGCGCGCGGCCGAAGCGGCCGCTCGGCCGGCGACACCCCCGGCCAAGACGGCCGATGACGCTTCGGCCAAGCCGGCCGCCAGCGCGCCGGTCCCGGTGCCCCCCGCCGCGGCTCCTCCGGCCGCGGCTCCTCCGGCCGCCGAGCCGGCCCCGGCC
This sequence comes from Acidobacteriota bacterium, assembly GCA_003223555.1. Lineage (GTDB taxonomy): Bacteria > Acidobacteriota > Vicinamibacteria > Fen-336 > Fen-336 > AA32. The sequence continues at coordinate 99,293 of QHVM01000052.1, read as the reverse complement.
GGCAAGGTCCGGTGGCAGCCGGTCGCCGCGAGCGAGCTGAAGGCGCTCGACGCTCCCACCGGGCCTCCGGCGCGGCGGCCGGCCAGCGGACCGAAGGCCCAGCGCATCCTGGGCGTCAGCCAGGGGAGCGAGACGGGACAGCTCGCCTTCACCATCAAGGCGGACGGCACACTGCGCTACCAGGACTTCTTCCTCGGCAACCCGGACCGGCTGGTGATCGACTTCGTCGACGTGGTGAGCCGCGCGCCCATCCGGAACATGGAGGTGAATCAGGACCCGGTGCGCAAGGTGCGGCTGGCGCAGTTCAGCGCCGCGTCGCCCAAGGTCGCCCGGCTCGTCCTCGACCTGTCGGCCCGCGCTCCCTACCGGATCGTCGAGGGAAGCGATGGCCTCAAGGTCGTGTTCGGCGAGGGGCAAGCTCCCCACCCCGCCGCCCTGGCCGCCCTCCGTACCGAGACCGACGCCGCTCCCGAGTCAGCTCCTCCACCGGCGGCTCCGGAGGCCGCTCCCGCGCCGCAGGTGCTGCCCGCGCCCGCGCCCTTGCTGCCCGCCCCCGTCCCCGATCCGCAGGAGCCCGCCGCGCCGGCGGCGCCGCCGGAGACCTTCCAGCCCCGCACCGTGGGAGCGGGAGAGAAGGTGTACACCGGCCATCCCATCAGCCTGGACTTCAAGGACGGCGATCTGCAGGACATCTTCCGCCTCTTCGCCGACATCAGCGGGCTGAACATCGTGGTCAACCCGGGCGTCAGCGGCAAGGTCACCCTCAAGCTCAACGAGGTGCCCTGGGACCAGGCCCTCGATCTCATCCTGAAGGCCAACGGCCTCGGCTACACGCTGGAGGGCAACGTCATCCGGATCGCCCGGCTGGCCGACCTGCAGCGTGAAGAGCAGGAGCTGAGGAAGCTGCAGGAGGAGAAGGCTCTCGCCGGCAACCTGGAGGTCTTCAACAAGACGCTGTCCTACGCGAAGGCGACCGAGATGTCGGAGACGGTCAAGAAGGTCGCGCTCTCCGCCCGGGGCACGATCACGCTCGACCCCCGCACCAACACGATGATCATCACCGACCTGCCCGCCAACATCGCCAAGGCCCGCGACCTCATCGCCGAGCTGGACCGGGCGACCCCGCAGGTGGAGATCGAGGCCCGGATCGTGGTCACCAGCCGCAACTTCACGCGGGACCTGGGCATCCAGTGGGGGTTCAACCGCGTGCAGAGCCCGCTCTACGGCAACACGACGAGCCTGATCTTCCCCAACTCCATGGTGATCAACGGGCAGGGGGTGCCGAGCACGGGCGGCATCGCGGCCGACCAGGGGTTCGCCGGCCAGAACGCGGGGATCGGGACGCCTCAGCGAGGTTACGCGGTCAACCTGCCCGCTTCCGGCTTCAACTCCGGCATCGGCCTCTCGCTCGGCAACATCCTCGGCAACTTCAACCTCGACCTGGCCCTCACCGCCCTCGAGCGGCAGGGCCGCGGCCGGATCCTGTCCACTCCGAAGGTGACCACGCAGAACAACCACTCGGCCGAGATCAAGCAGGGCGTGCAGATCCCGATCCAGACGGTGGCCAACAACACGGTGACGGTGACCTTCAAGGACGCGGTGCTCACGCTCAAGGTCACGCCCCAGATCACCGAGGCCAACACGGTGATCCTCGACCTGTCCGTGGAGAACAACACGCCGGACTTCGCCAACGAGGTCAACGGCATCCCGCCGATCAACACCCAGTCAGCCCAGACGCAGGTGCTGGTCAGGGACGGCGCCACCGCCGTGATCGGTGGAATCTTCCAGAGCAACGAGCAGACGACCCAGGCCTCGACCCCGTTCCTCGGCCACCTTCCGATCCTGGGCTACCTGTTCCGCAACCGGTTCGTGACGAGCACGAACAACGAGTTGCTGCTCTTCATCACCCCTCGGATCATCAAGGGGTAGGGATATGCGGAGGAAGGTCATGAAGCGCTCGTGGATCCCCGTCGCGTGCCTGCTGGCGTTCAGCGCCTGCGTCCCCGACTACGTGAAGAAGGACCGGGCCTCGGTGTACCTGCGGATCACCAAGGTCTCCAGCCAAAGTGGCGGCGGGAACGGCACGGGCGGAGACTTTCTGAACTCGGATGTGACCCCTCTCTTCAACGACAACGCCATCCTGAACTTCGACGTGCAGTCCAAGAACCCCACCATCTCGGACAAGCTCTTCCGGGTCAATGACGTCCAGCTCGAACAGTACGAGGTGCGCTACTTCCGGACGGACGGCCGCAACCAGGAGGGCGTGGACGTCCCCTACCGCATCACGGGAGCCTTGGGCACCATCATTCCCGCCCCGGGAACGGGCCAGGTGTCCATCGTGGTCGTCCGCCACCAGGCCAAGCTCGAGCCGCCGCTCAAGAATCTCGTTGCCGACACCGCGGGGTCGGCCCAGGGCCCGTTCCTGGGAGGGGAGCTCGTCTTGACGGTCATGGCCGAGATCACCGTCCGTGGCCACACGACAGCGGGCCAGGCCGTGGAAGCGAAAGGCACGCTGCAGATCAACTTCGCCGACTTCGCTGGCACCACTTAGTTAGGAAGAGGTTGTCATGAGGATGATGTTGGCGCGCCGATTCTTCCCGTACGCGGTTGGGCTTGCCGCCGTCTTGGCGGTCGGGCTGGGTCACTCCGGCTGCGGCCTCGACGAGGTACGGCTGCCCCAGCTCGACGGACCCGCAGGCCTCGGCCAGAACCTGACCCTCACCGCGACCCCGGACGTCATCACGGCCGATGGCTTCAGCACGTCGCTCATCCAGGCCACGCTGCGGGACCAGAACGGGCGGCCGGTCGCCGGCCGTGACATCTTCTTCGCCATCGCGGACTCGACCGGCCGCTTCGCCGACATCGGCGACTTCCGCACCAGCAACGGTCCGGGCACCGGCGCCACCGTGCGCACGGACGCCAACGGCGTCGCCGCCATCGTCTACGAAGCACCCGCCCGCACGGATGCCACCGCCAACCAGTCCGTCATCGTCAGCGCGCGGCCGGTCGGCAACGACTTCGCAGGGGCGAGCTACCACCAGGTCCGGATCGAGCTGCGGTCGGCCGAGCCGAGGTTGTTCGCGCCCAATCCGGGCAACGCCGGACCGACGTGCCGCTTCACCGTGGAGATTCCGGCCGGCAACTGTGCCCAGCCGACGCCGACCCCCGTACCGACGGCCACGCCGACACCGTCGGGTTCACCGACCGCCACCCCCACCCCGTCCGGCGGCGGAGGCGGCGGGGGCTGCGTCGTCAGGGTCAATACGAACGTGCTCTTCCAGTCGACGTCCTTCGACACTGACGGCACGATCGTGCGCTACTTCTGGGACTTCGGCAACGGTCGCCAGGCCGATCACCCGGATGCGGCCACCGCCTACAGCCGGGCCGGCAGCTACACCGTCACCCATGTGGTCACCGACAACAACGGCGCCCAGGCCGCGTGCCAGGCCGTGATCACGGTGCAGTAGGAGGTTCTCGCTCATCGAACTCGAAGGTCCCAGGCCCGCGCAGGGCCTGGGACCATAGTTTTCTGAGGGACCGTGGCGGGCAACCCGCGCATCGACGATCTCCGCAAGCGGCTCGACCGGGACCCGGGCTCCCGGCTGTTCGCCCAGCTGGCCGAAGAGCTGCGCAAGGACGGCGAGCTCGAGGAGGCGATCCGGGTCTGCCGGCAGGGCCTCCAGAAGCATCCCGCCTACCCCTCGGCCCGCATGACGCTGGGCCGGGCGCTGCTCGACACGGGCGACCTCGACGCGGCGCGGACGGAGTTCGAGACGGTCCTGAAGGGCGCCCCCGACAACATCCTGGCCAGCCGCTTCCTGGGAGAGTGCCTGGAGGGCCTGGGCGACCTCGCCGGCGCGCGGGAGCGCTACAAGGCCACGCTCGCCCTCGCCCCGGGCGACAAGCAGGTGACCGCCCATCTGCGCGACTTGGAAGCCAGGCTCAAGACGGGGCCCGCCGTTCCCGCCGCGACCGTTTCCGCTCCGGCGGCTCCGCCACCGGCGCCCGGCCCTCTTCGGCCGGCAACTGCGCCGCCCCGCCCCGCCCGGATGGGCGAGCCGATGGGGCTCGAGCGTCCCCACGAAGCGCCGACGATCGCGATCCCGCCCGAGCCCGCTCCCTCGCCGGAGTCGACGGTGGTGATGGGCCCGATGACCTTCCCCGTCGCGCCGGCCGCTCCGCCGCCGAAGCCGGAAGCGGAGCCGGAGCCTCCGCCGATCCCGCTCGTGGCCGCCGAAGAGGATTTCGAGCTGGAGAGGGCGTACGAGGCTCCCGTCAATCCGGCCGCCCCGGCGGCCGCCGCCGAGCCGTCCGTGACTCCGAGTGAGTTCGACTTCGACCTCGGTCCCGACAGCGGAGCACCGTCGGTGGTGCCGGAGCCCTGGCGGCCCCAGCCCGCCTCGCCGGCCCCGATGCCCCCGCCGGAGTCGCCGCCTCCTGCTTCCCCCGTGATCGCAGCGCCGGTGCCTCCGGCGCCCATGCCACCCGTGCCGATCCCGTCCGTGCCGGTCCCGCCGGCGCCGATGGCGGCGCCGGTTCCTCCCGAGCCCGCGCCGCCGCTGCCGGTCGAGGTGTCTCCTCCCGCGCCGGCTACGGAGCCCGAAGCAGGCGATCTGACGTCATCGACGCTGGCCGAGCTGTACTTCAACCAGGGATTCACGGACAAGGCCATCGAGGTCTACCGCCAGCTCCTCCAGCGCGAGCCGGACAACGAGCGCGCCCGCACGCGGCTCGACGAGCTCGAAGCGCTCGAGCGGCGCCTGAAGGACGAGGAGACACGGGGCGCCGCCGAGGGCGGCGGGCCGGGCGATCCGGCGGCCGCCCGCCGCCAGGCCATCGAGCGGACGATCGCGCGGCTCGAAGGGCTCTTGACCGCCCTGCGGAAGGAGTAGAGGGTGACCGCCTTCGCCGACACCCTGAAGCAGGTGGCCGCGCGCGTGCCCGAGACGCAGGTCCTGATCGTGATGGGCACCGACGGCATTCCCATCGAGAAGCTCGTCGTCCGGCCGGCGTCCAACCTGGAGTCGGTGGCCGCCGAGTACACCGCGCTGCTGAAGTCGGGGGTCGCGGTGGCGGGAGACACCGGGCTCGGTCAGCTTCAGGAGCTGACGGTGGTCACCGAGAAGATGACCGCGCTGCTCGTGGCCATCACGCCGGAGTACTTCCTCTTCGCCGGCCTGGCCCCCGGCGCCCTCATGGGGCGCGCGCGCTTCGCGCTGCGCCTGGCCGGCCTGGCGCTCGAAAAGGAGTTCATCTAGGGGAATCGTCGCCGCCGGTCGCTCGCGAATGGATGCGCGCCCGCGGCGCTGTTGTTTGACAAGCTCTCGAGCCGGGGCGAATAATGGGTCTTTCTGCGAGCTCGGGACGCGCCCCACTGCGCGGAGGAGAGTCATTGGACCTCAGGGAGCTCAAGGAGATCCTCCAGATCCTCGAGGAGAAGGAGATCACCGAGTTCGAGCTGGAGGAAGAGGGCATGAAGCTGCGGATCCGCAAGGCCGCCGCCTCGTCCAATCACGCCACGGCGCCGGCGGTCCTCGCCCCCCTGATCCCGACCGTGCTTCCCGTTCCTGCGCCCGCACCCTCGCCCGGCGTCGAGGTGACCGCCGGAGCCTTCCCGGCCGCAGCGCCTGCTCTCGTCCCGACCCCGGCCGAGGCCGGCCTGGTGGTCGTGAAGAGCCCCATCGTGGGCACCTTCTACCGCACCCCCGACCCGGGCTCGCCGCCTTTCGTGAGCGTCGGCGACCACGTGCGCGTGGGGCAGGTTCTCTGCATCATCGAGGCCATGAAGCTCATGAACGAGATCGAGGCCGAGGTGGAGGGAGAGGTGGTGAAGGTCTACCACGAGAGCGGGCAACCCGTGCAGTACGGGGAGCCCCTGTTCGACATCCGGCCGGATTGAAAAGCCATGCCGCCGCCTCCGGCTACGCGCAGGACATCACCCATGCGCTCGCGTTGGAATGAATCCAACGCTCGCGACAGGAGAAACGCTCCGCCTGCGGCGGCCGGACGCAAGGGAACACGAGCCCTGACTCGCGCCCCGGCCCCCTCCTCTCCCTGATGTTCAAGAAGATCCTGATCGCGAACCGGGGCGAGATCGCCCTGCGCGTGATGTGGGCCTGCAAGGAGCTGGGGATCAAGACGGTGGCGGTCTACTCGGAGGCCGACGCCGGCAGCCTCCACGTGCGCTTCGCCGACCAGGCCGTGTGCATCGGCCCCCCGCGCAACGTCGACTCCTACCTCAACATCCCGGCCATCATCAGCGCGGCCGAGATCACCGGGGCCGACGCCATCCATCCCGGCTACGGCTTCCTGTCCGAGTCGAGCTATCTGGCCGAGATCTGCGAGGCGTGCCATATCAGGTTCATCGGGCCCGGGCCCCAGGCCATACGCCTCATGGGCGACAAGAGCCGGGCCAAGAAGTCGATGGCGCGCGCGGGAGTCCCCGTGATCCCCGGCTCGCCGGGCGTGGTGGAGGACGAGGAGAAGTCGGTCAAGGTGGCCCGGGACGTCGGTTATCCCGTGATCCTCAAGGCTTCCGCGGGCGGGGGCGGCCGGGGCATGCGCATCGTGCGCAATCCCGCCGAGCTGGCTCCCGCTTTCCGGTCGGCCCAGGCCGAAGCGGCGGCTGCCTTCGGTGTGCCCGACGTGTACATCGAGAAGTACGTCGAGGCGCCGCGCCACATCGAGATCCAGGTCATGGCCGACAGCAAGGGCAACGTCGTCCACCTGGGCGAGCGGGAGTGCTCGATCCAGCGCCGCCACCAGAAGCTCGTCGAGGAGTCTCCCTCCACCGTGGTCACCGAGCGGCTTCGACGGCGCATGGGCCAGACGGCGGTCGACGCCGCCCGGGCCGTGCAGTACGTCAACGCGGGCACCATCGAGTTCCTGCTCGACGCTTCGGGCAACTACTACTTCATGGAGATGAACACCCGGATCCAGGTCGAGCACGGGGTCACGGAGCTCGTGACGGGCCGCGACCTCGTGAAGGAGCAGATCCTGGTCGCCGCGGGTGAGCCCCTCTCCTTCGCCCAGAAGGACCTGGCCTTCGACGGTCATGCCATCGAGTGCCGCATCAACGCCGAGGACCCGGTCACCTTCGCCCCCTCGCCCGGGATCGTCCGCCATCTAAACCTGCCCGGAGGCCCCGGGGTGCGGGTGGACACGTTCATCCACAACGGGTGCGAGATACCGCCCTACTACGACAGCCTCATCGCCAAGCTCATGGTCCACGGCCGCGATCGCGCGGAGGCGATCGCCCGCATGCGGCGCTGCCTGGACGTCCTGGTCGTGGAGGGCATCAAGACCAACTGCTCCCTCCACCGGCGGATCCTCGACGATCCCGACTTCCAGGCCGGCCGCTTCGATACGCGCTTCATGGACCGGTTCCAGCCGCCGAAGAAGGTCGCCGCCGCCGGATCCTGAGTTGGCGCTCGCCCTGCCGTCCGGCCCCTTCTTGTATCCGGTCCTCGACGTGGGGTTGCTCGGCGGCCGGGCGGTGGGGACGGCGGTGGCCGCCGTCGCCGCGGGCGGCGTCCGGATCGTGCAGTTCCGGGCCAAGGGTCTCCCTGACCGCCGGCTCTTCACGCTGGCCACCGAGGCCGCGGCCGCCGCGCGTGAGGCCGGGGTGCTCCTCGTCGTGAACGACCGGGCCGACGTGGCCCGCATGCTCGGCGCCGACGGCGTGCACGTCGGCCAGGACGACCTGCCGCCGCGTGAGGTCCGCCGGCTCTTGCCGTCCGGGTCGATTCTCGGCCTCTCGACGCACGGCCTCGGGCAGCTCGACGCCGCGCGGGACGAGCCGGTCGATTACGTCGCAATCGGTCCGGTCTTTCCCACCCGGACCAAGGCCGATCCCCATCCCGTCGTCGGGCTGGAGATCGTGCGCCGCGCGCGCCAGCGGACGCGGCGGCCGCTGGTCGCCATCGGCGGCATCACGGCGGAGAACGCGCGCTCCGTGGTCGAGGCGGGCGCCGACGGCGTGGCGGTGATCTCGGCCCTGCTCGGGGCCGATGACCTGACCGAGGCGGCCCGGACGTTCCAGGCCCGCCTGCGATGAGCCACGCCGGCCCGGCCCGCCGCTGGTCCGGGCTCGCCGTCCTCGCCGGCCTGGCCGGGGTGTTCTGGTCGCAGGTCCGCTGGGCGCGCGTCTCGAACTTTGGCGGTTACGACGAGTGGCTCATCCTCTGGCTGACCTCGCGCGGCATCGTGTCGTTTCCCTATGCGCGCCGTCCGCTGGAGCTGGTATGGGCGCTGCCGGCGCCGCTGCTCTTTCCCCACCGCTGGCTCGGTTTCCGCCTCCTCCATGCCGCCTACCTCTTCCTCGGCGCGCTTCTCTTCTACCGGCTGTGCCGCCGGCTCATCCCGCGGCACCTCCCGATCGCGTTCCTCGCCGCCGCCTTCAGCCTCACCTGGGCCCCCAGCGACCCGGTACGGCTGCAGCTCGTCGAGTCGATCGGCTATGCGGGCGTCACCTTCGGGTCCCTTCTCGCCCTGCTGCTCCTCGTCGAGTCCTGGCCGGCTCGGAGCCCGCTCGGCCTCGCCGCCGGAATGGGGGTTGGATTCGCCACCACCCTCGGCTACGAGAGCGTGCTGCCGCTGCTCGCGGCCGGCGCGCTGCTGTTGTGGATGGCCGCGGCCGAGAAGCCGCGCCGGCTCTGGGTCTGGATGGCGCTGTGGGAAGGGATGGTGGGGCTGGCCGCGGCCCGCATCCTGTGGCAGTTCCTGGGGACCGGGTCGTACCAGGGGGCCATGGGCCTCGACTGGCGGCCCCTCGCCGTGGGGGCGCGGCTGCTGCACCAGTACGCGCTCCACCTGCGGCCGCTGGCCATGCTACCCGAGGGCACGCTCGCTCCCGCCCTCGTCTCGGCCATCACCGCCGCGGCCGCGGTGGCGCTCGCCACGGTGCGCCGGGGAGAGATCCTGGCCGGTCCGGACGCCCGGCCGCTGAGCGCCGGCGTGCGGGAAGCCGAGCGGACCGAGTTCCTCTCCGCTCCCGGCATCGGCCTGTTCCTCGCCGCGTCCGCCGGTCTGGTGGCCACGGCGATGCCCGTCCGACTCCGCGGGCCGGCCCTGGCCGCGGCCGCCGCGTGGATCGTCGGCGTCGGCACCGCCCACGTCGTCGCCCGGCAGCGCGAGTGGGACGCGACGAGCGCCTACCCGGGGCAGAAGCGCGCCCTGGCCGGCCTGGTGGCGGCCGTGCCCGACGTGCGGCCGCACACCCTCGTGGTGCTCCTCGACGAGCCGAAGTCATGGCCGGCCACGTTCGGGTTCCGCGCCGCGGTCGAGTACCTCTACCAGCGGCGCGCGACCGGGATCGTCATGGGCGCCTGGCCCTATCTCTTCCCGACGTACTTCACGCCCGACGGGATCCGCACCGAGCCGCACCCCGAGATCCAGGCTCCCTGGGACTGCCCGCCGACCCGCCACCGCTACGACGAGGTGGTCGTGGCCCGGATCGCCGCGGCCGGCACGCTCCAGGTGCTCGATCGCTGGCCGGCGGAGGAGCTGTCTGCCCTGCCCCGCGGAGCGGCCTACGCTCCCCGGGCCCGCATCGTGAGCGGCTCACTCCCGCGAGACGAGCCGGAGATCCTCGCCGCGCCGTGAAATCGGCTGGGAAACCTTGGTGTAACATCCGCGGAGGATGACCGCGGCGATCCTCGACGGCGCGGCCACCGCGCGGGCGATCAAGGACGAGCTGAAGGCGGAGGTGGCGGCCCTCTCCGCCCGCGGCGTCCGCCCCGGCCTCGGCGTGCTCCTCGTCGGGGACGATCCGTCCTCTGCGGTCTATGTGCGGAGCAAGACCCGCGCCTGCGAGGAGCTGGGCATCCACCACGAGACGGCCACCTTGCCCGCCTCCGCGGCCACCATCGAGGTCCTGGCCAGGGTCGACGGCTACAACCGCCGGAAGGACATCCACGGCATCCTCGTCCAGCTCCCGCTACCGCCCCAGGTCGACACGGAGCGCGTGCTGAGGATCGTCGACCCGGCCAAGGACGTGGACGGCTTCCATCCCGAGAACGTCGGCCTCCTCGTGCAGAAGCGTCCGCGCTTCGTGGCCTGCACTCCGGCGGGGATCATGGAGCTGTTGCGGAGAGAAGGGATCGCGGTGGCCGGAAGGCGAGCCGTCGTCGTGGGCCGCAGCGACATCGTCGGCAAGCCGATGGCCCTGCTCCTGCTCCACGCCGACGCCACGGTCACCGTCTGCCATTCCAAGACCCGCGAGCTGGCCGCGGTCACGCGCCAGGCCGACCTGCTCGTGGCCGCCATCGGCCGCCCCGGCCTCGTGCGGGCCGAGCACGTCAAGCCGGGGGCGGCCGTGGTGGACGTCGGCATGAACCGCGTGGAAGATCCCGGCCAGGCCCGCGAGCTGGCCGGTGAGGATCGCTCCGACCAGCTCGCCCGGAAGGGCTACGTCCTGATGGGCGACGTGCACGCCCCCACCGTGCGGGAGGTCGCCTCGGCCCTCACCCCGGTGCCGGGCGGGGTGGGTCCGCTCACGATCGCCCTCCTGATGAAGAACACCGTGAAGGCCGCCCGGGGGTTTTCATCCTGAGGGTCGGGCTCACCGGCGGGATCGCCTGCGGGAAGTCCTACGTCCTGCGCCGCCTGGCCGAGGCGGGGCTGGTCACGATCGACCTGGACCGGATCGCCCACGACATGATGGCGCCCGGAGGAGCGGCCCACGCCGACGTCGTGCGCTCCTTCGGCGGCGAGGTCCTCGCCCCCGACGGCAGCCTGGACCGCAAGCGGCTCGGGGCGCTGGTCTTCGCCGACGCGGAAGCACGCGCGCGGCTGAACGCGCTCGTCCACCCGCGCGTGCGCGAGGAAGAGGCGCGGCGCGCGGCGGCGGCCGGCCCGGAAGCCGTGGTGGTGACCGACGCGGCGCTGCTGGTGGAGGCCGGGGTGCACCTCCGCTTCCGCCGCCTGGTCGTCGTCCACTGCCCGCCCGACCTTCAACGGCAGCGGCTCCGCGAGCGTGACGGGCTCGACGACGCGGCGGCGGACGCGCGGCTGTCGGCCCAGATGCCGATCGCGGAGAAGCGGGCGTTCGCGCACCTCGAGGTCGACACGTCGGGCAGCTTCGCCGACACCGACCAGCAGGTGGAGGCGCTCATCGATCGCCTGCGGGCCCTCGCTCCGGGCCTGCCCCGTCCGGCGCCGGTGCCCCTCGAGCGCGCCGCCGGCTGTCTGCTCCTGGGACCGGCCGAAGGTCCGCGAGGCTTGCGGCCGGCCGACGTCCTGGGCGAGATCGCCGACCGCCGGGAGCCCGAGATGGAGCGACTGGCTGGGCTCCTCTTGCCTCCCGCCGAGCATCCCTGGTATCGGGCCGCCAGGCCGGGCAACGCGGTGGGACCCGAGGCGCTGGCCGGTCCCGTCGCGCTCTGGTCGCTGGCCCGCGCGGGCGAGGACGACGAGCACGTGGTGGCCGCCGCGGCGTCGCTCGCCCGGTTGACGCATTCCGAGGCGGCCGCTCGCGCCGGCGCCGGCCTGCAGGCGCTGCTGCTCCACACCGTCGCGGCCGGAGGGTCGCTCGGCCCCGGCCTCCGCGACCGCATGGCCGCCCATGCCGGTCGCGCCACCCGTTGGGGCGGGGCTCCGCCGGGCCCGCGCGTCCGGGCCTCCCTCGAAGCGGCGCTTCGCCACCCCGGCGACGCCGCCGAGGCCCGGCGGGCGGCCGCCGACGCGGAGACCGGCGACCTGGCCGCCGCCCTGGTGGGCGTCGCGACCGGCGTGTCGCTGAGCGCGGCGCCCCCGCGGCTGGTCGCCGCCCTGCGCGAGCTGAACGCGCACGCGGCGGACTAGGCCTTGGTGATCGTGGAGGGTCCCAGCCTCTCCTCCACGAAGGTGTTCCACTGGTGGCAGTGGGGACACCGCCACAGCATGTCGTCCGCGCGGTAGCGGCACGACGTGCACACGTGGGGGTCCCGGTAGAACGCCGCCTCCTCGGCGGTTTCGATGTAGCGGTCCACCGGATCGCCGTCCACGCCCATGGCCCGGAGCGTCCGCCACATCTCGAGGTGGGGCAGGAAGACCTGCGGGTTGGCCTCCACCGCCCGCACCAGCAGGCCGAAGGCTTCCTCGTGGCGTCCCTCGCCGCCGAGATGCCGGGCCAGGGCCACCCGGGCCCGCCAGTCGCGCGGGTCCTGCCGGATGGTGCGCTCGCAGAGGCTGACGAAGCGCGACGGCTCGCCGCTGTCGGCATAGGCGCGGCCCAGGCGGTCGAAGGCCAGGTAGGCGCGCTCCGGCGACGCCTGGATGGCCTCCTCGAGGATGGCGGCGGCCTGGCGAGGATCGCGCCCGGCCTGGCAGTCGGCCAGGCCGAGGTGGGCGGGGAAGACACGGCGATCGAGCGACAGCGCGGTCCGGAACGCCTTCTCCGCCGCTTCGGCGCGGCCCGCCTGCAGCGCCTCCCGGCCCATCTCCGCCTGCAGGTGGCCGAGCACGAGGCTGTCGTCGGTCTTGCGCAGGCGCGACAGGCGCGTCTGGACCTCGTAGGCCTCCTGCCATTGGCGCTGGTCCTCGTGCAGCTTCTGCAGGCCGACCAGGGCGTGGATGCTCTTGGGGTCGACCTCCAGCACTTCCTCGAAGGTCCGGGTGGCCCGGTCGAGGAAGCCCGCCTTCCGGAAGTCGGTGCCGAGCGAGGCCAGGGCGTAGGCCCGCTCGGCGCGGGTCAGATCGGCGCGGGCGAGCAGCCCCTGGTGCACCTGGATGGCCCGCTCGACCTGGCCCGCCTCGCGCAGGAGGTTGCCGAGCACCTGCAGCACCTCGACCGCGTCCGGGTCCTCGCGGGCGACCTTGGTCAGCTCGCTGATGGCCAGCTCACGTTGCGCGGCGGCCAGGTAGTGCAGGCCCTGCGTGTAGTGGGGCGACACCCGGTACGGCAGCCGGTCGCGCAGCTGGCCGTGGCGTCGCGCGGCCGCCCACGCGCGGCCGGCGAGCAGGCCGGCGATGGCGGCGAGCAGGACGGCCAGCAGCGCGGTGTCGGTCACCGCGGGTTGAGCAGCAGGTCCCAGTCCCCGCGGGCGCGGAGTATCGCCTCCAGGAACTCGCGGAGGCAGCCTTCGCCGCCGCAGGCGTCGGTGACCATGTAGGCCTCGGCCCGTACCTCGAGGGGAGCGTCGGCCGGCGCGGCGGACAGGCCCACCTCGCGCACGACGGCGAGGTCGTTGACGTCGTCGCCGATGAAAGCGACCTCGTGGGCGGCCAGGCCTTCTTCGGCCAGGATCCGCCGGAAGCCCTCCACCTTGTCGGCCAGGCCCTGCGCGACCGGCGACATCCCCAGCTCCTCGGCGCGGCGGGCCACCACCTCCGACGTGCGGCCCGACAGGATGCCGACCCGGAGCCCGGCTCGCCGGGCGAGGGCGATGCCGAGCCCGTCCCGGATGTGGAAGGCCTTGGCCTCGCCGCCGCCGGGCAGGAAGAGGATGGTGCCGTCGGTCATCACGCCGTCCACGTCGGTCAGCACGAGGCGCAGGCGACGGCAGCGCGCCGCGAGGGCCTCGTCCTTCAGATCATCTCCGTCTTCCACAGGTCGTGGAGGTGGACGACGCCTTCGACCTTGCCGTCCGGGTCGGCCACCACCAGGACGGTGATCTTCCGCGACTCCATCAGGTCGAGGGCGGCCGTGGCCAGCTCGCGGCGGCCGACCAGGATGGGCTTCGGGGTCATGCACTCCTCGGCCGTGCGGTCGAGCAGCGCGTAGCCGTGGCGCTCCATCTGCCGGCGCAGGTCACCGTCGGAGAGGATGCCCCGCAGCCTGCCGCGGTCGTCGACGACGGTCGTCATCCCCAGCCGCTTCCGCGTCATCTCGAACAGCACGTCCTTCATCTTCGCCTGCAGGTGGACGCGCGGCACGTCCTCCCCGGTGTGCATCTTGTCCTCGACCCGGAGCAGCTTCTTGCCGAGCTGTCCCCCGGGATGGAGCACGGCGAAGTCATCCACCGTGAAGCCGCGCCTCTCGATGAGGGCCATCGCCAGGGCGTCGCCCATCGCCAGGGCGGCGGTGGTGGAGGCGGTGGGGGCCAGGCCGAGCGGGCAGGCCTCCTCGCGGATCGACACGTCGAGATGGACGTCGGAGGCGGCGGCGAGGGGCGAGCGTTGGTTGCCGGTGAGCGAGACGAGCGGCGAGCCCAGCCGCTTCACCGCGGGCACGAGGGAGAGGATCTCCCCGGTGTCCCCGCTGTTCGAGATGGCCAGCACCGCGTCTCCCTTGACGATGCGGCCGAGGTCCCCGTGGATCGCCTCGACGGGGTGGAGGTAGAGCGAGGGGGTGCCGGTGGAGGCGAACGTGGCGGAGATCTTCTGGGCGATGAACCCGCTCTTCCCCATGCCGGTGACGACCACCCGCCCCGGGCAGCCGAAGAGCCACTCCACCGCCCGCTCGAAGCTGCCGTCGATGCGCGGAACGAGGTCGAGGATCGCCCGCGCCTCGATCTCCAGCACCTTGCGGGCGGCGTCGAGCGACATCGCCCCCATCCTACTTCACACCCGCGTGGCGGCGTGCACGGCGAGGAGCCGCCCCAGCAGCGCTTCGAGCCGCCCGAGGCGGTAGGAGTTGGGCCCGTCGGAGAGGGCCCGCGCGGGGTTCTGGTGGACCTCCATGAAGAGCCCGTGAACGCCCGCGGCCACCCCGGCCGGGGCCAGGGTGTCGATGTAGTGGGCCTCGCCTCCCGAGCGGTCGCCCAGGCCGCCCGGACGCTGCACGCTGTGGGTCACGTCGAAGACCACCGGAAAGCCCAGGGCGCGCAGGGCGGGGAAGGAGCGCATGTCGACCACGAGGTTGTTGTAGCCGAAGCTGAAGCCGCGCTCGGTGACCATCACCTTCCGGTTGCCGGTCGCGGCCGCCTTCTCGAGCGGGCCCTTCATGTCCCAGGGCGCCATGAACTGACCTTTCTTGATGTTGACGATCCGGCCGGTGCGCGCGGCGGCGACGACGAGGTCGGTCTGGCGGCAGAGGAAGGCCGGGATCTGCAGGACGTCGGCCACCTCCGCGGCCTTCTCGACCTGGGCCACCTCGTGCACGTCGGTGAGGATCGGCACGCCGTGGCGCGCGCGCACCTCGGCCAGGATGTCGAGGCCGCGCTCGAGGCCGGGGCCGCGGTACGAGCCGAGGCTCGAGCGGTTGGCCTTGTCGTAGCTGGCCTTGAAGACGAGCGGGATCCCCAGCGCGCCGGTGATCTCCTTGAGGCGGCCGGCCACCTGCGCGGGGTGGCGGGGGTTCTCGATGACGCACGGCCCCGCGATGAGGAAGAAGGGGCCCCCCCGCCGGGAAAAGACCTTCCAGAGGCGGTCGCCGGCGGGGACGGCCGGGATCACGAGGCCACCGTGACCGGCGCCTCCCTGCCCGCCGCCCGCGTCCGCCGGTTCTCCAGGCTCGCCCGCACGAAATCCGCGAAGAGGGGATGGGGAGCGAGCGGCTTGGACTTGAACTCGGGGTGGAACTGCACGGCCACGTACCACGGATGCTCGGTGATCTCCGCGATCTCCACGAACTTCCCGTCCGGGGTCTTGCCCGAGATGGTCAGGCCCCCCCGGGTGAGGCAGCTCTCGTACTCCTTGTTGAACTCGTAGCGGTGGCGGTGCCGCTCCCGGACCTCGCTCGCGCCGTAGATGGCGGCCGCGCGGGAGCCGGGCCGGAGCTGGCAGAGGTAGGAGCCCAGGCGCATCGTGCCGCCCATCGCCTCCACCCCCAGCAGGTCCTGGAGCTTGTAGATGACCTTGTGCTCGGCGTCGGGCTCGACCTCGGTGGAGTTGGCGCTGCCGAGCCCGCACACGTTGCGCGCGTACTCGGTCACCGCCCACTGGAAGCCGTAGCAGATGCCGAAGTAGGGGATGCGGCGCTCGCGCGCGAACTCCGCCGCCGCCACCATTCCCCCCGTCCCCCGGTTGCCGAAGCCGCCCGGCACCAGGATGCCGTCCACCCCGCCGAGCTTCGCCTCGGCGTTGCCCGCCTCCAGCTCCTCCGCTTCCACCCATCGCCGGACGACCCGGACCTCGTTGCCGAAGCCTCCGTGGGACAGCGCCTCGTTGAGGCTCTTGTAGGAGTCCTCGAAGGAGACGTACTTGCCGACGATGCCGATGACGACCTCCCCCTTCGGGTTGCGGATCCGGTGGACGAGCTGCTCCCAGGCCGCCATGTCCGGCTTGCCGCCGTCCAGGCCGAGGCGCTTGAGCACGATCGCGTCCAGCCCTTCGCCGGAGAGGACCAGCGGCACCTCGTAGATCGACTCCACGTCCTTGGCGGTGATGACCGCCTCCTCGGGGACGTCGCAGTAGAGGGCCAGCTTCGACTTGATGTCCGGGGAGAGGTAGCGGTCGGTGCGGCAGAGCAGGATGTCGGGCTGGATGCCGATCGCCCGCAGCTCCCGCACGCTGTGCTGCATGGGCTTGGTCTTCAGCTCGTGGGCGGTGGCGATGTAGGGCACGAGGGCGAGGTGGACGAAGAGGGCGTTGTCCCGTCCCACGTCCTGCCGGAACTGGCGCACCGCCTCCAGGAAGGGCAGGCTCTCGATGTCGCCCACCGTGCCCCCGATCTCCACGATTACCACGCCGGCCGACTTGGCGACCGCGCGGACGGAGGCCTTGATCTCGTCGGTGATGTGGGGGATCACCTGGACCGTCCGCCCCAGGTAGTCGCCCCGGCGCTCCTTGCCGATCACCGAGCCGTAGATCTTGCCGGTCGTGATGTTGGAGTCGCGCGAGGTCACGCAGTGCGTGAAGCGCTCGTAGTGCCCGAGGTCGAGGTCGGTCTCCGCCCCGTCCTCGGTGACGTAGACCTCGCCGTGCTGGTAGGGGCTCATGGTGCCGGGGTCCACGTTGATGTACGGGTCGCACTTCATCATCGCGACCTCGTAGCCGTGGCCCTCGAGCAGGCAGCCGATGGAGGCCGACGCCAGCCCCTTGCCCAGCGACGAGACGACGCCGCCCGTCACGAAGATGTACTTGGTCGCCAAGCTTGCTCCTTCGCCGGGTATCCGGCCGGGGGGGCGAGCAGCGCGCGCACCCGCTCCAGGTCCTCCGCCGTGTCCACCGCCACGCCGGCCGCTCCTTCCATCGCCACTACCCGGATGCGCATCCCGTGATGGAGCGCGCGCAGCTGCTCCAGCCCTTCCGCCTCCTCGAGCGGCGCGCGGGGCCAGCCGGCGAAGCGCAACAGGGCCGCGCGCCGGAACGCATAGAGCCCGACATGCTTGCGGGCCAACCCCCTGGCCAGGGCGGCCGCCGCCGCTTCTCGCGTCCCGCCTCCCGTCCGCACGTGGGGGATGGGGCTGCGGGAGAAGTACAGGGCGTCACCCGCCGCGTCGGTGACCACCTTCACCACCGAGGGTGACAGCATCTCGTCCACATCCACGAGCGGCAGCGACAGGGTGCCGACGGGCAGCTGCGGGTCCTCCACCAGCGGGCGCACCGCGGCGTCGATTCCCGCCGGGTCCAGCATCGGCTCGTCGCCCTGCACGTTGACCACGATGTCGGCGTCCAGCGCCCCCGCCGCCTCCGCCAGCCGGTCGGTGCCGGTGGCATGGGCGGACGAGGTCATCACCGCCTCGCCTCCGAAGCGCCGGACGGCGGCCGCGATGCGCTCGTCATCGGTGGCCACGAGCACGCGTTCGGGCAGGGAAGCGGCCCGTGCGCGCTCCCATACCCGCTCGATCATGGTCTTGCCGTGGATGTCCGAGAGAGGCTTCCCCGGCAGGCGTGTGGAACCGAAGCGCGCGGGGATGATCGCGACGATGGCCAAATCGCTCGGGGGCCCTCGTGTACGCGTCATCGTAGCCGCCGATCCCCGCGAAGTCAACGGCCCCGTGCCGGCACGACCTCGCGCGAGCCGGGAACGACCGGCGGCACCGCGCCGGGCGTGGCCGTGTGAGGGACGTCACGGCGCGGGGCGCCCGCTGGGTTGACCGGCCCTGGTCGCGGTCGTACCCTGTGCGCGGTGACCGAGGACAAGCGTCTGGAGCAGGCCATTCTCCTCCAGGACCTCGGAGTCCTGCTGGGGTCGCTCTGGGCCGCTCACGTGCTCCGCCGCCAGGTCGCCTTCGTCCTCCCCGTCCTCAAGCCCTCCGTCCCCCTCCACGAACACATCCACCTGCTCTTGATCTTCCTTCCCACGTGGGCCTGGTGCGCCGACCGCCTGGGCCTGCAACAGGTCCGGGTGCTCGTCGGCCCCCTGCTGGACATGGTGAGGTCGCTGCTGTGGACGCAAGCGTGGGGAGCGGCGGCGATCGCGGTCATCCTCGTCGCCGTCCAGGTCGAGGTCAACCGCTCGCTGATCGTCCTGTTCCTCGGCGTCTCGACCGTGCTGCTGATGGGGGCCAAGCTTGCCCAGCGCTCCTGGGTCCAGCGCACGCGGGGAGGGATCCTCGCCCTGGTCCTCGACGGCATGGACGAGGCGGCGGGGGAGCTTCGGGCCCTGCGCGGCCGGCGCATCGAGCGCCTGGCCAGCCTCGACGTCGGCCGGCTCCACGCCCGCCTCCGTCTCGGAGGCGTGGACGAGGTGGCCCTTCCCGGGGACCTGGAGAAGGACCATCTCCGGCGGCTCCTCGACGCTTGCGAGGAGGTGGGAGTGCCCGCCCTGGTCCGCCTCGATCGAGTCGGGCTGACCCTCGTCCGGCCACGGGCGGAGATGCTCGGGCCGACCCTCTACCTGAGCTACCAGAGGCACGAGCCCGATCGGCCGTCGCTCCTGATCAAGGCGTTCCTGGACCGGGCGGTCGCCGCGGCGGCCCTCGTCGTGACGGCCCCGTTGATGCTGGTGGTCGCGCTCCTGGTCAAGGTCACGTCGCGTGGGCCGGTGCTCTTCGTGCAGCGCCGGGGCGGCGTGAACGGCCGCCCGTTCCCGATGCTGAAGTTCCGGACCATGAAGGAGGGCGCGGAGCGCGAGCGCCAGGCGCTGCTCGGCGCCAACGAGATGGACGGTCCGGTCTTCAAGATCGCCAACGACCCCCGCGTCACCCCGCTGGGCCGGATCCTCCGGAAGACCAGCATCGACGAGCTGCCCCAGCTGGTGAACGTCCTCCTGGGCCACATGAGCCTGGTGGGCCCCCGGCCGCTGCCGATCGTGGAGACCCGCGATCTCGTCGGCACCCATCGCCGGCGGCTCAGCATGAAGCCCGGCTTGACCTGCTTGTGGCAGGTCAGCGGCCGCAACGAGCTGGGGTTCGACGAGTGGATGACCATGGACCTGCAGTACGTCGACAACTGGAGCCTGGGACTCGACGTCGCGCTCCTGCTCCGGACCCTTCCGGCGATGCTCTCCGGCCGAGGGGCCCGGTAGCCCACGACGCGATTGTGGTCGCCTGACCGTCGTGCCGCCGCACGGATGAGCCTGGCCCGGGTCCTCGGACTCCTCCTGGGGCTCCTGGCCATCCTCGGCTACGCGGACGTGGGCCGGTACTACGGGGGCTTCCGGGTTCCCCAGGGCTACGGCATGAACTTCCTGCTCCCCGAAGAGCTGGCCCACATCGCGCTCTTCTCGGTGCTGGGACTGGCGGCCGTGGTCGGCCTGTCGGCGGCCCTGGCCGGCACGGACCTGACGGCCTGGTGCGTCCAGGCCGTGCGCGGCGCCTCCCGCCACGGCGTGGCGATGTCGGCGGTGCTGGGCGCTTTCGTCCTGCTGTCGACCTTCGGCTTCGCCCGCTACGTGCTGGGGCATGCGGCGATCACCGACGACGAGCACGTCTACCGCTTCATCGCCCAGACCCTCCGCCACGGCTCCGTCACCGCGCCGTCGCCGGGGGTCGACCTGGAATTCTTTCGCGAGCAGTTCGTGGTGCTGACGCCGTTCGTCCGCTACGGCAAGTATCCGCTCGGCCATCCCCTGCTCCTGGCCGCGGGCCAGGCGCTCGGGGTGGAGGCATTCGTCGTGCCACTGGCCAGCGCCCTGCTCGTCCCGGCCCTCTTCTGGGTGGGAAGCGCGACGTTCGACCGGACCACGGCCACGGTCGCGACGCTGCTGCTCGCCAGCTCTCCCCAGCTCCTCGCGACGGGGGCGACCCTGTTCTCCCAGCCCGCGGCCGCCGCATGCCTGATCGGCGCCATGGGCTGCCTGCTGAGGGCCATGCGCGGCGAGCGCCCGTCCCCGCCTTGGCTCGCCGGAGCCGGCGCTCTTCTGGGATACGGGGTGCTGGTGCGTCCCCTGCCCGGGGTCCTGTTCGCGCTCGCGGCGCTCTGGTGGATGGCCGCGGCCGGGGGGTCGCGAGAGCTGCGGGTCCGGCTGCGGGCGGCGGCCGTGCTGGCCGCGCCCGTGGTGGCGGCGGGGATCGTCCTCCTCCTCGTGAACCGGGCCCAGACCGGCGGCCTGCTTTCGAGCGGCTATCAGGCCTTTCATGCCCCCAACGACGTCGGCGTGGGGGTGGGCACCGGCGTGGGAGGGGATCTCGGGCTGGAGGTGATGTCGGTCGTGGCCAGCCTGCTCCGGGTGAGCGTGTGGCTGACCGGCTGGCCGGGCGCCCTGCTCTTCTTGTTCCTCGCCCGCGGCGGCCGGGCCCGCGGCCTCGTGTGGGCCATGATCGCCGCCGAATGGCTCTACCGCCTCGTTTCTCCCAAGGCGGGCGTGGGTGGCGCAGGACCGCTCTACCTCTTCGAGGTCCTTCCGCTCCTGTGCCTTCTCGTCGCCGGCGGCCTGGTGCAACTGGCCCGGACGCGGCGTCCGGTAGGCCCGTGGACCGCGTCTCCCTCACTCATGGCTGCCCTGGTCCTGGCCGGAGCCGTCGTCAATCTCTGCATGTTCCTTCCCGTGAAGGCCCTCGATCTTCGACGGATGGCGGAGGCGCAGCTGCTGCCGGGGCGGCTCATCCGCGAGCGCGGCCTCGGCCATGCCCTCGTCTTCCACAACGGCGTCGTCCCGCCCTCCTCGGGACTGAGCTGGGCGTATTTCCCTCCCTGCAACTCGCCGGCACTCGACGACGACGTCCTCTGGGTGCGCGTGGACCGGGCGGACCCTGGACGCAACCTCGCGTTCTGGAAACAGCGCTTCCCGGAGCGTTCGGCCTGGTACTACCGCCTGGAAGGGGGCAAGCCGCTCCTCCAGGACCTCGAATCCTTCCTCGAGCGGCCGGCGAGCCTCGTCACGTCGCCGCCCGGTCCCACCGCCACTGCCGGTCGCCCGTGAGGCCGCGGCGCCGGATCGTCTCAGGAGCCGCGCTTGCGGGCGTCGACGACGAGCTCGGCGCTGAACAGCTCGCGCTTGATCCAGCCGCCCACGCCCCGGTCCGAGAAGCCTTCCAGAGCCGGGGGCAGGCAGAACACGCCGTGGACGCCGACCACCGTGAGGCGGTGCTGCTCCAGCAGGTCCACCACGTTGCGGCCGCAGAAGTAGTGCATGCTGCCGCCGTCGTACCCGACGGGGTCCCGGGAGGTGAGGGGGAACCGGCCTCGGACGGCCAGCGACCACAGCCGCCACAGCGCCCGCATGTTCGGCACGCCCACCACCATCTGCCCCTCCGGTGCGAGGACGCGGACGCACTCGCGGAGGAGCCAGTCCAGGTCCCAGACATAGGGCAGCACGCCGAGGGCGGCGACGGCGTCGAACGAACCGTCGGGGTGGGGCAGGGGCTCGCAGCTCAGGTCGACGACGGCCGCCTCCACCCCGTTCGTCCGGGCCAGGGCCACGGCAGTAGGGGAGAGATCCACGCCATGGACCTCCCGGAAGCGCGTCCGCGCTTGCGTGGCGAGCGACCCGGCGCCGCATCCCACGTCCAGCAGCCGCTGGCCCGGCCGCAGCAATCGCAGCGCCTTGTCGACGCGGCGGTTCTCTCCGGGTCGGNNNNCGGTGCCACACCTCCTCGAAGTGGCGGCCGGTGTTCGGGGCCATCAGGCCCCCCGACGTGCTCCGATGGAAGCAGCCCCGACGCCCGGCGCGGCATGATCGCCGAGGACCCCGGGCGCAGGATCCGCGCGATCTTCGTCTCCAACTTCTGCCCGCATTACCGGGTCCGGACCTACGAGACGCTGGCCCGCAAGATGGACGTCCGTTTCCTCTTCGTCTCGCCGGGCGACGAGGAGTACTGGGATCCACGGCGAGGCGTGCGGCGGGGCGACTTCGCTCACGAGTACCTGCGCGGGTTTCACCTGACGCCCGGCCTGCGGGTCACGCCCGGCCTCGTGGCCCGGCTGTGGCGGTCGGACGTCGACGTCATCTTCATGGCTCTCGCCGACCGCTTCTCCGTGCCGATAGGTTACGGTCTCGCCCGCCTGCGCCGCAAGCCGTTCGTGCTCTGGACGGGCCTCTGGCAGCATCCGGACACGCTCTTCCACCGTCTCACCTTCCCCCTCCTCCGGCACATCTACCGGCACGCCGACGCCGTCGTCGTCTATGGCGCGCACGTGCGCGGTTACCTGACCGGGCTCGGCGTGGCTCCCGAGCGCATCTTCGTGGCCGAGCATGCGGTGGACAACGGCGTCTACGACCGACCCGTCTCGGAGCCGGCGCGTTCCCGCCTGCGCGCCGAGCTGGGCGCCGGGGACGGAAAGATCGTCCTCTACGTCGGACGGCTCGCGCCCTCCAAGGGGCTCTCCGACCTGGTTCGAGCGGCGGCCGCCCTGGCCGACCTGCGTCCGGTGCTCGTGCTCGTGGGAGAAGGAGAGCTGCGTCAGGCGCTCGAAGCCCAGGCCTCCGCCTCCGGGGTGCAGGCACGCTTCGTCCCCCATGTAGCGCCCGAAGAGCTCTACCCCTATTACGCGGCGGCCGACGTCCTGGCGCTGCCGTCGGTGACGACGAGGGCCGGAAAGGAGCCGTGGGGCCTGGTCGTGAACGAGGCGATGAACCAGGCGACGCCGGTCGTGGCCTCGAGCGCGGTGGGCGCGGCGGCCGGTGGCCTGGTCCGCCACGGCGAGACGGGGATGGTGTTTCCCGAGGGAGATGCCGCCGCGCTCGCCGCGGTCCTGCGGAAGGTTCTCGGCGACCCGGCGCTTGCCCGCCGGCTGGGGCGCGCCGGCCGGGAGGCGGTCGGCCGGCACACCAACGAGCGCATGGCCGAGGCGTTCCTGGCCGCCGCCGGGCGGAGCCGGAACGGCACCCTATAATGCCTGGTCTGATCCAGAGGTCGGCGCTGCCCGATAACGTGACGATCGCCGCCGGCAAGAAGGCCCTTCGTGTCTTCCGGGACGTGGAAGACCTGGCGCTGCGGGCGGCCCATCGCGTGCGGCTCGAGGCCTACCTCCGCTCGGACCGCCGTCCGTGGCGGGCGGGATACACCGAGTTCCGGGCCCGGCACCTCGGAGAGACCCTCGAGGATGCGGGGCTGATGGCGCTGTTCCGGGACTCGCGGCCGCTCCCGCCGGGCTACGGGTTCCGTCTCGACGCCCGGGTCGTGGAGATCCCGTGGGCGCTCTCCCGCCTTCCCGCCGGCCCGGGCGCCCTCCTCGACGCCGGGTCCTCGCTGAACCACGCCTTCGTCGTCGGGTACTGCCAGGGCCAGGGCTGGAAGCTCCACGTCCTCACGCTCGCTCCCGAGTCGCGCTGCTTCTGGGACCGGGGCGTGTCCTACGTCTACGGCGACCTGCGCCGCACCGTCTTCGCCGACGACGCGTTCGGCGCGGTCGTGTGCATCTCCACCATCGAGCACGTGGGCATGGACAACTCGTTCTATGCCGGGGCCGCCCCCAGCGCCCGGCCCGGCGACGCGTGGGAGTTCCTCGCCGCGGTCAAGGAGCTGAAGCGGGTCCTCGAGCCGGGGCGCGCGCTGTACATCACGTTCCCGTTCGGCCGCCACGAGGACCACGGCTGGTTCCAGCAGCTCGACGCCGGCCGCGTGGACCGCCTGGTCGACGCCTTCGGCCCGGTCCGCGCGTCGGAAACGGTCTTCCGGTACCTGCCCGGGGGCTGGCAGCTGAGCGACCGCGCCGCCTGCGCGGAGTGCGAGTTCTTCGACGTGCGCAAGAGCCGGTACTTCGACCGGGGGTCCACGGTCGACTATCCGCCGGACTATCCGGCCGGCGAGCGGGCCGTGCTCTGCCTGGAGCTGCGCAAGTGAAGCGCCGCCGCGCGGGCGGGAGGGAGCGATGAGGACGAGCGTCGAGGCGGTCGAGTACAACGGGATCAAGTACGCGGAGATCATCTGGGCGGACACGCGGGTCCAGAAGACGACCTTCTTCTCTCCCGCGGAGTCGTCCTTCCAGTTCGGGCTCCTCGCCCACGAGGCCGGCTTCGTGGAGCCCCCCCACTTCCACAAGGCGGTGGCGCGGACGATCGCCGACCTCCAGCAGATGTTCGTGGTCCAGCGGGGCGTGGTGGCGGTGCAGCTCTACAGCGACGCCGGCGAGCTGCTTCGCGAGATCGTGATGCGGGCCGGAGACGCCGTCGTCCTCATCCACGGCGTTCACGCCATCCGCGTGATCGAGGACATGCAGTGCATCAGCGTCAAGCAGGGTCCGTTCCTGGGCACCGAGAACGACAAGGTGTTCGTGCAGGTAAAGGCGTGATCCCGGTCTTCGAGCCGGTGGTGGGGGAAGAGGAGGTGCAGGCGGTCGTGGCCGCCCTCCGCCGCGGCGAGGTCTCGGGGTCGTTCGGCACGGCCATCCCCGAGTTCGAAGAGGGATTCGCCCGCTTCTGCGGCGTGCGGCACGCGGTGGCGGTGAGCAGCGGGACGGCCGCCCTCCACATCGCGGTCGCCGCGGCCGGGATCGGCGCCGGGGACGAGGTATTGGTCAGCGCCAGCACCAACATCGCGACCGCCCTGGCCGCCGTCCACAACGGCGCCGTGCCCGTACCGGTGGACTCCGAGGCCGAGACCTGGAACCTCGACCTGGACCTCCTGGAGGGCCTCATCACGCCGCGGACGCGCGCCATCATCCCGGTGCACCTCTATGGGCACCCCGTGGACATGGACCGGCTGATGGAGATCGCCGGGCGCCGCCGCCTGGCCGTGATCGAGGACTGCGCGGAGTCGCACGGGGCGACCTGCCGCGGCCGCATGACGGGCAGCTTCGGCCGCATGGGCTGTTTCAGCTTCTACGCGAACAAGGTGATCACGACCGGCGAAGGGGGGATGGTCGTGACCGACGACGACGCCCTCGCCGAGCGCCTGCGCCTGCTGCGCAACCTCGCCTTCACCAAGCCGCGCTTCCGGCACGAGCTGGCCGGCTACAACTTCCGGATGACCGGCTACCAGGCGGCGATGGGCGCGGTGCAGCTGCGCCGGATCGGGCAGGTGGTGGCCGCCAAGCGGCAGCTCGCCCACACGTACAACGCGTGCCTGGAGGGGATCCCCGGCCTCCGGCGGCCCTTCGAGGCCCCGTGGGCCCGCAGCGTGTACTGGATGTACGCGGTGGTCGTCGAGCCGGAGTTCGGCCTCGGCCGCGACGAGCTGATGCGGCGCCTGGGGGCGGACGGCATCGAGACCCGCACCTTCTTCTGCCCGATGAACCAGCAGCCTTGCCTGGCGCGCGTGCCCGGGTTCCGGCCATCTGCCTGCCCGGTCGCCGACCGGCTCTGGGAGACGGGCCTGTACCTGCCCTCGAGCCACACCTTGAGCGCGGAGGAGGTGCGTTGGATCGCCGACCGCGTTCGGGCCGCGCGACAGGCGCCGTGACGACCCACCAGGGCCGGACCGCCGAGCTGTACGACCTCTTCTACGCCGACAAGCCCTACCAGGCCGAGGCACGGTTCGTCCATGAATGCCTGCAGCGTCACTCCCCCCGACCGCCGCGGCGCGTGCTCGAGCTGGCCTGCGGGACCGGCCGCCACGCCCGGGCGCTGGCCGACCTCGGCTACGAGGTCGTGGCCACCGATCGCTCCGAGCCGATGCTGGCCCGGGCGCGTCGCGCGGGGGATCCGGCGCGGCAAGCCGCGCTCACGTACCTGCATCAGGACATGCGCGAGCTGGAGGTCGCCGGCGCCCCCTTCGACGCCGCCGTCTGCCTCTTCGACTCGATCGGCTTCGTGCAGACCGACGAGGCCGTCCGGCAGGTGCTGCGCGGCGTCCATCGCCACCTCCGTCCGGGCGGGCTGTTCGTGTTCGAGTTCTGGCATGCCTCGGCCATGCTGCGCCGCTACGAGCCGGTGCGGGTCCGCCGCTGGCCCACGGGCGCGGGCGACATCGTTCGCATCGCGGAGACGCGGCTCGACCTGCCGCGACAGCTCGCCGAGGTGCGCTATACGATCTTCGAGCCGGCCGCCGACGGGCGCTTCGACCGCGCGGAGGAGACCCAGGTGAACCGCTACTTCCTGGTCCAGGAGATGGCGAGCCGGCTGGGGGAAGCCGGCTTCACGCCCCTGGGCTGGTTCGGAGGCTTCGACTTCGGGGCGGCCATCACCGAGGACACCTGGCACGTCGTGGCGGTCGCCCGGGCCGGCGACCGGCCGGATTGAACGTCGGCATCTTCTTCAACGCGCGGCGCAGCCAGGGCGGCCTCTATCAGTACGCGGCCACGCTCGTCCACTGTCTCCACGCGTACGAGACCCGGCATCGCTACGCGCTGTTCCACGCCGGCCCGGAGCCGCTGCCGGTGGCCGTGGACGCGGGCCGCTGGCGCGTGGTCCGCTTGGGCGAGCGCGCCGTGTGGCCACGGTTGGCGGCCGAGGGCGCGCTCTTCACCCTCGCCCGGCTGGGTGTCGCGCGCGCACTTCCGATCCTGCCTCCGTATCCCGAGATGAGCGCCGCCGGGCTCGACGCGATGCTCTACGTGAAGCCCTCGATCCACTCCTTCCTCTGGCCGTTTCCCTCGGTCTTCCCGATCCACGACCTCCAGCACCTCTTCCAGCCGGAGTTCCCCGAGGTGGCGGCCCGGGGCGAGCGGGCCCGGCGGGAGTTCCTCTACCGCAACGCGGTGCCCCGGGCGGGGGCCGTCCTCGCCGACTCCGAGATCGGGCGCGAGGACATCCTGCGCGCGTACCCGGGCGTCCGTCCCGCTCGCGTGCACGCCCTGCCCCATCTCGCTCCGACCTACCTTCGTTCCGAGGTCACCGACGCGGACATCGAGCGGGTCGAACGCCGTTATGAGCCGCCGCCCGGCTACCTCTTCTACCCCGCGGCGTTCTGGCCCCACAAGAACCACGCCCGGCTGCTGAAGGCGGTGGGCCTGGTGGCCGAGCGTCACGGAGCGCGCCTGCCGCTGCTCCTGGCCGGCCAGCGGGACCGCGAGTACCAAAGGCTGGCCGCGCTGACCGGGGAGCTGGGGCTGGCCGGGCAGGTGCGGTTCCTCGGCTACGTGCCCGACGAGGACATCTCCGCGCTCTACCGCCGCGCGCTGGCGCTCGTGATGCCGACCTTCTTCGGCCCGACCAACATCCCGTACCTGGAAGCCTGGAGCCTGGGCTGTCCGGTGATCACCTCCGACGTCCGCGGCCTCCCGGAGCAGGTGGGCGATGCCGGGTTGCTCGTCGACCCGCGCGACGAGGGCGCGCTGGCCGAGGCGATATGGCGCCTGCGCTCCGACGAGGCCCTCCGCCGCTCGCTCGTCGAGCGCGGCCGACGCAAGGTCGCGGAATGGACGCCGCCGCGGTTCACGGCCCGCTTGGCGGCGATCATCGAGTCGGCGGCGCCTGGCCAGTCCGCGTGACCGCGCGGCCGCGGGAACCGGTCAGCCCCTGGCCCCGCCGCGGCCCGGCCCGAAGAAGGCCGTCGTGCGCCAGAACGCCGGCCACCGCGAGCTCGGACCCGGGCCCGTGAAATGTCGGGCCGACCAGCCCCGGTTCGCGAGGAGCGCGCACGCCTCGGCGGCGTCCTCGCGCTCCGAGTTGTCCAGCACCAGGACGCCGCCCGGGCGCACCTTGGGCAGGGCGTTCACCACGCAGCCGAGACGGGCGCGGCCGTCGACCAGCACCACGTCGAAGGCGCCGTCGGGGTACTCGAGCACGCTGCGGGCGTAGCGGCCGAAGTTCAGGCCCGCGAACTGCGGTCCGCTGGAAAGATAGAGGCGGTCGGCGGCACCCGGCTCGGGCGGCAGGTATCGCAGCTCCACGTTGCCCAGCTGCTGCGCCCGCAGCCGTGCGCCCACCGCGGCGCACCAGTCGGGATCGTACTCGACGGAGACGACCCCGGCCACCCGCCGCGCGAAGAACACCGTGGAGCCGCCCGCGCCCCATTCGAACACGCGCATGGTGGGTCGCAGGTACGACCGGAGCCAGCGCATGGCCGGGAACGTCATCCACGGCATCCCGGGCGCGAGCAGGTCACGGCCGAGAAACGTCGTGGAGACCCAATCGCTCAGGTCGGCCGCGGAGCGGGTGGGTGGCTGGCTGGCCGCGTATCGAAGCCAGCGGCCGAGCACGGTGGCGGCGCGGCGCCCACGGCGGCGTGGCTCGCTCACCCCTTCTTCCACATGAAGAGCGCCAGCACGACCGCCTCGCAAGCGCTGCCGAGCACGATGCCCCACAGCGCGCCGTAGAGGCCGCGGCGAGCGACGAGGACCGTCCCGACCGCCAGCAGGAAGAACGCGGCCGCCAGCTTCGACCACAGGATGGCCGGAGACCGGCCCATGGCGCGCAGGCCCACGCCCAGGGCCTGCGCGGCCGCCGACAGGACGCCCGCGACCGCGACCAGCAGGGCACCCCAGCCGTAGCCCGCGTAGGGGCCGCCGCCGTACAGCAGCCTCAGGAGCCGCCCCCCGAATCCCGCCAGGACCGCTCCGTAGAGCGCGGCCACCGCGACGTAGGCGAGGACCAGGGCCAGCACGGCCCGCCGCGCGTGCGTGGCCCCCGCGACCGCGCGCTGCCTCGACACTCCGGGCAGGGCGAGGAGGTTGAGCGCGGCCAGGACCTGCTGCAAGGGCAGCGCGAGGTTCTGCACCGCCTTCAGGATCCCGCTCGAGGCCAGCCCGAGCAACGTCGCCACGAGCGGCAGGTAGAGGGCGTTGCCCGCGTTGTGGGCAATGCTGGCGGCGAGGATCCATCGCCCGTACGCCCAGTGGGACGCCACGACGTCGCGTGGCGGCGCGGACCACGGCCCGAAAGGCACGCCCAGCGGCCGCCACAGGACCGCCGCCGCGGCGAGGCTGGCCATCCCCAGGGCGGGAAAGGCCGCCTGGAGGGGGGAGACCGCTACCGGCCCGAGGACCTCGAGGGCGAAAACGCCCGCCAGGGTCGAGACGTAGACGAGGCTCCCGCGCAGGGCGAGGTCCGGCCTGGTCTGCACGTAACACGCCTGGCGCAGCAGCCACTGGAGCAGCAGCAAGGGCAGGGCCGCGGCCAGGGCGGCAATCGAGCCGGCGAGGGCGCCGCTGCGGCCCCTCACCCCGAGAGCCGCCGCCGCCAGGACCAGGGCCAGCGGCACGGTCAAAGCGATGTGGGCCAGAACCAGGCTGCCGACGTAACGGCCCAGCTCCGCCGGCGGGCGGGCCGCGCCGAAGACGTTCATGGGCTCGAGGATGAGCGCCACGTGGAGGCCCGACAGCAGCAGGAAGATGCCGAACGTCACGGCGAAGACGCCGTATTCGGCGGGCGAGGTCCACCGGGCGAGGACCACGTTCAAACCGAAATGCGCTCCGGAGACCAGGCCCTGATCGAGGACGCTGAGCACCAGCGGCATCCGCCAGGACCCCAGGTTGCCCGCGGAGACCCTCCTCACCGCACGCGGGCCGGGAAGGGAAGCCGGCCGGGGTCCTTGGCCGCGACCAGGTTGACCGTCACGCCGGGCGCGGGCTCCTCCTCCTGCGGCCACAGCCCCCGGGACGGGTCGTAGCGCCAGACGAGATAGCCGCTTCTGCGCAGGAGGCGGAACACGTCGGCCGGTGAGTAGCCGAAGCGCGCATAGTTGTGGGCGGCGCACTCGAAGATCAGCACCGGGGCCTCGGCCGGGGCCCGCTGGAGCAGGCGCTGGGCGCCCCGCAGCACCCGCATCTCGGCGCCCTCGACGTCGATCTTGACGACGTCGAGACGGCGCGCGGCGACGTATCCGTCGAGCGTCACCGCCCGCACTCGGTGGACGCGCTGGCCAGGGGAGAGCGGGGAAGATGCGACGGCCAGGGCCGAGAGCGCCGGCTCGGCGGCGAGACGCAGCTCCACCTCACCTTCCGCGTCCGAGACCGCCCACGGCCGGATCACGACCCGCTCCAGGCGGTTGAGGCGGACGTTCTCGACGAGAGCGTCGTGCACTCGCGGGTCGGGCTCGAAGGCATGCACCTCTCCCGTGTCGCCCACGCGCCGGGCGCCGAGCAGCGTGTACTCGCCGAAGTGGGCGCCGACGTCCGCCAGGACCATCCCCGGCTGCAGGAGCGCCCGCAGAAGGTCGGCTGTGTCCGGCTCCGAGAAACCCTGGTAGTAGACGAGCGCCGCCGGTCCCCCTTTGGGGAGCGCGATGCGAAGACCCTCGTGCCACGCGATCAGCCAGGGCCGCCGGGTGAGGCGCCAGCGCACCCGCCACCAGGTCCGCCGCCAGATCGCACGCAGCGGGTGGCGCCGGAAGTCCGGGCGGTCACGCAGGCGCTGGACGAGGGCGGCGACGCCCAGATCGCGGTTCGGCACCGGGAGGGCAGTCTAGCAAAGCGCGGCCGCCGCTGACGCTCGACGGCCCGAGGCTGCTGTTGCGCGCGTATCGGACGCTCTCCTAGACTCGCATCGCGGGCGCCCGCTCCAGGGCGCCCGGATCGGAGCCATGGAACGGGAGCGCTTCGAGGTCCTGGGGATGCGGATCGACGCCGTCGATCCGGAGCGGGCCTTGTCCCGGATCGAAGGGTGGCTGGCCGGCCGAGAGCGGCGCTACCTGTGCGCGGCCAATGTCCATGCCGTGATGGAGGCGCTCCGCGACGACCCGCTCCGGTCGGTCTACGAGGAGGCCGGCTTGACGGTCCCCGACGGCATGCCTCTCGTGTGGCTGGGCCGGCTCAAGGGCCATCGCCACGTGCGCAGGGTGTACGGCCCCGACCTCGTGTTGAAACTCTGCGAGCGCGCGGCGCGTCACGGCTACCGGTGCTATTTCTACGGCGGCGCAGACGGCGTGGCCGCCGGTCTCGCCGTCGAGATGTCCCGGCGCTTTCCCGGCCTGCCGGTGGCGGGTACCGGCGCTCCGCCTTTCCGGCCGCCGGCTCCGGAGGAAGAGGCGGCCGCGGCCGACCGCATCAACGCGACCAGGCCCGACATCGTCTTCGTGGGCCTGGGCTGCCCCAAGCAAGAGAAGTGGATGGCCGCCCATCGCGACCGGTTGGCCGCCTCCGTGCTGGTCGGCGTCGGCGCCGCCTTCGACTTCCACACCGGCCGGGTCCCCCAGGCCCCCCGCTGGATGATGGGCGCCGGTCTGGAATGGCTCTTCCGGCTCTACCAGGAACCGCGCCGGCTGTGGCGGCGCTATCTGATCTACAACCCGCTGTTCGTCGTGCACGTGGCGCTGGAGCTGCTGGGGCTGCGGCGCTATCCCGCGTCGGACGCCGGCGGCAGGGGCTGATCCGCCTCATCGGTCGGGCCGCCCCCTGCTCGACGGCGCCCCAGCACGATCAGGACGCCGCCGGAGAGCCCCATCGCGACGAGGCCGGCCCGCAGTCCCGGAGGCTGGTAGCGCATCCGAACACGATGGCGGCCCGCGTCGACCATCACCGCGCGGTAGTGACCGGCCGCTTTCAGGATCGGTGCCGGCCGGCCGTCGACCCAGGCTCTCCAGCCAGCGGCGTAGCCGTCGCGCAGCAGGACGAGGCCCGGCGCGCCGGCGTCCACCGCAATCTCCATCGCGTCGGAGGACTCGCTCTCCACCGCAGCCTGGCCGGGGATCGCCGCGCCGGCGGCGTCGACGAGGGTCACCCGTCCCGGCCCCCCCGGCACGAGGTCGTAGACGTGGACGGCGACCGGCGCGATGCGGCTCGGGGCGATGACGGCGCGCTCCTCCAGCGCCGGATCCCGGAGGGGATCGAGGCTGACGACGTGCGTCACGTCGGCCGCCCGCAAGCGCTCCGCCACCTCGCCGATCCGCTCGCAGCCCACCTCGCGCTCCGGCGTCGCGTCGATCGGAACCAGGGACGTGAGATCGTCGCTGAGGGCCGTGGGCACGCCGGCCGGGAGGTTGAAGTCCGGCGTCAGCGTCTCGCGGTAGGTCTCGAACGTCCACGCCTCGTGGCTCTCGGGATGCAGGGCGCGCCCGGCCCAGTAGGCGCGGCTGCGGACAGGCTCGCACACGAAGACACGGGAGCGCCGCAGCAGGGGCAGATGCGCCGACATCTCCGGCGAGAGTCGGTAGAACCCGGCCGTCACGAACGGGTTCAGGCCGGCCCCCGCGCGCAGCAGGTCGGCGGCGACCAGCGCGGCCACGCCGGCGGCGGCCAGCGGGGCGGCCAGCCGGCCGCGGAGGGCGACGAGCGCCAGGCCGGCCGCGCCCAGCGCCACCGCGCCCCCCTCGGCCGCGTCGCGCAGCATGTGCGCGAGTTGCCGCTCGCGGAGCGCCCGCGGCTCGTCCGGGGGAAAGAACCCGCCGGCGAACCACCGGGCCCGCTCCGGCGCGACGCGCGGCAGGAGAGGACCGAGGGCGAGCCCGCCGCCGAGGACCAACCCGGCGACGGCCAGCCATCGCCAGGGGGCTCGCCGTCCCTGCGCCAGCGCGTCGAGGCCCAACGCGGACAGGAGGGCAACGGCGAGGTGCACGGTGAAGAACGCCTTGCTCGGGAAGCGGAACCGCCTCAGGAGCGGTAATGCCTCGACCAGGGGACCGATGAGTCCCCAGCGGCCGAGGCAGACGACGAGCGCCAGCGCGGCCAGCACCATCAGTCGCACGCGCAACGTCCGGCCCCAGCGGGCGCCCACGACGGCCAGGGCCAGGGCCGCGGCGCCCACGTAGAGGCTCAGGAAGTAGGGGAAGCCTCTCGGGAAGAAGTTCTCTCCCCACCAGCGGTTCGCGACGTCCGACAGATCGCCGTAGAAGTCGGCGATCACCACCTGGAGGAGCGTCAACGGATGGAGGGACTGGGCGAGGACGACGGCCGGGGTGAAGCCGCGGCCCCGCTCGCTGCCCGCCACCACGCCGCTCATGACCCCCGTCGTGGGAGCGGAGAGGCCGAGCCCCAGCACGATCGCGCCGCCGACGCGCAGGAGAGCAGACCGTCGTCCGACCCCAGGCCACGACAAGACCGCGGCGGCCAGGATCGCTTGCAGGACCAGCTCGGTCCCCACCGTCGACCACGCGACCGCCGTCACGACCCCGGCGAGCGCCACGTCGCGGGCGCCTCCCGCCGCCGCCCGGCGCGCGCCCCAGATCACGAGGGGCGCCCAGGCCATGGCTTCGAGATAGACATAGAGGTTCAGGGTCGAGAGGCAGAAGCCGCCCAGGGCATAGACGAGGGCGCCACCCGCCGCGGCCACCGGTGCCACCCCGAGGCTGCGGGCCAGGACCAGCAAGGCGAGCCCGGCCAGCGGCACATGGAGGGCCAGCACCAGCGACAAGCCCCACTCGTCGGGCCTCAACAACTGATGCAGTTCCAACGGGTACGAGAGCGGCGGGAAGGGAGACGGGATGCCCTCGTGGAGGTAGGGGTTCCAGTACCGCAGCTCGCCCGCACGCAGGCCGTCCAGGGCGAAGCGCCGCAGCGGGAAGAAGTGCAGCGAGAGGTCGCGGAAATAGAAGGCATGGCCGTCGACCAGGCCGCGGACGAAGGGCAGGAACGCGACCGTCGCCACCGCGAAGGCCGCGACCGTCCAGGCCCGGCGGCAGGTCGATGGGCGGGCGGGGCTGCCGCTGGCCATGCTAGGCCAGAGCGCGGACGAGCCGCGCGGGCACTCCCGCGGCCAGCGTTCCCGCAGGGATGTCTCCGATCACGACACTGCCGGCGGCCACGAACGACCCCCGTCCCACGCGGACTCCCGGCAGCAGCGTGGCGCCGGCGCCCACGAAGGAGCCGGCTTCCACGAGCACGGGAGCGGCCACCGGTGGGAAGTGGCGCTGGAGGGGGTGGTCTCGGTAGCCCACGTTGGTGTGGGTGAGGACGAGCACGCGCTCGGCCAGCGTCACCTGGTCCTCGAGCACGATCGCCTCGGCCAGGTCGAGCAGGCACTCGTCGCCGAGGAAGCAATCACGCCCCACCGAAAGCCCGGGCAGACCCCGCCGGTAGAGGTTGAAGAATCGCACGTCGTGGAGGATGGCGCCCGCCCCGATGCGCGCCCCGAGCGCACGCAGCCAGAGCGAGCGCAGGGGCGGGAAGAGGGCGAGCCGGTAGGGGACCATCGCCAGCGTCATCACGCCGAAGCGGGCGGCGCGCCCGAGCCCGATCTCCCCGATCGCCTTCACCGCTGCCGGGCCTCGAGCTGGCGGCGGAACGAGAGCAGCCTGCCGAAGTACTGGACGGAGTCCCGCAGGCCCCGCACGGTGGACGTCTTGTCGAACCGGCGGACGTAGGCGCCCGGGATCTCGGCGATGCGCAGGCCGCGCCGCTCGGCCCTCACCATGACCTCCGTGTCCCAGAACCAGCCGGGATCGCGCACCTCGTCCAGCAGCGGCAGCAGTGCCTGGCGCCGGAAGAACTTGTAGCCGGTCTCGGTGTCGCGCAGCGACGTCCCGAGAAGGCGCCGCACCAGGTAGGAGTATCCGCGGCTCATGAAGTAGCGGTCCAGCGACCGCAGCTGGAATGCGTAGATGCGGCGCACGGTCGCCACGTCCGCTCCCTTGTCGATGGCGCGCACGAGGGAGGGGATGTAGCGCGCATGGACCTCGAGGTCCACGTCGAGGAAGCCGGCGATCTCGCCGCGCGCGGCCCGGAAGCCGTCGGCCACCGTCGCGCCCCGGCCGCGGTTGGTCTCGTGGAGGATGACCTGGATCGCCACCGAAGGGTGGGCGGCCACGATCTCGCGGATGAGGTCTCGGGTACGGTCGCGGCTGGCGTCGTCCACGAAGACGAACTCGTAGGGGCAGCCGATGCCCTCCAGCTCCTCGTGGATCTCGGCGAAGCTGCTGGCCAGGATCTCCTCTTCGTTGTAGCAGGCCAGGACCACGCTGAGGCGGGGGCCGGAGGCCATCGCTCAGGCGAGCGCCTGCTTCAACGCGCCGACGACGCGGTCGACGTCCTCCTCGGTGAGCCGGGGGTGGAGGGGCAGGCGCAGCAGGCTGGCCGCCACCCGGTCGGTGACCGGAAGCTCCACCGCTGGCCCCAGCCTGCGGCCGTGGGGCGAAGAATGGAGGGGCACGTAGTGGAAGGCCGCCATGACCCCCTGGGCCCGCAGGCGGGCCAGGCAGCGGTCGCGGGTGGACGGATCCGGCAGCAGCACGTAGAAGAGGTGATCGTTCCCTTGCCGGTCCGCGGGCGGCCGCGACAACCGCGCGCCCCGGGCGGCCGCCCACGAGGACAGCTCCGCGAGGTAGCGTCCGGCGACCCGCGCCCGGCGGGCCTGGATCTCCTCGAGCTTGTCGAGCTGCGCGTCGAGCATCGCGGCGAGCACGTCGGACAGCACGTAGCTGCTGCCTTCGGCCACCCACGTGTACTTGTCGACCTCCCCGCGCAGGAAGGCGCTGCGGTTGGTGCCCTTCTCGCGGATCACCTCGGCCCGGTCGGCCAGGGCCGGATCGCGGACGGCGAGGGCTCCGCCCTCGCCGCAGGTCACGTTCTTGGTCTCGTGAAAGCTGAAGCAGCCGGCCTCCCCCAGGGTGCCGAGGGGCCGGCCCCGATAGCTCGCCCCCAGGCCGTGGGCGGCGTCCTCGACCACCTTCAGGCCGTGGCCGCGCGCCAGGGCGAGCAGCCGGTCCATGTCGGGGGCGATGCCGGCGTAGTGGACGGGCAGCAGCGCGGCCGTGCGCGGCCCCAGCCGGCGCTCGACGTCGGCGGGGTCGAGGCCGAGGGTCTGGTCCTCGATGTCCGCGAACACCGGTCGCGCCCCCACCCGCAAGATGGCGTTGGCGGTGGAGACGAAGGTGAACGACGGGCAGACGACTTCCTGGCCGGCCCCGATGCCCAGCGCGAGGAGCGCGAGCTCCATCGCGTGGGTACAGGAGGTCGTGAGCAGCACCCGTCCGCCCCCGAGGAGCTGGGCAAGCCGGTCCTCGACCTTGCGGCAGAAGGGGCCGTTGCCGGCCACCCGGCCCTGGAGGGCGGCCGAGATGCGTTCCCCTTCCCGGGCATCGAACCAGGTGTCCGAGAGCTGGATCGGGGAGGCGGGCATCGGCGGGTATCCTAACAGCTTCCGTGTCCCGCGCACTTGACAGCACTCGAGCCGCGCGCTAGGATCGCCCGACTAAGTGCAAGACATCAATAGGTTTTCTCGGATCGAGGATGCCCGTCAAGCTCGGTGAGCTCCTGCTGAAGGAGAACATGGTCACTCCTCAGCAGCTCCAGGAGGCGCTTGCCCACCAGAAGATGAACGGGGGCAAGCTCGGCAAGGCCTTCGTCTCCCTCGGTTACGTCCGGGACGAGGAGATCACGAGCCTGCTCTCCCGCCAGTACGGCGTCCCCTCGATCAACCTCGACCACTTCGAGGTCGACCCGGCCATCATCAAGATCATCCCCGCCGAGACGGCCCGGAAGTACCAGATCCTGCCCCTCTCCCGCTCCGGGGCCACCCTCACCATCGCCATGGCCGATCCCACGAACGTCTTCGCCATGGACGACATCAAGTTCATGACCGGCTACAACGTCGAGCCGGTGGTGGCGTCGGAGACCTCCCTGGAGGAGGCGATCGACAAGTACTACGGCTCGACTCGCTCCCTGCAGCTCAAGGCGGAGGGCGGCTCCGCCGGCGGAGGCGGCCAGAGCATGGGGGCTTCCGGCCTCAAGCTGGGGGACGCGCCGAGCCTCAAGGACATGATGGAGTCGCAGTCGCTCTCCTTCGACGACATGGCTTCGGTCGGCCTCAACGAGGTCGACATCGACTCGATCGCCGACGAAGAGGCGGACGTCGAGACCGTCAAGTCCGAGGACGAGGAGATCGACCTCGGGGCGCTCGCCAAGTCCTCGGAGGCCGCCCCCGTGGTCAAGCTCTCCAACGTGCTGCTCATCGACGCCATCAAGCGCGGGGCCTCCGACATCCACATCGAGCCCTACGAGAAGGAATTCCGCGTCCGCTTCCGCATCGACGGCATCCTCTACAACGTCATGGCCCTGCCCATGAAGCTGCGGGATCCCCTGATCTCGCGCCTCAAGATCATGGCCAAGCTGGACATCTCCGAGAAGCGGCTGCCCCAGGACGGCCGCATCAAGCTCCGGCTCAAGGTCGAGGACCGCAGCCGCGAGATGGACTTCCGCGTCTCCTCCTGCCCCACGCTGTGGGGGGAGAAGGTCGTGCTGCGGCTGCTCGACAAGACGAAGCTGATGCTCGACATGACCAAGCTCGGCTTCGAGCCGGAGTCGCTCGCGCGCTTCAAGCGAGCCATCGCCAAGCCCTACGGGATCGTGCTCGTCACCGGCCCCACCGGCTCGGGCAAGACCAACACCCTCTACTCGGCCATCGCCCAGCTCAACAAGCCCGACACCAACATCATGACCGCCGAGGACCCGGTGGAGTTCAACCTCATGGGCATCAATCAGGTCCAGGTCAAGGACCAGATCGGCCTCAACTTCGCCGCCGCGCTGCGATCCTTCCTCCGCCAGGACCCCAACATCATCCTGGTGGGCGAGATCCGCGACTACGAGACCGCGGAGATCGCGGTCAAGGCCGCCCTCACCGGCCACCTCGTCCTCTCCACCCTCCACACCAACGACGCCCCGTCCACCGTGTCCCGCCTGGTGAACATGGGCATCGAGCCGTTCCTCGTCGGGACGGCCGTGAACCTGATCCAGGCCCAGCGCCTCATCCGCCGCATCTGCGCCAACTGCAAGCAGGAGGTCACCGACGTCCCCAGCAAGACCCTCATCGAGATCGGCTTCACCCCGGAGCAGGTGGGCACCTTCAAGCTCTACAAGGGGCGCGGGTGCGGGACGTGCAACGGCACCGGCTACAAGGGCCGGGTGGGCCTCTACGAGGTCATGGAGATCTCGGAGGGCATCCGCGACCTGATCATGGTCGGGGCCACCGCGGTGGAGCTGAAGAAGAAGGCCCTCGAGGAGGGCATGCTCACCCTGCGCATGAGCGGCCTGGAGAAGATCAAGGCCGGGGTCACGACGATCGAGGAAGTCCTGCGCGAGACGGTCCTCTAGGAGGAGGTTGCCCTTGGCAGTCAGCCTGCACCAGCTTCTGAAGACGATGACGGAGATGCAAGGGACGGACCTCCACGTCACGACCAACTCCGCGCCCCAGATCCGGGTGGACGGGAAGCTGCGGCCGCTGGACCTGCCGCCGCTGACCGCGGTCGAGACCAAGCAGCTCGCCTACAGCGTGCTCACCGACGCGCAGAAGCACCGCTTCGAGGAGAACCTGGAGCTGGACTTCAGCTTCGGTATCAAGGGCATGGCCCGCTTCCGCTCCAACGTCTTCATGCAGCGGGGAGCGGTGGCGGCCGTCTACCGGACCATCCCCTACGAGATCCGCGGCTTCAAGGAGCTGGGGCTGCCCCCGGTGGTGACCGCGATCTGCGACAAGCCGCGGGGCCTGGTGCTCGTCACCGGGCCCACCGGTTCGGGAAAGTCCACCACCCTGGCCGCCATGCTCGACAAGATCAACAGCGAGCGGCACGAGCACATGATCACGATCGAGGATCCCATCGAGTACCTCCACCAGCACAAGAAGTGCGTCGTCAACCAGCGCGAGCTGCACGCCGACACGCACTCGTTCACCAACGCCCTGCGGGCCGCGCTGCGCGAGGATCCCGACGTGGTCCTCATCGGCGAGATGCGGGACCTGGAAACGATCGAGTCCGCCCTTCGGATCGCGGAGACGGGCCACCTGACCTTCGCCACCTTGCACACCAACTCCGCCGCCCAGACCATCAACCGCATCATCGACGTCTTCCCTGCCCACCAGCAGTCCCAGGTGCGGGCCCAGCTGTCGCTGACGTTGGAGGGGATCATGTGCCAGTCCCTGCTGCCCAAGGCCAGCGGCAGCGGGCGCTGCCTCGCGATGGAGATCCTCATCCCCAACGCCGCCATCCGGAACCTGATCCGCGAGGACAAGATCCACCAGATCTACTCGTCCATGCAGACGGGCCAGGAGAAATACGGGATGCAGACCTTCAACCAGTCGCTGGCCAGCCTTTATTTCGCCAAGCAGATCAGCCTGCAGACGGCCCTCGGCATCAGCTCGGGGCCGGACGAACTGCAAGACATGATCAACCGCGGCGCCGGCCTGACGACTCCGCAGGCCGGGGGCCGGCCTGTCCGACCGGCGGGGCGCTAGGGCGCCTCGCGCTAGGAGGATCCGATGCCTGCGTTCGTCTGGAAGGGCAAGACCCGGGAAGGCAAGGCGGTCTCGGGGGAGAGGGTGGCCGAGAACAAAGAGGCCGTGATGGCGCTGCTCCGGCGCGAGCAGATCCTCGTCTCCTCGGTCAAGGAGAAGGGCAAGGAGGTCGCCCTCCCCAAGTTCGGCGGCGGCGTGCCGGCCAAGGACCTGGCTGTCTTCACCCGCCAGTTCTCGGTCATGATCGACGCCGGCCTCCCCCTCGTGCAGTGCCTGGAGATCCTGGGCACGCAGCAGGAGAACAAGACCTTCGCCAAGATCCTCCAGCAGACCCGGATGGACGTGGAGGGGGGCGCGACCCTCGCCGATGCCATGCGCAAGCACCCCAAGGCCTTCGACGAGCTGTTCGTGAACATGATCGCGGCCGGGGAGGCGGGAGGCATCCTAGACACCATCCTGAAGCGCCTCGCCGTCTACATCGAGAAGGCGGTCAAGCTCAGGGCCCAGGTCAAGGGGGCCATGGTCTACCCGGTGGCGGTCATCGGCATCGCGGCCATCGTGATCGCGGTCATCCTGTGGAAGGTCATTCCGACCTTCGCCGCGATGTTCGAGGGCCTGGGGGCACAGCTGCCCCTGCCCACCCGGATCGTCATCTTCATGTCCAACTGGTTCGTCCGGCTGCTCCCCTTCCTGGCCGTCTTCATCGTGGCCGGCGTGTTCCTCTTCCGGAGGTACTACGCGACCCACGGGGGCAAGCGGGTGGTGGACCGCATCGTCCTGAAGCTCCCCATCCTCGGCGTGCTGATGCAGAAGATCGCCGTCGCGCGCTTCTGCCGGACGCTGGCCACCCTCATCTCCTCGGGCGTGCCCATCCTGGACGGCCTGGAGATCACCGCCCGCACCGCCGGCAACTCCATCATCGAGGACGCCATCATGGCCGTGCGCAAGGCGGTGGAGGGCGGCCTCACCCTGGCCCAGCCTCTGCGGGAGAGCAAGGTGTTCCCGAACATGGTGGTCCAGATGATCGGCGTCGGCGAGCAGACGGGCGCCCTGGACGCCATGCTCAGCAAGATCGCCGACTTCTACGAGGAAGAGGTGGACCAGGCGGTGGCCAACCTGCTGACGCTCATGGAGCCGGTGATGATCCTGTTCCTGGGCACCACGGTGGGCGGCATCGTCATCAGCATGTACCTCCCGCTCTTCGACCTGATCAGCAAGCTGAGCTGACCCGGTCGGATGGCGCAGGCGGGTCTGGTCGTCTCCTCGCCGCTGGAGCCCCGGCTCAAGCGGCTGATGCTGTTCCGGGTCGTGATGATCACGACCCTGCTCCTCATCGCCATCTACGTGGAGGCGGTGTCGGAGACGCTGCTGCTTGTCAACCCCCTCTACTACCTGATCGCCGCCACCTACGCCCTGACCCTGCTCTACGTCCTCGCCCTGCGCTTCGTGCCCTACCCCGCGGCCCAGGTCTACGTGCAGGTGGTGGTGGACCTGCTCATCATCACCGGCCTCGTCTACCTCACCGGGGGAACGGGCAGC
Organism: Acidobacteriota bacterium; assembly: GCA_003223555.1. GTDB lineage: Bacteria > Acidobacteriota > Vicinamibacteria > Fen-336 > Fen-336 > AA32. Next base: position 58,651 of record QHVM01000052.1, on the reverse strand, counting down.
CGCACCGGCTTCATGCTCCTGTACCCCATCTCGGTGCTGTCGGGCAGCGTGCTGCTCTACCGCGGCAAGGGTCTCCTCCTGGCCGGACTGGCCACCGTCTTCTACGCGGGGGTGCTGTGGGCCGTCCGCAGCGGGACCATCCCGCCCCAGGGCCTGGTCGACGTGCGGTTCATGCAGGTCAAGCACCTGCTCTACTCCGTGTTCGTGACCGGGGTGGCCTGCGCCACCGTGGCCCTCATCGGCGCGTATCTCTCCGAGAGCCTCCGTGAGGTGGGGGAGCAGCTCGAGGAGGCCACCGAGCAGGTGGCCGACCTCCAGGAGCTGAACAAGGTCATCGTCGACAGCATCCACAGCGGCCTCATCACCGCGGACGCCGCCGGCCACATCCTCTACGTGAACAACTTCGGCGAGTCGATCCTGGGCGTGCGCACCTCCGACATCCGCGGCCGCCCGTTGCGCGAGGTCCTCGGGTCCCCTTTGCTCGAGCCGCCCGCCCTGCAGGCCCGGGCCGCCTATGAGGGCCTGGCGCGCTTCGAGGTCGTCTACTGGCGCCGGGACGGCGGCAGCCTCGACCTCGGGGTGTCGATCTCGCCTCTGGCCACCGCCGAGCCGGGCGGCGGGTACCTGCTCGTGTTCCAGAACCTGACCGAGATCAAGCGGCTCGAGCGCGAGGTGCGCATCAAGGAGAAGCTGGCCGCGGTGGGGGAGATGGCCGCCCAGCTCGCCCACGAGATCCGCAACCCGCTCGGCTCCATCAGCGGCTCGGCCCAGGTGCTGATGGCCGAGCCCAACATGTCGGAGGAGCAGGAGCGCCTGCTCGCCATCATCACCAAGGAGTCCAAGCGGCTCTCCGATACGCTCAACCACTTCCTCTACCAGGCGCGTCCCGCGCTTCCGCCGAGCGGCCCGGTGGACATCGGGCGCGCGGTCGAGGAGGCGGTGACCCTGCTGCGCAACGGCCCCGAGGTGCGGCCCGGCCACAGCGTGGAGTTCCAGGCCGACCGGGGGCCGCACGTGTGCCTGGCCGACCCGGACCAGATCAAGCAGGTCTTCTGGAACCTGGCCCGTAACGGCCTGGAGGCGATGCCCGCCGGCGGCGTGCTCAAGGTGCGGCTGAGCTGCCGCGGCGACGACCTCGTGCTCTCGGTCTGCGACCAGGGCCGCGGCATGGACCGCGACGCGCAGCAGCGGGTGTTCGAGCCCTTCCGCTCCGAGACGCCCATGGGCACCGGCCTCGGCCTCGCCATCGTCTATCGGATCGTGCGGGAGCACCGGGGCGACATCACGGTACGAACCGCGCCGGCCCGGGGGACGGAGGTCGAGGTCCGCCTGCCCCGGGTCCTGGTCAGCGTTCCCGCCTGAGCAGCGCCGCCGCGGCCACGAGGCCGGCGGCGCCGAGGCCAGCTCCTGCGAAGGCGGCGGCCGGCCGGTAGCGCAGCTCGACGTGGTGGCGACCGGCCGGCACGGCCACCGCCCGGAACAGCACGTTGGCGGGGAGCACCGGCGCCGGCGCCCCGTCCACGCTGGCCTGCCAGCCCTCCTGATGGGCTTCGGCCACCACGACGTAACCCGGCGCGCTCTCCTCGACCTCGAGCACGATCGCGTCGGCGCGGCGCTCGAGGATCGCGCATTCCCCGCGGAAGCCGAGGGGAGGCGGAAGGGTCGGCGCGCCGGGCCCGAGCACGACCTCCGCCGCGGGATCGAAGCCGGTCTCGGCGATGACGAGCAGGGCGGCGCTCGGCGATGGGGCCGCCCGCGACCCTCCCACCACCCACGCGGGGGGCAGGGGTCGAGGCACGTTCATCACGCGCACCGGCTGGTCGAAGATCGTCGTGACTTCGCCGGCGTCGGCGAGGTCGCGGAATCCTTCCCGCTGGACCGCCACCACGGCGCCCACGTTGCCCATGCGGAGCAGCTTGGTCGCCACGGGAGTCGACTGGTTGCGTAGCAGCGCTCCGGCCAGGAAGTGCAGGGCCGGAGTGGCGAGGCCGGTGACGTCCGAGTCGTAGCTGCCCCGGATGCCCCAGCGCTGGGCGGTGGGCGCGGCCAGCATGTCCTGCATCCCGAGCGCCCAGCTCGCCCTCCGGTCCCAGCCGGCGACGCCCCGGACGAAGTGCGCGTTCAGCCAGACGAGGTCGGCCGCCGGCGCGAGCAGCCGCCGCTCGCTCATCTCCGGGCCCAGGAGGTCGAGCGCCCGCGGCTGGTGCTCGAGCAGCTCGGGCGAGGCGACCGGATCGACCCCGCGGCCGGCGGCCGCCATGTCCGCCGCCAGCAGCACCCCCATGACGACGGCCAGCGCCTCTCGGGAGGAGTCGCGGCGCCGCCGAAAGGCGACGAGCGCCGCCGTGGCCAGCGCGACGAGGGCCGTGCGCTCGAGCTTTCTCGTCAGGAGATAGGAAGCTTCGGCGGGGAACGCTTCCGGGATGCGGAGGAGGCGCATGGCCGGTTGGACGTCACGGCGGACCCAGAGCAGGCCGATCCCGGCCGCCCCCGCCACCACGGCCGCCGCCGCCAGCGCGGCCATACCGCGGCGCTTCTCGGGCGCGTCCCACGGCCGGCGCCACTCGTCGAGGCCGAAGCCGGCCAGCATCGCCCAGAACAGGGCGAAGGGCAGGGCGTACTTGGCCGGGTACCGGGAGAAGCTGAACGGAGGCGTCGTGAGCAGCGCCGGGAGGAGGAAGACGTGGCGGCCGAGCGCGGCGAGGCCGAACCCGGCGGCCATGGTCGCCGCGTAGGCGGGCCGTCCGCCGCGGAGCGGGCCGCTCAGCAGCACGAGCGGGAGCGAGGAGAGGCCGACGTACAGGCTCACGAGGAAGGGCTCTCGCCCCTCGAAGAGCATCCCGCGCAACGCCGGCGACAAGGGAAGGTCGGCGAAGAACCGGGGAACCAGCAGGTCCACGGCCGACAGCGGATGGATCGACCAGTACAGGATCTCGGCGGGCGCCAGGCGGCCGCGGGCGACCGAGCCGAGCAAGGCGGCGCTCGGCACCCACTGGACCGCGCCCACGGAGAAGGCGAGGACGATCGCCGCGGCGACCGTCGCCGCCGCCGCTCGCCACGACGCGCCTCGCACCGCGGTCGCCAGCCAGAACGCCACGCGTCCGATGCCGGCGAGGGCGGTGAGCAGGCACATGTCCGCCGATCCGGTGAGCGCCTGCGCGGCCGCGGCCAGCCCGAGCCCGGCCGCTGCGCGCCGACCAGGAGCCTCCAGCGCGGACTCGAGAGCGACGAGCACCCAGGCGATCCAGGCCGCGCCGCAGATGTGCTGGTGCAGGCTCCCCGCCGACAGCAGCGGGCCCGATACGCACCATGCGGCTCCCGCCACGCTGGCGGCCAGCCGCGACATCCCCCACCGGCGCGCGAGCGCGACGCCCCCCGCCCCCGCCAGCATCGCATGGCCGAGGAGCAGGACCTTGTAGACCGTTCCCGGCCGGAGGACGAAGTTGAGCCACGTCGGCGGATAGGCCAGCTGCAGGCTCGGGTCGCCGAGCAGAGGCAGGCCGAAGCCTTCGTATGGATTCCACAGCGGCCAGCTGCCTTGGCTGACGATGCGGACGAGGGTCGCCACGTGCGGCAGCCAGTAGGCGGAGATGTCGCGGTCGTAGAAGACCCCCCCGCCCAAGATGGCCTCGGGGAACACGATCGCCAACGCGAAGAGCGGGCCCGACAGCGGTGCCAGCCGGAGGAACCGTTCGCCGGTCCCGGCCCCACGGAGACTCCGGCCGCCGTCTTCCTGCCTGGCGCTCTCCACGGCCCTCCGCCGGCTCTCGCGCGGCTCGGCGGCCCCGGCGGGAGTGAATCCCGCTGCGCTCGCTGCCGGTTGCGCACGGCACGGCCGCTGATCATACTTCCAACGCACGAATGCAGAAGATCCTCGTCATCGACGACGAGCCCTCGATGCGCGAGCTGCTGGCCATCATGCTGCGCAAGGAGGGGTTCGAGGTCCTCCTGGCGGACAGCCGGGCCCGCGCCGCCGCGGTCCTGGCCGCGGGGCCGGTGCCGATGGTCATCACGGACGTGAAGCTGCCCGACGGCGACGGGATCGAGATCCTGCGCCACGTCAAGGCCGCCTCTCCGGAGACGATCGTGATCGTGATGACCGCCTTCGGGTCCACGCAGACCGCCGTGGCCGCCCTCAAGCTGGGGGCCCACGACTACCTCATCAAGCCCTTCGACATCGAGGAGCTGCGCATCGTGGTCGGCAACGCCCTCGAGAAGCAGCGGCTGCAGGAGGAGAACCTCCGCCTGAAGGCGGAGTTCCGCACGCGGCACGGCCTGGACCGCATGGTCGGCGTTTCCCCGTCCATGGTCGCGCTCTTCGAGCTGGTGCGCTCGGTGGCGCCCACCGGCTCGACCGTGCTCGTGACCGGGGAGAGCGGGACGGGAAAGGAGCTGGTGGCCAAGGCCATCCACGCCCTGTCGCCGCGCCGCGACGCGTCCTTCGTCTCGGTCAACTGCGCCGCCCTGTCCGAGAGCCTGCTCGAGAGCGAGCTGTTCGGCCACATGAAGGGCGCCTTCACCGACGCGCACCAGACCAAGAAGGGCCTGTTCGAGGTCGCCCACCGCGGCACCCTGTTCCTGGACGAGGTCGGCGAGACGCCCATGGCGATGCAGGTCAAGCTGCTGCGGGCCCTGCAGGAGAAGCGCATCCGCCGGGTCGGAGGCACGGAGGAGATCGAGGTGGACGTGCGGCTGATCGCGGCCACCAACCGCCCGCTGGAGTCGCTCGTGCAGGAGCGGCGCTTCCGCGAGGACCTCTTCTACCGGCTGAACGTCATCCCCATCCACGTGCCACCGCTGCGGTCGCGGCAGGAGGACATCCCGCTGCTGGCCGAGCACTTCCTCTCCCGCTTCGGCCGCGAGATGGGCAAGGCGGTGGCGAAGATCTCGAGCGAGGCCATGGAGAAGCTGACGCGCTACTCCTGGCCGGGGAACGTGCGCGAGCTGGAGAACGTGGTCGAGCGCGCGGTGGCGCTCGAGACGAGCAACGTCGTCCTGCCCGAGCGCCTGCCACAGGAGATGCTCTCGCCGTCCGCCGCCGCGGTGCCCCCTTTGACGGAGGGTTTCAGCCTCGACGAGCACCTGCGGGCCGTCGAGGCCGACCTGGTCCGGCGGGCGCTGGAGCAGGGTGGGGGAGACCGCGCCGCCGCGTGCCGGCTCCTCGGGATCTCGCCCCGATCGCTACGCTATCTCCTGGAGAAGCATCGGAGCTCTCTATCTGCCTGAGACCGCTCGTGCTCCTTGCCAGGTGTGCCCTGACGCACATACAATGACGTGACTTTCAATACATTATTGTGTGGGCATCCTGCGGTCCCCCCGCTGAACGGCGTCCAAATCGGACGAACGACAAGGAGACAGTTGAATGAAGAGCCAGAAGGGTTTCACCCTGATCGAGCTGCTGATCGTGGTGGCGATCATCGGCATCATCGCCGCCATCGCCATCCCCAGCTTGCTCCGGGCGCGGATCT
>QHVM01000052.1:25143-53091 GCA_003223555.1 Acidobacteriota bacterium | reverse complement strand
GTCAACGCGCTCGTCAACAAGTCCGGTTACACCCGCACGGCGAACTACGACGCGGCCCTGGTGGTGGTGGGCCTGCTGAACCCGCATGGGACGTACTGCTACATGGCTTCGCCGATCACCGCGGCGACCACCGGCGTGCGCTCTTTCGGTGGCGACTCGAGCGGCGTAGTGGGCAACACGACGACGTCCACCCAGGCCTACTGCGCGGCCGGAATCCTCGACACCGCGAACTGCTCGCCCCTGCGGTAGGCCCTTTCACATCCGGCAAGGGTCAACGCTTCGCCCCTTGCCGCCAGCTCCTCCCGCCCAAAAGCTGCGAAAACCCACGCCAACCTGCCGCCAAGAACGGGGCTGACAAAAAGTGTCACAAAGCCAAAAACTGTAGGCTGGCCATATTCATCCAGCCTTTGTTCTCAAAGAGTTAGCCCGAAATACCGTGGCATCGGCCTTGCTCTCTCCCGGTCGCACCATTCCGTGGTGACAAGGAGAGTTGAATGAAGAACCAGAAGGGTTTCACCCTGATCGAGCTGCTGATCGTGGTGGCGATCATCGGCATCATCGCCGCCATCGCCATCCCCAGCTTGCTCCGGGCGCGGATCTCGGCCAACGAGTCGGCGACGATCGGCGACATCCGGACGGTCATCTCGGCCGAAGCCGCCTATCAGTCGGCAGCGTCCGGGTTCTACGGTGAGCTGACCTGCCTTGCGGTCCCGGGCCCCTGCATCACCGGCTACGTCGGTCCCACGTTCCTCGACGGCAGCATCGGCGTCAACGCGCTCGTCAACAAGTCCGGTTACACCCGCACGGCGAACTACGACGCGGCCCTGGTGGTGGTGGGCCTGCTGAACCCGCATGGGACGTACTGCTACATGGCTTCGCCGATCACCGCGGCGACCACCGGCGTGCGCTCTTTCGGTGGCGACTCGAGCGGCGTAGTGGGCAACACGACGACGTCCACCCAGGCCTGCTGCGCGGCCGGAATCCTCGACACCGCGAACTGCTCGCCCCTGCGGTAGGCCCTTTCACATCCGGCAAGGGGGGACGCTCTCGTCTCCCCTTGCCGTCGGTCTCCTTCCCCCGTTCGCGACTCCCGAGAAGAGGACGCCGATGAAGAACGAGGATGGCTTCACGCTGATCGAGCTGCTGGTCGTGGTGGCGATCATCGGCATCATCGCCGCCATCGCGATACCCAGCCTCCTGCGCGCGCGCATCTCCGCCAACGAAGCCGCCGCCGTGGGGGACGTGCGGGCCGTCGTGTCCGCCGAGGCCGTCTACCAGTCGGCCAACTCCGGCTTCTACGGCGAGCTGAGCTGCCTGGCCCGGCCTTCCGACCCGGCCTGCATTCCCGCCTACGTCGGTCCCAGCTTCCTGGACGCCAACATGGCCAGCCTGGCCATCAAGGCCGGCTACAGCCACAGCGCCACCTACGACGCGGGGGGGTTCACGGGGCAGCAGGCGGCCGACCACGGCACCTTCTGCTATCAGGCCCGGCCCACGGCTCCCGGCGTGTCGGGGGTCCGCAGCTTCGGCGGCGACCCCGGGCTGGTGGGGGCGATGCAGGCCGACATCGACTGCTGCGTCGCGGGAGGCACGATGCAGGCTTCCGTCTGCCCGCCGCTGCGCTAGGCGCCGCACCTTCTCAAGTACACTCTAGCCCGCCATGACGACGCCGACGGCCGCGCCGGCGGTCGAGATCGCCGGCCTGTCGAAGTCGTATCCCACCGGGTGGATGCATCGCGGCCGGCGGACCGCCCTCGCGGACCTCACGCTGAGCGTGCCTCGCGGCGAGGTCTTCGGATACCTCGGGCCCAACGGCTCGGGCAAGACCACGACCCTCAAGGTCTTGATGGGTCTGCTCCGCGCAGACCGGGGCTCCGCGCGAGTCCTGGGCGAGCCCCATACCGCGCGCGCCTGGCGCTACCGGGCCGGCTACCTGCCCGAGAACCCCTACCTCTACGACTACCTCACGCCCGTGGAGTACCTCGACTACGCCGGGCAGTTGCTCGGCATCGCGGCCGTCGATCGGCGCGGGCGCGCCCACCGGCTCCTGGAGCGGGTCGGCCTCGCCGACGCCGCCCGCGTGCCCATGCGGCGCTTCTCCAAGGGGATGCTGCAGAGGGCCGGGCTGGCGCAGGCCCTCCTCAACGACCCGGAGCTGGTCATCCTCGACGAGCCCATGACCGGCCTGGACCCGATCGGCCGCCACATGGTGAAGGAGCTGATCCTGGAGCTGCGCGAGCAGGGTCGCACGGTCTTCTTCTCCACGCACATCCTCGCCGACGCCGAGAGCCTGTGCGACCGCGTGGGCCTGCTGCGGGGCGGCCGGCTCGTCACCGTCGGCCGGCTGGACGAGATCCTGCGTATCGACGTCGACCACCTGGAGGTGCTCCTCTCCGGCGTCGACGGCGCGCTGCTGGACCGCCTGCCGGGGCTCAAGGGACGCCGGGCGCTCGGCGAGCGCTGGAGCCTCCAGGTGGAGGAAGCGTCCCTGGCCGGTCTCGTGAAGAGCGTGCAGCAGGCCGGGGGCCGCGTGCTCGCGGTGCAGCCGGTCCGGGAGTCGCTCGAAGAGTACTTCCTGCGCCAGGTCGGGGGAGGGACGGAGACCGGGAGGCCATGGGAAGCAGCCTGAGCCGCGTGGCCGCGGTGGCCGCGAACACCTACCGCGAGACGGTGCGGGAGCGGGTCCTCTACAACCTGGTGTTCTTCGCCCTGCTGATGATGGTCTCCGGGCTGCTCATGCGGCAGCTCTCGATCCGGCAGGACGAGAAGATCATCAAGGACATCGGCCTGGCGGCCATGGACGTGGTCGGGACGCTCATCGCGGTCTTCATCGGGGTGGGTCTCGTCAGCAAGGAGATCGAGCGCCGCTCGCTGTACCCCCTGCTGGCGAAACCGCTCGGCCGGGGCGAGTTCATCGTGGGCAAGTTCGCCGGCCTCGGTTTCACGCTCCTCGTCAACGTGGCCGTGATGACGGCGGGACTGTACCTGACCCTGGCCCTCACCGGGCGGGCGACCGACCCCAACCTCCTGAAGGCGGTGTACGGGATCTTCCTCGGCCTCCTGCTCGTCGTGGCCCTGGCCCTGCTCTTCTCCACCCTGACCTCGGCGGTCATCGCCGCGGTGGGCACCGCGATCGTCGTCGTGGCCGGGCGCTTCTCCGACGTGATCCACAACATGAAGGAGGTGGCGCCCGGCGCGCCGAGCTGGTTGGCTCCGGCCCTCTACTACCTGCTCCCGAACTTCCGCGACTTCGACCTCAAGAGCCGCGTCGTCCACTTCGATCCCGTGCCGCTGTCCGAGCTGGGGTGGATCACGCTGTATGCCGCGCTCTACCTGGGCTTCGCGCTCGGCCTCGCCCTCGTCGCCTTCCGCTCCCGCGAGCTCGTGTGAGGCCCGGAGCCCTCGCCATCCTGCTCCTGCTTCCGGCCGCTTCTCTCGTCCAGCGCCGGATCGACGTCCGGATGGGCGCCTGGCGGGCGCCGGAGGAGGCTCTCTACCTGACCGGCGAACAGATCCGCCGTTTGAGCCCGGGCTTCGAGGACCTGATGGCGGATCTGTACTGGCTGCGCACCGTGCAGTACTACGGCTTCCAGCGGATCTGGGGCGGCCAGCGCTACGACCTGCTCTTTCCCCTCGCCGACATCGTCACCACGCTGGACCCGCGGCTCGAGATCGCCTATCACTACGGAGCGATCTTCCTCTGCGAGGCCCGCCCCGCGGGAGCGGGAGATCCGCAGGCCGGCATCGCCCTCCTCGAGAAGGGTGTCCGCAACAACCCCGGCAACTGGCGCCTGCGCCAGGACCTCGGCTTCTTCACATTCACGTTCACGGGCGACGCCCAGAGAGGCGCCCAGATACTCATGGAGGCGGCCCGCCTTCCCGGCGCTCCCTTCTGGCTCGAGACGCTGGCGGCGGAGATCCTGCACAAGGGGGGCGACCGTGAGACGTCGCGCCGCATCTGGCGTCAGCTCTACGAGCAATCGGAGGAGGGTCCCATCAAGTACAACGCGCTCACCCACCTTCGCTACCTCGAGGCGCTCGACGAAGCCGACGCCCTCACCCGCCTCGTCCACGCCTACGAAGAGAAGACCGGCCGCCGGCCCGCCTCGCTCGACGAGCTCCGCGCCGCGGGCGTGCTGCGCCGGGCCCCGGTGGACCCGGCGGGGGTGCCCTTCAGCTATGATCGGGAAGCGGGCACCGTCTCCATCTCCCGCCATTCGGAGCTGTGGAGGCCGCTCGACACCGGAGGGGAAAGATGAACCGGACCTGGGGAGCGGCGGTGGCGCTGGCGACGGTGTGGGCCTGGGCGGCGATGGCGACCGCGATGCAGGCCCCGGCCCCCGCGCCGGCTTCGCTCGCCGCGGGGGACGTGGTACCGCCCTTCGACGCGGAAGGCATCGACGGCAACATGCACCACGTGGCCTACGGCAAGACGCCGACGATCCTCCTCTTCTTCCTCAGCAGCTGCCCGCACTGCCAGAAGCAGATCCCTGAATGGAACCGGGCCTACGAGCGACGGCCGGCCGGCGTCAACGTCGTCGGCGTGATGCTCGACCACGAGCCGCTCGGCTTCTTCATGGCGCTGCCGGTGTCCTTCCCCGTGCTCCGCTCGCCGAGCCGTGAGTTCACCAAGACATTCAAGGTCGCCCGGGTCCCCATGACGGTGCGCGTGGGACCCGGAGGCCGGGTGGAAGACGTGGGTGCGGGCCCGCAGGACCCCATCCGGCTCGGCGAGCTGTTCCGTCGTTGAACTGGGGGGTGCTAGCGGCGCACCCCCCAGACCCCCCGCTCGCTCCGCGGGAGTGAATCCCGCTACGCTCGCAGCGGTTGCTGTTGCTTAACCGCTCGGCCGGGCGGATCCCGCCAGGACGGCGGCGCCGGCGGCCACGGCGAGCAGGCTGATCGCGAGGCCCCACGGCAGCGTGGCCGGCCGGTATCGCATGTCGATCAGGTGGCGGCCGGCGCCGACGGCGACGGCGCGAAACGCCAGGTTGGCCCTGAGCACCGCCGAGGGCCGCTCATCCACCCATGCCCTCCATCCCGGGTCCCACGCATCCACGAGCACGACGTAGCCGTCTGCGCTCAGGTCGGCGTCGAGCTGCACGCGGTCGGCCTGCCGAGCCGCGACACGGCTCGCGCCCGCGAACGACGGCTCGGCCGCGACGCTCGGCCCGCCGTCCAGGAGCACCTCGCGCTCCGGCTCGAAGGCGGGATCGAGGAGGCTGCGCAGCGCGGTCTCGGCGTCGATCGCGCGCGCCGAGCCGACCGCGTAGGTGCGCGGTAACGGGTCCGGCACGCGGAACACGCGGATGGGCTCGGGGAAGAGTCCCGCGACCGTGCCGACGGGCTCCAGCCCGTCGAGGCCCGCCTCGTGGAGCGCCACGACGTGGCTCACCGCGCCGATGCGCAGCAGGCGCAGCCAGGCCGGCGTGCTCTCGGCGGCATGGAGCGCGGCCACCAGCCGCGCCACGTGCGGCGAGCCGAGCCCGGACACGTCCAGGTCGTAGCTTCCCTCCCGTCCCCAGGGGCCCGGCGTGGGAGGAAAGAGGTACTGCCTCATGGCGAGGGCCTGCGCGGCTCGCACCGGCCATCCGGTGGGCGCTCGGGCCACCGCGTAGGGCGCCGGCCGCTCGAGGTATCCCTGGCTCCGGCCCGCGAAGAAATAGTCGTAGGCGTAGATGCGGCCGTCTCCCCCGCCTCGGATCAGGTCCAACGTCGGCGGTCGATACGTGTAGAGCGCGGCGGGCGCGGTCGGGTTCAGGCCCTGGTGGGCGAGGAATGGATCACCGACCGCGCACAGGGCGAGGACGGCCATCCGCGCTCGGCTCTCGATCCGATCGCCGAGGGCGGCCACGACGAGGACGGCCACGGCCGCGCCCAGCGCCGTCAGGAGACGCCGCTTCGTCGGGGCCAGCAGGTCGGCAAAGGACAGGCCCGGCGCCGGTCCGGCCAGGACGAGCGCGCCCCAGCGATCCGGATCGCCGGCGAGCGCCAGCACCGCGACCCCCGCGAGAAGGGCCAGGACCGTGACCGGTCCCACGACGCGGAGCCGGAACCGCCGCCCGGTCAGCCTTCCCTCCCGCCACGTGTAGAGGCCCATGCCGGCCAGGAGCGCCCAGGCGAGCGCGGCGAGGGCCATCGTCTTGGCGGGGTAACGGAGCGCGCGCAGGGGCGGGAGCAGTCCGACGGCGAGCTCGTACGCCGGCGTATGCCGGCCCAGGGCGACCAGTATCGCCGCGGCCATCGCGAGCGACAGGAACCGGCGGCGCCGGCGCGGGGGGCCGGCCCACGCCGCGAGCACGAGGGCGCTCGTGGCCAGGCCGAGGTAGAGGGAGGCGAAGAACGGCTCGCGCGCGTCGGAGAGGAGCGCCGCGCGGTCGGGCCGGAGGCCCTGGGTGTCGACCAGCAGGGGAAGGACCGTCTGGACGAGAAGCAGCGGATGCACCGACCAGTAGGTGCGGGCTTCGGCCGGCAACGTGGCGCGGGCCGATTGTCGGGCGGCCTCCAGCGTGGGCAGCCACTGCGCCGCCGACAGGCCGACGGCCATCAAGCCGGCGAGGCTCGAGCGTTTCAGCACGCGCTGCCGGAGAGCGGCATCTGGCGCGCTGACAAGGCGGGCCACCCCGAGCGCGATGCCCACGAGCGCGGCGGTGAGCGCGCCCTCGGGGGAGCCGGCGAGAGCCGGGGCGGCCAGCGTCGCGCCCCATGCAACGGCATGGACCGGCCGGCCCGTCTCGAGCGCCGTCTCCGCGGCCAGCACCGCCCAGGGCAGCCAGGCCGCGCCCGCGAGCTGGTTCCACATGGGTGCCGAGGAGACGATCGGGCCCGAGGTGGCCCACGCCGCTCCCGCGACCCAGGCCGCCGTGGGCGAGAGGGTCAGCCGCCGGCCGAGGGCGTAGACCCCCAGCGCGCCGCCGACGAAGTGAACGATCACGAAGGCCGCGTAATAGGTCCAGGGCCGCACGAGCAGGTTGAGCCACGTCGGCGGATAGCCGAGCTGGACGTTGGCGTCGGCCCACAGGGGCTGGCCGAAGGCGAGGAACGGATCCCAGACCGGCCAGGCTCCCTCGGCCACCGCACGCACGAAGGTCTCGACCTGGGTGTACCACATGAGCTGGACGTCTCGCTGGAAGAAGACGCCGCCGAAAAAGACCGCTTGACGGAAGAGCAGGAGCACGAGAGCAGCCAGGCCCACCAGCGGCGCCCACGCTCCGGACGCCAGGGCGCCCTTCGCCCTCAGGCGGCCCCCTTCACGGCCACGGCGCAGACGGCGGCGAGCAAGGCGGCGCCCGAGACCGCGAGCCCGCCGATGATCGACCGGGGCCGGTAAACGCAATCGACGACATGCCGGCCGGCCGGCACGGCCACGGCCCGGAAGGCGAGGTTGGCCCGAAGCACCTCGGCGTCCCGGCCGTCGATCCTCGCCTTCCAGCCCGCGTCGTAACCGTCGACGAGCACCACGTAGCCAGGCGCGCTCAGCTCCGCCGCGAGTCGCACCCGGTCGGGTCGCCACTCGACGATGCGGCTCGTCCCGGAAAAGGCTGCCGCCCCGGCGTCCGCGCCCGCCGTGCGCGATGGACCGGGCAACACGACCTCGCGCGCGGGATCGAAGGCGGGTTCGGCCAGCGCGTCCAGCTCGGCCCGGAGTCCGTCGGCGAATCGCGCGCCGGCGACCGCGTAGGTCCGCGGCTGCGGGTCGGGCACACGGAACACGACGAGCGGCTCGACGAAGAGGCTCGGCAGCGCGGCGACGGGGATCAGGTCCTCGAACCCCTGCCGGTGGAGCGCGACGACGTATTCCACCGCCGCCAGGCGCAGCAGGCGCGCGTGCAGCGGCGAGCCTTCCGTCCGGAGCAGGGCCTGGTTGAGCAGCCGCAGGGGCGCCGGGTACAGGCCGAGCGCGTCGCGATCGAAGGAGCCCTCCCGCCGCCAGTTCCCGATGACGCTCGGGTAGAGCGCCGTGCGCAACGCAAGCGCGTCGAGCCACGGGACGGGCCAGTCTTCCTGGGGGACCTGGGTCAGGTAGGCGCTCCGGTGGCCGAGGTAGCGGGGGGCCGCTCCCGCCTCGAAATAGTCGTAGACGTAGATGCGCTGGAAGCGCTGCGGGCGCACCACGTCCAGCGCGGCCGGCCGGTATGTGATCAGCTCGCGGGCGGCGGTCGGGTTCAGGCGGTGATGGACGCTCAGCAGGTCGGCGAGCGCGACGGCGGCCGCCACGAGAGCCAGGCCCGCCGTGGCCGGGGCGCGCCGGCCGCGCAACGCGGCGAGGACCAGCATCGTCCCGGCCAGGAGGGAGGCCGTCGCCAGGGCCCGTGCCGTCGGGGCCAGGATCTGGGTGTACGAGCGGGGGCTGGTGGCGCGAAACAGCAGCGCCGATCCCCATTCCTCGGCCCCGGCGTGGAGCACGACGGCCAGCGCCGCCGCCGAGGCGGCGATCACGGCGAGGACGACCGCGATCGCGGCGCGCGCTCCCGCTCCGCCCTCGTCTCGGCGCCAGGCGTCCAGGCCGATGCCGGCCATCGCCGCCCACGCGAAGGCGGTGAGGATCATCGCCTTCGCCGGGAAGCGCATGGCCCCGAGCGGGGGCACCAGGAAGGTCGCGATCGCGTAGGCCGGCGTGTGGCGCCCGAGGGCCAGCAGAGCGCCCGTCACGGCGAGGAACAGGAAGAGCAGCCATAGCCGTCGCCGCCGGCCAGCGGCCCCGGCCAGCACGAGCCCGAGGCCGGACGCTCCGAGGTAGAGCGAGCGCAGGTAGGCCTCGCGCCCCTCGGAGTAGGCGGCCCGCACCTCCGCGCTGAGCGGCAACCGGTCGGGGAAGACCGGCAGCAGGGTCTGGAGCATCACGACGGGATGGATGGACCAGAACGTGCGGGCCGTGCCCGCCGCTTCGAGCCGGGCCGAGCGAACGAGCAGCTCCAGCGAGGGCCACCACTGCGCGGCCGAGAGCGCGAGCGCGAAGGCGAGCGCTACGGCGGGAGCGCGGACCACCGGCCGATCGACCAGTCGCGCCGACCGACCGGCGCCGGCGAGACGCAACCCGAAGGGCACCAGCCCCAGCCCGGCCAGGAGCGCGGTCTCCGGAGAGCCCGCCAGCACCGGCATGGCGAGCGTGGCTCCCCAGGCGAGGGCGGGCTTGAGCCGGCCCGAGGCCATCGCCACGTCGCCGGCCAGGAAGATCCACGGAATCCACGCCGCGGCAGCCAGGTGGTTCCAGAGGTCGACGAGGGAGAGGAACGGGCCCGAGGCCACCCACATCGCCGCGGCGAGCGCCGCTGCGCCACGGGAGAGGCGCAGCCTGAGCCCGAGGGCATAGAAGCCGGCCGCGGAGAGGAGGACGTGGACCACGACGAAGCCGGTGTAATAGGTCCACGGCTGCATCAACAGGTGGAGCCACGTGAACGGGTAGAGGACCTCGTTGTTGGGGTTGGCCCACAGGGGCTGGCCGAAGCCCACCCAGGGATTCCAGACCGGCCATGATCCGGCGGCGATGCGGTAATAGAAGACCTGCCCGCGGAAGGCCGCGTCTCGAAACAGGAAGAGTACGAGGGCGCCGAGGCAGAGGACGGCCGGCCAGTGGGATCGAAGCGATGGCGCGGCCACCGGCCGCCGCCAGAAGGACGTGGTGCCGAGAGCAGCGCTCATCGCGCCCGACGCCTACTGGAAGAACCAGTAGTAGAACGAAGCGTAGCGGCCGGACAGCTCGAGCCGCGTCGACGCCGGCCGGACGCGGTCGGCGGTGATGCGGAAGACCTGCTCGTCCCAGGCCGGCCGGGGGTGGAAGGTCACCCGTCCCACCGTCTGGCCCTCCACCCGGAGGACGATGCCGGCTTCGGGGATCTCGATCGGAAACTGGCCGCCTCCCGAAGCGCGCAACACACCCGCGCCGGCGGAGCCGGCGGTACGAAGGACGATGATGAGGTCCTTGCCGGCGGTGGTGCGGACCCGGAACGATTCCGAGCCCAGGATGACGCGCCCGGCATCGGCGACCCGCTCGCCCCCTCCGTCGTAGGCGGCGATCCGGGGGGCGCCGAACAGGCTCAGGCCGCCGAGCCCCGACCGGAACGAGTAGTCGTGCGCCGCCTCGTCGCGGCTGTCGCACACGTTGAGGCGGTCGACCTCGTGCAGGTCCCTCACCGCCGCCTGCGTCTCGGGCAGGTAGAAGCGGGAGCTGTGGCCCAGGACGTCGAACCGCGTGCGGTAGACCTCGATCTCGTCGCCGAAGCTGGTGGACCGGAAGAGCGGCGCCGGATCGACCAGCTCACGCATGCTCGGGTACTTCTCCTGGGCCGACACGGTGGTGATCAGGTAGGAAGGCCGCTCGCCTTCGGGCAGGCGGGCCAGGGCCTCCAGGACGCCGGCCTCGCGCTCGGCGGGCCGGTTGCCGAAGAAGGCCGGGCTCGTCACCCCGTGGAGGTTCAGGCTGCGGTGGCCGGTGAGGTACTCGACGCTGGTGGCCAGGTTCGCCATCGCCGTTCCCGGAGGGAGGCTGCGCCGGATCCAGTCCGCCGTGGCCACGTCCCGCCGGAAGACCTCGCCCGCCAGGTCGCCGTAGATCGCCGCGAAGCGCAGCGTCGACAGCGCGCCCAGGGCCACGAAGAGCAGCGCGCCGGCCTCGAAGAGCGTCTTCTCGAGGGCGGGATCGTCGCGGGCGACGAGCCGCGCCGCCACGCCGAGGCCGACCGCGGTGAGGACGTCGACGGTGGGGAAGGCCCACATGACGTAGCGGTTGAAGTGGGCGCCGAGGAACATGTTCGGCGCGAGGAGGACGAAGAGGGCGGCCACCGCGATCGCCCAGGCGCGCAGCGGCCGGCGATAGGGCTCGGGAACGCGCAGCAGCGCGAGGCCGACGAACACGAGGGCCAGCGGCGCGAAATAGAGAGGAGCCCAGCCGCGGGAGAATCCGATGGGGGCCTGGGAGGGATAGAAGCCGAGCAGCAGTCCGCGCACGACGTCGATGCCGTACTCGGCCACCAGCCCCAGGCCCTCGGCGAGGCCGTAGTTGGCGAAGAGCGACTTGTCGGCGACCGACGTGCCGAGCCAGGAGCCGGTCAACGCCCGGTACAGGACGAGCACGGCCAGGCCCGCGGCGACGGGCATGAGCGCCACGAAGCGGCGGGCGCCCCGGGCCGCGCGGCCGGGCCCCAGGGCCCAGGCGGCGGCGAGGGTCACGGCCAGCGGCAAGCCCTCCGGCCGCGCGACCGCCACGAGGCCGGCGGGGAGCGTCCACCGGAGCGAGCCGGCCGTCCAGCCCTCGAGCCACGCCGCCAGCAGCCACAGGACGAGACACATGAAGAGCCCGATGTCCGAGCCGTACAGGAAACCCCACACGACGGGTCCGCCGAGCGCGACGAGGAGGCCCGCCAGGACGGCTTCCCGCGGGCCCGCCAGCCGGCCGCCGATCCGGAACGCGAGCGCGACCGAGACGCAGTAGAAGACGACGCCGGTCAGGATGGCGAACGCCACCAGGCCTTCGCCGCGGATGCCGACCGTCTCGGGAACGGCCAGCAGCACGGTGTGGAGCAGGCTGGTGGCCCCGGTCGACGCGGGCTCGCCGGGGTTGTAGTGGAACGGGTGGCCTTGCGCCAGAGCGCGCGCGTACTGGCAGACGAGGTAGAGGTCGACGACCTGGGGCACGAAATGGCCGCTGGTGGCGGCCAGCATGAAGGCGAGGAAGACCAGCGCCACGGCCAGGGCGAGCAGCACCAGCGACGCCGTGGGCCGGGCCATGCGCGGCGATGATAGCGCACCGTCCTTGACTCCGCCCGAGCAGGACGGCAAGATCCTCGCGGCCAACGGGATATGCCGGGTGCTCGCTAGCTTCTTGCCGCAGGAGGCCCTGGAGACCCCCCTGTGGCCGGCGACCGCCCTCGCGGCGGGCCTGATCGTGGGCAGCTTTGCCAACGTCTGCATCCACCGCTTGCCGCTCCGGCAGTCGGTGGTCACACCCCGCTCGCGCTGCCCCGCCTGCGGCGCGCCCATCACGGCCCGCGACAACATCCCGCTGCTGAGCTACGCGCTGCTGGGCGGGCGCTGCCGCGGCTGCCGCGCGCCGATCTCCCTGCGCTACCCGGCGGTGGAGGGCGCCAACGGCCTCCTCTACCTGGGCCTGGCGTGGCAGCTCGGGCCGACGCTCCATGCCGTGGTGATGATGGCCTTCACGACGGCCCTGCTCGTGCTGAGCCTCATCGACCTCGATCATTACCTGCTTCCGAACGTGATCACCTTGCCGGGCATCGCGGCCGGCCTGGCCGCCAGCCTGCTTCCCGGACCGCCGACGCCGCTGGGCTCGGCGCTGAGCGCGGCCGGCGGGTACGTCGTCTTCCTGGGGGTCGCCCGGGCCTGGCGCGGGCTGCGCAACGTGGACGCCCTCGGCGAGGGGGACTGGAAGATGGCGGCGATGCTGGGCGCGTTCCTGGGCTGGCAACAGATGCTGCTCACGGTCTTCCTCGCCGCGCTGGCGGGGACGGCGGTGGGCCTCGGCCTCATCGCGTTCCGGGGCCGCACCGGTCAGCACAAGCTGCCGTTCGGCACCTTCCTCGGCTTCGCCGGTATCGCCGTGGTCTTCATCGGCGAGCGCCTCGTGGCGTGGTACGCGGGCCTGCTCCATGGCTGACCTGCGCCGGCCCTCGGTCCGGGCGGCCCTGACGCTGGCCGTCGTCGTGCTCGGCCTGTTCCAGGTGCAGAGCCTGCTCGAGATCCTGGTCTCCCAGAGCCGCCTGCGGGAGCGCGTCGCGCGCAGCGTCCAGGAGCCGTTGCGGGCCAGCCGGCCTCGCATCGACGCGTTGCTCGAGCCGGGCGGTCCGGCCGGCTGGGACGCCGCGCTGCAGGTGGCGCTGGCCTCGACCCCGGCCGCCGAGGCCGAGCTGTTCACCCGTCAGGGCCAGCGCCTGGCCGCGCGCCCCGCGCCCGCGCCGGTCGACCACTGGCTCGGGCCGGCGGACCTGGAAGCCCTCCGCGGCGCCTCGGTCGTGACGGTCGGACCCGTGGCGGGCCGCGCCGGCCGTCTGCTGACCTATACCGCGGCGCGCTCCGCGGGGCAGGACGTGCTCCTGCGGCTGTCCACCCCGGCGGCCGACCTCGTCGAGGACTTCCGGGAGCGCCGCCGCCTGCTCATCGGCCACGGCGTGGCGATCGTGCTGCTCGTCCTCGTCGGCGCGCTGGCGATCTTTCCCGCCCGCCAAGAGCCGGCCGGGCCGGCGCCGAGCGCCATCGACGCCTACGTCGAGGCCATGGAGAGGCTCCGCGACCACGGCGAGGCGCTCTCCCAGCGCCACGAGGCGCTCGAGGAAGCGATGCGGGACAAGGAAGCGCTGGCCCGCGCCGGTGAGCTGACGGCGGGCATGGTCCACGAGGTCCGCAACGGCCTCGGCACGATCGTGGGCTACGCGCGGCTGGTCGAGGGTGGCCCGGCCAGTCCCGCCGCGGTAGACGCCGCGCACCGCATCCGGGAGGAGTGCGAGACGCTCGAGACGGTGGTCCGGCGCTTCATGGACTTCGTCCGGCGCGAGACGCTGCACCTGGCGCCTTTCGACCTCGCGCGCATGCTGTCGCGGGTCGCCTCCCGGGAGTCTCGGGGGCGTGCGGGAGGCCAGGTGGTCATGCGCGCCGCGGAAGGGCACACGGTCGTGGGCGACGAGGAGCTGCTGGAGCGGGCGTTCGAGAACCTGGTCCGCAATGCACGGGAGGCAGCCGGCCCGGGTGGACACGTCTGGATCGACGTCTCGGGGGACGAACCGTCGCTCACGGTGACGGTCTCCGACGACGGTCCCGGCCTCTCCCCGGACGCCAGGGCGCGGCTGCGTCCCTTCTTCACCACCAAGGCGGGCGGGCTCGGCATGGGCCTGCCCATCGCCCTGAAGATCGTCCGGCTCCACGGAGGTGAGCTGACGCTCGGCGACCGTTTCCCGCGCGGCGCCTCCGTCCAGGTCCGGCTACCAAGGAGCGGTCCCAAGACTGACCAGGCTGTTACGCAAGGTAGCGAACAACCCCCGACTTCCGGTGCCCACGGCATGCCCACCTAGTTTCAAACCATAGCTACAAAAGGACTTATTCTCCCCGCCCGATGGCGGTACATCGTTTGCTCAAAGGGGAGGTCCATGAGGTACCGATCCGGCATCAAGGCCGATTCCGCAGGGTTCTCCCTGATCGAGCTGCTGGTCGTGGTCGCGGTCATCGCCATCTTGTCGGCGACGGCCGTGCCTGCGATCGCGCGCTACATGCGGAACTACACGATCAAGGGCGCGGCGCAGCAGGTGGCCGGCGAAATCCAGGCCGCCCGCAGCAAGGCCATCGTCAAGAACGTGAACCTGGGCGTCCTCTTCGTGACTCGGAGCGCCACCCAGTACCAGTACATCGTCGAGGACGACCTCGTGCCACCGGTGGCTGCTGCGCGGGTGCCCCTCTCCACGCTGCTGACCGCCCCCTACGCCGAGCGTCGGGGGCCCCTCCGCACGCTGCCCCAGGGCATCCAGTTCGGGACGACCTGTACGGGCCTTCCCGGGACGGTCGCCCAGGGGTTCCGATTCAGCCGGCTGGGGGCCTGGTGCTACCCCGGCTCGGACGCGACCACCTGCCCGGCGCTCGACGCCGGGACCAACTTCGCCTACTACGACAGCACCGCCGGCAGCACGCTCTGCCTCACCCAGACCGGATCGGCGCTGACGAGGACCGTCACCATCACCCCGGGCGGCCGGGCGCTGGCCCAGCCTTGAGGAGACAGCGCATGCCGTCCAATCGAGCAGCGACCGGCGAGTCGGGCTTCACCATCGTCGAGGCGATGATCGCCATCGTCATCCTGGTCTTCGGGCTGATGGCGGTGACGAACCTGATGGTCGTGGCCGGCTCCTCCAACACCGCCGCCAACCACGGCACCGCGGCCACCTCCCAGGCCACCGAGGTGATGGAGCGGCTCAAGGCCATCCCGTTCACCACCCTGACGACCGGGGGCAGCCTGAGCGCCGACGTCGGCACCGCCAACTGCCAGGCGGGCAACTTCAACGTGTACCGGGGAATCCCGGGCGTGGGCGTCATCCGGACCCGCTGGCAGATCACCTCCGCGGGGGCCGACGTGCTGTTCATCGCCGTGCGGTCGGAGAGCACGTCGCCGCTCGTGGGGTCGCGCTCCCGGGCGGAGTTCACGACCTTCCGCTCTTGCTCGGCGACCACACTCGGCTGCCCTTGAGCCTGGATCGAGATGCGTAGGAGAAACGGAGAGCTTATGTCGACGAAAGTGAGATCGGGACAGGCCGGCTTCAGCCTCGTGGAGCTGATGGTCGCCATGGTGGTCACCCTGATAGTGAGCGGGGCGATCTACGGGCTGCTGGCCAAGGGTCGCAGCTCGGGGAGCTGGGGCAGCACGGCCAACCCCAACTGGCAACTCGTGGCCCGCGGCATCGAGGACATGCAGGTCGAGTACCGCCACCTCGACCCGGTCACCGGGGCCCCGATGACGACGTGGGACACGAACCCTCCGGCGGCGGCCTGCGACCCGGCCAACCCGTCGGCCGACTGCTGCGACCCCGGCTGCATCGCACCCACCTGCGTCCAGCCGGCGACCTGCCACTACGGCGGCGGCCACGCCTCCCACGTCACGATGCGGAGCGGCGGGACGAACGTCCCCGAGAACTCGGTGATCCTCGTCTTCATGACCGACGGCACGTGGGTCCTCGTCAACGCCAACAGCATCGGCGGCAGCCGCTCGGGCGCGGGCGATTGCCCGGCCGGCCAGGACCACGCCGACCTCAGCTTCAACACCGGCAACGACACCACCGGCCTCAACCAGTCGAGCGGCCTGTGCGCGGGCGGCGGCGTCGGCACCGCGTCGACCAGCGCGAACTGCGTGCCCATCCAGATCGGCCAGGGCGAAGTCGTGCGCTACCGGATCCGCAGCAGCTCGGGGAGCTGGGGCAGCACGGCCAACCCCAACTGGCAACTCGTGGCCCGCGGCATCGAGGACATGCAGGTCGAGTACCGCCACCTCGACCCGGTCACCGGGGCCCCGATGACGACGTGGGACACGAACCCTCCGGCGGCGGCCTGCGACCCGGCCAACCCGTCGGCCGACTGCTGCGACCCCGGCTGCATCGCGCCCACCTGCGTCCAGCCGGCGACCTGCACGCAGCCGACCAACGCCGGCTACGGCACCCTCATCACCGAGACCAGGGTGACGCTGTCCGCCCGCAGCGAGGCGCTCAACATCGAAGGCGCGCAGCAGAGCGCGACCAGCGGCAACCGGATCCGGGGCAGCCTCACCGCCACCACCACGCCGCGCATGGCGCTGTTTGCGCTCAGCAAGCGGCCGGTGGCGGCCGGCGGTCCCCTCTGGAAGTAGCCAGCCCTCGATGAGGCCCAGGAAGAGAAAGAGCAGGGTGGATGACATGCGCGAAGAACGGTCCTTGAGAGCCCGGACGGAGGGGGAAGGGGGGTTCGCCCTGATCCTCGCGATCCTGGCCCTGATGCTGCTGACGTTCCTGGGCCTCACGATGGCCACCACGACGTCCACCGAGCTGCAGATCTCGAGCAACTACCGCTGGAGCCAGCAGGCCCAGTACAACGCCGAGGCCGGACTGGAGATCGGCAAGTCCCTGCTCCAGACGATGAACTGGAGCCTCGTCCTGCCCGACGCGCGCACCACCCCCTCCGGATCGCCGTCGTGCGTCCCCGACACGGCGAACACCCGGTGCTGGTGGGGCCGGACGGTGGTCAACGGAGGCACCGCGATCGTGGTGCCCGCGACGGCCCCCTACTCCCGCAACGACGCGCATGGCACGCCCACCCGCAACTACGAGAACGGCGCCTGCGACTACCACGGCAACGGCGTCGGCTACGGCGTCGTGCTCGACGACGGCGGCGGCTTCGGGCCGTACCAGAACGTCTCCACGATCCTCGGCCAGACGATCAACGGCAGCTTCACGCTCTGGGTCCGGCGCGACCTGGCCTACAACCAGGACGGCAGCTTCTCCGACGCGCCGGCGCCCGACCTGTCGCTGATCATGACCGCCGAGGGCGACGCGCCCTTCCTGGCCCAGGGCACCTCGACCACGCTGTCCAACGTCACCCGGGCCGTCCGGAACATGGAGATGACGGTGTCCCGGACCTTGACGACGCCGTGCGGCACGCGAGGCGGTCAGATCGGCGGCGGTCCCGAAGGGTCGAACTTCAGCCCCTGTGACCCGATCACCGGGCAGAGCCTGACCACGGCCCTGGGCGGCGCGGCCCGCTCCGAGAACACCGGCGTTCAGTAGAAGCAAAGAGAGGGGAGTCACATGGCGACGCGAGGGTTGGAGGCGAGGATGCCGCGAATGGGCGGCGGGGAGCGTGGCGCACGGCGCTGGCGCCGCCCGGCGGCCTTCGGCCTGGCCCTGGGCCTGGCCGCGCTGCTCGTGGGCGACCGCGGCCGCACGGCCAACGCCGTCCAGGGGATCGACCCCCTCGAGATCCTGAACGAGCAGGTGAAGCCCAACGTGCTGTTCGTCATCGATTCCGCCGTGCAGATGGGCTTCACGGACGACCTGACCCACTACGTGGGCGGCGACGATGCCCAGAGCCGCTTCTTCCAGGTCAAGGAGGCCGTCCGGGAGCTGGTCCGCGAGAACGACGGCCGCGCGAACTTCGGGATCGTCGACCTCTCGGCCGACCTCACGCAACTCGGCCTCAACTACAACGGCCCGCTCGTCTACGTCAGCCTCGATGCCACCGCGGCGACGTGGGACGGCTTTTTCGACAACATCAGCACGACTCCCGCCAACTATGACGCGAGCCTCTGCGGGGGAGGGGTGAACCCGGTCTGCTCGCAGGCCATCTTCCGTGGCCTGGGCAACGCGGACAACCCGTCCGGAACGACGAACCCTCCCGGAAACATCAACTTCTCGAGCGCCTTCCGGGGCCTCCACTACATCCAGTCGCGGCTGTTCCGCAACAACGTGCGCTACACGTTCAACTCCAATTCGCCCCCCGGCCTCAAGAATGCGAGCATGACCGGCATCGGCCCGACCACGTGTCCTGCGCCGTCGCAGGGCCTCCTCGGCGACGACACCGACGCCTTCAACGACGGGGCCGAGGCCCGTCCGTGCTTCGAGATCGCCGATACGTCGACCGGCCAGGTGGCCCGCTACTACTACTCGTCCGGGACCTTCGGCGAGATCTCGAGCAACGCCGCCGTGCCGGGCGTGGTGGTGCCGGTGCCCGCGTGCACCGCGCCCAGCAACCTGACGTCCTTGAACAACGCCCTCAAGCTCGAGATGCCCCTCGACGCCTCAGGCAATCCCGTCGGCCTGAACCCGGGCTCGAACGTGGACCTGACCGCGGCTCCGAACAGCCAGCCCAACACCGCCGGGGGCGGCATGCGGCTCGGCCGCCGGCGCCTGTTCGGCACGGCGCTCTCCGTGGCCCAGAGCCACTTCAGCAACGTGGTCTTCCCGGCGCGCCCGGGCGCCGTCACGGGACTGCAGAAGAACTTCGTCATCCTGATCGCCGGCAATAACTCGGCGGCCGGCGACGACCCGGTGCCGGTGGCCAGCTCGATGTTCAGCCAGGGGGGCGGCAACCAGATCCAGACCCTCGTGGTGTCGTTCAACGGCCGGGTCTCGCCGCCCTTCGACCCCACGACCCTCAACGCCCTCCAGTCGGCCGGCTCCGGGGGAACGCGGCCCACGGTCTTCGGCGCCGCCACCGCCGAGGAGCTGAAGGCCTCGCTCAACTATGCCTTCTCCCTGACGATCGCCTCGGGCACCTTCTCGACCGAGTCGTCGATCACGGAGTCGATCTACGAGTACACCGCCCGGGCGGGCGCCTTCGACCCCAACGATCCCCAGACCCGCTACGGCGGCCGGGTGCCCATCCTGCTGCAGTCGAGCTTCGACATGCCGGGGTTCAACGGCCACCTGAAGGCGTTCGTCAACCAGTCCGGAGTGAGCACCCAGCTCTGGGACGCGGGGCAGAAGCTGCGCGACCGGGTCTGGAACGGGCCCAACGGGGCCGACGGGATGTGCCCGGGCGCGGCCGACTTCACGACCTGCCTGACCAGCCCGAACCGGACCTTCGCCGAGCTGCGCGGCACGACCGACCCGGTGGGGCCGCTCTTCCAGCCCGCCTCGGACGCGCACATCAAGCGCCGGATCTTCACCAGCCAGGGCAACGGAGTCTTCCCCTACAGCGACACCTCTGACCAGACGTTCCCGCCGGCGACGCGGCAGCTTCCCGTGTTGCTGTGGCCGCCGAGCTCCTCGACCACCGGGCTCGCGGCGCCCTTCGACGTCCCGGTGGCGCCGAGCGCTTCGAACGACCCGCCGGGTGCGCTCGACGTTCAGCTCGGCATCGCCGGCCTCGTCCTGGCCGACCTGCAGAGCGAGTTCGGGGCGTGCCTGGGCACGATCCCCGCGCTGACGCCGCTCCATCCCTGCGACCCCGGCAGCTCGATCACGCTCCAGACGAACCGCGCCCGCCGGGAGGCCCGGGAGATGATCCTGGCCTACATGGCGGGAGCGGCAGTGGCCACCGACGCCAACGGCCTGCCGCTGCGCAACGGATCCGGGGACATCTTCTACCGCGCCAAGGACTGGATCCTCGCCGAGTCCACGCTGGCCGTGCCGGCCGTCATCCCGCCGCCCCTCGAGGCCCGTCCGATCATCCACACCGCGGAATACCTGCTCTTCCGCGACGGGATCCGCGACTCCGCGGGCAACGTGACGGGCAGCAACGCGCTCGTCGCCGGCTTCGGGCTGCGCAACCCGGACCGCAACACCTCGCCCTCGCTGGCCAGCGATCCCAGCTTCAAGCCGCTGATGAGCGTCGTCTACCACGCGGCCAACGACATGCTCCACGCCCTGCGGGCCGGCCCGTGCCCCGCCAACACCTGCGTGGGAGGACGCACCGAGACGGGCGGCGAGGAGCTGTGGGGGTTCGTGCCCTACGACCAGCTCGGCAAGCTCGCCGAGCGCATGCAGGGCCAGGGGCGCGTGCCCCACACGTTCATGGTCGCCGCCTCGGTCCGCTTCACCGACATCTTCGTGCCCGATCCCTCCGGCTACACGATCAACGGCCGGAGCTTCCAGGGCCACTGGCGCACGAACCTGGTGATCGGGCGGGGGATCGGGGGCACCTACTACACGTCCCTCGACGTGACCGCCCCCGAGCGCTTCAACCGCAGCGCCCTCGACACGAACCTTCCCTACAACATGTGGAGCCGCGGCAACCCCGACACCCAGGACGGCACGCCGACGGGGGCCGCCAACGCGCTCACCGACCCGACGGGCGACGAGGGCGACGTCGACGGGACGGCCTACGCGAAGATGGGCGAGACGTGGTCGGTCCCCTCGATCGCCGCGGTGGCGAGCGAGTTCAACTTCGGCAAGGAGTTCGCGCTGTTCTCGGGCTCGGGCTACAGCGACGACCCGACGGCCACCAACCGGGGCAAGACCTTCTTCGTGATCGACGCCCTGACCGGCGACGTCCTCTACGCCAAGGATCTCCCCTCGACGCTGCCCAACACCACGGCGGGGGGAGACACGACCCTGACCTGCGCCGGGCCGCTGCTGGCCGGCGAGACGTGCCCGGTGCCGAACGCGCTCGTCGCCAACACGGCCGCCTACGTGGCCGTCCAGCTGGCGCCCGGCTTCGTCGGCAACCCGGCCGCGAGCACGGCCAGCCTCGTCTACCTCGGCGACCTCCACGGTCGCATGTGGAAGTACGTCGTGAGCAGCCCCAGCGTGGGCATGGTCCGCATGTGGGACGCCGGGCCGGACCAGCCCATCGGCTCCTCCGCCGCCCTGCTGAACATCTCCGACAAGCCGCACGTGTACTTCGAGACCGGCAACGACCTGCGGGTCCTGCCCCCGCCCAACTTCCGGATGTACGCGGTCCAGGACGAGTTCGCCGACCGGAACCCCGCCAGCTGCGACACGGTCGACCCGGCCTCGGCGACGCTGGTCAACTGCGGACCCACCACCCGGCTCTTCCGCTTCGACTTCGAGAACTCCTTCGCCAGCTTCCGGGGCACCGCCCAGCCCGCTTCGGCCTTCAACGCGCAGAACAACGGCCGGGTGTTCTTCATCGGGACGAAGTTCAACGACCAGAACGTCAGCGGCGGCGACTGCCTGCCCAACTTCGACAGCGTTCTCTTCGCGGTGGGAGCCCAGACCGGCGGCGCGGTCTACGACCTCGACGCCAGCGGCACCATCGGGGCCAACGAGCGGGAGATCAAGATCGGCGGCACGAAGGTCAACGCGCTGCGGGGCGCGATGGGTCAGATCGTCCTCGACCGCGGCGAGGTCGGAAACAGCGCCCCGCCCGCGCCACCCGCGCCCGGCGCCGCGCCCACGGCCAACGAGGGCAGCAGCGGCGAGGTGTTCGTGGTCAAGCTCAAGACCGGGTCGGCCGTCTGCCGGTAGGCTCGGTCCACGGCCCGCCTCCCCGGCTCGGACGGGGAGGCGGGCCCACTGCGCGGTGGCGCGGAACCTCCTTGGGCGCCGGGACCTCATGGGTGTAACCTAAAGAGAGGATGAAGCAGGCCACCGCCCGGCAAGCCAACTTCCGGATCTGTCCCGAGTGCGGCACGCGCAACCGTCCCAAGTGGGATTTCTGCGCCAAGTGCGGGGAGTCGCTCCAGGACGTCCCCCTCGGGGAGCCGGCGCCGGTCGAGACCGCGGCCGAGCCCCTGGTGGACGAGGCCGGCGTACCCTGGGCCTCCACGGTCGGCGTCGCCATCCTGATCGGCGCCACCGTCGCCACCTACTGGTACTTCCGCGAGCCGCCCGCCTCCCCGTCCTCGGAGATCTTCACCCTCGCCACGCTTCCTCCGAGCCTGCCGCCCGCCGGGCCGCCGACCGCCAAGCAGCCCGGCCAGGACGCCTACGACCGCGGCCGCCGGCTCCTGGACCAGGGTGATCCCGCCGGAGCGGCCCGGCTGTTCGCCGACGCGGTGAGCGAGGCGCCGGACAACCACGCCTACCATCACGCGCATGGTGTCGCTCTCTGGCAGTCGGGAGCCAGGTCCGAGTCGATCGACGAGTACAACGAGGCCCTGCGCCTGTCTCCGGACAATCCGACCTACCGGCTCAACCTGGCCAAGGCCCTCGTCAGCGTCGGGCGGACGAGCGAAGCGATCCGGGAGTTCGAGGCCGTCGCCGCGCGCACGCCGAACGCCGAGGCGCTCGAGGAGGCCGCGCGCCTCTACGCCAAGGGTGGCGACTACGCGCGAGCGGCCGACGAGTTCCGGCGGATCGCCGCCATGCGGCCGAACGACGCCGTCGTCCAGCAGGAGCTCGCTTCCGCGCTCGAGAAATCGGGCCAGGTCGACCAGGCGGCCCAGCTCTATGGCCAGATCCTGCAGGCCAACCCGAACGCAGACATCACTCGCGGCCTGCTGGCCGAGATCTACTTCAACCGCGGCCAGAAGGACGAAGCCATCGCCCTCTTCCGCGAGCGCCTCGCCCAGGACGCGCAGGCCCCGCTGCTGCACCGCGGCCTGGGCAGCCTCCTCGAGCGCACCGGCCAGATCGCGGACGCGGTGAACGAGTATCGGGAGTATGCGCGCCGGGCTCCCAATGCCGCCGACGCCAAGCAGCTCGCGGAGAGAGCGGACCGGCTCGAGCGCCGACTGGCCGCGGCCGGCGCTCCGCCCTCGTCCTGACATGTCTCGCTCGACGATCCTCGCCGCCGTCCTCGGGCTCGCCGCCGCGGCGGCCGTCGCCCGCGCGCAAAGCCTGGGCGAGGTGGCGGCGCGCGAGCAGGAGAAGAAGGCCAGGAAGCCGCCCACCGGGGCCCGCGTCTACACCGACGAGGACCTCAAGAAGGCGCGCGAGTCGGGCTCGGGAGCGGTCACCGTCCTGCCTGCCGTCGCCGGCGTGGGCACCGCCTCACGCGAAGAGGTCGACGGCGCCAGCGCGACCGCCCGCGACAAGGAGAAGTACTGGCGGGGCAAGGCGGCCGAGCGGCGGGAAGCGGTGCGCAAGGCCGACGCCCGGGTCCAGGAGCTGGAGACCCGCATCTCCGCCCTGCGGGTGGACATCACCCCCGGCGTCAACGTGCAGGATCCCAACCGGCTGCAGACCCTCGACCGGGCCCTGAGGGAGGCGCAGGACGCCCTGGACGCGGCCCGGCGCGAGGCCGCGTCCGCGCGCCAGGCGCTGGCCGACCTCGAGGACGAGGCTCGCCGGGCCGGAGCGCTCCCGGGCTGGGTCCGCGAGCCCTGACCCTCCCGCCCTCCCCGCGCGATAATCCCGGACGGTGAGCGACATCCTGGTCGTCGAGGACAAGGAGTCCCTCCGGGCCATGCTGCGCAAGACCCTGGAGGCCCGCGGCTATTCCGTCGAGGAGGCGGGGGACGCCTACGAGGCGCGGCGCAAGATCCAGGCCGCCCGCGTGCTCGTCGTCCTCACCGACCTGCGCCTCCCGGCCGGCAGCGGCTTCGACGTGCTGCAGGCCGCCAAGGACGCCGATCCCCAGACGCCCGTCATCGTGATGACCGCCTTCGGCACCGTGGACGAGGCGGTGCGCGCGATGAAGGAAGGCGCGACCGACTTCCTCACCAAGCCGGTGGACACCGAGCACCTGCTGCTCGTGCTCGACCGGGCCATGGAGCGCCAGCGCATCCTGACCAAGTACGTGCTCCTCAAGGAGGAGTACCAGCGGCGCTTCGGCCTCCCGAAGATGATGGGGGAGGACCCCGCCCTCAAGGAGACGATGCTGGCCATCCAACGCGCGGCCGCCACCGACGCCACCGTGCTGGTGCTCGGCGAGAGCGGCACCGGCAAGGAGCTGATGAGCCGGGCGCTGCATCAGCTCTCGGGCCGGGCCAAGGGGCCGTTCGTGGCCATCAACTGCGCGGCGATCCCCGAGGCGCTGCTGGAGAACGAGCTGTTCGGCCACGAGAAGGGCGCCTTCACCGGGGCCACCGGCCGCAAGATCGGGCGGGCCGAGATGGCCCACCACGGCACGCTGTTCCTGGACGAGATCGGCGACCTCCCGCTCTCGCTCCAGGGCAAGATCCTGCGCCTCGTGCAGGAGAAGCAGTTCGAGCGCGTGGGCGGCGTGCAGACGCTCACCGTCGACGTGAGGGTGGTGGCGGCCACCAACCGCGACTTGAAGGCCGCCGTCGAACGGAAGGAGTTCCGGGAGGACCTCTACTTCCGCCTGTCGGTCTTTCCGGTGGAGATCCCCCCGCTGCGCCGGCGGCGGGGCGACATCCTGCCCCTGGCCGAGGCCTTCCTCGAGCGCTACGGGCGCGAGATGGGCCGCAAGGGGCTGCGGCTCTCCGAGGCGGCGCGGCAGGCGCTCGGGGAGCACTCGTGGCCGGGCAACGTCCGCGAGCTGCAGAACTCCCTGGAGCGGGCGGCCATCCTCTGCGACGGGATCGACATCCGGCCCGAGCACCTGCGGCTGGGGGGAGCGGGAGAGAGCGGGCCGTCGCTGGCCGACGTCATCGACCTTTCCGGCACGCTCGAGCAGGTGGCCGAGCGGGCGTCGGCGCGAGCCGAGCAGGAGGCCATCCGGCTGGCCCTGCGCGAGGCCGGCCAGGACCGTTCCGCCGCCGCCGCCCGCCTCGGCATCAGCCTCTCGACGCTCAACCGCCGCCTGAAGGCCGACAGCCCCGCCTAGAGCACGAGGATCAGCCTGTGGCAGAGACCCGCTTGGCTGGGCGCGAGGTCGTGCCCGCGCGCTCCGTCCTGAGCTTCCGCGGCGCGTGAGTGAATCCCGTGCCGCTCGCCTTGCCGGGCCGCTTCGCGTCCCCGGGCGCGCCTTCGCGGAAGTCGCGGTCGATATCGGGTCCATCAACGAGTCGCGCGCTCCGCACGACGCTCGCGCCCTCGGTTGCGGTCTTGTTCGCTTCACTGGCCGCTGCCCACACGAAAGGCCGCACCTGCAGGCCGGCAGCTAACGCGGGAAGCCGAAGAGCCGCTCGATCTGAGGATGGCGCCCGACGAGGGCGCCGAACTTCTTGCGGAAGTACTGCGCGAGGTGGACGGTGTTCCGATTCGTGTCGCGGATCATCGACGCCGGGTGCGTGCGGTAGCCGCAGAGGATCTGCGGCACGAGCGTGGCCGTCCGCCCGGCCTGGGCGAGCTTGAGCCAGAGGTCGTAGTCCTCCCATCCGAGCCAGACCAGCTCGGTCGAGTAGCCGTCCACGGCCAGCACCGCCTCCCGGTCGAACAGCGCCATCGCGTCGACGTAGGGCTCGCGGAGGAGCTCCTCCTCGTCCCACGGATAGAAAGATCCCAGACCGGCCGCCTCGCCCCGCTCGTCGAACCGTTTGAGGATCCCGTAGGCGGCGGCGTGGCCGCTGCCCCGGAGGGCGTCGTGAAGGACGCGCAGGCAGCGGGGATAGATCCAGTTGTCGGCGTCGAGCATGAAGACACAGGGCGCCCGGGCCTCGCGCAGGCCCACGTTGCGGGCGTCGGCGAGGCCGGTGTTGAGGGCCTTCTTGACCAGCCGGATCGGCACGGCTGAGGACGCCATCAACCCTTCCACCGCGGTGACCGAGCCGTCCGTGGACCCGTCGTCGACGACCACCAGCTCGAACCCGCCGGGCAGGCCGGACGCCTCGCTGGCGGCGGCGCGGCGCAAGCACTCGCCGATGTAGGCCGCGTAGTTGAAGAGCGTGATCACGACCGACACCGCCGGCTGCCGGTGCGCATCCGCCGCAGCGTTCGCCACCTCGGTCCTCGTCGGGTGGCCGAGCGACTCCATCGCCCGGCCCAGCTCGCGGCGCAGGTGCCGTCCTTCGATGGAGTTGATGCGCTCGACCTGGAGCTGGTCCAGGCGGGCCAGGACCGTGTCCAGGCGGCCCAGCCCGGCCGAGACGCCCTCGATCCGCGACGCGAGGTCGTCGAGGCGGGAGAGGATCTCCCCTCGTTCCGCGTCCGGCGCGGGCGCGCTCGGCTCCGGGTCGGGGCGAGGCACCGGCCGCGGCCCCCGGGGCTTGAAGCCTTCCTTCGCCAGATAGGCCCCGTAGGCCCGGCGGGTCACGAACACGGACGCCGCCCGCGCCACGCGGTCCATGGCCGGCTGGGCCGCGCCCAGCCGCATCAAGACCTGCTCGGCCACCGCGGCGGCGGAAAGTCGCTCGCGGACGCAGCGCCGCGCGCGGGCGGCCATCCGGGCCCGGGCGCCCTCGTCCGCCACCATCGACACGCAGGCGGCCGGCAGCTCGTCCAGATCGGTCATCACCAGGTGCTCGCCGGAGAGGAGGGGCTGGACGTCCCGGCTCGTCTCGGTGACGACCAGGCAGCCGTTGGCGATGGCGGGCAGCGCGCGCGGCCACTCGAAGTAGGGCGCGTCGCCGGCATGGACGTTCACGAGCACCCGGCTCGAGGCCAGCAACCGCCGCAGCGATCGACCGCTCACGAAGCCCGGGGTCCCGGCCCGCCGCGGTTTCTCCAGCCGGGCGAAGAGGAGCCGGCACTCGTGGGCGGCAAAGAGGTCCGAGTGCCGCGAGAAGAAGGCCTCCCGCCGGGGCGTATGGCTGCCCAGGAAGAGGACGTCGATCGGCCGCGCGCCGCTCGGCGGGCCCTCCGCTTCCAGCCGCGGGGAATACCCCAGGGCAGCGTGGAAGGCATCGATGCCCCTTCTCTCCAGCTCCTCCGCCCCGAGCGCATTGATGTCCAGGACGCCGCGGGCCTCCTTCGCGTGCTGGTACGCGATCTCGAACCACTGGCTGCCCGGCTGCTCCACGTTCAGCAGGTGCACGGCGCGGGTCAGGGCCCGGACCTCGTCCGGAGGCCGGCGGCGCTCGAGGAAGAGCGGGAAGTACTCGTGAGGCGCGACGACCACTTGCAGGAGCGCCGGCGGGTGATCGGCGATGGGGACGCCGTCCACCACCACTTCCGCCGCCACGCCGTGGGCGCCGAAGCCGTCGGCAAAGACGTGGGCGATCTCCTCCATCACCTGGTTGCCGGAGGAGGCGACGAGGAGGCGGACGGCGTCGAAGCCGTGGCGGTCAGCCGGCACGAGGCCCTCCGCCGGTGCGGTCGCCCCCCGAGACGAAGATGCGCCGCAGCCAGGCCGCGAACGGCAGCCCGCCACCGCCCTTCACCTCGAAGCGAGGAAGGCGCAGCGGATCGGTCCCGGGATGGACCAGGCCCTCGTCGCAGCTCGCCGCCGCCTCGAAGCCGGCCTCGCGCACGAGGTCCGCAGTGTCGGGACAAACGTCGCCGAACGGATAGGCGAAGCTGGTCACCGCGCGCCCGAGGACGCGCTCCAGCGCCCTCCGGCCCTCGGTGATCTCCCGGCGCTTCACCTCCGGGGATTGGCTCGACAGCGCGAGGTGATGGACGGTGTGGGCGCCCACGTCGTGGCCGGGCCGCGCGGCGAGCCGCCGCAGCTCCTCGCTCAACAGGGCACGGTCGGAGGGCCGGGGCACGAGGCTGCGCCCGCTCCATTCGCCGAGGGCGCCCAGGAGGCGGCGGCGGTCTTCGAGGGAGGCGGGCACGAGGGCCGCGTGGAGCGCCGCGTGGGCGAGCCGTCGCTCCTCCACGGTCGCGGTGGGGAGCATCCGGGCGGAGCCGTTCATCGACAGCCGGAACGACGCCGGCAGCGGCCCCTCGGCGAGGAGCACGCGCTCGAGCGTGTCCCACCAGAACTCCCCCGGCGCATCGAGGTGCTCGGAGGTCACGAAGAACGTCGCCGGGACCTCCAGCTCCGACAGGACGGGGGACACGGCCCTCAAGGCGTCGACGTAGCCGTCGTCGAACGTCACCGCCACCGCGCCGTCGGGAACGCGGCCCCGCCGCAGGTGGCGGACGAGCGTGTCCAGGGCCATCGGCTCGTACTCCTCGCGCAGCGTCTCCATCTGCTCGCGGAACTCGGCCCGGCTCACGCACAGCCGATGGACGTCCGAGGCGGGCTCCGCCACGCGGTGGTAGAGCAGGACCGCGGCGCCGCGCGGCCCGGAGAGCCGCCGGCCGGCCGGCCGGAGGGAAGCCGCCGAGCGATGCTCCGTCTCGCCGCCCGGCT
>QHVM01000052.1:0-25134 GCA_003223555.1 Acidobacteriota bacterium | reverse complement strand
GGCCTCCAGCTCCTCCGGACGCACCTCGTGGCAGGCCAGGCCGTACAGGAAGGCGGCGCTCACGAGGACGTTGCCGTGGGATCGCACCTCCAGCCCTTCTTCCGGGAAGAGCTCGCCGAGCAGCTCCCGCACGCCGGCCTCGGTCACCCGCCAGAAGTCGCCGTCGGCGCCGTATTCGAGGCAGACGCGGCTGGTGCAGGGGAAGGTGGCGAGCAGCACGCCGCCCGGCTTCAGGATGCGACGGCTCTCGGCCAGCGCGGCCCGCACGTCGTCGATGACGTGGAGGGTCTGGGTGAGGATGAAGCAGTCGTACGAGTCGTCGGCGATCGCCGCCGCCCGGCGGAGGTCGGCGGCCAGCGTCGCCCGCGGATTGGCCGGGTCGAGGTCGACGACGTCGCTCCGGGTGACCCGGTCCCCGCCGAAGCGGCGCGTGTAGTCCGACTCCTGGACCTCCAGCACCGCTCCCCGCACGTCTTCCGCGTGGGCTTCCAGGAACTTCTCGATGTAGTACCGGTCCAGCGGCTGGCCGCGGTCGTAGCCCCACTCGCGGCTGACCGGCGACGTGCGGCGGAGGTCTCCCCAGTCCACCGACTCCGCGCCGGCCTGCCGCAGCGCCGCCTCGAGCCGCGAGATCTCCGCGTCGAGGGCGGCCAGCTCCGTGACGCGCTCATTGCGGCGCGCTTCCAGCGGGTCGTGGCGGGCGGCCAGCTCGGCGATGGCCCGCTCCTGGGCGGCGAGGAGCTCGGCGGGATCGCTCTCCAGCGCCTCGCGATGGCGGGCGAAGATCCGGGGCAGGGCCGCGGCCAGGCGTCCGTCCGAGCGCTCCCGCTCGCGACGAGAGAGCAGGCGAAGGGGGCGCTCCAGCAGCGGCTCCTCCAGCACCGTGCCGGCTCCGCCCGCCTCCACGATGCGCAGGAAGAAATCGTGCTCCTCGAGGGCGGGGAGCGACTCGTCGAAGCCGCCCGCGCTTTCCCACGCGGCCTTGCGGAACACGACGCCGCCGTCGAGCGCGTCGGGCCGGGCCAGCAGCGTGAGCCGATCGACCCCCGGCGGGGACCAGACGAAGCCTGGAGAGTCGACCGCCGTCCTCCGGATCCAGGGGACGACGAAGGCGAGGACGGCATCCTGCCTCAGGATCCCGGCCGCCCGCTCCACGAGCCGCCGGTCCATGGTCTCCCCGGGCTCGAGGCACAGGAGGAGCTTCGCGTGGGCCGCCCGGACTCCCGCGTTGCGGGCCGCGCCGGGCGAGGTATCCGGGCTCACCTCGACGAGCCGCACGCCGCCCCGCTGCAGGAGCCCCGCCCGCAGCTCGCGCCACCGTGGAGCGGCGGTGGTCGAATCGACGAGGACGACGTCCATCGACCCCGCGCTCTGCGCCCGGGCGCTCTCCGCCGTCCGCAGCACGTCGGGGCCGCCGTCGCCGGCGAGGACGACGGCCGAGGCCACCGGCTTCACCGGGCGGACCTTCGCCGCTGCAGCCAGGCGTGCAGGATGCGCAGCGGCTGGGTGGCCTTCCAGCTCAGCGAGCGCCGCAGGGCATCGGCCTCCTGGCGGACGGCCCACCACGCCGCCTCGAGGTTGTCGGCCCGCCGGCTTTCTTCCGCCACCTGGCGGCCGAGGGAATCGAGCCGCTCCTCGAGCCCGACTCGCCGGCGGCGCTCCTCGTCGGCACGCGAGGAGATCCGGGCCAGCTCCGCCCGCAGCTCGGCCTCGCGCGCGCGGGCGTCGTTCTCCGCCCCCTCCAGCTCGGCGAGGCGGGCTTCCATCCAGGCCAGGCGGGCCTGCTCCTCCAGCCGGCGGGCGACCTTGTCCGCCTTGGCCCGCAGCGCCTCGGCGTGCTCGCGCTTCTTCAGCAGCTCACGGCCGAGCCAGCGTTCTTCTTCCCTCCGCAGCTCGTCGGTATGGGCGGCCAGCTCGGTGACGAGGCGGGCCCGGCGTACCTGCAGGGCCTCGAGGTGCTGCCGGTAGGTGCCGGCATGCTTGGCGGCGATGCGGTGGTACAGGTCCACGTTCATGCCGCCGCGGGACATCACGCCGCTCATCGAGCCCGGGCGCCGCCGGTAGCGGAAGAGGAACTCGGGCAGGATCACGCCCCGCAGGCCCCGCTCGACCATCGTGATCCACAGGTCCCAGTCCTCGCAGCCGTCCCGCATCGACTCGTCGAAGAGGCCGACCTCGAAGAGCGCCTGGCGGCGGACGAGGGCGGCTCCGTTCACCGTGTTCGTGTCGAGCAGGGCCGGGAAGTCGCACCGCTCCGGCGTCCATTCCCACGCCTCCTCGCCGAACGCCCGCAGCCAGTGGGAGACGAACGCCACGTCCGGCTGCGCGTCGAGGACCCGCACCGACTTGTCGAGCATCTCCGGCTCGAGCAGGTCGTCCGCGTCGAGCGCGCAGACGTAGGCCCCCCGGGCCTGGCGGATCCCCACGTTGCGCGCCCCGGACAAGCCGCGGTTCTCGCTGGCGATCACGCGGGTCTTGTCACGCTGGTAGCCGGCAAGGAGGCGGTTCGTCTCGGGGTCGGTGGACCCGTCGTTGACGACGAGGACCTCGTAGTCGGTGAAGGTCTGGGCGACCACGCTACCCACCGCCTCGTCGAGGTAGCGCCCGAGGTTGTAGCAGGGGACGATGACCGACACCTTGGGCGTCATGGCGCGGGCCGCGCACGCGGACCCCCTGTATTCTAGGGCAGAACCTGGGCATGAGGATCCTGCACGTGGCGCCGTTCTACGCGCCGGCGTGGGCCTACGGCGGCATGGCCCGCGCGGCCACGGGGCTCGGCCAGGCCCTCGTCCGCCGCGGGCACGACGTGACGGTCGTCACATCACAGGCGGGGGCGGACCCCCGGGACGAACGCCGGGAGGGCGTTCGGGTCGTGCGCTTCCCGGGCCCGGCGCTTCTCCTGCGCCGGCTGGTGCCGGTCGCCCTGGGACTCGGGCGCTGGCTCGAAAGGGAGGTCGATGGGTTCGACGTCGCCCACCTGCACGGCCACCGCAGCGGCCTCGCCTGGATCGCGGCGCGCGCCCTGGCTCGCCACCGCGTCCCGTTCGTCCTCCAGCCCCACGGGACGTATCCCCATCATGGCCAGCATCGCCTGGCCAAGGCGCTGCTCGACCGGCTCGGGAGCGGGCGGATCGTCTCGGGCGCCGCCGCCCTGCTGGCGCTGAGCCAGGCCGAAGCGGCCGAGCTGCCGCGGCCGGCCCGCGTCGTCCCGAACGGCGTGGAGGCGCCCGGCCGCGCGGCGCCGACGTCGAAGTCTTCGTCGCGGCTGCTCTTCGTCGGCTCGGACGCGCCCCAGAAGCGCGTCGCGGCCCTCATCCGCGTCCTCGATGCCCAGCCCACGGCGGAGATGCATCTGGTGGGCCGTTTCTCGCCCCGATGCCTCCGGCGCTTCACCCGCTTCGGCCCGCGCGTCGTGGCCCGGGGCGTGCTGGCCGGCGACGAGCTCGCCCAGGCCTATGCCGAAGCCGCGCTCGTCGTGCACCCCGCCGTAGCCGAGGCCTTCGGCCTCGTGCCCTTCGAGGCCGCCCTGCTCGGGACGGCTTCGGTGGCCTGCGCCGGCCATGGTGTTGGCGAATGGCTGGCCCGCGCCGGGGGATGCACGGTGCCTCCCGATGACGGACCCGCGCTCGACGCCGCGGTGAAGGTCCGCCTCCAGGATCCGGCGCTGGCCCGCGGCGAGGCGCGGTCGGTCGCCGCGTTCGCCGCGCGGGAGCTGAGCTGGGACCGCGCCGCCGCCGAGGTGGAGGCCGTCTACCGGGAGTCGGCGGGCGCCATCGTGTAGCATCTGCGGCGATGGGGACGCGCCGAGGACCGGCGCTGGCGGCGGCGGTGGCCCTTGTCGTCTATCTACCTTCGCTCGCCGGAGGCTTCCTCTACGACGACATCGCCGTCGTGGTCGAGAACCGCCGGATCCAGGACCTCCGCTCGCTCGGCACCGTGCTGCGCTACGAGCCGTCGCGCCCGCTGCTGAACCTCACCTGGGCGCTCAACTATGCCCTTGCCGGCCGTTCTGCCTGGCCGTACCACCTCGTCAATGTACTCATCCACGCGGCGAGCGCGGCGCTCGCCGACCGGCCCGGCCCTTACCGGCGGGGAGGGGCCATCCTCGGCGCCTGCCTCTTCGCGGCCACGCCGATGGCCGCAGAGACGGCCGCCTACGTGGCGAGCCGGTCCACCGCGCTGGCCGCGCTCTTCGTCCTGGCCAGCCTGCGGCTGGCCGTGACGGCGATCGAGGCCGGAAGCCGAGCGCGGCTGACGGGGGCGGTCGGCCTCTTCCTCCTGGCCCTCGCGACCAAGGAGGAAGCCGCGGCGTTGCCGCTGCTGCTGCTTCTGCTCGACTATTTCTTCATCGCGGGCCAGGGCGGGCGGGCTCTCGGCCATCGCTGGCGCTGGCATGCGGCCTTCTGGCTGCTGCCGGTCCCCGGCCTGATGGCCCGCCGGATCGTCGCCGGCGCCTGGCTGCCCGCGCCGTACATGTCTCGCAGCCTCTACCTGCTCACGCAGTGGGCGGCCTTCCCCGGCTACCTGCTACGCGCGCTGGTGCCTCTGGACCCGGCGTTCTTCCGCGACGAGGCGCCGGCCTCGTGGCCTCCGTCCGTGGCCACCATGCTGTGGGCGCTCGTCGCCGCGGCCGTCGTTTCGGCCGCGGTCCTCGGCCGGCGGCGCTTTCCGGACGGGTCTTTCGCCGCGGCATGGATGGCGGCGGCGCTGCTGCCGTCCTCGTCGGTCGTTCCGCTCAACGAGATGGTGGTCGACCATCGAGCCTATCTCGGTGGCGCGGGCGTGGCCTTCGCGGCGGGGAGCGCGCTCTGGCGGCCGGAGCGCCGGGTGTTCGCGATGGCGCTGCTGGCGGTGCTGGCGGCCTGGGCCTGGCGCTACGAGTGGGTGCTCGCCGATCCGGTGCGAGCCTGGGAGGACGCGGTCCGGCGCTCGCCGGCCTCTGCCGACGCCTACCGCGGCCTGGCCGACGCCTACGCCGGCCGCGGCGATCCGCGGGCGGAGCCGGCCCTCCAGCGCGCGGCCAGCCTGTCCCCGCGCGACCCACGGACGTGGGCCAACCTCGGCGTCCACTACGCCGAGGCCGGCCGGCTGACCGAGGCGGTGGCCGCGCTCCAGGCAGCCACGCGCGCCGATCCCTCCGACGCGAAGACCCGCGACAACCTCGGCCTCGTGCTCCAGGCGCTCGGCCGCGTGGAGGAGGCGAAGGCCGAATACCAGGCGGCAGCCGCCGCCGACCGCCGGCTGGCCCAGCCCCGCATCCGCCTGGCCGCGATCCTGCTCCAGCAGGGGGACCGCGAACGGGCGCGGGCGCTGGTGGAGGAGGCGGCCCGGCTCGAGATCGATCCCGACGACGCGCAGGCCATCCAGTCCCTGCGCGAGCGCCTGCGCTGAGGGATGGACGCCGACGTCAGCGCCATCGTCCTCAACCACAACGGCCGCGGCTACGTGGAGGCCGCGGTGCGGAGCCTGGTCGAGCAGGTCCCCCCCTGCCTGGAGGTCCTCGTCGTCGACAACGACTCGCGCGACGGCTCGGCGGAGGAGCTGCTCGCCCGGTTCGGGGACCGCATCCGGCTCCTGCGCGCCCCGCGCAACCTCGGCTTCGGCGCCGGCAACAACCTCGGGCTGAGGCAGGTGCGCGGCCGCTACGTGCTGCTCCTGAACAACGACGCCGAGGCGTCGGCCTCGCTGGCGCGCGAGCTGGTGGCCGCCGCCGAAGCCGACCCTCGCGTGGGAATGGTGGCGGCGAAGGTGCTCGACCATCGCCGGCGCGACCTCATCGACACGACCGGACACCTTCTCTACCCCGACGGCCTCAACCGGGGGCGCGGCCGGCTCGAGGTCGACCGCGGCCAGTACGACGCGTGCTCCACCGCGCTCTTCCCGAGCGGGGCGGCCGGGCTCTATCGACGGGCGATGCTCGACGAGATCGGCCTGTTCGACGAGTCGTTCTTCCTCTACGGCGACGACGCGGACCTGGGCCTGCGCGGGCGGATCGCGGGATGGGGATGCGCCTTCGCTCCCCGGGCCGTAGCCTACCATCACTATTCGCGGACGAGCGGCGCCTATTCGAGCCTGAAGGCCTTCTATGTCGAGCGCAACCGCGTGTGGGTGCTGCTCAAGGTGTTTCCGTGGAGCCTCGTCCTGCTGAGCCCGGCCTACACGCTGGCGCGGCTGGCCCTGGCCGCGGTCGGCGTCGTCTCGGGCCGGGGGGCCGCCTCGCGCCTGGCCCGGGACCGCGGCGTGGCGCACCTGGCGGTCTTGACGGTGAAGGCGTACGCGGCGGCGCTCCGCGGCTTGCCCCGGGTCCTTGCCGAGCGAGCCCGCCTGCGGCCTTTGCGGCGGCTGGATACGGCCGGTTTCCTGCGGATGCTCGACGAGTTCCGGCTGACCGCCGGCGAGGCCGCCCTCAAGGACTGAGGATCCAGGGGCATCCGGGGGTGGCGGCCGTCACTTCCCGAGTCTTTCAAGTCATTGTAGGATAGGCGCTTGACGCGAAAGGGGCCCAGCGAGGGAGGGCAGTGCGCTTGAGGATCCTG
Source organism: Acidobacteriota bacterium (assembly GCA_003223555.1). Lineage (GTDB taxonomy): Bacteria > Acidobacteriota > Vicinamibacteria > Fen-336 > Fen-336 > AA32. Next base: position 18,598 of record QHVM01000052.1, on the reverse strand, counting down.
CATGTCATCCACGACTTCCTCCCGCGCCATCGGGCGGGCTCCGAGCTCTATGCGTTGCGTCTGGCGCGGGAGCTGGCTCGACGGCACGACGTGCGCATCTTGTGCGCGGAGTACGATCCCTCCCGCCCGCATCTCAGCGTCTCCGCCCGGGAGTGCGACGGCCTGCCGGTCGTCGAGCTGGTCAACAACTGGAGGTTCGCTTCGTTCGCCGAATCGTACCGCTCCGACCTCGTCGGCGCCGTCCTCGGCGGCATCCTCGCCGAGGCACGTCCCGACGTCCTGCACGTCCACAGCCTCCTGAACCTGACCCTGGACCTGCCGGCGATGGCCGCCCGCCGTGGCGTCCCCACCGTGGCGACGCTGCACGACTTCACGCTCGTCTGCCCCTCGGGCGGCCAGCGGGTACATCGGGCGGAGGCTCACGTCTGCCACGACATCGATCCCGAGCGCTGCCGGCGCTGCTTCGTCCAGTCGCACTTCCACTCCCAGATGTCACCCGCCCCGGGCGGCGGCTCCGGTTGGCTGGCCCGGCTGCGGTCGCGCGGAAACCGGCGCCTGCCCTCCGGCGAGATCGAACGGCGCCTGGCCTGCGTGCGGGAGGCGATGCGGCACGTCGAGCTCTTCGTCGCACCCTCGCGCGCCCTCGGGGAAGATCTCGTCCGGTTCGGGCTGCCCGCCGACCGGCTGGTCATCTCGGACTACGGCTTCCCGGCCCTCGCGCGCTCCACGAGGCGTGCCCAGGGCGGCCGGCTGCGGATCGGCTACGTCGGCACCCTCGTCTGGCACAAGGGCGTGCACGTGCTGCTCGACGCCGTCCGGCGGCTGCCGTCCGGCCGCTGCGAGGTGCATCTGTTCGGCGACTCCGGCACGTTCCCCGACTACGCCGCCGATCTGCGCCGCCGCGCGGCGGGATTGCCCGTGTTCTTCCGCGGGGCCTTCGGCGAAGCGGAGACCGCGCGCGTCTACTCCGAGATCGACGTGCTGGTCGTCCCCTCGCTCTGGCCGGAGAACTCCCCCCTCGTCATCCACGAGGCGTTCATGGCCGGGGTGCCGGTGGTGGCGGCGCGCGCGGGAGGAATCCCCGAGCTGGTGAGCCACGGACAGAGCGGGCTGCTCTACGATCCCTTCGCGGCCGATGAGCTGGCGGGCGCGCTGCGCTCGCTCATCGACGAGCCCGAGCGTCTCGCCGCGCTGGCCGCCGCGGCGCCCGCGGTGAAGCCCATCGCCCAGGACGCGCACGAATGGGAGGAGCGTTATCGGGACGTCCTCGAGCGGGGCCGGGCGGCGCGGGCGAACACGGAGACGCCCCTCGTCTCGATCGTCATCCCGACCTTCAACGGCGCCGCGACGCTTCCCGCGGTGCTCGACGCCGTTGCCGGCCAGCGGGCCGACTTCGCCTTCGAGACGGTCGCCGTCGACTCTGGCTCGACCGATGGGACGCGGGCCATCCTGGAAGGCCGCGTCGACCGGGTGGTTCACGTCGAGCCGGGCGGCTTCGACCACGGGCTGACCCGCAACCTCGGCGTCGAGAGCGCGCGCGGGGCCTTCGTGGTCCTGCTCGTCCAGGACGCCGTCCCGGCGGGGCCGGGGTGGCTCTCCAGCCTCGTGCGACCCCTGTTCGACGACGGGCGCTTGGCCGGGACGTTCGCCCGGCAGGTCCCGCGGCCGGAGGCGAGCGCGCTCACACGCCATTACCTCGCGGGCTGGGTGGCGTGCGGTGAGGCGCCGCGCACCAGCGCCCTCGCCGGCGAGGACGAGTTCCGCGCCCTGGCTCCGATGGAGCGCTATCTGCGCTGCGTCTTCGACAACGTGTGCTCGTGCCTGCGCCGATCGGCCTGGGAGCTTCATCCCTTCCGCGCGACCGCGATCGCGGAGGACGCCGAATGGGCCAAGGAGGTGCTCCTGGCCGGATGGCGGCTGGCATACGTGCCGGAAGCGGCGGTCGTCCACTCGCACGAGCGGCCGGCCCGCTACGAGCTGTGGCGGACGTACCTCGTGCACCAGAAGCTGCGCTCCCTCTTCGGGCTCCGGACGGTGCCGACGCCGCTCCACCTCGCGCGGGCGATCGGCCTCTGTCTCGGCAGCCACCTGCGCTGCTCGTGGCGGGACGGCGTCGGCGCGCGCAAGCCGTGCGCCCTCGCTCGCGCCCTGGCCCTGGCCTTCGCCTTCCCGCTCGGCCAGTACCTGGGCGCGCTGTCCGCCGAGCGCGGGTGGCTGCGGTGGCGGCCGCGGGGCGTCTGATGCGGCTGATGCTGGCCGTCCACGGCTTCCCCCCCGCCGCCGGCGGAGGCACCGAGATCTACGTGCACGACCTCGCGCGCTGCCTGCGGGACGACTTCGGGGACGAGGTCCTCGTGCTCGCCCGGGAGGCCGATGCGGCGCGGCCCGAGCTGGCGGTGCGCCGCGAGGAGCGGGAGGGACTCCGCCTCGTCTTCGTGAACAACACCTTCCGGGCCGGCCGCTCGTTCGCCGACACGTACCGCAACGCCGCGATCACCGAGCTGGCCGCGCGCGTGGCCGAGGAGTTCGCGCCCGACGCCGTCCACGTCCATCACCTGACGGGCCTTTCCACCGACCTCGTCGGTGCGCTCGCCGCCGCCGGCCTGCCCGTGATCGTGACGCTCAACGACTACTGGCTGATGTGCCAGCGCGGCCAGCTCCTCGACCTCGACTACGAGCGCTGCCCCGGTCCGTGGCCCGAGGGCTGCGCACGCTGCCTGCACACGGAACTTGCAGCGGCCGCCGAACGGCTCCGTCACGTGCGCGAGGTGCTCGAGCGGGCGCGGTTCCTCCTGGCTCCCTCGCCGACGCTGCGGCGGAAGTTCCTCGATCTCGGCCTCGACGGCGCGCGCCTGCGGCTGGTCGAGCAGGGGATCGACCACCGGCCCTTCCGGCGCGTCACGCGCGCGAGGTCCGACCGGCTGCGCCTGGGCTTTGCCGGCAGCCTGATGGTCTCCAAGGCGCCCCACGTCGCGCTGGACGCCTTCGGAGGCCTGCCGGAAGGCGCGGCCATGCTCACGCTCTACGGCGCCTACGCGCCGTATCACGGGGACGACCGCTACCGGGAGCGCCTGGAGCCGCTGCTCGCGCGGCCGGGCGTCCGCCACGCGGGCGCGGTGCCGCACGCGCGCATGGCCGAGGCGTTCGCCGAGATGGACGTCCTGGTCGTCCCCTCGATCTGGATCGAGAACGCGCCGTTCGTCATCCGGGAGGCGTTCGTGGCCGGAGTGCCGGTCGTCGCTTCCGACCTGGGCGGAATGCGGGACCTCGTCGATCCCGAGACGAGCGGCCTGCTGTTCATTCCCGGCGACGCCGCCGATCTGCGCCGCGCCCTGCGCCGCCTGCTGGAAGAGCCGGAACTGCTGCCATGGCTGCGCCGCGGCATTCCCGCGGTGAAGACCATCCAGCAGGACGCGGCCGAGACCCGGGAGCGGCACCGGGCGCCCGGGCCGGCGGTCGCCGCCGATGCGATGGGGGCGCGATGATCGCCTTTCCGATCTCCGCCGCGCCACGGCCCGTGCCGGCCCGACGTCCCCGGCCGGGCGCGCATCCGCTCGGGCTCGTCTGGACCCTCGTCCGCACCGACTTCAAGGTCCGCTACCACGGCACGGTCGCCGGCTTCCTGTGGGCGCTCCTGAAGCCGTTCACGATGTTCGTCGTCCTCCTCGGCGTCTTCTCGTTCGTCTTCGCCTCCGACCGCCACTACAAGATCAACCTCATCGTCGCCTTGTTCCTGTGGGACTTCTTCGCGGAGGCGACCAAGGTCGGCCTCACCTCCCTCCACGCCAAGGGCTACCTCCTCACCAAGGCGCGCTTCCCCTCGTGGATCCTGGTCGTGACCTCCGTCTCGAACGCGGTCATCACGCTCGGGGTGTTCTCGGTCGTGATCGTCGCCTTCCTGGGCCTGGCCGGACGGCCGCCCTCGCTCGCGGGCCTCGGCTTCTTCATCCTCTACCTCGGCCAATACCTCCTGATGGTGGTGGGGTTCTCGCTGGCCACCAGCGTGCTCTTCCTCCGGTATCGCGACCTGAACCAGGTGTGGGAGGTGGTGAGCCAGGCCGGCTTCTTCGTGGCCCCGATCATCTATCCGCTGGGGATCCTGCCCGAGCGGCTGCACTTCTACCTCTATGTCTGGCCGCCGACGCCGGTGATCCAGTTCTCGCGCATGGTCCTGGTGGACGGCGTCCTGCCGAGCACGCGCGCCCACCTGTTCCTGGCCGGGGTGACGGCGGTGACGCTGGCCGCCGGCATCCTGATCTTCCGGCGCCACGCGCCGCGGGCCGCGGAGTACCTCTAGCCGTGGCCATCGTCAGCCTCCGCGGCATCGGCAAGTCGTTCCGGATCCCCAGCGTCCGGCGGGACACCGTGCGCGAGCACGTCTTCGGGCTGCTGCACCCGCGGCGCTTCGAGGAGCTGCGGGTGCTCGACGGCGTGGACCTCGACGTGCGGGCGGGGGAGACGCTGGGGATCATGGGCCGCAACGGCTCCGGCAAGAGCACGCTGCTCAAGATCGTGTCCGGGATCTACCAGCCCGACCGGGGCGAGGTCCGGGTCGCCGCGGCGGTGACACCCATCCTGGAACTGGGTGTCGGCTGGAACCCGGAGCTGAACGCCATCGACAACATCTACCTGATCGGCTCGGTGATGGGCCTCGCGCTCTCCGAGATCCGGAGCGCGATCGACGAGATCCTGTCCTTCGCCGACCTCGAGCGCTTCGCCAACCTCGAGCTGCGGCACTACTCGAGCGGCATGGCCGCCCGCCTGGCCTACTCGGTCGCGTTCAAGGCGGTGCGGGAGATCCTGGTCCTCGACGAGATCTTCGCGGTGGGGGACGCCGGCTTCCGGGCCCGCTGCCACCAGCGCTACCGCGAGCTGAGCGCGGCCGGGCATACCGTGATCCTGGTCAGCCACGAGCCCTACACGATCGCCAGCTTCTGCCACCGGGCCGTGCTCCTCGAGGGCGGCCGCATCGCGATGGACGACCGGGCCGAGCGCGTGGCCGAGGCCTACCTGCGCCTGCTCGGCGGGGCGGCCCCCGCCGTGCCGGCCCCGGCCTGACGTGCGCATCGTCCTCGGCGTGCATGCCTTCCCGCCCGCGTCGACCGCGGGGGTCGAGGTCTACACCCTTCGCCTGGCCCGAGCGCTGCGCGACCAGGGCCACCACGTGCTGCTGCTCACCGCGGCCCACGACCTGGCCGCGGTTCCCTACTCGGTCCGCCGCCGCGAGCACGACGGCCTCGAGGTGGCCGAGGTGGTGAACGTCCACCACCGCGGGACGCTCCAGGCGACCTACGACGACGCGGGAGTGGACGCGGCGGCGGCGGGCGTCCTGCACGGGTTCCGCCCCGACGTCGTCCATTTCCAACACCTGCTGAACCTCTCGCTCGGCCTCATCGGCGAGGCGAAGCGGTGCGGGGCGGCGGCGCTGCTCACGCTGCACGACTACTGGCTGAGCTGCCCCCGCGACGGGCTGCGGATGCAGGCCGACCTCACGCTGTGCGCCGAGGTCGACCACCGGACGTGCGCCGCGTGCCTCGCCGGCAGCCCCTACCTGGTCCCCTCGCTCCAGCGCGGGCTGTCGGGCGCGGCGCGGCGGGCGGGCTTCGGGCGCCACCTGCATCGTCTGCACGCCGTCGCGCCGAGGGCCGCCGAGGCGGGCCTGGCCGTCCTCCGGCGCCTCTCGCCGCCCCCGGCGGGCCTGGCTCCGGCCCTGGATCGACGCCGGACGGCCCTCCGGTCCGCCCTGGACGACGTAGACGCGCTGCTCGCCCCGACCGCGTTCGCACGCGATCGTGCCCTCGAGCTGGGCGTTCCCGCCGGCCGCGTCCAGGTCTGGCCGCTCGGCGCCGTGACCCGTGCTTCCGGCCGCCGCGCCGGTCCTCGCCGGCGCTTCGGCTTCGTGGGCACGCTGGCGCCGCACAAGGGTGTCCACGTCCTCATCGAGGCCTTCCGCGGCCTGCAGGCACCGGAGGCGACGCTGGACCTGCACGGCAGTCCGCGCGTGTTTCCCTCCTACACGGACGCGCTCCGCGCCCTAGCGGCGGGCGACGAGCGGATCCGCTTCCGCGGCCCCTTCCCCGAGCGCGAGCACGAGCGCATCCTCGACGGGCTGGACGTCCTCGTGCTGCCGTCGCTGTGGTGGGAGAACAGCCCGTTGAGCGTCCTCGAGGCGCGGGCGGCCGGCCTGCCCGTCATCGCGTCTCGTACCGGGGGGGTGCCCGAGATCGTGCCCGAGGACGCCGGCTTGCTGGTTCCTCCGGGGGACGCGGCCGCGCTGGGAATCGCGCTCGGCGATGTGGCCGAAGGCCGCGCGCTGAGCGGCGCCGCCCCGGCCGCGCCGCTCAAGACGGTGGCGCAGGAAGCGCACGAGCTGGCCCGGCTCTATGCGGAGCTGGCCGGGAGCCGTCCGCAGGCGGCGCGGGCATGAGGGTCCTGCTCGTCCACCACGCCTGGCCGCCGTACGGCATCGGGGGTTCGGAGCTGTACACCGAGGGTCTGGCCCGCGCCCTTGCCCGAGATCACGAGGTCACCGTGCTGCACCGGTCCATCGATGCGGCGCGACCGGACTATGAGGTCAGGGAGAGCCGGCGGGACGGCGTACGCGTCCTGGCCCTCAACAACCTGCTGCGCGAGGGCGGCGGCTTCGAGGCCTATCGCGATCGCCGGGTGACCGCAGTGGCGGCCGCCGTCCTGAGCGAGACGCGGCCGGACGTCGTCCACGTCGGCCACCTCGCCGGCCTCTCCACCGGCATCGTCTTCGAGGCCCGCCGCCACGGGGCGGCCGTGGTCATGACCCTCCACGATTTCTCCACCCTGTGCCCGCTCGGTCAGCTCGTCGACTCGAAGCTGCGCGTCTGCCCGGGGCCCTCGCCCCGCCGCTGCTCGAGGTGCGTGGGCTCTCAAGTGGCCGTGGCCTCTCCGGCGGCGCGCTCGCTGGGCCGGCGGTTGCCCCTGGCCGGCGCGGCCGGCCACGCCCTTGCGGTCTTCACCGGGGCCGGCCGGGCACGGATCGCCGAGCGGGAGGATGAGATGCGCGAGGTGCTGCGCGCGGCGGACGTCCTCGTCTCGCCGTCGCGGTTCCTCAAGGAGCGCATGCAGGCGCTGGGTGTCGCCGGCATCGAGCACCTGCCGAACGGCCATGCGCCGCTCGCCGTCCCGCCGCGGCGCCCGGACCGTTCGGGACGCGTGCGGTTCGGCTTCATCGGCTCCGCCATCCCGTCGAAGGGCGTGCACGTGCTGGCCGAGGCCTTCCGCCGGCTGGACGATCCGCGCGCGGCCCTGCGGATCCATGGGCCCTTCGTTCCGTACCACGGAGACGTGGGCTACGAGCAGCGGGTCCGGCGCATCCTGGGCCCCCACGCCGGAGAATGCCTGGCCGGGGCCTTCGCGCCCGAGCGGCTCGGCGACGTGCTGGCCGGGCTCGACGTCCTCGTCGTCCCCTCGGTATGGGAGGAGAACGCGCCGCTGACGGTGCAGGAGGCCTTCCTGGCCCGGCGGCCGCTCGTCGTGAGCGACCACGGAGGGCTTGCGGAGGCCGTCCGGGAAGGCGTCGACGGCCTGCGCTTCCGGCCGGGGGACGCCGCCGACCTTGCCCGCGCCATGCGGCGACTGCTCGATGACGTCGCGCTCCGGGAGCGGCTCGGCTCGAGGCCGCCTCCCGTCCCGAGCCTCGAGGACCATGCCGAAGCTCTCACCGCGCTCTACGCCACCGCCGTCCACCGGCGGCGGCAGCGGCAGGGACGGGTCGGCGTGGTGGTCCTCGACAACGGACGTCCGCAGGAAGCGGCCGAGGCCGCGCGCTCCGCCTGGGACGAGGCCGTCCGGCCGCGCATCCTGGTGGTCGAGAACGGTCCCGGAGGGGATCCGGTCCTGCCCGCCGGCGGCGAGCTGCTGCGCCTGCCGCGCAACGTCGGCTATGCCGCCGGGATGAACGCCGGGATCGCCCGCCTGCGCCGCCTCGGCTGCGACCGCTTCCTGCTCCTCAACAACGACGCCCGGCTCGATCCGGGGTGCCTGCTCCGTCTGGCCGAGGCGCTCGATGGCGCCGAGCCCGGCTGGGCGGCGGCCGGGCCGGTGGTCCGGCGAGAGAGCGATGGCCGCATCGAATCGCGGGGCGTGCGCTTCGACCCCCGATCGGGGCGGCATCGCCTCGCCGCCCACGGGGAAGAGTTCCGGCCGGGAGAGGCGCGCGTCGCCGTCGCGTCCCTTTCCGGAGCCGCCTGGATGGTGACCGCGGCCGCCCTCGACCGGGTCGGGACGCTGGACGAGGCGTACTTCCATTCCTTCGAGGATACGGACTGGTGCCTGCGCGCGCGGGCGGCCGGGCTGTCGCTGGCTCTGGTGCGGGGAGCGGTGGCGCGCCACGGAGGAAGCCGCACCCTGGGGCCTTCCTCCCCCACCCGGCTCTATTACGCGGCCCGCAACCACCTGCGCGCGGCCGAGCGCCTCGGGGAGCTCACCGGTCCCGCCCGCGGGCTGCGGCGGGCGGTCATCGTCGCGCTGAACCTGGCTCATGCGCTGCGGCAGCGGCAGGTGCCGCGATGGGCGGGCGTGAGCGCGGTCCTCCGCGGGGTCGCGGACTTCCACCGCGGCGTCTTCGGCCCCGCGAGCGGCCGGCGTTGAGCGAGCGTGTGCTGGTCGTCATCCCGGCCTGGAACGAGGCGGCCAACCTGCACGGCGTGGTGGGAGAGCTGCGTGGCGCCCGGCCCGACGACGACCTGCTCGTGGTCGACGACGGATCCACCGACGGCACGGCCGAGCTGGCGCGCCGCCTCGGCTGCCGCCTGGTCGAGCTGCCGTTCCACCTGGGTTACGGGGCGGCCGTCCAGGCGGGTGTGAAGTACGGCCTGCGCCGGGGCTACCCGGTGGCCGTCACGTTCGACGGCGACGGCCAGCACGACCCGGCCGACGTGGAACCCCTCATTGAGGCGGTAAGGCAGGGGGCCGACGTGGCCCTGGGCTCGCGCTTCCTCTCGCCGGGCGCCTACCACGGCGGCCTCTTCCGGCGCGCGGGCCGGCGGCTCTTCTCGCTGCTGTTGCGCGCGCTCACCGGGTTGCGCCTGACCGACCCCACGTCGGGCCTGAAGGCCCTCGGCCCGCGGGGACAGACGCTGTTCGCCCTCGCCCGGTTCCCCGACCGCTTTCCCGACGCCGACGCGCTGGTACTGGCCCGCCGGGCCCGGTTGGCGCTGGCGGAGCGGCCCGCCCGCATGCGGCAGAGCCATAACCGCCACAGCATGCATGGAGGCGGCCGCGCGGTGGCCTACACCTTCAACATGTTCCTCTCCCTGCTCGTGGCCGCCGCGGGCCGGGAGTCCGACCTCAGGGGGTGACGCGTGCCCATCCGCCAGAAGATCTTCTTCCTGACGATCGCGGTCGTGCTCCTCCTGGTGATCCTGGAGCTGGTGCGCCGCCGGCGCCTGCGCGTCGAGTATTCCTGGCTGTGGCTCGCCTCCGCCCTGACCATCGTCCTCATGATCCTGCGGTACGACCTGCTCATCTGGATCACGGGGCTGGTCGGCGCGGTCATCCCCACCTCGACCCTGTTCTTCTTCAGCATCCTCTACCTCGCGCTGCTGAGCCTGAACTACTCGGTGCGGCTCAGCGACCTCACGCGGCAGGTGAAGGAGCTGGCCCAGGAGGTGGCGCTCCTGCGCGCGGAGTCGTCGTCGAGCTGGGGGGCGCCAGCGGCGCGCCCCCCAGACCCCCCGCGCGCTTCGGCGAAGTGAATTCGCCTCCGCGCGCAGCTTTGACTGATTGTTCAAGGCGCAAACGGCGCCACGTTCAGCCGGGCGGCGCGCGAAGCGATGACCGCGCGCCCTGGCATGGCGCCTCAGTAAGCCGGCTCCGCGCTGCGCCGCTTGGGGCGCTGGTTGGCGGCCAGGATCCGCTTGCGCAGGCGGATCGCGCCCGGCGTCACCTCCACCAGCTCGTCGCCGTTGATGAACTCGAGGGCCTGCTCGAGGTTCAGGACGCGGTGGGGCGTGAGTCGGACGGCCTCGTCGGCGGTGGACGCCCGCATGTTCGTCAGCTTCTTCGGCTTGGTGACGTTGACGTCCATGTCCGCCGGGCGCGCGTTCTCCCCGATGATCATGCCCTCGTAGACCGGCGTGCCCGGCCCGACGAACAGCTCGCCCCGCTCCTCCAGGTGATTGAGCGTGTAAGGGGTCGCCTCCCCCGGCCGGTCTGCGACCAGGACCCCGGTCAGGCGGCGCGGGATGTCGCCCTGCCACGGCGTCCATCCCTCGAGCAGGCTGTTCATCACCGCCGTGCCCCGGGTGTCGGTCATCAGCTCGGAGCGGACGCCGATGAGCCCGCGGGTGGGCACGTGGAACTCCAGCCGCGCGCGCCCGGAGCCGTGGTTGATCATCTTCACCATCTTGCCCTTGCGCATCGCCATCTTCTCGAGGACGACGCCCATGTACGCCTCGGGCACGTCGAGCACGAACAGCTCCAGCGGCTCCTGGCGCGTGCCGTCCTCGTCGCGCGTCACCACCTCGGGGTTCGAGATGGAGAGCTCGTAGCCCTCCCTCCGCATCGTCTCGATGAGGATCGCGAGCTGCAGCTCGCCCCGGCCCATCACCTTGAACGCGTCGGCGGAGTCGGTGGGCTCGAGTCGGATCGACACGTTGGTCAGCAGCTCCTTCTCCAGCCGGTCCTTGATGTTCCGCGAGGTGACCCAGCGCCCCTCGCGGCCGGCGAAGGGGGAGGTGTTGACGGAGAAGATCATCGACAGCGTCGGCTCGTCGATGCGCAGCGCGGGCAGCGGAGCCGGGCTCTCCGCGGACGTGATGGTCTCCCCGATCGCGATCCCCTCGAACCCGGCCAGGGCCACGATCTCGCCGCAGTCCGCCCCGTCCACCTCGGTGCGCTTGAGGCCGTCGAAGGCGAAGAGCTTCGTCACCCGCGTCGTCTCCAGCCGTCCGTCGCGCTTGGCGACCGCGACGGTGTCCCCGATGCGCACGCGGCCGGAGAAGATGCGGCCGATGCCGAGCCGCCCCAGGTAGTCGCTGTAGTCGAGGTTGGCGATGAGCAGCTGCAGCACGCCGTCGGAGCCTCCGCCCGGGGCGGGCACGTGGGCGAGCAGCGCCTCGAAGAGGGGCCGCAGGTCGCCGTCCGGCCCATCGGGGGCGGTCTTGGCCACTCCGGTCTTGGCGTTCGTGTAGAGGATCGGGAAGTCGAGCTGCTCCTCGCCCGCGTCGAGGTCGATGAACAGGTCGTAGATCTCGTTGACCACCTGCGCCGGCCGCGCGTCGGCGCGGTCGATCTTGTTCACCACGACCACCGCGGGCAGGCGCGCCTCCAGCGCCTTGCGCAGCACGTAGCGGGTCTGGGGCAGCGGGCCTTCGGAGGCGTCGACGAGGAGCAGGACGCCGTCGACCATCTTCAGCGCGCGCTCCACCTCGCCCCCGAAGTCGCTGTGGCCGGGGGTGTCGACGATGTTGATCTTGGTGCCGCGCCAGCGCACCGAGGTGTTCTTGGCCAGGATGGTGATCCCGCGCTCGCGCTCGAGGTCGGTCGAGTCGAGGACCCGCTCGGCCACTTCCTGGTTGGCGCGGAAGGCGCCGCTTTGCCGGAGCATGGCGTCGACGAGAGTCGTCTTGCCGTGGTCGACGTGGGCGATGATGGCGACGTTTCGTATCGACAAAACCAGGCATGATAACACGTTAATTGCGCCTTGGTTTGTTCTCTGCGGCCTCTGCGCGTCCTCTGCGGCCGCTGCGTTGAATGGCAACACCCGGACGCTAGGGCAGGACGCCGACGAAGCGCTCGTAGTCTTCCCGGGTGTCGATGCCGGCCACGCACCCGCCATCTCCGGGGACACGCACGACCCATTCGGGATGGTCGGCGAGGACGGCCCGCGCCCCCCGCGCGGCGGAAGCGCCGAGCAGTGACGGCCACGCGGGGCGGGCGAAGCCGCCGGGGTGGCCGCGGCGAGCCCCGTAGGCGGGGACGGCGACCATCGCGCCGGCGTTCAAGGCCACCAGCACCCCGTCCACGGTCGCGGGGGCCACGAGAGGATGGTCCACCGGATGGAGGAGGACCGCGTCGGCGGCGCGCGCGTCGGCCGCCCGCACCCCGGCGATCACCGAGCCGAGCATGCCTTCGTCGGGCCGCGGGTTCACGACCGTCGCGACATCGGGCGGCAGACCCGCCTCGGCCACCACCCGCCGGGCCTGGTGGCCCAGCACCGCCACGATCCCGGTCACGCCGGGCCGCGCCAGCGCCCGCGCGAGGTGGGCGAGGAAGGTGGTCCCGGCGATGGGGAGCAGGGCCTTGGGACCGCCGATCCGGCGGCCGGCGCCCGCGGCCAGGATCACGGCCATCACCCGCACGGTCCATTGAACCACGACGGTTCGCGGTATCATGCGCCTTTCGCCGGCTCGCGAGGACCCCCGGAAGGCCCATGAAACAGAAGCACCTGCTGTCGCTGAAGGACTACTCCCGGGCGGACATCGAGGACATCCTGGAGCTCGCCCGCAAGGTCAAGTCTCGCCCCGGCGACTACCGGAAGGCCCTCGAAGGCAAGACGCTGGCGATGATCTTCCAGAAACCCTCCACGCGGACGCGCGTTTCGTTCGAGGTGGGCATGTACCAGCTCGGCGGCCATGCCCTGTTCCTCGGCGCCGACGCCATCCAGCTCAACCGCGGAGAGACCGTCCCCGATACCGCCCGGGTCCTCTCCCGGTTCGTGGACGGCATCATGGCCCGCGTCTTCGCCCACCAGGACATCCTGGATCTGGCGCGGCACGCCACGGTGCCCGTCATCAACGGCCTCTCGGATCTGCTCCACCCGTGCCAGGTCCTGGCCGACCTCTTCACCCTTTTCGAGCGGCGGGGGGGCCTGGAAGGGCTGAAGATCGCGTACGTCGGCGACGGCAACAACGTCTGCCACGAGCTGATGTTCGCGGCGGTGAAGCTGGGGATGGCCATGTCGGTGGCCTCCCCGCCGGGCTACGAGCCCAACCAGCTCATCGTGAAGAGCGCGACCCGCGACGCCCAGAAGTCGAACCGGTCGGGGCCGGAGGTGACGAGCGACCCGAAGGAGGCCGTGAAGGGGGCCGACGTCGTGTACACCGACGTCTGGACGTCCATGGGCCAGGAGGCGGAGGCCCCGGCCCGGGCGAAGGCGTTCCAGGGCTTCATGGTCGACCAGGCCCTGATGGCCCGGGCCGAGCCCGACGCGGTCTTCATGCACTGCCTGCCCGCGCACCGCGGGGAAGAGGTGGCGGCGGAGGTGATCGACGGACCGCGTTCGGTGGTCTTGGACGAGGCGGAGAACCGCCTCCACGTCCAGAAGGCGCTGATGGTCCTGATGATGAGCCCGCCCGGCTAGGAGGACCGTTCCACCATCGGAATCTGCGATCCGCAGGCCCGATGCGGCTGGAGCCGTCGGAACTTCTCGGGATCGACCGAGGGTCCGGCCTTCACGCAGTGCTCGTCGAAAGCCTTCCGCAGGGCCGCCCCCACCTGGTCGTCCATCATCTGCTGAAGCTCGGAGCGCTCGAGCATGAAGACTTGCCGGCCATCCTTGAAGAGGGCGATCGCGGGCGAGGAGGGTGGATAGCCGGCCATGTACTCCCGCGCACGATTCACCGCATCGCGATCGACGCCCGCGAAGACGGTGACGTAGCGGTCGGGGATCACCGAGTGCTGGAGGGCGAGCATCAGCCCCGGGCGGGCGCTTCCCGCTGCGCAGCCACAGATCGAGTTGACGATTACGAGGACGGTGCCGGACGCTCGTCCCAGGACCTCATCCACCTGCTCGGGAGCGGTGAGCGGCTCGACGCCGACCGCGACGAGCTCCTGCCACATGGGCGCGACGGCTTCCCGGTCGTAGATCGATGTCAGTACCATGCGATCCTCCTCTTGCCAACCACCCAGCATAGGAGGCCGGATCACCCTTGTCAAGCGCGAGCAACGACCGTGCGAGCGACGAAAGCTCCGAGTCCCCTGCGACGAGCAATCCCGCGGACACGCTTCAAGTTCGTGCTTGCTTTATCGGGGGGACGAGCGTAACCTGCAAGTCGTATTCGCCGCTTTCCTGAGCGCTGTCGATCGTAGTCCCTTCTCCCGACAGCTCACCAAAGCACTTTTCGACGGGAGGACAGACTCATGCCGGGTTCTGTGTCGGAGGCCGCATGCGGAACATGCCCCCGCCAGGATTCCGCCTGGGGTCCGGTAGCAATCCGATGAACGAGGAACAAGAGCTGCTGCCCGTCATTCGCTGGCACTGGAAGGGCCAATCAGTCTGGCCCAACGGCCAAGGGGTCAAATGCCCCCGGAGGCTCAACCAGCAACAGGGCCGACGCGCCGCGTTCGGCATCCTGGCTGACAACGGGTGGGCCATGATCGACATCCAGCCCGATGATCGACTGGTCATCATGCAGGCCCGCAAGCCTGGTTTCGACGAGGACGACTTCGGTCCCCAGGTCGCCCAGGCCCTGCACGCCATCGGCTGGCCGATGGTCATTGCCGGTGCCTCGTAACGGAAGCAGCAGCTCGCGAAAGCAGCTCTTTGGCGGCGAGGAGGCCTCCATGACGACCTTCGTGTCGAATCGCTGGATGCGGGTGACCGCGATGGTGGCGCCGATGTCCATCGCCTGGCTGATCTTCATCCTCCATGGCTCTCCCTGGGCCGGCTTCGTGTGGATGAGCCTGGCATTCGCGGCCGTGCTCTGGCCGGTGCGTGCAACGCCGGTTCCGAACGCCGTCCTCCGCTCGAAGGGAAGCACCCCGAGACGGACATCAAGATCGACGGCGAGGAGGTCATGATCCTCCGCGAGGACGAAGTCCTGGCCGTGCTGGGGTGGCGGTCACCGCGTATTCAGCCTTTTCGGGCTGCGTTTCCCGTGACAGGTCCGCGAAAATGAAGCGGGTCTCTGAGGTTTTGTAATTCGCGGTAGTAATAGAGCGGCGTCGGGTGTTTTTCCTTGAACCTGAGCCTCTTCAAGAACTCGATTTCTTCCTCGGCGGCACCGCTGCTCAGAGACGTGTCACGAAGGAATTCCCTGAGCCCCGGCTCTTCCTTGAGGGGTTGGTCAGGCGGCCTTTCCACGAACTCGAATCTCTTGGAATGGCCGGGAGCCAGCCGCCGGTTCAGCACGATCTCCATGCCGAAGCTCGCGAGGTCGACATCCCAGGATTCAATCAGCGGATCCATGAAGGAAACGCAGTTTTCAACCGACACGTTGAAGACGTCCGTGTCCAGGAACTCGAGGACGATGACTCGCATGTCCTCGTAGCTGCGCCGACTCATTCGAGCCACCAGGCGGAGCCAGTTCTCACTCTCCAGCTCTTCCTGGGCGACTTTCTTGACCACGTCCAACAGCTTTTGCGTGACGAGACGTTCGAGCTCGCCGAAGGGCTGCTTCTCGAAGATCGCGCGGATCTGTGCTTCTCTTGCGGGTGAGCACTTCCGGAGAATCAGCTCGCGAACCTCTTTGAACAGCGGCGCGGGTGGGTCACTCAAGCTCTTCTTGAGCTCGTCCTTGCGCTGGAGGTCGGCCAGCTTCGATAGCTTCCCCGGCGGCAGCTTCAGCAGTCGCGACATCTTTTCGTAGATGTCTGTTCGGTCAGGGGCAGGGGGCATCTTCTTGCGCGCCAGGAGCTGGGAAACGTAGGACTCCGTCACCTCGGCGGCCGCCGCCAGGTCCTTCTGCTCCAGCTCCAATTCGGCGAGCCGTTGTCGGATCAGTAGACAAACGTCCACAGGGTGCCTCCATTGGATGGACCGAGGATGAGCCTGGTTAACCCACTTGATTAAGCTCAAGGGCATGATCGCAGATTCTGCTTGACACGGCAAGTAAAGTTGCCTTATGCTAGTTAAGTGTCCGAGGGCGTCTTTCAGCTCATCTTAAGCATTCATGGTTATCTGGGGTGCCCTCGGCCAGGACCAAGGAGGTCCAAATGTTCGCACGCAAAGTCTCAATGCATCTCAAGCCCAACAGCGCGGCGGAGCTCACCCGGCGGTTCGAGATGGAGATCATCCCGCTGCTTCGAAAGCAGCCGGGGTTTCAGGACGAAATCACCTTCGTCACCACAGGCGGCAAGGATGCATTCGGCATCAGTCTGTGGGACCGGACAGAAGATGCGGAGGCTTACAGCCGCGCGACCTATCCGGAAGTCGCGAAGCTCCTCGCATCGTTCGTCGAGGGAACTCCTCGGGTCGAAACGTACGAGGTTTCCAACTCGACCTTCCATAGGATTCCGGCGGCCGTAACGCCCTCGAGCCGGTAGGTCCGTTCATTCGGGGGGCGGAACCGGTCCGCTCCCCCCCGTTCCCCGGCGCGGTCAGGCGACGGAAGGAGATGAGACCGTGATGAGAGCAAGTCCGCTTCCGCACCTCGCCGGATTGAGCCTGTTGCCCGTTTTGTTGCTTGCCGCGACGCCGGATCCAGCGGCCAACCTGTCCGCGTGCAAGAACGGCTGGCCGGCCTGTGAGCGCTCTCTGCTGACGCAGATGGAGCTGACCGCAGTCACCCTCGCCGAGCATGCGCGGAACCTTTCGATCTGCCGGAGCGGATTGAGATCCTGTGATCAGTCACAGCTCACCGAACCGGAGGCGATCGCGCTGGCCGTCGCCGCGTACGATCGCAACGTGTCCAATTGCAAGGCCGGATTCAACCCTTGCGACCAGTCACGGCTCACGCGATCGGAGGCCCGTGAAGTGGCGGTGGCCCAGCATCAGCGGCAGCTCTCGAACTGCAAGGACGACATCGGACCGTGTGACCCGTCCACGTTCACCCAGCTGGAGGTCGGTGACGTCGCGCGCGCGCAGCGCGAGCGCACCGTCGCCAATTGCAAGGACGGCCGGGGGCGCTGCGACTACTCGGAACTCACTCGGCCGGAAGCACGGGAAGTGGCGCGGGCCGAACGCCAGCGCAACGTGACGAATTGCAGCAACGGCTGGGAGGGATGCGACCGCTCCAAGCTGAACGAGCGGGAGGCCGCCGAGGTCGAGGTCGCCGTGCACGTGAGCAACATGTCGGCTTGCCGGGAGGGTCGAGACAGTTGTGACTACTCTCTGCTCAGTCGGTTGGAAGCCCAGGAGATCACCCGCGCCGAGCGCGTGCGCAACTACACGGCGTGTCTGAACCGTCGCGGATACTGCGATCGGTCGCGGCTGACGCCATCCGAAGCCGCCTCGATTCCGGCAGAGGGGCGGGAGGACTCGTTGATCCATAGGAGAAAGCCATGATGAAAGTACGTCCGCTTCACGACCGTTTGCTGGTTCGCCGCATCGAGGAAAAGGAAACCGCCAAGGGAGGCATCATCATCCCTGATACGGCGAAGGAGAAGCCCCAGAAGGGCGAGGTCCTGGCCGTCGGAAACGGCAAGATCCTGGAAAACGGCACCAAGCTCCCGCTGGACGTCAAGGTGGGCAACAAGATCCTCTTCGGGAAGTACACCGGGACCGACATCAAGATCGACGGCGAGGAGGTCCTGATCCTCCGCGAAGACGAAGTCCTGGCCGTGCTGGCGTAGTCGTCCCAAGCGCACACTTTAAGGAAGTAGGCAAGAGCATGGCGAAGCAGATCACGTACGGTGACGAGTCCCGGCAGTCGATCCTCCGCGGGGTCAACCGCCTGGCAGATGCGGTGAGGGTGACCCTCGGTCCCCGGGGCCGCAACGTCGTCCTCGACAAGAAGTACGGCGCGCCCCTCATCACCAAGGACGGCGTGACGGTGGCGAAGGAGATCGAGCTCAAGGAGCCCCTGGAGAACATGGGGGCCCAGATGGTGAAGGAGGTCGCGAGCAAGACCTCCGACGTGGCCGGAGACGGCACCACGACCGCGACGGTGCTCGCCCAGGCGATCTACCGCGAGGGGAGCAAGAACGTCACTGCCGGCGCGAACCCGATGGAGCTCAAGCGGGGGATCGAGAAGGCGGTGGCGGCGGTCACCGAGGAGCTGAAGCGGCTGAGCAAGCCCGTCAAGGGCAAGATGATCGCCCAGGTGGGCACCATCTCCGCGAACAACGACGAGACGATCGGCGGGATCATCGCGGAAGCGATGGAGAAGGTCGGCAAGGACGGGGTCATCACCGTCGAGGAAGCCAAGTCGATGGAGACCTCGCTCGAGGTGGTGGAGGGCATGCAGTTCGACCGCGGCTACCTCTCGCCCTACTTCGTGACGGATCCCGAGCGGATGGAGGTCGTGCTCGAGAACGCCCTCGTCCTCATCCACGAGAAGAAGATCTCCAACCTGAAGGATCTGCTTCCTCTTCTGGAGCAGGTCGCCAAGCTCGGCCAGCCGTTGCTCGTCGTCGCCGAGGACCTGGAAGGCGAGGCTCTCGCCACCCTGGTGGTGAACAAGCTGCGCGGCACCCTGCAGGTGGCCGCGGTCAAGGCCCCGGGTTACGGCGACCGCCGCAAGGCCATGCTGGAGGACATCGCGACCCTCACCGGCGGGAAGGCCATCACCGAGGACCTCGGGATCAAGCTCGAGAACCTCAAGGTCGATGACCTCGGCCAGGCCAAGAAGATCACCATCGACAAGGACAACACCACGATCGTCGAGGGCGCGGGCAAGAAGAAGGACATCGAAGGCCGCGTCAAGCAGCTTCGGACCCAGGTCGAGGAGACCACCTCCGACTA
>QHVM01000037.1:5083-16213 GCA_003223555.1 Acidobacteriota bacterium | reverse complement strand
GACCGCCGCAACCCGGACGGCGAGTTCTTCGGCGAAGCACGCCTGCGCCGGCTGGTGGAGGAATCGCCCGCCTCGGCGGCGGCGCTCGTCGACCGCCTCTTCGCCTCCGCTTTCGCGTTCGGGGACGAACTGCCGTGGGAGGACGATGCCACCGCGGTGGTGATCCGCCGAACCTGAACCGGGATGTGCCGCGCTCCGCTGCGCGTATGTCTTTCACCCGAGGGCGGAGACTCGGAGTGAATCCTCATCTCCGCCGCATCGGAAACGCTCCGCTTCGCGCGGCAAACGCTGCCAGGCGAACTGCAACGCTGGAGGCGTAGCTCAGGCCAAGTGCTTGGCGGCCTCCACGATGGCGTCGGCCGAGATGCCGTAGGCCTTCATGAGCTCCTCGGGCTTGCCCGAGCGGGGAACCTCCCGCACGCCCAGCACTTCCATCCGGGTCCGGCCCGCCACCGCCGCCGCCACCGCGTCTCCGATGCCGCCCCAGACGTTGTGGTCCTCCACGGTGACGATGCCCCGGGTCTCTTCGGCCGCCTTGCGCAGCGTCGCCTCGTCGACCGGCTTGACGGAGTAGAGGTCGATCACGCGCGCCGCGATCCCGCCCTTGGCCAGCGTCTCGTGGGCCTCGAGCGCCTCGGTCACCGTGACCCCCGCGGCGACGATCGTCACCCGGTCCCGGGGGCTCGAGCGCAGCGTCTTGGATCCGCCGGCGGGGAAGGCCTCGCCGTTGTCGTAGATGACCTTGCCCTTGGGCCGCGAGGTGCGGATGTAGACGATGCCGGGCGTGCGGGCCGCCGTCTCCACCAGCCGCTCCGCGCTCACCGCGTCGCTCGGGTAGAGGACGGTCGAGCCCAGCACCGCCCGCATCATGGCCAGGTCCTCGAGGGCCATCTGCGAGGGGCCGTCCTCCCCGATGGAGACGCCGGCATGGCTGCCGCACAGCACGAGATGCGAGGGCCGGGAATACGCGGCCATGCGGATGAAGTCGTAGGCGCGGGACAGGAAGCAGGCGAACGTGGACGCGAAGGGGATCTTGCCCTCGGTCGACATCCCGAGGGCGGCCCCGATCATGTTCTGCTCGGCGATGTAGGCCTCGGCGAAGCGGTCGGGCGCCGCCTCCTTGAACTTCTCGCTGAAGGTGGAGTTCTTCACGTCGCCGTCGAGCGCGACGACCTGGGGCGCAGTCCGGGCCAGGGTGGCCAGGGCGGCCCCGTAGGCCTCCCGGGTCGCCACCTCCTGGCCCAGCTTGTACTTCGGCTCGACGCGGGGCTCGCCGGCCCCGCTCGGCCGCGAGGGCGGATAGCGGCGCGGCTCCACCTTGACGCTCACCGACGTATCCCCCAGCTCGGCCAGGGCCTTGCTCAGCTCCTCGCCCTTCTTGACCGCCTTGCCGTGCCAGCCGTCCTTGTTCTCGAGGAACGAGACGCCCTTGCCCTTGAAGGTCCGGGCCACCAGGCCGAAGGGCTTGCCCTTCGTGGCCCGAGCCCGCGCGAAGGCCTCCTTCACCGCCCGGAGGTCGTGGCCGTCGATGGCCAGGGCCTCCCAGCCGAAGCCGCGCAGCCGCGCGAGGTACGGCTCGAGGTCGTGCTGGTACATCGTGGGCCCGCTCTGCCCCAGGCGATTGACGTCGAAGATCGCGCAGAGGTTGTCCAGCCGGTAGAACGATGCGAACTCCGCCGCCTCCCACACCGAGCCTTCCGCCGCCTCGCCGTCGCCGAGGAGGACGAAGACGCGGCCTTCCGACCTATCGAGCTTGCGCGCCCAGGCCATCCCCGCTCCCGCGCACACGCCCTGTCCGAGCGAGCCGGTGGCCACCCTCACCCAGGGCACGCGCGGTGTCGGATGGCCTTCGAGCCGGCTGTCGAAGCGGCGCAGGCCCAGGAGGTCGTCGTCGATGCAGCCGGCCTCCTTGAGCGCCGCCCACAGCACCGGGGCGGCGTGACCCTTGGAGAGCACGAAAACGTCCTGGTCGCGGCCGGTCGGGTCGCGGGGGTCGAAGCGCATCTCGTCGAAGAAGAGGACGGAGACCAGCTCCGCCGCCGACATGCAGCTCGTGGGATGGCCCGATCCGGCCGCGGAGGTCGACTCGAGGCAGTCGCGGCGGAGCCGCTGGGCCATCTTGTGCAGGGTGACGTCATCGACCGCCATCGTTGGACATCCTTTCTAACGGGCGCAATGGTGTTTGACCGGGCCGCGCCACCGGCATAGCCTGCCCCGTAGCATGAACGGTCCTTCCATCGGGTTCCTGGAGACCAGCTCCATCGCCCGGGGCATCGAGGCCACCGACGCGATGATGAAGAAGGCGGGGGTGGAGCTGCTCATGACCACCATCGTACCCCGAGGGAAGTACCTGATCATGGTCGGAGGCATGGTCGCCGACGTCGAGTCTTCGATGCTGGCCGGCCGGGAGGCGGCGGGCGACACGGTCGTCGACCACTTCCTCATCCAGAACGCCCACCCGCAGCTGCCGGCCGCGATCAAGGGCCGGGTCAAGGTGGAGGCGGTGGAGGCGGTCGGCATCATCGAGACGAAGGAGGTCGCCTCGGCCATCTATGCCGGGGACGCCGCGGCGAAGGCGGCGGAGGTGACCCTCATCGAGGCCCGCAACCAGCCGGGGGCCAAGGGACTGGTCGTCCTGACCGGCGACGTCGGCGCGGTGCGGGCGGCGGTGGCCGCGGGTGTGGCGACCATCAAGAAGGACGGCATGCTCGTGGCGCAGGTGGTCATCCCCCGCGCCCACGAGGCACTCGTCAGGAGCTTGATCTCTTAGTTCGGAGCTCGGGGGATACAGCCCAAACGCAAGCACCCCCCCGCGCGCATTCGCGCTCCCCCCCGTCGCTCGCGGCGGAGTGAATCCGCCGCCGGCTGCTTGTGGCTAGTCTTCCAGCACGAAGGTGACGAGCAGGTTCACCTGGTAGCCGGTGATCTTGCCCTTCTTGACGTCCACCCGTTGGTCCTTGACCCAGGCCGAGGTGACGTTGCGCAGCGTCTTCTCGGCCCGGGACAGGCCGGCGTCTATGGCATCCTCGAAGCTCTTGCTGGACTGCGCGCTGATCTCGATGACGCGGGCGACCGAGCTCATGTGATCCTCCTAGCAGTTGTCGCTGCTTGCACCTCCTCAGTACCGCCGGGACCGCCCGGCTGTCAATCCCGCCGCCCCCTCCCCTTCGGTGATCGGCCTCACCGCCCCCGGCGGCAGGCGTACTATCTTGATGTGAAGGGAGCGACAATCGCGCCCGAAGGAGGACCACGATGCTCCGCCCATCCGCGTGGCCCGCTGTCCTCGCCTCCGTCGTGCTCGCCGCCTTCGCCGCCGACGCGGCGGCGGCGAGGCAACTGCCGGCTGGCGCCGCCATCCCGGTGACGTTGGAGACGACGGTGTCGTCCGCCACCAGCCATCCGGAGGACCGGGTCGACGCCAAGGTGCGCGCCGACGTGCTCTCCGGAGGCAAGGTCGTGATCCCGGCCGGCAGCGAGCTGCGCGGCCATGTCGTCAGCGCCCGCCGCTCGGGCAAGGTCAAGGGCCGCGCGTACCTGTCCATGTCCTTCAACGAGCTGGTGGCCGGCGGCAAGACGTACCGGATCTCGGCTCGCCGCATCGGCGCGCTCGCTCCGGCCACGCACGGCCGCGACGCCAAGATCATCGGCGGCGGCGCGGGGGCGGGAGCGGTCGTGGGCGCGCTCGTCGACGGCAAGGGCGGCGCGGCCAAGGGGGCGCTCGTCGGGGCCGGGGCCGGGACGGGCGCCGTGCTCGCCACCCGAGGCAAGGAGGTCACCTTCCCCGCCGGCTCGCACTGGCGGGTGCGCCTGCTGAAGCCGCTGGAGCTGGAATAGTCCTAGCCCCGGCGGGCGGCCAGCACCGCCTCCTCCGGGTAGGACGTGCAGTGGAGGATCAGCTCCGCAGGGGGCATCTGCCGGGTAGCGACGGCCTTGAGCAGCTGCTCCATCGCCGGCGCGCCGGTCGACGGCACGACGATGGTGGCCGCGAGCCGGCCCTCGTCCACGAACTTGCGGCCCACCTGCGGGTGCCCGTCGCAGCCGGCGACCGGAATGTCCGCAACCTGCGGCCGCTGAAGCGTCTGCGCCACGGCGGCGAGCGCCTTCTTCACCCCCATCGCCATCATGTCGCTCTGGCAGCCGACGAGATCGATCTTGACCCCTCCGGCTCTCAGCATCAGGACCAGCCAGTCGGTCGCCGCCTTCTCGGCGTCCTCGCTTCTCCAGTTGCCGTCGAGGACCGTCGCGATCCGCAGGCCCGAGCCCTCCAATCCCTCCTGCACGCCGGCCAGCCTGGCCTGGGCCGGGGAGCTGGCCGCCTGGCCCTGGACGTAGAGCAGGGTGCCACCGCGGGGCAGGAGGGAGCGATACTGCCGGGCCTGGATCGCGCCGATCTCGCGCTGGTCGGGCATCACGATGAAGAGCGGGACGTCGGGGAACTCGGCGCGCAGCGCATCCAGCTTGTCGGGCCGCCGCTGGAGGAAGGCCCACGGCACGCCCGCGCGGGCTCCCTCCCGGATCACGCGATCGAGGGCGGTCTGCAGCACGGGCATCACGACCAGGCCCTTCGTGCGCCCGGCGGCCGGGCCGTGGAGCCAGGAGAAGAGCTGCTGGATCTGGGTCATCACGCTGTTGTCGGCGGAGTGCGCGACGACCTCGAGGCCCGCCCGGCCCGCCACGCGGGTGACGTCGGCCTGCACGAGTCCCTGATAGTCGTTGGTGGCGTCGGGAAGGAAGAGGCCCAGGGCCGGGCGAGGCTCGCTGGCGTTGCTCATCGCCGTCACCGGGGAGCCTCGAGCTTCGCCCGCAACTGCCGGGCCGGCTCGGCATAAGGGTCCGCCCCCGGAAGCGCCTCGAGCAGCTTCCGCGCCTCCTCGACCCGGCCCTGACCGACCCGGGCCAGGGCCAGGAAGTAGGCACCGCCGGGCAGCCGGGGCTGCAGGCGCCGGGCCTGCTCGAAGGCTCCCGCCGCCGCATCGTAGCTGCGGTCGAGGAACAGGAACTTGCCCAGGTTGAGCTGCGTCTCCGCGTCGTCGGCGAGCAGGGCCGCCCGGGCGACGTAGTCGCGCTTGGCCGCTTCCAACCGCTCCCCGTCCCGGCCCGGCAAGTGGGCGATCCCCGCGTTCATCAACGCGAACCCCGCCCCGATGCGCACGATCCGGCGATCGTCCGCGAGGGCGGCGGCCAGCGGGGCCGCGGCCAGCGCCGCCCCCGTCTTCTTCTCCGCCAGGGTCAGCGCCGCCACTGCCCTCACGAGCGGATGATCGGCCCGGAGCGCCTCGACGAGCGCGGCCTGGACGCGCGGGCCCTCGAAGCGCCGCAGGTGACCGACCGCGTTGGCTCGGACGAGCGGGGGCTCGTCGGGGCGGGACGCCAGGCCGAGCAGCGCAGCTTCGGCGGAAGGCTCGCCCTTGCGCGCGGCGCTGAAGGCCTCGGCGCGGCGAACGAGTCGGCGCCGGGCCGGCCCGGCCGCGCCCCAGGACTGGAGGGCGGCCACCGCCCACGCCGGGCCCTTGTCGCGATGACAGCCATTGCACGCGTTGGGGATCCCGAAGCGCGCCGTGTTCTCGGGCGCGGGCACGGAAAGCGTGTGGTCGCGGATCCGCGCCTTGATCGAGAACACGGTGCGCGGCATGTGGCACTCGACGCACGAGCTGCCGGGGCCGTCCCCGCGGTGGTGGGTGTGGGCGGCGAGCCGGGCGCCGATCGGCTCGTGACAGGCGAGGCAGAGGCCGTTGTTGGCGGGCGCGAGCTGCGGGTTACGGTCTACGTCGGGCACGTGGGGATCGAGGTGGCAGGTCACGCAGGAGGCGCCTCCCTCGAGGAAGCAGCGGCTCTGCCAGAAGCCGAGGGCGTCGTTCGAAAACCGGCGCGGGCGGCCGTCGGGCCAGTAGGCCGGGTCCTTGTCGACCTTCTGTGCGTACTCGAGGATCGGCATGAAATGGTCGAAGTAGTCCTCGCCGGCCCGGAACCCGGGAGCGGTGACGTCGCGCAGGGAGTGGCACTGCGCGCACACCATGGTGCCGCGCTCGGCGCCCAGCCGCTCGGGATGGACGACCTCCGCCTTGCCCTCCGCGGAGTGGCGCCGGCCGGGACCGTGGCAGACCTCGCAGCTCGTGCCGAAGTCCATCCACCGCGTGCGGTAGCGGCCGGAGGCCGGCTCGTAGCCCTTCTGCTCCTGGCTGACGTGGCACCCCACGCAGTTGGCGTTCCAGACCTGGACCCGCGCCTCAACCGTTTCCTCGGGGTCGACGATCTCCATGTTGTGGAACCACTGCCGGCGGCCGACGTCCCAGCTCGGAGCCAGGACCACGATCCGTCCGTCCGGCAGGGTCGTGAGGTAGTGCTGGATGCGCCGGCTGCCGAGAGTGAAGTCGACGCGCCGCTCCCGCTCGCGGCCGTCGAGGTCGGTCTCGCCGATGAAGAAGGCGCCCGCCTCGGAGCGGAGCCGATAGCGCCGGCCCCTCAGCTCGAGCGCACGTCGCGAGAAGTCGCCCGCCACGGTCGCGGCCATGGCCGGCTGGAGCATGCGGCTGTGGCGGCCCGACGACCACTTCCCGCCCATGGCCGCGTGGCACTGGGCGCAACGGGCGGCTCCGACGTAGCCGGCCTCGGCCGCCTCGGGCGGCAGCGTGGGAGCCCGCGGCGCCCCTGCGAGGCCCAGCGCCGCCGCGGCGGCGCCCGCCAGCCCGGCCGGGCTCAGTCTCATGATCATCCCCGACCCGGAACCCGGGCCTGAGGTTAGCACGTTGACCTCGGCTGTCCGAGGAGCGACTATCCTGCCGCCGTGGGACCTTGCCGCGGGGCGCGTGGGGTCGTCTGGGTCGGGACGAGCGAGCACTGGCGACCGCCTGCCAGGAGCGGCCCGGCCCGGTTCACCATGCCCTTGGTCGAGGACGCCGTCCTGCCCGTCGGCGCCCTCGATGACGGCACCCGCCACGTCTCTCTGCGGGCCGCCCTCAATTGCTCGAGCCGTCTCGCCTTGCGCGTGGCCCTGGCCGCGACCGGCCTCAACCCGGAGTGGTGGCCCTACAGGTTCGGAGGGGCGGCGACGCCCCGGGTGGTCAAGGCCCCTTCGAGCGCGCTCGGCTCAGGCGTGCGCCACTTCCGCGATCCCATAGACGAGGTGGCGATCCTCGAGCGCTTCGCGCCCGAGCTGGCGCAGTTCGGCGTGGTGGAGCAATTCGTGGAGGGCGAGCAATACGAGGCGGACGGCTTCGTCCTCGATGGCCGGCCCACGTTCTTCCACTCGTTACGCCAGACGTGGCGTGACGACCGGATCGTCGCCTATGACCGCTGCCATCCTCCGGCGCGATTCCATGAAGCAGTCGCCGCCGCCCTGCAGGCGACCGGGCTCGACGAAGCGCCCTTCTGCGCCGAATTGAAGCACGCGTTCCGGCGATGGATCGTGATCGAGCTCCATGCACGGCTGGGCGAGGACGCCGGCTTGGAGGAGGCGATGTGGGACAGGTCGGCCCTCGAGGTGATCGAGGCCGCCGCGGCGAGGGTGTTACCGCCGCGGCGCCGCCCGCCGGTCGTAGTTCACGCCCGGGGGCAGGACGGCGGCTGATCCCGTCCGCGGCGGAACGACGCGGAACGCCTGCTGGACGCTCTCCCTCAGGGGCCCCGCGGACTGCTCCATCGGGGAGAGGAGCAGCGTCCTTTCGAAGCCGTCATCGCGTCGGAACACCGCCAGCCACCAGCCGCCTACCAGATTCTCAGCGACGTCGATCGTCCAGGACCCGGCGAGGCCCCGGAGCGCCTCCTGGAAATCGGCTTGCAGACTCTTCGCCTGGAGCGAACCTGTGATCGCGATCCACGCCATCGTTGCCACTGTATTGTTTTCAATGTCAAAGTCTTGTGACACTTTGGGTTGCCGGGCCGCGGCCGCCGGGCGGGAACCCGGCTGGGGGGTTCTGCTAACGTGCGCATTTCATGAGGATGGCCACCGGTCCCCCGCCTTCCCTCCTCTTGGCCTGCTTTCTCTCCGGCGCGGCTGCCCTCGTTTACCAGGTCCTCTGGACGCGCCAGCTCACGCTGCTGCTCGGGCACACGGTGGTGGCCGTCTCCACCGTGCTCGCCACGTTCATGGCCGGCCTGGCCCTCGGGGGCGCCCTGGCCGCCGGCGGCGTGGAGCGCGTGCCTCCGGCCCGCCGCTCCCGCGCCTATGCCCTCATCGAGATCGGCATCGCCGGCGCGGCGATCCTCTTCCCGTTGCTGCTTCGCGGCGGGATGGCGCTCCTCATCGCCCTCCATCGTCCTGAAGGGTCGCCGGCGCTCCTCGAAGGCGGTCGGATTGCCTTGAGCGCAGCGTCCCTGCTCGCCCCGACGGCGCTCATGGGCATGACCATCCCCCTCCTGACCGCGATCGCCGGCCCCCCGGCCGAGCTCGCCGGACGGGTCGCGGGCAGCCTCTATGCCGCCAATACCGGGGGCGCCGTGATGGGCGCCCTGGCCTGCGTGTTCCTGCTCCTGCCGGGCCTGGGGATCGGGCGCTCGACGCTGGTGGCGGTGTCGTGGAACCTCGCCGCGGCGGCGATCGTCTGGCGCGGGACCGGGATGGCGCCGTCCGCGACCCGGTCCGCGGCCGGCGACGCGACCGCTGCGCGGACGAAGCTCGTCCTCGGGGTGATCGCGCTGTCGGGCCTGGCGGCGCTGGCGGACGAGGTCGCCTGGACCCGCGCCCTGGTGTTGCTCGTCGGCCCGACCGCCTTCGCGTTCGCTTTCATCCTCGCCACCGTCATCGCCGGCATCGCTCTCGGCAGCGCCGCGGCCGCTCGAGGGCGGCATCCGGCGCTGCTGCTGGCTCTCGTGGAATCGGCGGCGGCGATGGCGAGCCTGGCCGTCGTGGTCGCCATCGGGCGCGTGCCCGTGCCGGTGGGAGAGCTGGTCCGGGCCAACGCCGACCGGATGGGAAGGCTCATGGCGTTGGAGCTCGCGGGCGTTTTCCTGCTCCTGGCCTTGCCCAGTGCCCTGTTCGGGGCAGCCTTCCCCCTGGCCGTCCAGGTGGTGGCCCGGCCCTCGGGCGCCGCCCGGGCCACGGCGCGCGTCTATGCCTGGAACACGTGGGGCGCGGTGGCGGGGGCCCTGCTGGCCGGCTTCGTCGCGCTTCCTCGCTTCGGCATCCAGCCGACGCTGGTGGCGGCGGGCGCCGTCCAGGCATTGGCGGGCGCGCTGGCGCTCGCGGCCAGCGGCCTGCCCCGCGCGAAGCTCTACCCGTCCCTCGTGTTCGCTGTCGCGGCATTCGCCCTCGCGGCGGCGTCGTTGCCGGCCTGGGACCGCGACCTGCTCTCGGGCGGCGTCTACAAGTACGCGGTCTACGCCGCGCCGGGCCGGCTGGAGGAGGAGCTCCGCGCGGGAGAGCTCGTCTTCTACCGCGAAGGGGCGGAGGTCGCCGTCTCGGTCAAACGACTCGGCGGCACGCTTTCCCTGGCGGTGGACGGCAAGATCGACGCCACCAGCGGCGCCGACATGCTCACCCAGCGCCTGCTCGCCCACCTGCCGCTGCTGCTCCACCCCGCCCCGCGTGAGGCGTGCGTGATCGGCCTCGGCAGCGGCGTCACCGCCGGCTCCGCGCTCGCCCATCCGCTGCGGCGGCTGGACGCGGTCGAGATCTCGCCCGACGTCGTGGCCGCCGCGCGTCTGTTCGTACGGTCCAACCGGGGCGTGCTCGACGATCCCCGACTGGCGCTGCGCGTGGCCGACGGCCGCAACCACCTGCTCATGGACGAGCGCCGCTACGACGTGATCATCTCCGAGCCTTCCAACCCGTGGATGGCCGGCGTGTCCGCGCTCTTCACCCGGGACTTCTTCCGTCTCGCCCGCTCCCGCCTCGCCCCCGGCGGATTGCTCTGCCAGTGGACCCACATCTACAACATGGACCCGCGCGACCTGCGCACGGTGGTAGCGGGCTTCACCGACGTCTTCGGCGACTCCGCCCTGTTCCTCGTGAACGAGGGCGACGCGCTGCTCGTGGGCGGCGAGCCGCGGCTACCCCGCGTGGACGTCGAGGTCCTGGCCCGCCGCATGGAGGAGCCGGAGGTCCGGGAGGACCTGGCCGGGGTCGAGGTGCGCACCGCGGCCGGCCTGGCTACGCTCTACGCCCTCGGCGGGGAGGCGCTCGTGCGCTTCGCCGCCGGCGCCCCTCGCCATACCGACGACCGGCCCCGGCTGGAGTTCAGCGCCCCGCGCTTCCTGCATGCCGACACGGCGCGCGAGAACCGGACCGCCATCCGGAAGGCGGCCCACGGCTTCCCGGCGCCGGCGGCGCTGGCCGCCTTCGCGGCGCTCGGCGCCGCTCCGCCGCCCGCGACCCGGCTCGAGCGGGCGCGGATGCTGGAGCGCGCGGGCAGCTTCGGCTGGGCCCTGGACCTCTACCAGGAGGCGATGGACGACCCGCGCCCGGACGTGGCCGCTATGGAGGGCCTGGTCCGCGCGGCGCTGAAGAGCGGGCGGGCGGCGGAGGCCGAGCAGGTCCTGCGTCGGCTCACCGCCGGGCCCGCTCGCGCCGCGGCCCACACGGCCCTCGGACTCCTCTTCCTGAATCTCGACCGGCCGGGCGAGGCCCTCGGCGAGCTGGCCGCCGCGGCTGAGGCCGATCCGCGCGCGGTGCGTCCGCTCCTGCTGGGGGCCGAGGTGCAGGAAGGGGCAGGGAACATCGACGCGGTGGAGGGCCTGGCCCGGCAGGCGCTGGCGGTCGCGCCCGGGGACGGCGAGGCGGAGGGCTTTCTCGCCACGGCCATGCTGGCCCGAGGACGCCGCGACGAGGCGCTCCAGCGCAGCGAGACGGTGCTGGCGCGCAGTCCCCATGCGGCACGCGCGCTGGAGGTGGCCGCCATCGCCCGGGCGCAGAAGGGTGACCCCGCCGGCGCGCGGCGGGCGTTCGAGACGCTGCTGCAGGCGGAGCCGGACGGCTGGGCGCACTTCAACAACTTCGGCGTCTTCGAGATGGAGAGCGGCGACCCTCGGGAAGCGGCGCGGCTCTTTCACCAGGCGGTGTCGCTGAACCCGCGCAACGTCGAAGGCTACCGGGGCCTCCGGGAAGCCGCCCGGGGCCTGGGCGATGGCGCCCTGCTAGCGCGGGCGCAGGCGGCCCTGCGCCGGCTGGGCGTTCAAGATCCCGAGACCCCTTGA
>QHVM01000037.1:0-5035 GCA_003223555.1 Acidobacteriota bacterium | reverse complement strand
GGAGCGGTCTTTTCGTCCGTCGCGAGCAGGAGGGATCCATGCAATCGAACCCCGTGCGGATCGCCGGGAGCATCTTGATGCTCCTCGTCCTGGCCGCCCTGCCCGCCGCGGCCCAGGAGCTACGGGGCCGCGTCGTGGGGACGGTGACCGACAACAGCGGGGCGGTGCTGCCGGGCGCGACCGTGACGGCCTCCGGCCCCGCGCTCATCCAGCCGCAGACGACGACCTCCGCCACGGACGGCATCTACCGCTTCCCGGCCCTGCCCTCGGGCGTGTACACGCTGACCTTCGAGGCGTCCGGGTTCCGGACGCTGAAGCGGGAGGGGATCCGGGTCGGCCTCAACACCACGCTCACCGTGGACGCGCAGCTGCCCCTGGCCACCGTCTCGGAGAGTGTCACCATCACGGGCGAGTCGCCGGCGGTGGACGTCAAGACCACCAGCATCGGCACCAGCTTCACCAAGGAGCTGCTCCAGGACATCCCGAACGCCCGCGACGTGTGGGCCGCCATGTCCCAGGCCCCCGGATTCCAGATGACGGGCTACGACGTGGGGGGCAGCCACACCGGCACCCAGACCGGCTACCTGACCTACGGGGTGGGGGACCAGAACAAGACGCTGCTCGAGGGGATCAACGTCACCGAGGCCACCAACGCCAACGCCGGCTACTTCGACTTCGGCAGCTTCGAGGAGTTCCAGCTCGGCGGCGCGGGGAACATGGGCGAGCAGGCCGGGCCCGGGGCCCTGCTCAACATCACGGTGAAGTCGGGCGGCGACCGCTTCCACGGCACCGCCTACTTCGACTACGAGGACAGCGGCACGATCTCCGACAACGTGCCCGCCGCTCTCAAGACGCCGGCCGCGGTCACCGACGGCGGGTTCCGCGCGCCCTCGATCCGCGACCCTGTCTCCGGCCAGCAGGTGGGCCTCTCCCGCGGGAACCCGATCACGAAGCAGTACGACCTCAACGTGGGCGTGGGGGGACCGATCGTGAAGGGCAAGGTTTGGTTCTACGCGGGCTACCGCGACAACAACCAGTACAAGATCATCCTCGGCCTGCCCAACAACGCGCAGAGCCGGCTCACCAACTACACGGCGAAGCTCACCTACCAGATCAACCCCCGCAACCAGCTCATCGGGTTCTTCAACCAGCGCACGAAGCTGCAGCCGCTCCGCGACCTCTCGCTGGCCGTCCCGCCCGAGACGGCCTACTACCAGCCTTCGCGGAACCGCCCCGTCAAGCTGGAGTGGACGAGCGTCCTCTCCGACCGGCTGTTCCTCGACCTGCAGGTGGCCCACTGGTACAACCGCTTCCCGCTCTTCCCGCCCCAGACGAAGTCCTCGGACACGACGGGAGTGCCGGTGGGGCGGATCGACCTGGTCACCGGCCAGCGCAGCGGAGCCAACGGCGCCGACGGTCCCAACAACACGTACCAGGACCAGATCCGATGGAAGCCGCAGGTCTCGGGGAGCCTTTCGTACTTCAAGGACAACTGGGCGGGCAACCACAGCCTCAAGGTTGGCTTCGAGGCCTACCGCGACCGGCGCGCCTACCTGAGCTTCGAGCCGGGCGACATCTACTACCGCGACCGCAACGGGCAGCCGTCGGAGCTGGACATCTGGAACACGCCCAACAACTCGATCAACGACTGCAAGCTCGTCGCCGGTTACGTGCAGGACGGGTGGGCGGTGACCAAGAGGGTGACGCTCAACCTCGGGGCCCGCTTCGACCACTACGTCGTCGGATGGCCCGAGCAGAGCTACACGCCCAACCAGAGCGCGTTCTTCCAGCCGGTCACGACCCCCGCCACCACCGTGGCCAGCTTCAACGAGCTGAGCCCGCGCGTCGGCTTCGCGTGGGACATCGACGGCAAGGGCACGACGGTGTGGAAGGCCTTCTTCGGACGCTACTACTACAACCCCAGTCCCGACACGCTCACCGGCGAGAACCCGGTAGGCGCCGACACGAAGCGCTACGAGTTCAAGGACCTCAACGGCAACAAGGTCATCGACGGGCCGCCGGAGCTGGGCCGCCTGCTCAGCACGCAAGGGGGGGCCGGCTTCGTGAAGATCGACCGCAACCTGCGCGACCCCTACGGCCAGGAATTCTCCACCCACCTGGAGCACGAGCTGGTGACCGACGTCTCGGTTCGCGCCTCTTACGTCTTCAAGGGACTGCGGGACGGATGGGACGAGGTGGACCTGAACCGCGTAAACGCCTACACGATCCCCTTCAGCTTCGTGGACGTCGGTGCCGACAACGTGGCCGGGACGGGAGATGACCAGACGCTGCAACTCTTCGACCGCCAGCCGGGCGTAGCGGAGAACCGGGTCTTCACCAACCCGGGGCGGGTCGGCCTGCCGGCCGACGACGGCAACTACCACACGGTGGAGTTAGCGGTGAACCGGCGCTTCAAGAATAGGTGGCTGCTGCTGACCTCGTTCGAGCACACCTGGGCCGACGACTTCCGCACCACCACTTCCTCCACCAGCTCACTGGGC
This sequence comes from Acidobacteriota bacterium, assembly GCA_003223555.1. GTDB lineage: Bacteria > Acidobacteriota > Vicinamibacteria > Fen-336 > Fen-336 > AA32. Next base: position 2,534 of record QHVM01000037.1, on the reverse strand, counting down.
GTGGCTCGCTCGCAGCAGTCATATCTCTGGCAGCCCAACCGGCGGCGGCTGGGCTCGCAGAAGACGACCTACTGGAACTACAAGCTGCTCGGCCGCTACGAGTTCCCCTGGCAGATCGGGTTTGCCGCTTCCTACAAGCTGCAGAGCGGCTACAACTGGGCCCGCACGATCAGCGTCCCCTTCCGCAACGCCGGCAGCGAGACGATCTTCGCCGAGCCCGTGAGCGCCAACCGGGCGCCCAACGTCCACATCGTGGACTTCCGGCTCGAGAAGGCCTTCAAGCTGAGCGAGCGGTTCGGCAAGCTGAGCGCCATGGTGGACGTATTCAACGCCCTCAACGCGGACACCGTCACCAACTTCCGCGTGACGGGCGGGACGGGAACCGGCGCCAACCGGTTCTTGGAAGTGATCTCCCTCCTCGACCCGCGCATCGTGCGCTTCGGCGTCAGGTACGAGTTCTAGTCGAGAGGAGGCCATACGGTGAAGACACGCACGCTTTGGTTCCTGCTCCTCGGCCTCTCCGTCGCGGCCGGCCCCGCCTTCGCGCAGGGCGCCGCGGGATCGACCGGGAGCATCCAGGGGCAGGTCGTCGACGAGAGCGGGGCGGTGGTGCCGGGGGTCGCCGTGACGGCGACCAGCCCGGCGCTGCTCGGCGCGCAGACCGTCACCAGCAACGCCCAGGGCCTGTACCGCTTCCCCGGCCTGCCCGCGGGAACGTACAAGGTCACCTTCGAGATGTCGGGCTTCCGCACCGTCGTGCGCGACGACATCCGCATCGGCATCGGCTTCACGGCCACCGTCAACCCGACCCTGGCCGTCAAGAGGGTGGAGGAGGTGACGACGGTCGTCGGGGAGTCGCCCACGATCGACACCACCGCCACCCGCGTCCAGACCAACTTCGACAAGAGCACGCTGGAGTCGCTTCCCAACGCGCGCGACATGTGGTCGCTCCTCTCCGAGACCCCCGCGGTGACGCTGAACCGTTTCGACGTCGGGGGCAGCACGGCCGGGACGCAGACGACCTACGTCGCCTACGGCAACGGCGGCCAGAACCGGCCGCTCATCGAGGGCATCAACACCACCGAGGGCACCTCGGCCTCCGGCTTCTACTTCGACTACGGCTCGTTCGACGAGGTGATCATCGGCGCCGCCGGCAACTCGGTCGAGATGCCGAGCGGGGGCGTGCTCACGAACTTCATCGGCAAGCAGGGCGGCAACCAGTTCAAGGGCGAGCTGTATTACGAGTACGAGAACCCGAACATCCAGAGCACCGACGTCAGCGATGACCAGCTCGCCCGGGGCTTCGCCAACATCCCGAAGAACGTCCTCACGAAGCTGGGCCTCAGCCGGAAGGAGGCCAACACGCTCACCTCCTACAAGAACTTCAACGCGAGCGTCGGAGGCCCCGTCGTCAAGGACAAGCTCTGGTGGCACTTCAACTACCTGCGCCAGCAGAACGTCACCTACCAGCCCTCCAGCGGCTTCATCCTCGACGGCACACAGTTCCTCACCAAGCTCGTCAACTACACAGGCAAGCTGACCTACCAGATGACGCCGCGGGACAAGTTCATCGCCTACTTCCAGTGGGGGACCAAGTTCCAGCCCTTCCGCACGGACTCGGTCGTCTCCGGCCCCCAGCACCTTACGCAGGCCTCCACGCTCAACCAGCAGTCGCCGTCCTGGGTGGGCAAGCTCGAGTACAACCGCACGATCGGCAACCGGGGCTTCTTCGAGATCCGGGCCGGCGAGTTCGGCTACAACTTCGGCCTCGTCGGCAACGGCAGCGAGGCCCGGCGCGAGGACCGGGCCACGCTGCAGGTGACGGGCGGCGGCCGCGACTGGGAGCTGGACCGCCGGCGCGACCAGCTTCACGGCGCCTTCACCTTCTTCGTCGACAACAAGCTGGGGGGCAACCACCAGCTCAAGGTCGGCGGCGAGGCCCAGCACGAGACGGGCGAGACGTTCTGGCGGTCGTACTACGCAGACAACGTGGTCCAGCTCTTCAACAACGGCGCGGCCCAGCTCGTGCGCCTCGGGCTACCAGTGGATTCCATCAGCGGTCTGCAGAACTACGGCCTGTTCGTGAGCGACAGCTACAGCGTGCGCCGGCTGACCGTGAACGTCGGCCTGCGGTACGACCGGTACCGCCCCTTCCTGCCCGCCCAGGACCGGCCGGCTAGCCGCTTCTCGCCCACCGCCACGCACTTCGACGCCGTCGACGACGTCATCACGTTCAACCACCTGGTGCCCCGCGTGGGCGCCATCTACGACCTGACCGGTGACGGCAAGACGCTGCTCAAGGCCAACTTCGGCCGCTACTACTTCAACCCGGGCGTGAACCTGGCCGACGCGGTCAGCCCGAACCCGGCCACGCAGTACACCGAGTACGTCTGGACCGACCGCAACGGCGACGGTCTCTGGCAGCCGGGCGAGGAAGGAGCGGTCAACAGCCAGGTGGGAGGCGCCGCGAGCATCACCTTCGACCCCAACCTCAAAAACTCCTACACCGACGAGCTGTCGAGCTGGGTCGAGCG
>QHVM01000051.1 GCA_003223555.1 Acidobacteriota bacterium | reverse complement strand
GCGCAATGCTCGCGATCTCCCAGTCTCCGAACACGTTCTTCGCGAAGCCCGACTTGCCGTCCAGGGTGGGCAGCATCAGCACCAGGCTGGCGTTGAAGATGTGCCGTCGGTCCGTGCGGGCCAGGCCGCGGTCGAGGCTCGGGCGGGCCAGGTCGGTGATGCTGTTGGTGTCGGCGATGCCGCCGCTGTCGTCGAGCGGGACGTCGCCGATGGTCTTCGACCAGGTGTACGAGATCTGGAGCTGCGAGCCCCGGCCGAACCGGGTGAGGAGCTGCGTCTGCAGTGAGTGGTAGATCGAGCTGCCCCCGTGGCCCCAGATGACGATCTGATGGTCGCCGAAGGCCGACCCGTAGGGCCGCACCTCGGCCAGGGCCGGGCTGGTGCGCGCGTATTCGAGACGGTCGTCGATCCCGTTGTGGTTGATGTCCCCCGCCTGCACCTGGTCGGCGTCGTAGAAGTGGAGCAGGTGGACGCCCTTGTTGCCCACGTAACTCAGCTCGAGCGTCGTGTTGCGCACGATCTCGTGCTCGAGGCTGAGGTTCCACTGCCAGTTGGTGGGGACGACCGCGCTCAGGTCGCGCCCATGACTGGGCGATCCCGCCCCGGGCGAGAAACAGCCGTCGCAGGGCTCAGCGGCCGTGTCGAGCTTCCGGATGCCACTCTGGGTCTGCGCAAAAGGCGGGTTGGCGGCGTAGGACAGTCCTCCGCTGAGCCGCTCGCGCAGGAAGAACTCACCTACACCGGCGCGAACGGCGGTCTTGCCGTTTCCCGAGACGTCCCATGCGATGCCGAGGCGCGGCGCGAAGAGCTTGTTGTCCTGGTTCTGGAGCGAGCGGTTCGGTCCGGCGGCGCCACCCTTGAAACCCGCCTGCTGGCACCAGTTGGTCCCCGGCGGCTGAATGAGCCCGTTGCAGGGATCGCCGCCGAGAGCCGGGTTGAAGAGCGCGGGCACGAAGCTCGTGATCTTGTTGTCGTCGGCATAGTAGTTGAAAAGCTTCGAGTACCGGACGCCGTAATCGATCGTCACCCGCGGATGGATCTTCCAGGAGTCGGAGACGTAAAGCTCGAGATCTTGCCAGCGCTGCGGAACTTGACGTGACGTGGAGGGCTCAGAGAACCCGAACGTCATGTCCTTGAGCAGGAAGTCGGCCAGGATGTTGCCGGTGTTGGAACCCCAGCCATTCAGTCCCGCCGAGCCCCAGAAGTTCGAGTTTTCATTCGAACCGTTACCAACCGTGTCTTCGTTCTTCTTGTTGGTGCTTCCGAGCACGCCCGCCTTCAAGAAGTGCTTGCCGAAGACGGCCGAGTAGTCGTCCTTGAGGACGAAGAGGTCCTGGTTGTTGCGGAAGGGAGCCTCGTTCCACAGAGCCTGATAGCCACCGCCTCCCCAGAAGACGGGGTGGCCGATGTCAGCGCCGTATTCCTTGATGCTCAGCGGGTAGATTGAGGGGATCGCGGAAACGATCTGCGCGTTCAGGTCGGGGTTCGTCCCACCCCGGGTGATGGTGATCTTGTTGCCCGAGTACGAGAACTCCAGGCTGTTGACCCCCCGTGAGCCCACGTTGTGGCTGAGCTGGGCCACGAACGAGCGGCCCGGCTGGTCCCAGTTCGAGTCGACGGCCGGGAACGAGTCGTCCCCCCAGAGGTTGGTGTTGACGCTCGGAGAATTGTTCGTCCAGCTATCCTGCGTGTAACGCAGCATCAGCCGCGTGGTGTTGCTGAGGCTCCAGTCCAGGCGGACGTTCTCCTGGCGCCAGTTGAGCGGCGCGTTCAGCGAGTCCACCCGGTTGTTGCAGCTTCCCGCCCCGGGAATGGTGTTGGGCAGGGGGTAGAGGTTCAGGTAGAGCTGCCCGCCCCGGCTGATTCGGTTGGCCGGGATCTTGTTCCCGGGGAACGGCGCGCCGGTGAGGGGATCGACGGGGATGGCGTTCGTGCAGCCCGAGATCCCCGACCCGCTGAAGTCGCCCGCCCGCTCGGCCGCGGTCGGCACGAACGCGGCCCGCACGGTGCCCCGCAGCTCCCGGTTCCATTCCTGGGAGGCGAAGAAATGCAGCTTGTCCTTGATGATGGGGCCGCCGAGGGTCCACCCGAAGTCGTTCCGCTTCAGCTTGTCCTTCGGCTGGCCGGCCTGCTCCAGGAAGTAGTTCTTCGAGTTCAGGGCGTCCCGGCGGCCGAAATAGAAGCCACTGCCGTGGAACTCGTTGCTTCCGCCCCGGGTCACGATGTTGACCTGGGCCCCGGCGGCCTGGCCGTACTCGGCTCCGTAGGCGTTGCGGTGGATCTTGAACTCCTCGATCGCGTCCACCGAGGGGTAGACGAGGATCGTGCGGTTGGAGCCCACGTCGTTGTTGTTGGCCCCGTCCACCGTCCACATGTTGGCGGTGACCGCGCTGCCGCTCACCGACAGGTCCGAGCCCCCCAGCAACCCCTTGTCCTTGACGTTGAGGAAGTCGGGGGCGCTGACCCCGGGCATCAGCAGGGCGAGCTGCAGGAAGTTGCGGCCGTTCAGCGGCAGCTCCCGGACCTGCTCGCCGGTGATGAGGCCGGCCACCTCGCCTCCGCTCGTCTGCACCGCGATGGCGGGGACCTCCACGTTCACCGATTCCGTGACCGCGCCCGTCTCGAGCTGGACGTCGACCACCCGCACCTCGGCCACGTTCAGGACGATCTTGGTCCGCTGCGCCGACTTGAAGCCCGGCGAGCCGACCTCGACCTGATAGCTGCCGACCGGCAGGTCCGGGAAGGCATAGATGCCGGACGAGTTGGTGGTGGTCGACCGGCTGAGCCCCGTGTCCTCGCCCTTGATCGAGACGTTGGCGCCGGCGATCACGGCGCGCGTCGGGTCGGTGACCGTGCCGCGCAGGGTCCCCGTCGTGCGCTGCGCGAGGACGGGGGCTGCCGCGAGGAGAAGAAGGGACGCAACCAGGAAGAGCCGCTGCGTGCGCATGAGTTCGCCTCCCGGAACGGTTAGTTAAACAACTTTAAAAACCTGGACGTGAGGGTAAGGCCGGAGGGAGGGAGGTTGTCAAGCATATTTTTTGAACCACCTCATCAGCGCTATGTCAAGATCCCACGGAAGAGCTCCCACGGTGCCCGCAGCCGGCCCTCGGGAGGCTCCGGCGCGCGCCGCAGCCGCGAGGCCAGCCGTATAATCGATTCTTCCCCATAGGGACGATGTCCACGATCCTCACGGTCAACGACTCGCCGCCTGCCCGGGGCGCCAGCGCCCGGGTCTTGCGGCAGGCGGGCTTCGAGGTCTGGGAAGCGACGACCGGCGGCCAGGCGCTCGAGCTGGTCCGCCGGGGGCCCGACCTCGTCGTGCTCGACACCAAGCTGCCGGACATGAGCGGGCTCGAGGTCGGCCGCCGCATCAAGGACGACCCCGCCACGGCGTCCATCCCGGTCCTGCACGTGACCGACACCTATGGAGGCCGACAGGAACAGGCGGCGGCCCTCGAAGGTGGCGCGGACGGGTACTTGACCCACCCCCTGGAGCCCATCGTGCTCGTGGCGACGATCCGCGCCCTCCTGCGCGGCCGCGAGGCGGAGCGGCGGGCCCGCCGCGGCACCACCTGGTGGCAGACGACCTTCGACGCGATCGGCGACGGCGTGATGCTCCTCAGCCGCGAGGCCCGGATACTGCGGGTCAACAAGGCCATGGCCGAGCTGCTGGGGCGCACGCCGGAGGAGCTGTTCGGCCAATCCGGCATCCCGGCTCTTCCCGGGATGACGGAGCCCCCGGAAGGATGGCCGGTGCACCAAGCGCTGCGCGAGGCACAACGCGCCTCGATCGAAGTCGAGCTGCGCGAGCGCTGGTTCGAGGTGGTGTCGGACCCGGTCCTCGACGACTCCGGGCAAGTGAGCGCGGTCGTGCGCACGGTCAAGGACATCAGCCAGCGCAAGGAGGCCGAGAAGCGCATGGCCGAGCTGCTGGCCCGCGAGCAGGCGGCGCGGCTCGAGGCCGAGCAGGTGAACCGGCTCAAGGACGAGTTTTTGGCCACCCTCTCCCACGAGCTGCGCACGCCGCTCAACGCCATCGTCGGGTGGGCGCACGTCCTGCGCGCCGGCAACCTCGACGAGGACACGACCGCGCGGGCGATCGAGACGATCGCCCGCAACGCGAACGTCCAGGCCCAGCTCATCTCGGACATCCTCGACGTGTCGCGCATCGTGGCCGGCAAGCTGCGCCTCGAGCTGCGGCCGCTGGACCTGACGGTCGTCATCCAGGAGGCCCTGGAGACGGTGCGGCCGGCCGCGGAGGCCAAGGGCATCCGGCTGGAGCCGCGGCTCGAGCCGTCGACGGGCCCGATCGCCGGCGACCCCAACCGCCTGCAACAGGTCGTGTGGAACCTGCTCTCGAACGCGATCAGGTTCACGCCCCGCGAGGGCCGGGTGCAGGTCCGGCTGGAGGCGGTCGGCCTCAGCGCGGTCGTGACGGTGGAAGACAGCGGGCCCGGCATCGCGCCCGACTTCCTTCCCCACGTCTTCGAGCGCTTCCGGCAGGCTGACGGCTCGAGCACGCGCCGGCACGGCGGCCTCGGCCTGGGCCTGGCCATCGTGCGCCACCTGGTGGAGCTGCACGGGGGCACCGTGGAAGCCGAGAACCGGACCGGCGCGCCGGGCGCCATCTTCCGCGTCACGCTCCCGAGGCGCGGCGTGAGCGCCGAGGCCGGGCCGCCCGGTCCAGAACGGCCGTCACTCGTCGCCGAGGACCCGGCCTGGCTCGACACGGCGCCGTCGCTGGCGGGCACGAGCGTGCTCGTCGTGGACGACGAGGCCGATGCGCGGTCGCTGATCGAGTACGTCCTGGAGCGATGCGGGGCGCGCGTGCGCAGCGCCGCTTCGGCCTCCGAGGCGCTCCGGGTGCTGGAGGAGTGGCGGCCGGACGTGCTCCTGGCCGACGTGGAGATGCCGCAGGAGGATGGTTACTCGCTCATCGCCAGGGTACGCGCCCTCCCCGCGGCCGGGGGCGGGAGCACGCCGGCCGCGGCTCTCACCGGCTACGCGGGCGCCCAGGACCGGATGAAGGCGCTGCAAGCCGGCTTCCAGCTCCACGTGGCCAAGCCGGTGCAGCCGGCCGAGCTGGCCGACGTGGTCGCCACCCTCAAGAGCATGACGGTGCCTCGCGCCTGAGGTGAGCCGGCGGGCGCGGGCCGCGGCGCTCGCCGTCCTGCTCCTGCTTGCGGGGACGGTCTCCTGCCGACGCGTTCCCGGCGGCGAGCGCCGGCCGGAAGGACTGAGCGTCCTCCTGATCACGATCGACACGCTGCGGGCCGACGCGCTCGGCGCCTACGGGCACGCCGGGGATCCCACGCCCGGGATGGACCGCCTCGCCGCCCGCGGCGTCCGCTTCGACGACGCCCACGCGCACAACGTCGTCACGCTGCCGTCCCACGCCAACATCCTGTCCGGTCGTTACCCGATGGACCACGGCGTGCGGGACAACGCCGGCTTCCGCTTCCCCTCGCGGCTCGAGACGATGGCCACCCTGCTGCGCGCCCGCGGGTACCGGACGGCGGCCTTCGTCAGCGCCTTCCCACTCGACTCACGGTTCGGCCTCGGCCGGGGCTTCGAGGTGTACGACGACCGTTTCGTCGGCACGGGCGCCCGGCCGGCCTTCCTGGAAGCGGACCGGCGTGGAACCGAGACGGTCGGGCTCGCGACTCGATGGCTGGCGAGCGTCCGGGGCCAGCGCTCATTCTGCTGGGTCCATCTCTACGAGCCCCATTTCCCCTACCGGCCTCCGGAGCCTTTCGCTTCGCGCTTCCGCGGCGATCCCTACCTCGGCGAGGTGGCGGCCGCCGATGCCGCCCTCGGTCCGCTCGTCGAGCCGATCCTCGCCGCCGGTGCGGGCGGGCGCACGCTCGTGCTCCTGACCGCCGACCACGGCGAATCGCTCGGCGATCACGGGGAGGCGACCCACGGCATCTTCGCCTACGAGGCCACGCTCAGGGTGCCCTTGATCCTCTACCAGCCTCGTCTGCTGGCGCCCCGAGTCGTCGCCACACCGGTGCGGCACGTGGACCTGCTGCCGACCGTCCTCGACGCCCTGTCGCTGCCCATTCCCGAGGGCCTGGCCGGCCGGAGCCTGATGCCGGTCGCCACGGGGAGAGGAGGCGGCGCGCCGGCGCCGGATTCCTACTTCGAGGCCCTTTCCGGCCAGCTCGACCGGGGCTGGGCGCCCCTGCGCGGCGTCTTGCGCGGCGGAATGAAGTACGTCGACCTTCCGATCCCCGAGCTGTATGACCTTCGGCGCGATCCCGGCGAAAGCACGAACCTTTTCCGGGCGCGGCCGCGACAGGCGGAGCAGATGCGCAGGGTCCTCGTCTCCCTCACCGCGGCCGACCAGGAAACGGCGCGCGGAGCGGAGAGCGCCGAGACCCGGGATCGGCTGCGCAGCCTGGGATACGCCGGCGCGGGCTCGAGCCCGCCCCGGCCGCGCTACGGAGAGCCGGACGATCCCAAGCGCCTGATCGCGCTCGACCGCATGCTGCAGGAGGTCTTCGGACTCTACGTCTCCGGCGACCTTGCCGGCGCGATCCTCCGCTGCCGGGAGCTGGTCCGGCACCGGCCCGGCATGGCCCTCTCGCACCTGTACCTGGCCCAGCTCGAAAGGGAGAGCGGCGATCTCCGGTCGGCCGGGGAGGCCCTGCGGCGGGCGCTCGCCCTCGATCCCGGCGACGCGGTCATCGCCTCGCAGCTCGGGGCCGTCCTGACCCAGGCCGGAAGGGCGGCCGAGGCGGCCGCCCTGCTCGAGCCGTTCGCGCGGCGGGCGGAGCCCGACGTGGACGTGCTCGTCACCCGTGGTCTGGCCCTGGCGAAGATGGGCCGGTCGCAAGAAGCGCTGGCCGAGCTGGCCCGGGCCCGCGAGCAGGCCCCGTCGAACGCGATGGTGCTCGTCGACGCCGGCACGGTCCACTTGATCGCCGGGGAGCCGGACAAGGCGCGGCAGGCCTTCGAGGCCGCCCTGGCGATCGACCCCGACGTGGCCCGGGCGCACAGCTCGCTCGCCTTCCTGGCCGCCGAGAGCGGCCGCCCTCGGGAGGCGCTGGAGCGCTTCCAGAAGGCGGTCGCCCTCGATCCCCGCGAGCACGAGCGCCTGCTCGCGCTGGGCCTCCTGCTGTGGCAGCGCGGCCGGGCGGCCGAGGCCCGGCCCTACCTCGACCTCTTCGTCGCCTCGGCGCCGCCGGCACGCTACGCCCCCGCCATCGACCGCGTCCGGGGCCTTCTCCTCTCCCGACGACCGCAGGGATAGAATCGGGTGCTCGGACGATCGATCATGCCCTCCCTTTCCTGGGCCACCCCCTTCCTCCTCGGCAGCGCGCTCGCGGCGCCCGCGACGCGGCCCGATCCGGCCGCGCCGCTCGACCGGGCGATGGCGTCGGCCGAGGCCAGCCTGCGCGACGGCGAGCTGCAGGCGGCCGAGAGCCACTACCGGACGGCGCTCCGCGAGGCCTGGCTGCTCGAAGGATCGCTCGCGGCCGCCGCCGGCCGCCTGACCGACGCGCGCGACGCGTTCCGCCGCGCCTCCGCCTCCGCGGTGGAGAACCGGCCGGCGCTGCTGTCGCTCGCCCTCGTCCAACTGCAGATGGCGGAGCCGTCGGAGGCGGTGAAAGTCCTCACGCCGCTCGCCGGACGGAACGCGAAGGACACCGAGGCCCGGCGCCTGCTCGCCCAGGCCCTCCTCGCCGGCGGCCAGCCCGAACAGGCCGTGCAGGAGCTGGAAGAGGCTCGGACCGCCTCGCCGGGCGACCTGGAGCTGGACTTCACGCTCGCCAGCGGGTACCTGCGCCTCAAGAGGGTCGACGCCGCCCAGCGGCTGTTCGCCCAGGTCGCCCGGGCGAAGCCGATCGCCCAGACCCACGTCCTCATCGGCCGCACCTACCGCGACTTCGGCGAGTACGAGCAGGCGGAAACCGAGCTGCGCGCGGCCCTCAGCCAGGATCCCGCCGTTCGCCGGGCGCACTATTACCTCGGCACGGTGGCCCTGCTGGGGGAGAGGCGGGCGCGGCTGGACGAAGCCATCTCGGAGTTCCAGAAGGAGCTGCGTCTCGCGCCGGGGGACAGCCTGGCCAGCCTCTATCTCGGCATGGCGCTCGTCGAGGCGCGCCGTCCCAGCCAGGCGCTGCCGCACCTCGAGCGGGCCGCCCGCGCCGACCCTCCCCCGGTGGACGCGCTCCACTACCTGGGACGCGCCCAGCTCGCCCTGGGCGGGGCGAACGACGCGGTCACGTCGCTGCGCCGGGCGCTCGAGCTGGCCCGGGCGCGGGGGCCGGCTTCCGACCCGGGCCTGCTCCGCAGCGTCCATTACCAGCTCGCGCTCGCCCTGCGACAGGTCGGCCAGGAGCAGGAGGCCGTCGCTCATTTCGCGGAGGCCGAGCGCGCCTCGGCCCAGGCGGCGGAGACCGCCCGCGAGCGGCTGGCCAGCTACCTGGCCGGGAGCCTGGACCGCGAATCGCGATCGTCCCCGATGGCCCCCGCGGAGAGCGCGCTGTCCGGGCTCGGCGCCGCGGAGCGACAGGCCCTGGAGGGCCGCGCTCGGGCCGCGCTCACCCGCGCCTACCTCAACCTCGGCGTGATGCAGGCCCAGCGCCAGCGCTTCGCGCGGGCGGCCGCGCTCTTCGCGTCCGCGGCGGCAATCGACCCTGGCTTCCCGCAGGTCCAGTACTCGCTCGGTGTCGCCTACTTCAACGCCCAGCAGTTCGACAAGGCGGCCCCTCCCCTCGCGCGCGCCCTCGAGACGCGGCCCGCCGAGCCGGGCCTGCGGAGGATGCTGGCCCTCTCCTGGCTCAACACCGAGGCGTACGAGAAGGCGGCCGAGCTGCTCGGCCAGGACCCGGAGCGCGAGGCCGATCCTTCGCTGCAGTATGCCTACGGACTGTCCCTCGTGCGAAGCGGCCGGGCGGCGGAGGCCCAGGCCGTCTTCGGGCGGCTGCTCGCCCGACACGGCGAGTCGCCGGACCTGAGCGTCGTCATCGGCCAGGCCAGCGCGCAGCAGGGGGACTACGAGGGAGCGATCCAGGCGCTGCAGCGCGCCCTGAGCCTCCAGCCGACGGTCGCCGAGGCGAACGCCACCCTGGGCATCATCTACCTCAAGCAGGGAAAGCTGGCCGAGGCCGAGCAGGCGCTACGGGCGGAGCTGGCCGCCCACCCCGACGCCTTCAAGGCGCGGCACGACCTGGCCGCGGTCCTCGACCTGGAGGGGCGGCCCGAGGAGGCGCAGCCGCTCCTGCGGGCGGTGCTCAAGACGAAGCCCGACTTCGCCGGCGCCCGCTACCTGCTCGGCAAGATCCTGCTCGCCCAGGGCGCGGCTGCGGAGGCGGTCGAGCACCTGGAAGCCGCCGCCCGCCTGGCGCCGGACGAGGCGAACATCCGGTACCAGCTCGGCCAGGCCTACCAGAAGCTGGGCCGGGCCGACCTCGCGCAGCAGCAGTTCGAGGTCTTCCGGCAGCTCAAGGACAAGCGGCGGGGGAGCCTGCCGTGAGGGCGCTGGTCGGGCTGGGCCTGACGCTGGCCCTGGCGGTCCCCTCGTCCGGACAAACGCCGGCGGCCTCCTCGACCGCAGGAGAGCGCGACCGGGCGCTCGAGAAGGCGGCCGCCGACGCCGCGGCGGGCCGGCGCTCCGTCGCGGCGCAGGAGCTGCGCGAAGCGGCGCTGCGGTTCCACTCCGTGACGGCGCTGCTCCAGCTCGCCCGCCTGGAGGCCGGGCAGAAGGAGGGCGCGCGGGCGCTGGCGACGCTCCGGCAGGCGCTCGCGCTGGCGCCGAACTCGGAGGACCTCCTGAGCGCATACGCCCAGGTGGCACTCGCTTCCGGCGCGCCGGTGCGGGCGATCCCGGCCCTGGAGTCGCTGACCCGCATCTGGGCCGATGTCGCCGACCACCATTACCTGCTCGGAGTGGCGCTCATGCAGGCGGGAGACATGACGGCCGCCGTCGATGCCCTCGCGGAAGCCGAGCGCCTCGAGCCGAACCGGGTGCTCACGCTGGTCGCGCTGGGGCTCGCCTTCAACAAGCGGAAGCTGTACGCCGAGGCGAAGCCGTACCTCGTTCGCAGCCTGGAGCGGGAGCCGGAGAGCGTCGAAGCGGTGGCCGCGCTGGCCGAGTCGGAGGAGGGCCTCGGGGAGCTGGACGAGGCCCGGGCGCACGCCCTCCGCGCGGTGGCCCGCTCGCCGGACCAGCCGACCGCGAACCTCGTGCTGGGGATGGTCCTGATGAAGGAGGAGAAGTTCGCCGAGGCGCGCGACGCGCTGGAGAAGGCAGCGGCCGCCGACCCCACTTCCGCGAAAGCCCACTACCAGCTCAGCCTCGCCTATGCGCGCCTCGGTGACGAGGCCCGCTCCCGCCGCGAAGTCGAGCTGTACCAGAAGGCGCTGCGGGAGGTCGAGGAGCGGCTGCAGGAGCTGCGCGGCCAGGCGGGATCCGCCCCCGCGGCGCCGCGGCCGTGAAGGCCGCCCTGAGCGGACTCCTCGCCGCCCTCGCCGCGGCGGCCGCCCTCGCCCAGCCGGTCGCCCGGCTGCTCTTCCGCGACGTCACCCGCGAGGCCGGCATCACCTTCCAGCACCACGCGGCGCCCGAGAAGAAGTACATCGTCGAATCGATGAGCGGGGGCGTCGCGCTCTTCGACTTCGACAACGACGGCCTGCCCGACATCTACTTCGTGGACTCCCTGACCGTGGAGACCGCCCGGGACCCCCAAGCGGCGCGCAGCGCGCTCTACCACAACCTGGGCCACGGGAGGTTCGAGGACGTCACCGACAAGGCGGGGATCGGCCACCCCGGCTGGGGCATGGGCGTGTGCACGGCCGACGTGGACGGCGACGGGTGGGAGGACCTCTACGTGACCGGCCTGGGCGGGAACCACCTCTACCGCAACAACCACGACGGCACGTTCGGCGACGTCACCGGGCGGGCGGGCCTGGCCGGCGGTGGCTGGTCGACGGGGTGCGGCTTCGCCGACTACGACCGCGACGGCAAGCCCGACCTCTTCGTCAGCCGCTACGTGAAGATCGACCTGGAGCACCTGCCCGAGTTCGGGAAGGGCAAGACGTGCGAGTACCGGGGCATCGCGGTGCAGTGCGGCCCGCGCGGACTGCCGGGCGAGGGCGACCTGCTCTACCACAACGAAGGCAACGGCCACTTCACCGAGGTGGGGGCCCGGGCGGGGGTCTCCGACCCGCGCGGTTACTTCGGACTGGGGGTGGCGTGGTTCGACGCCAACGAGGACGGCTGGCCGGACCTCTACGTCGCCAACGATTCGACGCCGAGCTTCCTCTACCTCAACCAGAAGGACGGCACGTTCAAGGAGTCGGCGTTCCCGATGGGCGTCGCAGTGAGCGAGGACGGGGCGGAGCAGGGGGGCATGGGCGTGGCGGTGGGCGACTACGACAACAGCGGACGCTTCAGCCTGTTCAAGACGAACTTCTCCGAGGAGTACAACGACCTCTACCACAACGACGGAGACCACTTCACCGACGTGTCCTTCCGCTCCAAGACCGCCCCCAGCAGCCTGCCCTACGTCGGCTGGGGCACGGCGTTCCTCGACTACGACGACGACGGCCTGCTCGACATCATCGCGGTCAACGGCCACGTCTATCCCCAGCTCGACAAGGCCCGCCTCGGCGCCTCGGCTCCCTACCGCCAGCGCCGGCTGCTGTACCACAACCGCGGCGACGGCACGTTCGACGAGGTGTCGGCGGAGTTCGGCCCGGTGCTGACCGAGGAGCGGGTGAGCCGGGGCCTGGCCGTGGGCGACCTCGACAACGACGGCCGGCTCGACGTCGTCGTCAACGACCTCGACGGCGGCGCGCAGGTCCTCCACAACGAGCTGGAAGGCGCGGGCCACTGGCTGCTCGTCAAGCTCAAGGGCAAGGGCGGCAACACCGACGCGCTGGGGGCCGTGGTGACCGTGCGGGCGGGGGGCCGCCGCCTGATGCGGCTCGTCCGCAGCGGGACCGGCTATCTCTCGCAGGACGACATGCGGGCCCACTTCGGCCTCGGCGCGGCGGCGCAGGCCGACTCGATCGAGGTACGGTGGCCGGACGGCACTTCCAGCCGGATGGACGAGGTCCGGGCCGACCGGCTGCTGGAGATCGACCAGCCCCGCTGAATCGGTGCGCTTCTAGCGGGCCGGGGACGCGCGGCGGGCGCGAGCGAGGTCGCTCCACTTCACCCGGATGAAGCCTTGCCCGCGCAGGAAGTCCGCGAACCAGGCGCTGCGCACGAGGTCGAAGTCCGATTGCCGCCACGCCGCGCCCCAATCGGGATGGTCGGAGGTGGCGCCCCGCATCTCGTCGTCGTCGTAGGCCAGGTGGACGATGAGCTGGTAGACGCCGGGGGGAAGGGGCGCCAGCATCTTCTCGTAGGCGGCGCGCCAGCCGGCGGACGTCACCCCGGGCTCCATCGAGACCACGCGGTCGACGAGCGCGTCGGCCTGCGGGCCGGGGACGAGCGGCGACTCGCTTCCGCCCCGGGCGCCCAGGCGCTCCATCAGCAGCGGCAGGCCGTAGGCTTCCCCGAGCCGCCGGTAGACATCGAAGAGCGCCTGCGAGCGGAAGAGCGTGCCCATGTGCGAGTCGAGGTGCGACAGGCCGACGCCGGCCGCCCGGGCCCGGTCCACCTGGGCCCGCAGCTCGCGCTCGACGTCCGCCACCTTCGCCTGGTTGACGACCGTGGTCTCCACGAGGGGCAGATAGCCGTCCGCGTCGAGCAGGCTCGGGACGGCAGCGGCGCCGCTCACCGGGCCCCATCGGAACCCCGTCCATTCGCTGTTCAGGGCAAGGTGGATGCCGAGGTCGGCGCCGGGATGCGCGCGCGCCCACCGCGCCGCCTCCGGAAACCACGGGCACGGGACGAGGATGCTGGCGGAGGTGATCCAGCCCTTCTCCAGGGCCTCGAAGGTGGCGCGGTTGACCGAGTGGGCCATGCCGAGGTCGTCGGCGTGGATGACCAGCAGCCGGGCGCTCGCGGGATGGCCGAGCCTCTCCTGGACGGTCGGGACGGACGCCCCGGCTGCTGCGGGCGCGGCCGCCCGCGCAGCGGGTAGCGGCGCGAGCGCGAGCAACGCGCCGAGCGCCCGGGCGGTGCCTCGCGGCCGAAGGGTCGTCTTCGCCTGGCTCAACCGGCCACCCTTGTCTCGCGCACCCGGTGGCGCAACCGCCCGCGCGCCTCGGTCGTGGCCACGAGCAGGCCGCCCCAGAGCGGCGCCTCCTTGCCGAGCGCGGACACGACGACGTCGATGGGCGCGCGGGCGAGCCGGTGCACGACCTTCCGCACCTCGTGGACGAGCGGCTCGGCCTGTGCGAACAGCGCGCCCCCCAGCACGATCAAGGACGGGTCGACGACGGCGACGACGTTGGCGGCCGCGATGCCGATGAGCCGCGCCGTCTCGTCGACCGCGCGGCGCGCGCGGCGGTCGCCGTCCTGGGCGGCGTCGAACAGCTCCGCCAGCCACACGGCGGGATCGCGTCCGGCCGCCCCCGGCCACCGGCCCGAGAGCGCCTTGAGGCCGGCCAGCGTCTCCAGGCAGCCGCGCGAGCCGAAGTCCACGTCGAGGTACTGCGGCCCCATGCACATCACCGCGATCTCGCCGGCCATGAAGTGATGGCCGCTGTGCAGGGCGCCGTCGATCAGGATGCCGGCGCCGATGCCGGTGCCGACGAAGATGAAGGCGCAGGTATCGTGGCCGCGGGCGGCGCCCCGCCAGTGCTCGCCGAGCACCGCCAGGTTCACGTCGTTCTCGACGATGACCGCCGTGCCCAGCGCCTGCTCCAGGATCTCGCGCATGGGGACCTGCGTCCAACCGTTGAGGTTCGGAGCGAAGGTCACCATGCCGCGCTGCCGGTCGACCGCCCCCGGGGCGCCGGCCGCCACCGCGAGCAGCCGCTCGGGCGGCGCCTGCGCCTCGCGGAGGAGGGCCCGCAGCCCCTCGGCGACCTGGGTGAGCAGCGCGGCCGGTCCGAGCCCGGACGGCGTCGGCATCACGTGGTGGGCGAGCCGCTCGCCCTTCAGGTCGGCCACGGCCAGCCTAGTGCGGGTGGGACCGAGATCGATCCCGGCCACGAACCCGTGGCGGGCGTTGAACTCCATGAAGGCCGGCCGCCGTCCCCCCCGGGAGGGCCCGGCCCCCAGGTCCCGCACGACGCCGCTGCGCACGAGGTGGGCGACGAGGCTCCCGATGGTCGGGGCGGACAGGCCGGTCGCCTCGATCAGCTCGGCTCGGGTGAAGGGGCTCGGCTGGCTCATGACGGCAGCCAGCACGCGCTGCAGGTTCAGCCGACGCAGGTGGCCGGCGTCACCTGCCCCCACCTCCGCGGCAGGGCGGAGCGTCAGGGCTCGACCACGTTCCATGCGATGTTCGGGACGAAGCTTACCGAACTGGGCGGCGCCGGGGCAAGGAAAAGCGCGAAGGAAGAGCGAGCCGGGAAAGCGCCTTGACGCCAGGGCGGCGGCTGAAATAGTCTCCGCCCGCAGCCGACGCCTCACGAGTCAGAGACATGGAGCCGATCCCGCCGGCCGCCCCCGCGCGTCCCCACCTCACCCGCGGCTTCGGCCTCCTGCACGCCACCGCCCTCAACATGGCCAACATGGTGGGGGTCGGCCCGTTCATCACCATCCCCCTCCTGATGGCCGCCATGGGAGGCCCCCAGTCGCTGCTGGGCTGGTGGGTGGGGGCCCTCATCGTGCTGTGCGACGGGCAGGTGTGGAGCGAGCTGGGCGCGGCCCTGCCCGGCTCGGGCGGCAGCTACCGCTTCCTCCGCGAGGCCTACGGACCGGCCCGCTGGGGGCGGCTCATGGCGTTCCTGTTCATCTGGTCGTTCGTGCTGAGCGGACCGCTCGAGATCGCCTCCGGGCTCATCGGCTTCGGGCAGTACGCAGGCTATCTGTGGCCGGGCCTCGCCAGCGGGGGGGGCCGCTACGTGGGCGCGGCCGCGGGCCTGCTCGCCATCGTCCTGCTGGCGCGGCGGATCACGTTCCTCAGCCGCCTGACGGTGACGCTGTGGGTGGGGACGGTGGCGACGATGCTGGCGGTGATGGCCGACTTCCCCCCCGGGGCCTTCGACTTCAACCGCGGCTTCGTGCTCGGCCTGGGCAGCGCGGCCCTCATCGCGATCTACGACTACCTGGGCTACTACGACATCTGCTACATCGGCGACGAGGTCCGGGACCCGGCGCGCGTGATCCCGCGCTCGATCCTCTTCTCGATCCTCGGGTGCGCGGTGGGGTACTTCCTGCTCCACCTCTCGCTCCTCGGCGTGATCCCCTGGCGGGAGATGCTCAACTCGAAGTACGTGGTCTCGGAGTTCATGGAGCGGCTGCACGGGCGGGGGGCGGCGGTGGCGGTCACGCTGATGATCCTGTGGACCGCGTTCGGGTCGGTCTTCGCGCTGCTCCTCGGCTATTCGCGCATCCCGTTCGCGGCCGCGGTCCAGGGCGACTTCTTCAAGGCCTTCGCGCACGTCCACCCGACCAAGCAGTTCCCCGACGTCTCGCTCTACGTCCTGGGCGCGGTGTCGATCGTCGCGTCGTTCTTCAGCCTGGACCAGGTCATCACCGCCCTCATCACCACCCGGGTGATCGTGCAGTTCGTCGGGCAGATCATCGCGGTGCCGTTGCTGCGCAAGCGGCTGCCCGACGACGCGCGCCCCTTCAAGATGTGGCTGTACCCCGTGCCCGCGATCGTGGCCCTGGCCGGGTGGGCCTACATCTTCCTGACGTCGGGCTGGGGCTACGTGGAGGTGGGCCTGCTTACGCTCGCGGCGGGTGTCGCCACGTTCCTGGGCCGGGCGCGCCTGGAGCGGGCGTGGCCGTTCGCGGGCGCGACGACGCTGCTGCTCGCCCTGGCGGCGCCGGCGGGGGCCGCCGATCCGGCCGGCCTTCACCAGTCCCTCGATGCCGGCTGGGCGATCCAGTCCTCCGGGAAGGTCGTGGTCAAGGGGGAGGCGGTGTCCAGGGTTGGCTTCCGGACCGAGGCCTGGCATCGCGCGGCCGTTCCGAGCACGGTCGTCGGCGCCCTCGTCGGCGACGGCACCTATCCCGATCCCTACTTCGGCATGGCCCTCCGCTCGCTGCCTGGCGCCACGTACCCGATCGGAAAGAACTTCTCCAACCTGCCCATGCCCGGCGACAGCCCGTTCCGCTCGTCCTGGTGGTACCGCACGGAGTTCGCGCTGCCGGCCTCGCCTCCCGGCCGCGCGTTCTGGCTGCGCTTCGACGGGATCAACTACCGCGCCAACGTCTGGCTCAACGGCGAGCGGGTCGCCGGATCCGACGAGGTCGCGGGCGCGTTCCGCCGCTACGAGTTCGACGTGACACGGCTCGCCCATCCGGGGACGCGCAACGCGCTGGCCGTCGAGGTCTTCGCCCCCGGTCCCGGCGACCTCGGGATCACCTGGGTCGACTGGAACCCCGCCCCCCCCGACAAGGACATGGGCCTCTGGGCCGGCGTGTCGATCTCCGACAGCGGACCGCTCGCCTTGCGCCACCCGCAGGTCCTCGCGCGGCTGGACCTGCCCTCGCTCGACGCGGCCCACCTGACCGTGACCGCCGAGGTCTGGAACGCGACCGACAAGGAGGCGGTCGGCACGGTGAGGGGCGTGATCGGAGACGTCCGGTTCTCACGGCCGGTGAAGCTCGCGCCCCGCGAGAAGGCGACTGTCCGCTTCGCGCCCGAGCAAGTGCCCGCGCTCAACCTGTCCCACCCGCGGCTGTGGTGGCCCTACCGCATGGGTGCGCCGGAGCTGTACACGCTGGCGCTCTCGGTCGACGCGGACGGGTCGCGGTCGGACCGCCAGGAGGTGCGCTTCGGCATCCAGCAGATCGACTCGGAGCTGACGCCCGAGGGCCATCGGCTCTTCAAGGTGAACGGCAAGCCGATCCTCATCCGCGGCGGGGGCTGGTCGCCGGACATGATGCTGCGGTGGTCGCGGGAGCGCTTGGAGGCGCAGTTCCGCTACGTGAAGGAGATGGGCCTCAACACCATCCGGCTCGAAGGCAAGCTGGAGCCTGACGAGTTCTTCGACCTCGCCGACCGCGACGGCATCCTGGTGATGGCCGGCTGGTGCTGCTGCGACCACTGGGAGAAGTGGAAGGACTGGGACGCCGAGGACCGCCGGGTGGCGGTCGCCTCCCTGACCGACCAGGCGCGGCGGCTGCGCAACCATCCCAGCCTGCTCGTCTGGCTCGACGGCAGCGACGGCCCGCCGCCGCCCGACGTCGAGAAGGCCTACCTCGAGGTGCTCGCGCAACAGTCATGGCCCAAGCCCATCATCTCGTCCGCCACCGACAAGCCGACGAGCGTCAGCGGGGCGAGCGGCGTCAAGATGAAGGGCCCCTACGACTACGTGCCGCCCTCGTATTGGCTCACCGACCACGACTCGGGAGGCGCCTTCGGCTTCGCGACCGAGATCAGCCCCGGCGCCGCGGTGCCGCCGGTCGAGAGCCTGAGGCAGATGCTGCCCGGCGATCACCTCTGGCCGATCGACGAGGTGTGGGCCTTCCACGCCGGGGGGGGAGAGTTCAAGGACCTCAAGCTGTTCACCGGCGCCCTCGAGGGACGCTACGGCA
This sequence comes from Acidobacteriota bacterium, assembly GCA_003223555.1. Taxonomy (GTDB): domain Bacteria; phylum Acidobacteriota; class Vicinamibacteria; order Fen-336; family Fen-336; genus AA32. The sequence continues at coordinate 40,062 of QHVM01000051.1, read as the reverse complement.
AGGCCACCGGCGTCGAGGACTACGCGCGCAAGGCGCAGGCCCTGGCCTACGAGGGCGAGCGGGCGATGTTCGAGGGCTACGCCCGCAACAAGTACGTCGGCACCGGCGTCATCCAGTGGATGCTCAACAACGCCTGGCCCTCGATGATCTGGCACCTCTACGACTACTACCTGCGTCCCGGCGGCGGTTACTTCGGGACGAAGAAGGCGTGCGAGCCGCTCCACGTGCAGTACTCGTACGACGACCGGTCGGTCGCCGTCGTCAACGACCGTCCGGAAGCGTTCCGCGGCGTGAAGGTGTCCGCCCGCGTCCTCGACCTGGGGCTCGGATCGAGGTTCTCCCGCGACGCGGAGGTGGACGTGCCCCCGGACGGCGTCGTGCGGGCGATCGTCATCCCCGCCCTGGCCGACCTGACCCCGACCTACTTCCTCCGGCTGGGCCTGGCGGACGCCGAGGGACGCGTGGTCAGCACGAACTTCTACTGGCTCTCGACGCGTGACGACGTGCTCGACTGGAAGAACACCAAGTGGTACTACACGCCGACGACGACGCACGCCGACCTCACGGCGCTGGCCACGCTGCCGCCCACGAAGCTGGTCGTGTCGTCGCCGGCCGAGCCGGCGGGACCCGAAGGCTCCGCGCGCGTGAGCGTCGAGAATGCCGGCCGCGCTCTCGCCTTCCAGGTGCGCGTGAAGCTCATCGAGGGCGCGGGCGGGCGGGAGATCCTGCCCGTCTACTGGGAGGACAACTACTTCGAGCTGCTGCCCGGCGAGAAGCGGGTCCTCCACGTCTCGTATCCGCGCGGCTCGGGCGCGCGTCCGGTCGTGGAGGCGGAAGCCTGGAACGCCCCCGCGGCGACGAACTGAGCCGCGGGGCCTGCCCCAGGATTCAGTTCTGTAGCTTGCGGAGACGCTCCTGCAGCCGCCGGCTCTCGCCTGAGAGGCGCCGCACCTCCGCGACGAGCCGCTTGACGAGGGGGGCGATGTCGCGCACCCGCACCACGTTGTCGGGGGGCTGGCTGTCGATCATCGACTCGATGCGGTCGAGGTCCGCGGCCGTGGGCGGCTCATCGACGGGCCGCGTCTCGTCCTCGTCCATGGCGCAATTCTAGCGCGCCTGTCCGCGTCGAAATGAAAACAGGGCGCCGGGCCCGATCTGGCCCGTGCGCCCCGGTACGGAAAGGGAGTCGGTTAGTTCTTCGCGGGAGTCTGGGCCGCGGCCGGCTTGGCCTCCTTGGCCTCGCTGATCGCGGTGATGGCCTGGTGCTCACCCTTCTCGTTGTCGCGGCAGGTGAACACGTACTTCTGCCCGGCCTTCGCGGTCTTGAGCGTGGCGATCGCCTTGCCCTCGACCGGCGCGGTGTGGTTCTCGTTCTCACCCTTGATCGTCACGGTGTTCTTCTCGGTGTCGACGGAGACCAGCTCGGCGGTGACGTCGTGGGTCTTGGCCGGCGCCTTCACGGCCTTCTCCGACGCGGTCGTCTTGGCCTCCGGCTTGGCCGCATCGGTCTTCGGGGTCTGGTCGGCGGCGGCGACGCCGGCCGCAAAGACCAGGGACAGCAGCAACGCGGACTTCTTCATAGGGATGCTTGTTTCTCCTGAAGCGGACCGGAAGCGGTCCGCGCCCGGGGAACAGCAAGCGCAATGCCACGGCCCTGCGCGGCGCGCCCCGCCGGCAACTCCTTGCCCCCGAGTTTCTTGCCGGAGGCGACCGACCGACCGGTCAGACGGCGCGCGCCCCTTTTGGGGCACCAGGTGCCCCTTCCGGGGCAGACTGCATCTTCTCCATGCGGTACTGAAGGGTCCGCCGGCTCAGGCCGAGCAAGCGCGCGGCGCGCGAGACGTTGCCGCCCGCCTTGTCGAGCGCCTTCAGGATGAGGGAGCGCTCGAGGGCGTCGAGGTTGATGCCGGAGTCCGGGATCTCGAGCTCCATGGCTCCCCGGGGCCCGCTCGTTCCGGCTCGGACGGGGGCCGGGAGGTCGGCGGGCACGATGAGGTCACGCTCCCCGAGCAGCAGCGCGCGCTCGACCACCGACTCCAGCTCGCGCACGTTGCCCGGCCAGTCGTAGGCCATCAGGATCTTCAGCGCGTCCTCGCTCACGCCGCGGCGCCGGGTGCCGCTGTACTTGGCGATGAAGTGGTCGACCAGGAGGGGAATGTCCGTCCGGCGCTCGCGCAGGGGCGGGAGCACGATCGGGATCACGTTGAGGCGGTAATAGAGGTCCTCGCGGAAGCGGCCCTCGCGCACCGCGCGGTCCAGGTCCTGGTTGGTGGCGGCCACGATGCGCACGTCGATGCGGATGCGCTCGGTGCCGCCCACCCGCATGATCTCCCGCTCTTGCAGCGCGCGCAGGAGCTTCACCTGGAGGTCGCGCTTGAGGTCGCCGACCTCGTCGAGGAAGAGTGTCGAGCCCGACGCCTGCTCGAAGAGGCCGATCTTGCGCATCTCGGCCCCCGTGAAGGCGCCCTTCTCGTGTCCGAACAGCTCCGCCTCCAGGATGCTCTCGGGCAGGGCGGCCGCGTTCACCGCGTAGAAGGGGCGGCTGCGGCGGTCGCTCTCGTGGTGGAGGGCACGGGCGACCAGCTCCTTTCCGGTGCCGCTCTCCCCGTACACGAGGACGGTGGAGGTGGAGCTGGCCACCTTGTGCACCACGCGGAAGACGTCCTGCATCGAGCCGTGGGCGCCCACGATGTTGTCGAGCCGGAAGCGGTCGCGGAGCTGCTCGTGCAGCATCCGGTTCTCCCGGACCAGGTGGGCGCGCTCCAGGGCGCGTCGGAGGACGAGGAGGAGCTCGTCCTTCTCCAGGGGCTTGGTCAGGTAGTCGAAGGCGCCCTTGCGCATGGCGTCCACCGCGCTGTCGATGGTGCCGTGGGCGGTCATCAGGATCACCAGCGGCGAGGGCTGGAGCTTCAGGATCTCGCTCAGCAGCTCGATGCCGTTCAAGTCCGGCATCTTGAGGTCGGTGAGGACGACGTCGAAGCCCTCGGCCTGGGCGGCCTGGAGAGCCTGGCGGCCGTTGCCGGCCGCCGTCGTCTCGTAGCCCTCCGCCTCCAGGATCATCTGCAGGATGTCGCGCTGCCGCCGCTCGTCGTCGACGACGAGGACCCGGCCCTTCACCTGCCCAGCGCCTCCGCGGCGACCGCCGTCTCGGCGGCCAGCGGCAGCACGATGCGGGCGGTCGTGCCCCGCCCGGGCGCGCTCTCCAGGTCGATCGCCCCGCCGTGGTCGGCCACGATCTTGCGGGTGAGGGCGAGGCCGATCCCGAGGCCGGCGTCCTTGGTCGAGTAGTAGGGCTCGAAAGCGCCCCGGATCTCCTCCGCCGTCATCCCGCGCCCGGTGTCGCTCACCGTGACCTCCAGGGAGCCTTCCATCCGCCGCACGGCGACCGTCAGCAGCCCTCCGTCGGGCATCGCGTCGACCGCGTTGATCATCAGGTTGAGGAAGCATGTCTTGAGCAGCTCGGGGTCGGCCACCGTGCGCGGCAGGCCCGGCTCGGTCTCCACGGCCAGCGCGATGCCCTGGTCCTTGGCCTTGTGGTCGACGAGGGAGGCGACCTCCTTCAGCACGTCGTCCACCGCGCAGATCCGCGGGTGCAGACGCATCGGCTTGCCGAAGGAGAGGAAGTCGCCCACCAGTCGGTTCAGGCGGAGCACCTCGGCCTTCACGTTGGCCAGGATCCGCTCGAAGTCCTGACGGCGGGCCGGCTCGGCGGGGGCCAGGCGCTCCCGCACGTGGTCGATCGAGAGGTTGATGAAGTTCAGGGGGTTGCGGATCTCGTGGGCGACCGCCGAGGCGAGCCGACCCAGGGCGGTGGAGCGCTCCGCGAAATGGAGCCGCTCCTCGAGGAGCCGGTTCTCCCGCAGCCGCTCCACCATCTCGTTGAAGGTCCGCGACAGGCTGTCGGTCTCCACCGCGCCACCCCCGGGGACCTTCACCGAGAGGTCGCCGGCCGCCACGCGGTGCGCGGCGTCGTTGAGCTCCTGGAGCGGCCGCGAGAAGGACCACGAGAGCAGCAGAGAGACCAGGATGCCGACCCCGAACACGGCGAGGGTGGCGAGCAGGCGCTTCAGGAACGCCTCCTGGGACAGGGACGAGAAGTCCTCCAGGTACCGGGTGACGAGCAGGTACCCGACCTTCTGCTCGCCGAGGACGATCGGCACGCTCAGGGTCGCCGTGCGCTGGCTGCCCGGCGGCCCCGTCTCCTCGCCGAGCACGCCGTGGATGACGTACTGCTTGGGCCCCTTCTTCTTGTGCGAGCGCACGAGCTGCTTGCCGACGTTCTGGGGGTTGGTGGAGGCCTGCACCTCGGAGGTGTCGGCGATCGAGACGTCCTTCACGCCCAGCTGGCGCAGCTTCTCCATGTAGGCCTTGAGGGCCGCCTGCGGGTCGCCGGCCTCTCCCACCGGCTGCTCCTGGAAGACCTCGATGGCGGTCGAGAGGTCCTCGGTGTAGTCGCGGAGCTGGGAGACCAGGCGGGCCTCGCTGCGCAGGTGGAGGACGAACAGGCTGCTGACCGACAGCGCCAGCAGCGACAACATCATGAGCAGGAGCCGGGTCTTGAGCGTCAGGCGGCCCAGGCGGGACCGCGCGGGCGGCGACGGCATCAACCCGGAGTTTAGACCGCGGCGCGGACCAAGTCGAGTGGCGACGGCCTCAGGTCACGGCGAGATGCTGGAGATCGTTGAGGATGCCCGCCGCCGTCACCTCCGGTCCCGCACCCGGGCCGGTGATGACCAGGGGGTCCCGGCGGTACCGGCGCGTCGTGAACGAGACGAGGTTCCGCGTCCCCCGGAGGGCACCCACCGCGGAATCGGCGGGCACGGCCGCCAGATGGGCCCGCACCCGGCGGGGCGTCGCCTCGACGACGTAGCGCAGCACCCGGCCGCGTCCGGATTCGTGTTCGACCCGCCGGCGCCACTCGTCGTCGAGGCTCGAGAGCCGCTCCAGGAACTGCTCCAGCGGCACCTGCCGCAGCGCGGCCGGCACCAGGTCCTCGGCCGCCGGAGGAGCGCCGGTGTAGCCGAGCAGCCGGCCGAGGATGAGGCCTTTTCGGGCGGCATCGCGGCCCGACAGGTCGTCCCGGGGATCGGGCTCGGCGTAGCCCAGCGTCACAGCTTCCCGGACCGCCGTCGAGAAGGGCTTGCCCTCCGAGACCGCCGAGAGCACGTAGCCCAGCGTGCCGCTCAGGCAGCCTTCGACGCGCAACACGCGGTCGCCGCTGTCGACGAGCTTCCGGTGGGTGTCGAGGATGGGCAGTCCGGCGCCCACCGTGGCCTCGAAGCGCAGCCGCCGCCCGGAGCGCTCCACGGCCTCCTGCAGCCGCGTGTAGTCCTGGAACGAGCCGGCCAGCGGCTTCTTGTTGGCGAGCACGAGGTCGAAGCCCTGGCCGGCCGCCTTGAGCAGCAGGTCACCCGTCTCCTCGGCCGTCACGTCGACGACCACCGGCCGGGTCACCGCGTGGCCGGCGATGTGGGCCAGGGTGGCGTCGGCGTTCGCCCGCACGCCGCCCAGCTCGGCGACGAGCGCCCCGCGGTCCTTGCCGCGGGCCAGCCGGAGCAGACGCGATCGGGAGAGACCGCGAGGGTCGAAGATGTAGCCGGACCGGTCGAGCAGCCCCACCACCTTCACGCCGGCCTGGCCGTTGCGGGCGGCGATGGCGTCGGCGAGCGCCCGGCCGACGCGGCCGAACCCGAGGAGCACGACGTCGGTCCGGTGCTCGGGGCTCCTTCCGCCGCCGATCTTGGCGAGCTGGAAGGCGGCGTGGATCCGCCGGGCCGCTTCGGCCAGCTGGGAGCGGTCCACCACGAACGTGATGTTGCGCTCCGAGGAACCCTGGGCGATCGCCACCACGTTGACGCCGCCCGCGCCGAGGGCGGAGAACACGCGCGCGGCGATGCCCGGCGTCCCTGCCATACCCTCGCCCACCACCGCCACGACGCCCACGCCCGGGCGGGCCGTGACCCCGTCGATGAGGCCCGTGGACAGCTCCTCGGCGAAAGCCCGGCGCAGCGCGGCCACCGCGCGGGCCGCCTCCGCCTCGGGCAGCGTGAAGCCGATGGAGTTCTCCGACGACGCCTGGAAGATCGTCGACACCGAGAGGCCTTCGCCGTGGAGCGCGCCGAAGGTGCGGGCGGCGATGCCGGGCACGCCCATCATGCCCTTGCCGGCGACCGTCACCAGGGCCTGCGAGGCTTCGACCGCCAGGCCCTTCACCGGGTAGCGCGGCAGGGTCCGGCGGGCGGACACCTCGGTGCCCGGCGCCTCCGGATCCAGGAACGAGCGCACGTGCAGTCGGACCCGGCTGCCGTCGAGCGGGATGAGCGCGCGCGGGTGGAGGACCTTGGCTCCGAAGTAGGCGACCTCGGCCGCTTCCCGGTAGTGAAGCTGGGGGATGAGGCGCGCGTCCGGCACCTGGCCGGGATCGGCGGTCAGGATCCCCGGCACATCCTTCCAGAGGACGACCCGCGAGGCGCCGAGGACGCGGCCGAGGAGCGTCGCCGTGAGGTCCGTCCCCCCGCGTCCCATCGTGGCCACCGTGCCGTCCGGCGCCTGGCCGATGAACCCGGGCACCACCGGCGTCAGGCCCCGGCGCAGCAGCGGGACGAGCACCCGCCGCGCGCGCCGGCGGCTCGCGGCCAGGTCGGGGGCCGCGGCGCCGTGGCGGCCATCGGTCGACACGACCTCCAGCGCGTCCACCCGCACCGCCGCCCGGCCCGCCGCGGAGAGCGTCGCGGCCACGACGGCGGCGGCCACCCGCTCGCCGCGCGCGACGAGCACGTCGCTCGAGCGGGGCGACAGGTGGCCGAGGGCGGCCACCGCGCGGCAGATCTCGCGGTACTCTCGGGCCGCGCGATCGGCTTCCGAGAAGAGCCGGCGGCGGTCGGGTCCGGGGGGGAGCAGCTCGAGGACGAGGGCCCGGTGACGCCGCAGGAAGACCGCCGCCTGGGCGCTCGCCGCCGCCGGGTCTCCCGCCGCCGACCGGTGCGCGCCGGCGAGGAGCGCGTCGGTCACTCCCTTGAGGGCGGAGACGACCACCACCAGGTCTCCGGCGTGCCGCTGCACCAGGCCCGCCATCCGGCGCACCGCATGGGCGTCGGCCAGCGAGGCTCCTCCGAGCTTCCACACCTGGATGCTTCGGACCGCTGCGGGTAGCTTCGAGGCGCGGGCGACCGAGCGTCGCTTATGCCGCCGTGCCACGGTCGTTCCAGAATGTCTCGAAGTCCGCGATGCGGGCGTCGATGACGGCCGCGAACGGCGGGCGGCCGCTCAGGGCCTCCACCGTCTTCATGCCCTGGCCACTGATCTGCAGCACCACCGGCTCGCCGTCCGCGAAGGCGCCCGCCCGAGCCAGCCGCTGCGCCGCCGCCACCACGGTCCCGCCCGCCGTTTCCGCGAAGAGCCCTTCCGTCTCGGCGAGCAGCCGGATGCCGTCCACGACCTCGTCGTCGCCGGGGTCCTCCGCCCTCCCGTCGGTCCGGCGGATGGCCGCCAGCGCCGCGGCGCCGTCGGTGGGGTCCCCGATGGCGAGGCTGCGCACGATGGTGTCCGGCTTGACCGGCCTCGGCTGGGCCAGCCCGGCCTTCCAGGCCCCCGAGATGGGGGCGCAGCCGGCGGGCTGCGCGCCGTGGAGGCGGAAGGGGCGCGCCTCGACGAGCCCCAGCTCGACGAGCTGGCGGAAGGCCCGCTCGATCTTGGTGAGCATGCTTCCTCCCGCCATCGGCACGACGACGTGGCCGGGCAGCCGCCAGCCGCGCTGCTCGGCGATCTCGAAGCCGACCGTCTTCGATCCCTCGGCGTAGTAGGCCCGGAGGTTGACGTTGACGATGCCCCAGCCGTGGCGCTCGACGATCTCGGTGCACAGCCGGTTCACGCGGTCGTAGTTCCCGCGCACCCCGACGAGCGTCGCCCCGTAGACCGCGGAGCCCACGAGCTTGGCCGCCTCCAGGTCCTCCGGGACCAGGATGACGGCCCGCAGGCCGGCGGCGGCCGCGCCGGCCGCCACGGCGTTGGCGAGGTTGCCGGTGGAGGCGCAGCCGACGGTGTCCATGCCGAACTCGCGGGCCTTGCTGAGGGCCACCGCCACCAGCCGGTCCTTGAAGGACAGAGTGGGATGGCACGCCGCGTCGTACTTGACCCACAGGTCGCGGATACCGAGCCGGCGGCCGAGCCGGGGTGCGGGTAGAAGGGGCGTGAAGCCGGTGCCGCGGCCCACCGTCGGCTCGTCGTCGAGAGGGAGCAGCTCGCGGTACCGCCAGAGGTCCGCCGGCCGGGACGCGATGGCTTCGCGCGTGAAGGTCCGCCGGACCCGGTCGAGGTCGTAGAGCGGCTCCAGGCCGCCCCAGCACTCGGGACAGGCCGCCACCGGCTCCTTCGCCTGATCCCGGCCGCATTCCTTGCATCGCAGCCCGACGACGGCGTTGATCATCGCCCCCCCGCGGCCCCCGGCCGGGTCAAAAAAAAACCCCCGGCGCCGTGGCCGGGGGTCTTCCCGCCGCGCTCGCTCGGCCTAGCGCGCGGGCCACCCCCCGCGGCTCATGATCGCGTTCACGACCAGAGGATAGGCCGGGGCGCCCGGCCGGTCAAGGGCGCGACGGCGGTTCGTGCGTCATAGGGCCCATAATGGGCTGATGGCCCAAGAGCGTCCGGCGGTCCTCCACGGGCTGCGTATCCTCGTCGTGGACGACGATGACGACACCCGCGAGCTCGTCGCACGGGTGCTCGAGGACCGGGGAGCGCGCGTCGTGTCGGCCGCGTCGGCGGCCGAGGCCTGGACCGCCTTCGAGGGCTGCCCTCCGGATGCGATGCTGATCGACATCGCGATGCCGGGCGAGGACGGCTACTCCTTCTTGCGCCGGGTACGGGCCTGCCCCCCCGAGCAGGGCGGGAGCACCCCGGCCGCGGCCCTCACCGCCCGGGTCGTCGTCGAGGACCGGCTGGAGTCGCTGCGAGCCGGCTTCCAGAGCCACATGGCCAAGCCGGTGGATCCGGACGATCTGGTGACCGTCATGGCGCACCTGGCCGGTCGGGCCTAGAGCTTCTCCAGGTCTTTCTCCGACAGCAGCATTCGGTCGATGCCGCGGGCCCGGCCACTCTCGGGATCCACGTCCACCACCGCCGCCGCCAGCCGAGCATCGCCCTTGGCGGTCTCGAACCGCACGGGCATCGCGGTGAGGAAGCGCTGGAGGATCGCGTCCTTCTCGACGCCGATGACCGAGTCGTAGGGGCCGGTCATGCCCAGGTCGGTGCAGTAGGCGGTGCCCTTCGGCAGCAGGCGGTGGTCGCAGGTCGGGACGTGGGTGTGGGTCCCGACGACCGCCGAGACCCTGCCGTCGAGGTGATAGCCCATAGCCACCTTCTCCGAGGTGGCCTCGGCGTGCATGTCCACGATGATGACCGCCGCTTCTTTGCGCAGCCGCTCCGCTTCGGCCAGGCCCTTCGTGAAGGGATCGTCCATCGCCCCGTTCATGAAGACGCGGCCGCTCAGGTTCAGCGTCGCCACCGCGACCCGCGAGTCCTTGCCCCGGCCCACGTGGGACCCCCGCCCGGGCTGCCCGGAGGGGTAGTTGAGGGGGCGCAGGAGCTGGGGGATCTGCTCCACGAAGGGAAGGATCTCCCGCTTGTCCCAGATGTGGTTGCCGGAGGTCATGCAGTCGACGCCCAGGTCGAGGATCTCGTCGCAGATCTCCCGCGTCACCCCGAAGCCCCCGGCGGCGTTCTCGACGTTGGCGATGCAGTAGTCGACGTCGTGCTTGCGGAAGACCAGCGGCAGCGCCTTCTTCATGATGGCCCGCCCGGGGCTGCCGACCACGTCGCCGATGATGAGGATGTTCATTCGGTCCGGTGCCTTTGCCGATGGCGAGCCCTCAAGCCTAGCCCTCAAGGCGAGAAGGAGCAAGAGGCCGCGAGCGGAGCGGGATTCACTCCCGCGCAGCGAGGGGGGTCTGGGGGGTGGGCCGCTAGCCCCCCAGCTCAAAGAGGATCGGAGCGGGATTCACTCCCGCGCAGCGAGGGGGGTCTGGGGGGTGGGCCGCTAGCCCCCCCAGCTCAAAGAGGATCGGAGCAGGATTCACTCCCGCGCAGCGAGCCGGGGGTCTGGGCGGTGCGCCGCTAGCACCCCCAGCTCATCAGACGACCACCGGCTTGACCGGGGCCTTGGGCGGCAGCGACTTCGGGGGGGCCTTGGGCCCGGCGGGCAGCACGCGGACCTCCAGGGGCGGGATGAGGGCGAGCTTCAGCACCTCCTCCACCTCGTCCACCAGGTGGATGTCGAGCCCGCGGCGCAGGTGGGGCGCGATCTCGTCCAGCTCCTTGCGGTTGAGCTTCGGGATCACCACGGTCGTGATCCCCGCCCGGCGCGCGGCGAGGATCTTCTCCTTCAGCCCGCCGATCGGGAGCACGTTGCCCCGCAGCGTGATCTCGCCGGTCATGGCCAGCGAGCGCTTCACCGGCCGGTTGGTGAAGACCGAGAGCATCGAGGGCCCGTCCTTGGGGATGGCGCCTTCGGGGACGTGGACGTGCAGGTCGTGGGTGGCGAAGAAGTCCTCCCGGATGCCGAACTGCCGGGCCCGGCTGCGCGCGTAGGACAAGGCGGCCTGGGCCGACTCCTTCATCACCTCCCCCAGGTGGCCGGTGAGCGTGAGCCGGCCCTTGCCCTTCATGGCCGTGGCCTCGATGAACATGATGTCGCCGCCGGTGGCCGTCCAGGCCAGGCCGAGCGCGATCCCCACCGCGTCCTTCTTGAGGATCTCGTCGGGCAGGATCTTGGGCGCCCCGAGGTACTTCGGCACCGCGCCGGGGGTGATCCGGACGATGTCGGCCTTGCCCTCCGCCACCCGGCGAGCCACCTTGCGCGCGATGGAGGCGATCTCGCGCTCCAGGTTCCGCAGCCCGGCCTCGCGCGTGTAGCTGTTGATCATGGCGCGCAGGGCCTTGTCGGTGAAGACCAGGTTCTGGGGCGTGATGCCGTGCTCCTCGAGCTGCTTGGGGACGAGGTGCCGCTTGGCGATCTCCACCTTCTCTTCCTCGGTGTAGCCGGAGAGGCGGATCACCTCCATCCGGTCGAGGAAGGCGGCCTGGATGGTGTCGGTGAGGTTGCCCGTGCAGATGAACATCACGTTGGAAAGGTCGAACGGGACGCCGAGGTAGTGGTCGCGGAAGCTGTTGTTCTGCTCGGGGTCGAGGACCTCCAGCAGGGCCGAGGAGGGATCGCCCCGGTAGTCGGCGCCGATCTTGTCCACCTCGTCCATCATGAACACGGGGTTGTTCGAGCCCGCCTGGTGGATCCCCTGCACGATGCGGCCCGGCATGGAGCCCACGTAGGTGCGGCGGTGGCCGCGGATCTCTGCCTCGTCCTTCACCCCTCCCAGCGACAGCCGGACGAACTTGCGGCCGAGGGCGCGGGCGATGGACTTGCCGAGGCTCGTCTTGCCCACTCCCGGAGGGCCCACGAAGCAGAGCAGCGGGCCCTTCATCTTGTCCTTCAGCTTGCGCACGGCCAGGTACTCGACGATGCGCTCCTTGACCTTCTCGAGCCCGTAATGGTCCTCGTCGAGGATCTTCTGGGCCTCGGCCAGGTCCAGGTTGTCCTTGGTCGACTTCCCCCACGGCAGCGTCACCATCCAGTCCAGCCAGTTGCGCAGGGTGGCCGTCTCGGCAGAGTCCGGGTGCATGCGCTCGAGCTTCTTGAGCTGCCGCTCCACCTCCTCCATGACCGGCTTGGGCATCTTGGCCTTGTGGGCCTTGTCGCGGAGCTGGGCGATCTCCTCGGACAGCTCGTTGCCTTCCCCCAGCTCCGACTGGATCGCCTTGAGCTGCTGGCGGAGGAAGAACTCGCGCTGCGAGCGGTCCATCTCTCCCTTGGCCTGCGAGGAGATCTCCTGCTGCATGGCCAGGACCTCCAGCTCCTTGGCCGTCAGCTCGTGGACCTTGCGCAGCCGCTCCACCGGGTCGACCGCCTCCAGGATCTCCTGGGCCCCTTCGACCTTCAGATCGAGGTTGGACGCGGTGAGGTCGGCCAGGCGGCCGGGTTCCTCCATGTTGGTGGCGATGACGATCACCTCGGGGGAGATCGGCTTGCCGAGGTTGGCCGACTTCTCGAGGGCAGCCTTCACGTTGCGCATCAGGGCCTCGACCTCGAGGCCCTTCTCCTTCACTTCCGGCTCGACGACCGGCTCGACCCGGGCCTGGAGGTGGGGATGGCCCTCCTCGAAGGAGAGGACGCGCGCGCGGCCGATCCCCTGGACGAGGACGCGGATGCGGCCGTCAGGCAGCTTCAGCATGCGCATGATGAGGGCGACCGTTCCCACCGGGTACACGTCGTCGGGGCCCGGATCCTCGTCGTCCTGGCGCTTCTGGGCCACGAGCAGGATCATCCGGTTGTCGGCCAGCGCCTGGTCGACGGCCTTGATCGACCGCTCGCGGGAGACGTAGAGGGGGACGATCATGAAGGGGAAGATCACGATGTCCCGCAGGGGCAGCACGGGCAGCACCTCGGGGATCTTGGCCGGCTCCTCGTCCTTGCGGATCTCGTCGGTCATTGGCGTCCTCGCGTCGGCCGTCTCTTCGTCGAACGCCTCGCGCCGGGTGAACCGGCACTTCGGCGATAGAGGAGAGCCTCCGCTCGGAAAACGCTCATTGCCAGACGCTCATTCGGCTGGTTCCCGGGTGACCGTGATGACCGATTCGCGCCCGCGCCGGTCCTTGAGGCGCGGCAAGGTGATCGTGAGCACTCCTCCGGCCAGCCGCGCCTCCGCCTTGGGCACGTCCACCGGCGCTTCGAGGAGGATCGTGCGGCTGAAGCGGCCGTGGGGCCGCTCCATGCACAGGAAGCCGGGCACGCCGTGAGGGCGGCGCTCGCGCCTCTCGCCGCTCACCACCACCTGCCCATTGCGGCAGACCACGCGCAGGGAGTCGGGGGCCAGGCCGGGCACCTCGACGACGATCGTCAACGTGCCGTGGCACTCGAAGACGTCGACGTTCGGCATCCACTCGCCCAGGCCCGCCCGGTCCGCCCGGTCGAACTCCACCAGGCGGCCAATGAGCTGGCTCAGCTCCTGGTGGAGCAGCGCCAGGTCGGGGTGGCCGGCGCGCGTCGGCTTCTTCACGGCGGGCATTGGTCTCCGTCCCAAGTAGAGTACAGGCCCGCCGGACCGTCAAGCTTTCAATTGCGCTTGATCACTATGAGAGTGCGGTCGTCGGTGGCCTTGGTCCCCTCGGCGAAGCGGTCCAGCTCGCGCAGGATCTCCGCCTCGAGGGCGGCCGCGTCCAGCCCCCGTCCCTGGCGGACCAGCTCGGCCAGGCGCGCGTCGCCGAACTCCACGTCCGCGCGGTTCCAGGTCTCGGTCACCCCGTCCGAGAAGACGACGAGCACGTCGCCCGCCCCCAGCTCGGTCGCGGACTGCTCGTACTTCGCGTCGTCGAACAGGCCGAGCACGACGCCGCCGGTGGTGAGCGAGTCGAGGCTGCCGTCGGCGCGGACCACGATGGGAGGATTGTGCCCGGCGTTCACGTAGGCCAGCCGGCCGCTCTCGGGCTCGAGGCGGCCCAGGAAGAAGGTGACGAACTTGCCGGGGGTGACGTTCTGGCAGACGGTGCGGTTGATCCTCGTGACCGAGGCCGCCGGCTCCCCCTCCCCCCAGTGGCCGCGCACGGCCGCCCTCAGCACCGTCATCAGCAAAGCCGCCCCGGTGCCCTTGCCGGAGACGTCACCGAGGGCGAAGTGCAGCCGGCCGGCGTCCAGGCCGAAGTCGTAGTAGTCCCCCCCGACCGTCCAGCAGGGGCGGTTGGAGCCGACCACGCCGTAGCCGGGGACGACGGGAGCGGAGTCCGGCAGCAGGCCGCGCTGGATCTCGGCCGCCACCCGCATCTCCTCTTCGAGCCGGCGCTTCTCCAGGCTCTCCTCGAGCAGGCGCGAGTTCTCGATCTTGGCCGCGGCAACGTTGGCGAGCGCGGTCAGGATGCGCACGTCCTCGTCGTTGAAGGAGTGGGAGGCCATCAGCGAGTCCACGTAGACGAGGCCGATCACCGCGTCCTGCTCCAGGCCGGTGGCCGTGTACCAGAGCGGGGCGCACATCGCGGAGCGGATGCCGGTGGCCAGGATGCTGTCCTGGGTGGAGAAGGCGGCGTCGTCCATGACGCTCGAGATGAGGAGGGCTTCCTTCTTCTCCAGCACGCGGCGGACGATGGATCGGCTGAGGCGGACGATCCGCTCGCCCTGCCGGCTCCGCGAGGCCTTGATCACCGGCTGGGCGGGCTGGCCCTCGAGGAGCATGATGGCGGCCCGCTCCGCGGGCACCGCCTCGAAGAGCAGGTCCAGCACCTTCTCGAACAGCTCGGCGAGCGGCCGGTGGACGATGAGCTGCTTGGCCGCCTCGCTCAGCACCCCCAGCACGCGGTTCTGACGGGCCAGCTCCTCGGGGTCGATGCTGGGCTTGGTCTTGATGTCCGAGAGCTCCTTGGCCGAGAAGACGCGGGTGCCTTCGGGGGGGCGCTCGTCCAGCTCGTCGTCGAGCGAGAAGATCAGGACGTGCTCGCCGAGGGTGATGATGTCCCCATCGCGCAGCCGGCGGTCCCCGCTCACCCGGTCGCCGTTGAGCAGGGTGCCGTTCTTGCTGCCCAGGTCGAGGATGTAGTAGGCGCCGTTCCTCTGCTCGATGGCCGCGTGGTGGCGCGAGAGCCACTGGTCGGGGAGGAAGACGTCGCTGCTGCGGGCGCGGCCGATCGTGACTCGCGGCTTCGAGAGCGGAAAGCGCTCCTTGGAGCCGTCGGCCGTCTGTATCTTGAGCTCGGCCATGGGGCGCCACGCCGGGAAGGCGGGCGATTGTATATCACCCGCCGTGAGGACGTTAAACTCCGCCATGGGCCGGCCGCCGCACGACTCGCCGCGCGAGCCCGGAGCGCTGGCGGGAGCCGCCTTCCTCATGGCCACCTCCGCCATCGGGCCGGGCTTCCTCACCCAGACCGCCGTCTTCACGGAGGCCTTCCGGAACGACTTCGCCTTCGCCATCCTCGCGTCGTTGCTCGTGGACGTCTCGGCCCAGGTCAACGTCTGGCGCGTGCTGGGGGTGGCGGGCCGGCGGGGAGACGAGCTGGCGTCGGCGCTGCTGCCCGGGCTGGGCGCCGTGCTGGCGGCGATGGTGGCCGCCGGCGGCCTGGTCTTCAACGTCGGCAACGTGGCCGGCTGCGGCCTCGGCCTGGCCGTGTTCGGCGTACCGCCCGCGATCGGCGCCACGCTCTCGGCGGCCGCCTCTCTCGCGCTGCTGCTGCGCCCGCGGGCCGGCCGGGCCCTCGACACGTTCGCCAAGGCGCTCGGCGCGCTGATGATCGTCCTCACCGCGGCGGTCATGGCCGTCTCGGGTCCGGACTACCTGGGCGCGCTGCGCCGGGCGGTCTGGGGTGGGGGGAACCGTGGGCGGCTACATCACCTTTTCCGGCGTGCACCGGCTCCTCGATGCCGGCATCGCGGGCGAGGCGGAGGTCCCCCGCCTGACGCGGGCCTCGGTCCTGGGCATCCTGGTCACGGGGGCCATGCGCGTCCTTCTCTTCCTGGCCGTGCTGGGTGTCGTCGCGCGGGCCGGAGGGCTGGACCCCGCCAACCCGCCGGCCAGCGCGTTTCGCCTGGGCGCGGGTGAATGGGGCTACCGCTTCTTCGGCCTCGTGCTGTGGTCGGCGGCCATCACCTCGGTGGTGGGCTGCTCGTACACGTCGCTCTCGTTCTTCCCCCGGCTGCGCATGGCCAGGGCGGCGGGCCGGGCCGCCCTGCTGGCCTTCGTCGGCCTCTCCCTGGCCCTCTACCTGCTGGTGGGCCGCCCGGTGAGGCTGCTGATCCTGGCCGGAGCCGTCAACGGGCTCATCCTTCCCCTGACGCTGGGCGTGGTGCTGCTGGCCGCGCGCCGGCCCGCGCTCATGGGCGGCTACCGCCACCCCCTCCTGCTGCAGGCGGTCGGCTGGGTGGCGTGGGCGGTGAGCCTGACCGCGGGAGCCCTCGCGGTCAGGGAGATGGTGACGAGGATGTAGGAGACGGCGATGCGGCGGGGCGGCGGCGCCTCACCGCGAAGTAGCCCTTGCGCACCCGGATCTCGGCCTCCGGCTGCTTGAGCCGCACCTCGATCGTCCGCCACGTGCCGTCGGCGGTCCGCTTCGGTGCGTAGGCGAGCAGGTAGTGGTTGTGCAGCTCGTCGGAGATGCCGGCGAAGACCTTGATGAGGTCACCCACGCGGTCCGGGAAGAAGAACTCTCCGCCGGTCTCCTTGGCCAGCTTGCGCATGAAGCCGCGGGGGCTCCGCGCGAGCAGGCCCGACTCGCCCCGGATCCCCACGCAGTAGACGGTGGCCTCCACGGAGCGCGCATAGTCGAGCAGCTCGCTCTCGCCGATGCTGCTGCGGTTGTCGGCCCCGTCCGTGAAGACGATGATCGCCTTGCGCCCCGGCTGGTCCTTGATCCGGGCGAGCCCGTACTGGATCGCGTCGTAGAGCGCGGTGCCGCCCCAGGCCTGGAGGGCCTCCACGAACTGCTCCAGCCGGTCGGTGTCGCCGGTGAAGTCGACGCTGCCCCGGACCCCTTCGTTGAAGTCGACGACGAGGGCGGAGTCCACGTCCTCGAGCTTGTGCACGAACGTGGTGGCCGCTTCCTGCAGGAAGTGCATGTTGTTGCGCATGCTGCCGCTGGCGTCCAGGACCAGCACCACCGAGAGCGGGATCTTTTCCGCTTGCGGGCCGGAGACCTCGCGGAAGTACGAGACGTCCTGGCGCACGCCGTCCTCGTAGACCTCGATGTCCTTCGGCCCCAGGCCCCGCACGAACCGTCCCGCCTTGTCGTGCACGACGGCCGTCACCGAGACGACGTCGACGTCGACCTCGAGGGTGAACGGACGCACCGACGGCGCGGGCGAGGGAGGAGACGGAGCCTGGGCGGGAGCCGCGGCCGGACACAGGAGCGCCCCCGCGGCGATGGCGACGGCCAGGGGCCGGATCACGTGACGGGGACGGTCGAGCGGAGGCGCCGCCGGGCCACGCGCCGCAGCACGAGGCCGGCCACCAGCAGGATCGCGAGGGCCACGGCCACCGGGATGACGACCGTGAGGACGAACAGGAGCACCGCGGCCAGGTCCTCGATGAGGCTCAGCACGGGGTTGGCGAGGCCGCCGGTGAAGGCGGTCGACGCCGCGCGCAGCGTCGACTTCGCCGCGTGGGGCACGAGCGACGTGGGCGCGCCCACCGCCACCCCGAGGGCGAGCGCGGTCAGCGGATCGGGGATCTTCCACATCACCGAGGCCGCCAGCAACGAGCCGGCCGCGGGCCGCAAGAACGTCGACAGGGCGTCGAGCGCGTGGTCCACCGCCGGCACCTTGTCGCCGAGCATCTCGACGAGGGTGGCGACGCCGAAGAGGATCAGGGCCTCGTTGGAAGCGATGAACCGGAACGACGGCCCGAGCTGGAGGACGCCGGCGCGGGCCAGGAGGCCGGCGAGCAGGAGCGGCAGCCACGCCCGCAGGCCGGCGCAGGCGGCCAGGCCGATTCCCATCGCGAGAGAGGGGACGATGCTCGTCCAGACCGGGCCGTCCATGTCCCGAGCGTAGGAGCCCCGCCCGGCAGTGTCAAGGCGCGGCGGACAGGTCGATGCGGAAGGTCTCCACGTTCTTCATCCGCCGCCCCGAGAACTCCATGCGGCCGCGGTCCTGCCGCACCTGGACGATCGTCGGCGTATCGGGATGCAGCTCGACGTCGGCCGTGGCCTGGGCGCGGTCGCGCCAGGCGGGGTGCTCGCGGTCGGCTTCGTTGACCTGGTAGGCGAGACGCAGCTTGTGACGGGCCGACTCCGGAGCCAGGCCGATCTTCAGCACCACCCGGCCGGGCTGCACCTCGGCGGGGGCCAGCTCGACCCCCGGGCCGGCGAAGGCTGCCGCATCCTCGGGCGCGAAGGAAAAGGTGTTGAGCACGGCGCCGGGCAGCTCCGGATCGACCTTGCCGTCCACCCAGGACGCGACCGTCTCCTCGTCGAGCCGCACCTCGAGGCGCAGGCTGGGATCGACGCGCGCCGCGTCCTTGGGGTCCCATCCCTGGAAGAAGGTCTGGCCCTGCACCACGAGCACCAGGCGCGAGCGGGGAGCGGGAGGGCCGGGCAGCGGGATCGGGGAGGTGGCGGATTCGATGAGCGGGCGGTTCACTGCCTCCACGCGGCCGTCGGGGCGGATGATGCGCTCGATGCGGGCGCGGGGGATGACCAGGCGGCCGAAAGGGGTCTGCACGGTGACGTTGCGCTTGCCCTCGAGGACCGGCTTGCCGGTGATGCGGTCTCCGGTGAGGAGGATGAACACGTCGGCGCGGACGGGGAGGGCCGGAACGAGCGTCAGCCCCACCCCGAGCGCCCACCGCCGCGCGACCCGGCCGCGGCTCACATCACCAGCCCGCAGGTGAGGCACCGCGTGCCTTCTCCCGCCGCGACCTGCTTGAAGAACTCCCCGAAGCACTCGATGTCCGTGCACACCACGACCCCACACTCGCACTCCCAGCCGACCGCGGCCGCCTCCCGGATCTCGCGCCCGCAGGCGCGGCACCGCCGCGGGAAAGCGGCGGTCATCGTCGGCCGAAGAGCTTCTTGAGGAAGCCGCCCGATTCCGTCGCCTCCGGCTCGGGCCCCAAAGCGGCCAGCTCCGCGAGCGCCGCTTCGTGGTCGGGCCGCAGCTCGACGACCTTGCGGAACATGCCGAGCGACCGGCTGCGCAGGCCCCCCGCCTTGTAGATCTGCCCGAGCGCGAGGTAGGCGTCGCTGTTCCGGGGGTCGTCCCGGATGACTTCGTGCAGGGTCTCTTCGGCCTGGCGCACCCAGTTGGGGTTTTTGGTGTAGGCACGGGCCAGGTCCAGCCGCGCCCGCTGCTTCGGCTTGCCCTCGAGGGCGGGCACCGCCGCCTCGAGGAGCTGGATCGCGTCCCAGTATTTCTCTTCGGCCAGGTACTTCTGCGCCCGCCGCAGCGATTGCACGGCGGCCGCGGGATCCACGGCAGGAGGGGGAGCGGCGGGAGGGACGGCCGGCGCAGGACCCGCGGTCGGGGCGGGCGGCGGGGGGACGGGCCGCGGGCTGCGGCTGGCCAGATCGCTCTCGTAGGCGCCGCGGCTGCGCGGGTTGCGCAGGACCTCGTACGCCTCGCCCAGCCGGATGAACACCGCCTCCAGCTTGTCGCGGAGGTCGGCCATGTTCGGAGCATGGTGCGTATCGGGGTGGAACCGCTTGGCGAGACCGAAGTAGGCCTCCTTGACCTGGGCCTCGGTCGCGGCGCGCTCGATGCCGAGGACCTCGAAGTGGGTCTTGGTGCGCAGCGTCTCGTAGGCCTGCACGATCTCCCGCCTTCTAGCCTCGGTGTCGGCCGAGGCGCGAGCCACCGCCGGCTCCGCGGGCGGCGCGGATGCGGGGACGGGGGCCGCGGCGGCGGGAGACGCGCCCGCCGGGCGCGGGGGCTCGGACCGGGCCGCGGGCGGGAGCGGCCGGAATGCCGCCGGCCTGGCCGCCTTCTTGGGAGGGCCGGCCGCCTGTTCCACGACCCCGGTGCACAACAGGCCGAAGAGGCTCCGTTGCACGTCCTCCGCCGGCACGGGGATGAGCTGGATGACCTCGCGGGCGCTCAGCGTGCCGTCGATGCGGGAGAGGATGTACCCGTCGGTCGGGCTGAGCGTGATGCGCTGGAAGCGCAGGAGCGGGTCGCTGGAGAGGGCCATCACGCGGTCGATGTCGCCCAGGGCGTAGCGCACGACGTCGGGATCCTGGACCCGCCGCACCGCCTCCAGGATGATCTCGCCGGTGGAGAGCTTGAGGGTGAACTCGCCCGGGGGCGCGATCTCGCTCTCCGCGGGCTCGAACTCGTAGCTTCCCTCCGCGGAAGCCTCGAAGATCCGGAGCAGGATCTCGTGGGCGTGCACGGCCAGGGCGTCCTCGAGCCGGTTGCGGTCGAACAGGCCCATCTCGGTGAGGACCGCGCCCAGCCGCTTGTGGTCGCGCACGACCGCTTCGGTGGCGCGGTCGAGGTCGGCCTGGGACAGCCGGCCGAGGCGCACGAGCACCTCGCCCAGGCGCTCATCCGCCCGCTCGCTGGTGGCGTGGACGATGCTGCCCTTGACGAAGCGGACGGTGCGGCGCGCGTCGCCCTGGACGAAGCGGAGGACGCCGGTCCTCCGCCCCACGTACAGCTCGCGCAGGACGCCCGGAAGCACGCCTTCGGCGAGGGTTCCCTTCACTCCCGCACTCGATCGGGCCGGAGTATAGCTCACCTGCCGTCCTTGCTTTGCCGGCGCGGCCTCCCTAGAATGGCCGCGCTTCCATGGAGCGTCCGCGACTGGGCCGCGCTCGGGTCCGATGACTCAGGGCGAAGAACGCCGGCGCCATCCCCGCATCCGGCTCGAGGGGCGCGCGGTCGGACGGGCGACGGTGCTCGCCGAGTTCAAGGTAGTCGGGCTCGAGGAGAGCGCGGCCACCCTCGAGCTGCCCCTCCCGCTGGCCCTCGGCTCTCTCTGCGACCTGACGCTGAGCCTCGGCCGCGGGTCGGTCGACCTCAAGGCTCGGGTGGTTCAGGTGGAGCCGGCCGGCGAGGGCGAGGGTGGCTACCGCGTGAACGTCGACTTCCTCGCCATGGATCCCGAGGACCAGAGCCTGCTCGAGGCGTTCCTGGAGCGGGAGGGCGGGAGCTCGCGATGAAGCCGCGCCTGCGCGGCACCGCCCGCGCGGAGGTGCCCGGCCGGCTCCTCGACCTCAGCCTCGGGGGCGCGCTGCTGCAGCTGCAGGCCGCGCTGGTGGAGGGCGAGATCCACGACTTCGCCCTCGACCTCGACGGGGAGACGGTGTGGGTGCAGGGCGAGGTCCGCCGGTGCCGCCCCGCGTCCCGCGGCGGCTACGAGGTCGGAGTGGAGTTCATCGGTATCGATCCGCGCGACCAGCGCCGCCTCCGCGCCTACATCCAGTCCCGCTAGACCCCGCACCGGCCCTTCAACGCAGAGGTCGCAGAGATGACGAACAGACCTCGAGGACGCAGAGAAGGAAAGTTTTCAGTCTCTGCGGCCTTTCCGTTCTCCTCTGCGGCCTCTGCGTTGAAGGCAACGAGGGCTAGCGCTTCTTCGCCGGACGGGACTTGACCTCGGCGGGGTTGTAGCGGTGCACGAGGGGCAGGTCCTTCATCGTCAGCACGCCGGCGGGGGCGGAGAGCACCTTGGGGATGGCGTTGACCACGATGGCCGCGGTGGCGGCGTCCCCGGCCACGCCGCCGCTGATCGTCATGTCGATGGGGGGGAGGCCGGCGACGAGGACATGGTCACGCGGGCTCTCCGCCCCCACGTACATCTGCAGGTCCAGGCTGATGGCCACGTCCCCGTTGCGGTAGCCCCGCGCGTACTGCTTGATCCCCGCCGCCGCCCCGGCCGGGATGCGCAGGTACTCGGTGTCGAGGTCGCGGGGGGCGATCGCCGGCTCCAGCGTCTCCTCCACGCGGTCGAGCTTCCAGCCCAGCGCGGCCGCGATCATGTGCACCGACTCCACGAGGCCGACGTGGCGGACGGTGCCCTCGGTGATGGCGCGCCGGAACTGGCTCAGGTTGAGTCCCGCGCCCACCTTGCGCTGCAGCGGGAGGCGACGGGTGCCGGCGTCGACCACCCGCGTCACCGCGACCCGGTCGACGCGCGCACAGGGAGCGGTGAGCACGAGGGCGAGGGCGTCCATCGCATAGCCGGGGTTGACGCCGGTGCCGAGCACGGTGACCTTCTTCCGCTTGGCCAGGCGGTCCAGCTCGCGGAACGTCGCCGCCCGCTCGGGGGTGGGGAAGGCCAGCTCTTCGCAGGTGCTGACCACGTTCATGCCGCGCTGGACGAGGGCGGCCACCTGGGCCTTGACCGTCTTGAGGGCGGACGACGTGCTGAGCACCGCCACGTCCGCTCTCGCCCGGCGGAAGAAGTGCTCCGGGTTGCCGTCGACCTTGACCCGCAGGCGCCGGGCGAGGCCGAGGAGCGGCCCGAGGTCCTTGCCCGCATGGTCCGGGAAAGGATCGGTGGCGCCGACGATCTGCAGCCCCTCCGTCTCCGCCACCAGGCGCGCGATGCCCTGGCCGATGGGGCCGAGGCCGACGTGCACCACCTTGAGCGGACGGGCCATCCGCTAGCGCTCGACCTCCAGCGCCGGCACTTCCTCCTCCGGCTCGGCGGCCAGGATGACGGTGCTCGAGACCGGCAGCAGCGTCGTGTAGTAGCGGCCCCCCGCCTCCAGGGTTACCTCGTAGAAGCCCTCGGGCGCCACGCGCACGAGCCGGCCCTTGGCTCCCTTGGCTCCCAGGGCCTCGTTGTAGATCTTGATCGCGGCTTCCCGCTCGATCATCGGTACCTCCTCCTCGAGGGCGCCTCCCGGCCGCTCACAGCTCCTTCAGGCTCCGGCGCAGGATCTCCAGGCCGGCGTCGGCATCGGCGGCGCTCAGGTTGAGGGCGGGACGGAAGCGGATCGAGCGCACGCCGCACTTCAGCAGCAACAGGCCGCCGGCCACGATCTTCTTGTGCGCCCGGTCGCGCTGCTCGGGGCCGGGCAGGTCGAAGGCGATCATGAGCCCCCGGCCGCGGGCGTTGGTCATGAGGCCGCCCAGCTCTGCCTGCACGCGCTCCAGGCCGCGCCGCAGGTGCTCGCCCACCACCCGTGCGTTGTCCACCAGGCGCTCCTCGTGGATGATCTCGAGGAACCGCGCGCAGCGCACGAGGTCGGTGAGGTTGCCGCCGAACGTGGAGTTGATCCGCGAGGGGATCTTGAAGACGTTCTGCGGCTCCTCGTCGACCCGCGGTCCGACCAGGCAGCCGCAGACCTGCGTCTTCTTGCCGAAAGCCAGCGCGTCGGGCCGCAGGCCGAAGTGCTCGTGGGCCCACATCCTCCCGGTGAGGCCGATGCCCGTCTGCACCTCGTCCACGATGAAGAAGCATTCCCCCTGCCGGGCCAGGCGCTCGAGACCCTGCAGGAACTCGGGCCGGAAGTGGTTGTCCCCTCCCTCGGCCTGGATCGGCTCCACGATGATGGCCGCGATGTCGTCGGGGTTGTCGGCCAGGGCCTTGCGGACCTGGTCGAGCGCGCGCTCCTCGGCCGCCTTCACGTCCACCTCCACCTCCGGCGTCACCGGGAAGCGGAGCTTGGGGTTGTCGATCCGGGGCCAGTGGAATTTCGGGAAGAAGTCGGTCTTGACGGGATCGGTGTTGGTGAGCGACAGCGTGTATCCGCTGCGGCCGTGGAAGGCCTCGCGCAGGTGCACGATCTGGGTGCCCTTCTCGCCCGCGATCCCCCGGGCCCGGTTCCGGCGGACCTTCCAGTCGAAGGCGACCTTCAGCGCATTCTCCACCGCCATCGTCCCGCCCTCGATGAAGAAGGCATGGGTCATGTGGGGCGGGATCGCCAGTCGCCCGAAGGTCTCCACCGCCTGGGCATATTCCACGCTGTAGATGTCGGACAGCGAGGGCTTGAGCTGGGCGACCCGGACCAGCACCCGCAGGAAGTCCGGGTCCTTCATGCCGGGGTGGTTGTAGCCGATCGGGTTGGATCCGAAGAAGCTCAGGAAGTCGAGCAGGTCTCGGCCGCTTCGGCGGTCGTGGACCCACGAGCCGTGGCTTTTCTCGAAGTCGAAGACGAGGTCGTAGCCGTCGGCGAGGATGTATTTCGACAGGGTGCGCTGAACGTCGGCCGGGCTCGGCGGATAAACCAGGGTCGGGATCATAAATGCTCAGTATTCAATCACTTGGCAGGGGGCCGGCGCGGCCGATTCTCGGTCCGCATGCGTAGGAGCGGCACATCTTAGCACAGGTGTCGTCCCCTCCTCCCAACCGGTATAATCGCACCTTCCCATGAGGACGCGAAGGTGATGGCGTCCGGCATCGACACTGCCTTCCTTCGCAGCTCGGACCTGTTCGAAAACCAGCCCGACGAGGTGCTGAAGGCCGTCCTCCTCCAAGGCCGGCTGGAGGAATACGGGCCCGGGCAGGTGGTCTTCGAGCAGGGAGACCAGGGGGACCGGCTCTACATCGTGAAGAGCGGGGCCCTCGAAGTCCTGGCCAGTTTCAGCGACGGCGCGGACCCGGTGCCGGTGGCGTACCTGGGACCGGGTGAGGTGCTGGGGGAGCTGGCGCTGCTGACCGGGTCGCCCCGCAGCGCCAGCGTGCGGGCTCCCGAGCATGCGGAGCTTTTCACGGTGGAGAAGTCGGTGTTCCTCGACTTCATGAAGACCCTGCCCGCCTTCGCCCGCAACCTCTGCCTGGTCCTGGCCAAGCGCCTGGAGGCCACCACCCTGAAGGTCCCGCGCGGCGCCAAGCAGCTCCAGGGCAATCTCCGCTTCTTCGACCTGGCCACCGTCATCCAGACCCTCATCGGCTCCCACCAGACCGGCAGCCTGGTGGTCGTGCAGGAGGGGGGCAAGAACAGGATCGCGGAGTTGTTCTTCTTCAAGGGCAACATCGCGAAGGCCAAGGTGCGCCACCTGACCGGCGACGACGCGGTCTTCCAGCTCTTCCAGTCTCCACTGGAGGGCGAGTTCTCCTTCACCGGCCGACAGGTCCAGGAGGAGGAGGTCCAGGCGGACATCACCATGCCGGCCATCTCGCTCCTCATGGAGTCGGTGCGGCTGCAGGACGAGCTCCCCCTGCTGCAGGAGAGGATCCCCGACGCCGACCGCCAGCTCCGGCAGAAGGCGTCTCAGCTCGACTGGCAGGACGCGGAGACGGTGGAGCTGGCGGCCGCGGTGTGGTCGCGGCTCAAGAAGGGGGCGTCGATGAACGACCTCCACCGCGACGTGCCCCGCTGCTCCTACGCCCTCTACCGGACGGTCGTCACCCTGCTCGACTCGGGCCAGATAGAGTAGGTCCGGGCGCGCGGTCCCCGCGCGCTACACCCGGCTGGCCTCGCGGAGCTTCTGCTGCAGGGCGCGGCCTTCGGCCTCCACTTCCTCGATCTCCCGGCTCAGGCGGCTCATCTGCTTTCGCTTGGCGAAGAAGAAGAAGTTGGCCAGCTCGAGAAGGACGCCGGTCAGCACCGCGACGCCCACCGCTTCCCAGACGAGGTCGGTGCCGATGGGGCGCTCCTTCAGCGCGATCTGCCAGACCACGTACACGACGCCGAAGCCGATGCCGTTGACGCCTATGCGGAAGCTGTGCCGGGCGTGGCGCAGTTCCGCCTCCAACCGGGAGACCTGGGCCTCGTTGGCCCTCAGCGCCTCCTTGAGGGGAGTGATGTCGGCGAGCACGAGGCGCACGGCCTCACCGCTGCGGACGACCTTGTGGCGGGTACCGCAGGTCGGACACTTGACGTGGTCGCCGTGCGCGTAGGAGCCAGGCACGCTGATCTCCGAACGGCACTCGACGCACCGCGCCTTCTGGGTGTCCATCGTCTCCTCCGCGCCGACCGGGCGAGCTGAAGGCGCTCGGCGCCGAAGGATAACATAAGGAAGAAATGGCGGCCCCGGCAGCCCTGGACGGCGACGTCATCGTGGTCGGAGGCGGCATCGTCGGCCTTTCCGCCGCGCGGGCGCTGGCGGCGGCGGGGGCGCGGACGGTCGTCGTGGAGCGGCAGCGCGTCGGGGCGGAAGCCTCCACCGCCGCCGCCGGCATGCTCGCGCCGCAGGCGGAAGCCGAGGAAGGCTCGCCGCTCCTGGAGCTGGCCCTCCGGGCCCGCGATCATCACTCCGCCCTCGCTCCGGCGCTGGAAGCGGAGACCGGCCTCACCGTGGACCTCGCCGGGCGCGGCCTCATCGAGCTGGCCTTCACGGCCGAGGACCGGCGCCGGCTGGCGGCGCGGCGGGAATGGCAGGTCCGGCGCGGCCTGGCCGTGGAGGCACTCGGCCCGGCGGAGGTGCGCGAGGCGGAGCCCAACGTCAACCCGGAGGTTTGCGGCGGCCTCTACGTGCCGGGCGACCGCTGCGTGGACAACGTCCGTCTCGTCCGCGCGCTGGCGGCGTCGGCGGTGGCGCGGGGCGCCTCGATCGTGACCGGGCGTCCCGTCACCGGCCTCGTGGTCGAGAATGGCCGGGTGGCCGGGGTGACCGCGGCGGCGGAGGTCTTGCGGGCGCCGGTCGTCATCAACGCGATGGGCGCCTGGGCGGGGCTGCTGGCCGGCGATCCGCTTCCCCCGCCCGTGGAGCCGGTGCGGGGCCACATCGTGGCCTTCGACATGGCGCCGGCGCTCCTGCGCCACGTGGTCTGCTCTCCGCGCGGGTACCTGGTGCCGCGCGCCGACGGGCGGACGCTGGCCGGCAGCACGACCGAGCGCGCCGGCTTCGACAAGACGGTCACCGCCGCCGGCTTGCGCGCGGTCCTCGCGATCGCCCTCGAGATCGCCCCCGTGCTCGCCGACGTCCGCGTGGCCGATTCGTGGGCCGGCCTTCGGCCCGGCACTCCCGACGGCCTGCCGGTCATCGGTCCCGGCGCCCTGCCCGGCCTCATCCACGCGACCGGCCTCTACCGCAACGGCATCCTGCTCGGCCCCCTGGCCGGGGAGATCGCGGCCGCCCTCGCCCGGGGACTCCCCCCGCCGGTGGACCTGGCGCCGTTCGCGGTCACGCGTTTCGCGGCGGCGCGCCGCTGAGGGCCCGGACGGGGCTCCCGGGCCCGCGCGCGGCGCTGGTGATCCTCGGCTAACATCACGCGGATCGTGAGCCCGCGTACGCACCGGATCCCGTCGCCTCCGCCCGGGGGCCTGGACGCCTCCAACATCGTGGACGCGTTCGCGCACCACATGATGTACTCGGTCGCCAAGGACCACTTCACCGCGACCGACTTCGACGTCTATCAAGCCCTCGCCTATGCGGTGCGCGACCGGCTCATGGAACGCTGGTTCCGGACCCAGAGCGCCTATTACCGCGCCGACGTGAAGCGCGTCTACTACCTGTCCCTCGAGTTCCTGGTCGGCCGCATGCTCATGCAGAACGTGATCAACCTCGACGCGCGGGACGCCCATATCGCCGCCATGCGCCAGCTCGGCTACGACCTCGAGGCGCTCCAGGAGCAGGAGTGGGACGCCGGCCTCGGCAACGGCGGTCTCGGCCGCCTCGCGGCGTGCATCATGGACTCGGCGGCCACCCTCGGCCTGCCGTTCT
Source organism: Acidobacteriota bacterium (assembly GCA_003223555.1). Lineage (GTDB taxonomy): Bacteria > Acidobacteriota > Vicinamibacteria > Fen-336 > Fen-336 > AA32. The sequence goes on along the minus strand of QHVM01000051.1, from coordinate 12,983 downwards.
ACGGCTACGGGATCCGCTACGAGTACGGGATCTTCCAGCAGCGCATCAAGGACGGCTTCCAGGTCGAGTCACCCGACCACTGGCTGCGCTACGGGAACCCCTGGGAGATCCCGCGCCCCGACGCGATCTTCCCCGTACGGTTCTACGGGCGCGTCGAGCACGCCACCGACGAGCGCGGGAGCTTCCGCGTGCGCTGGATCGACACCCAGGACGTGTGGGCGATGGCCTACGACACGCCGGTCGCGGGCTTCGGCAACGACACCGTGAACACCTTGCGGCTGTGGGCCGCCAAGTCGAGCCGCGAGTTCGACCTGCAGAGCTTCAACGCCGGTGAGTACGTGCGGGCGGTGGAGGACAAGACGCGGAGCGAGAACATCGCGAAGGTCCTCTACCCGCCCGACGACCAGTACGCGGGAAAGGAGCTGCGCCTGAAGCAGCAGTACTTCTTCGTCTCGGCGACGCTCCAGGACGTCCTGCGCCGGTTCCTGAAGTTCGGCCCCCGCCGCTTCGAGGAGCTGCCCGACAAGGTCGCCATCCAGCTCAACGATACCCACCCCGTGCTCGCGATCCCGGAGCTCATGCGGATCCTGGTGGACGAGCACGGCCTCGAGTGGGACCTGGCCTGGGAGCTGACGCAGAAGGTCTTCGGCTACACGAACCACACGATCCTGCCCGAGGCCCTCGAGACGTGGCCGGCCGACCTCGTGCAGCGCCTCCTGCCCCGGCACTTCGAGATCGTCGAGGAGGTCGACCGCCGCTTCGGCGTCGGCGTGCGCGGCCGGCCCGACGCCGACGAAGGCCTCCTCCGGCGCACGGCGATCCTCGACGGAAGCCGCAACCTGCGCATGGCCCATCTCGCCTTCGTGGGGTCGCACTCGGTGAACGGCGTGGCGGAGCTGCACACGCGCATCCTGCGCCGGTCCACCTTCGCCGATCTCGACCGTCTGCTTCCCGGGCGCCTCAACAACAAGACCAACGGCATCACCCCGCGCCGCTGGCTCCTCCAGGCCAACCCGGGCCTCGCCTCGCTGATCACCGACGCCATCGGCGACGGCTGGATCACCGACCTCGAGCGGCTGCGCCGGCTGGCCCCGCTGGCCGAGGATGCCGCGTTCCGCAAGGAGTGGGCGGGGGTCAAGCTCGTCAACAAGACGGTCCTCGCCGACCGCGCCCGCAAGCTGCACGGGATCGCGATCGATCCGGAGACGCTCTTCGATTGTCACGTGAAACGCATCCACGAGTACAAGCGCCAGCTCCTGAACGCGCTCCACGTGATCACCCTCTACCACCGGATCCGCGAGGGACGGGACGACGGCGTCCCGCGCACGGCGATCTTTGCCGGCAAGGCGGCGCCGGGCTACGCGATGGCCAAGCTGATCATCAAGCTCGTCCACGCGGTCGGGGGCCTGGTCAACGGCGACGCCGCGATGCGCGGCCGGCTGAGGGTCGCGTTCCTGCCCAACTACTCGGTATCGCTGGCCGAGGTGGTCTTCCCCGCGTGCGAGCTCTCCGAGCAGATCTCCACCGCGGGCACCGAGGCCTCCGGCACCGGGAACATGAAGGCGGCGCTCAACGGCGCGCTCACGATCGGCACCCTCGACGGGGCCAACGTCGAGATCCGTGAGGAGGTCGGGGCGGAGAACATCTTCATCTTCGGCCACACGGCCGAGGAGATCGCGGCCCTCCGGACCTCCGGCTACTCGGCCGCGGCCTGGATCGGGCGGGACCCGGAGCTGCAGCGGGCCATCGAGACGATCGCGACCGGCGCCCTCGAGCGGGCGGAGCCGGGGCTGTTCCGACCCATCGTGGAGGCGCTGACGGGGGAGGACCGCTACTTCCTGTGCGCCGACTTCGCCTCCTATGCCGAATGGCAGCGCCGCGCCGGGTCCGTCTACGCCCGTCCCGACGAGTGGTGGCGGCGGTCGATCCTCAACGTCGCGGGGACGGGCAAGTTCTCGGCCGACCGCACGACCCGCCAGTACGCCGACGAGATCTGGAGGGTGAAGCCGGTGCCGGTCGGCCGGGAGCCCTGAGGGCTAGGCCCTGCCCACCCAGCGCAGGATCTCGGGAAACGTCGGCCGCTTCCCGTACATCAAGATGCCCACGCGGTAGATGCGCGCCGCCGCCCAGGTGATGACCGCGATCGCACCGAGCATGAGGAACATCGACAAAGCGACCTGCCACGCGGGCGGACTCACGGCGGTCATGCGCAGGAACATGAGCAGGGGAGCGAAGAAAGGAACGAGCGACAGCACGACGGCGGCGGTGCTGTCCGGAGCGGCCAGGACCATCGGATAGAAGACGATGCTGAGGATGAGGGGCATCATCACGGGGAAGGCCAGGCTCTGGGCCTCCTGGGTCGTGTTCACGGCCGCTCCGATGGAGGCGTACATCGCGCCGTAGAGGAAGTAGCCGAGGAGGAAGAAGAGCACGAAGGCGACCAGGAGGAAGGGGCTCAGCTCGGGAACCGCGCCCGCCGCGCCCCAGGCCGCTCCGCCGGAGGCGCTGATCGCGGCCAGGCAGGCCGCCCAGACCAGGAACTGGGTGAGGCCGGCCGCGCCCACGCCGAGCAGCTTGCCCGCGAAGAGGCGGGAAGCGGGCAGCGACGACACGACGACCTCCACCACCCGGTTGGACTTCTCCTCGATGACCCCGTTCATCATCGCCGTGCCCCACATGGCCATCGTCGTGTACAGGAGCATCATGAGGACGAGCGAGAGCAGGAAGGAGCCGCCGCGGTCCTCCCTCGCCCCGCGGGCGGTGACCCGGATCGTCTTGAGGTCCACCCGGCGGGTCAACGACCGGACGCGCTCGGGATCGAGCCCCTCCCGGGCCAGGCGCCGGGAGACGAGCGCGTCCTCCACCGCCTTGTCCATGAGCTGCAGGTCCATCACGTTGCTGACGTTCTTGCCGTAGTACTCGGCCGCCGAGCGCTCGAGAGCGTCGGGGGGCAGATAGAGGTAGCCGTCGAGGGTGCCCTGCACGACGCGCTCCTGGAGGGCGGCCCGCGTCTGGTCGGCCGTTCCCGGCGGCGGCGGCTCGATCACGAACCGCTCGCGCCCGGCCGCCCTTCGCCGCGCGAGCGACTGGGTCACCTCGCTTCCGAGCAGGCCCGAGGGATCGAGGATGGCCACGTGCAGGGCGCGCCCTCGCTGGCGGGTCAGGAGGATGGGGGCGATCAGGATCCCGGCCAGCAGCGTGGGGCCGAGGATCGTGCTCACGATGAACGCCTTCGAGCGCACCCGCTCGAGGTACTCGCGGCGCACGACCGAGAGCACGCGGCTCATGCCGCCGCCTCGCCGTGGGCCGTCACCTCCTCCACGAAGATGTCGTGCAGGCTGGGCTCGACGATCTCGAAGCGGCTGAGCCGCAGCCGCGTCGCGGCCTCCTTGAGGATCGCCTGGGGGTCGCTGCCCTCGGCCAGCCGGATCTCGACGTAGCGGCCGAAATCGCTGACCTTCTGCACCCCGGGCAGGCCGGCCAGGAAGGCGCCGTCTCCGTCGAAGGCGAGCACCACCGTGTTCTTCCCGTGGCGGGCCTTCACCTCGCGCACCGGGCCGTCGAGGAGCTTCCGCCCGCGGTCGATGAGCGCGATCGAGTCGCACAGGCGCTCGACCGTCTCCATCTGGTGGCTGGAGAGGACGAGGGTCTTGCCCTGGCGCCGGAGGTCGAGCAGGGTCTCGCGCATCGCGTCCGCCGCCACGGGGTCCAGCCCGGCCAGCGGCTCGTCGAGGATGAGGACGTCGGGGTCGGGAAGCACGGTGGCGACGAACTGCACCTTCTGCTGCATGCCCTTGGACAGCTCGTAGAGCTTCCGCTTCCGCCACTCGCCGAGCCCCACCCGCTCCAGCCACGGCCCCACCCGCCGGAGCGCCTCGCGGCGGGACAGGCCCTTCAGCGTGGCGAAGAACGCGAGCTGCTCGTCCACCACCATCCGCGGGTACAGCCCGCGCTCCTCGGGCATGTAACCGATGCGGTCGCGGGCGGCCTGGTCGGCGGGCCGGCCCAGGATCTCGATCGTTCCCGAGTCCGCGCCCAGGATGTCCATGACCATGCGCAGGGTCGTCGTCTTGCCCGCGCCGTTGGGCCCGAGCAGGCCGAAGACGCTGCCGCGGGGGATGGCGAGCGACAGCTCGCTGACCGCCACATGGCCGGCGAAAGCCTTGGTCACGCCGCTGAGGCGGATGGCGCTCTCGCTCATGGCTGCGTGATTATAGGGCCCGCCATGCCCGACGCCGTGCCGCGCGATCCGCGGGAAGAAGGGCGGGGAGTGCTCTACGTCGTGGTCTCCACGATCGCGTACGGCTCGCTGCCCATCCTGGCCAAGCTGGCCTTCGCCGCCGGCGTGCGGACCTCGGGCCTGCTGGCCTGGCGCTTCATGGGGGCGTGGCTGCTCTTCTCCCTGATCGCCCGGCGCGGCCCCTCGCTGGCCCTGCGCGAGCGGTTGAGGCTGTGGGCGCTCGGCGCGGTATTCGTGGGCAACACGCTCGCGTATTTCGGCGCCCTCGAGGTGGCGCCGGCCTCGGCGGTCGCGCTGGTGCTCTACACCTATCCGGTGATCGTCACCCTGCTCTCGGCCGCCCTGGGCATGGAGCGGCTGTCGATGCGGAGCCTGGCCGCGGCCAGCCTGGCCGTCTCGGGCTGCGCGCTCACCGCCGAGGCGGCGGCCGCCGTCTCCCGGCGCGGCGTCGTCCTGGCCCTCGCCACCGCTTTCATCTATGCGTCCTACATCGTGCTGGGGAGCCGCCTCGCCGCCGCCATACCCTCGGAGACGGTCTCCCTGCACGTGACGCAGGCGGCTGCGGTCGTCTTCTTCCTGTGGGCGCTGTCCGAGCGCGGGCTGCTCCTGCCGCCGGCCGCCGGCGCGTGGGTCACCGTCGCCGCGCTTTGCCTGTTCTGCACCGTCGTCCCGATCCGGGCGTTCCTGGCCGGGCTGGCCCGGGTGGGGCCGGCCCGGGCCGCGGTCGTCAGCTCGCTGGAGGCGGTGGTGACGGTCGTGCTCGCGGCCGCCTTCCTCGGAGAGCGGATCGGACGGCGGCAGGTGCTCGGCGGCGCGCTGATCCTGGGCGGCGTCGTGATGCAGAACCTGGGCGCCCTGCGGTATGATCGGCCGCCCTCTTCCTGACCGAGGTGGCCGCCTGCCGATACACCCCCTCCGCCTCACCCTCCGCACCAAGCTGCTCCTCGTCGTCCTGCTCTGCGTCGGCGTCCCCGTGGTCCTCATGGGCAGCTATCTGCTGAACCGAAACGAGGAAATCCTCGCCGAGAAGGTCCGCGAGACGCTCAAGAACCATCTGTTCCGCAAGTCCACCCAGATCGACGATTGGATGTGGCAGCGCACGCGCGAGGTGACGCGCTGGTCCGCCTCGTTCGTGGTCTTCGAGGGCGCGGAGGCCCTCACGCTCAAGACCGGCGACGTCGCGCGGGCCCAGCGCGACCTCAACGAGTACCTCGCCTCCGTGCTCGGCCACTACCAGACCTACGAGTCGCTGTTCGTGACCGACGCCGGGGGGCGGATCCTGGCCTCGACCCGGAACGAGCAATGGGAGGAGTGGGCCAACGGTCTGCTCGCCCGGCCCGAGGCCGCCAAGTCGGGCGTGGTGAGCCCGCTCCACCGCTCGTCCTTCCTCGGCCGCCCCACCCTGCTCGCGCTGCACGCGATCCTGGACCGCAACGACCGTACGGTGGGGTTCTTCGTCGAGCGGCCCGACCTGCGCGAGCTGCAACTGCTGCTCAACCCGGCGGAGGGAGATCCGGCGCCCGAGTTCTGGCTGCTCGACGCGGAGGGCCGGGTCCTCCTCCGCACCGGGCAGGTACCCGCCAACCCGGGGACGGAGCGCCTGCCGGTGGTGAAGCCCGCGCCTCCGGAAGAGGCGGGGCCGGTCGTGGAGGCGAGCCTGCCCTCGATCGGCCGCGTCGTCTATGGAGTCCGCCGCCTCGCCGGTCCATCCGGCGGGTACCTCGCGGCCACGGTCCCGGCGCGGGTCGCCTACCGCTCGCTGGACGAGGCGCGCTTGCGGCTGTGGATCGCGGGGCTGTCCGCGCTCGTCAGCGTCCTGCTCGTCAGCTTCTTCGCCGCCCGCAGCCTGCTGCGTCCCATCCTGCTCCTCTCGGAGGGGGCCCGGCGCCTCAGCCGGGGGGAGACGGACGTCTCGCTTCCCGTGACGGGCAGCGACGAGCTGGCCGACCTCACCCGGACCTTCAACGAGATGGCGGCCAGGATGAGGGACGCGCGGCAGCGGCTGGAGTCGCAGGCCATCACCGACGATCTGACCCAGCTCTACAACCGGCGCCACTTCCAGGAAACGCTGGAGAAGGAGATGCGGCGCGGCGTGCGCGAGGACCGCCCGCTGAGCCTGCTCCTGCTCGACCTTGACCACTTCAAGCAGTTCAACGACCGCTGGGGACACACCGAGGGCGACACCGAGCTGGCGCGCGTGGCCTCCATCGTGATGAAGAACGTCCGCACGACGGATTCCGCCTTCCGCTACGGCGGCGAGGAGCTGGCCGTGCTCCTGCCCTCGTGCCCGAAGCCGCAGGCCCTTCCGGTGGCGGAGAAGATCCGCGCCGCCGTCAGCGCCCGCCCCGGCCGGCCGGCGGCCACCGAGATCCCTCACACCACCGTCTCCATCGGTGTCGCCACCTTCCCCGAGGATGGGCAGGCCGTGCGGCCGCTGGTCGACGCGGCCGACGCCGCGCTTTACGCGGCCAAGGCGCAGGGCCGCGACCGCGTCGTCCTGGCCGGCCACGAGGCCCCCGCCAAAGCGGCCGGCGGGTAGCCGCCGGCGCTAGCCGCGGACGCTCAATTGGGCGGCGGCGAGGGTCGGCGGGAGTCGGACGATTCCTGGGCCTTGGTCGCCGCGTCCTGCGCCTTCATGGCGAAGAACAGTGCGGCCCCGTAGTTCTCCTGCTGGAGCTGCTTCTCGGCCTTGGCCAGGGAGTCCTCGCAGAGGCTGAGCGTGGCCGCTTTCGTCCGGGTATCCAGCCGGCCCATGAGGATCCGCGCCTCCGCGATGGCCGAGGACGCCTCGGCCTTGGTCTCGATGCCCTTCAGGCGGGCCTTGGTGCGGATCACCTCCGTCTCCGTCACCTCGAGATCGTGGAGCAGAAGCGCGATGCGCTCCTCGAGGCGCCGGTTGTCGTCCTCGGCCTTCTTGAGCCGCGCGTTGGCCCGCTCCCCCTCGGGGCCGGTCCGGGCCGTTTTCTCGTTGGGGCCGGCGAGGCGGCTCAGCGTGACCGCGCAGCGCGCCTCGGCGATCGCCAGCTCGCCGAGTCCCTGCGCCCGCGCGGACTTCTCCGGGGTCAGGTCGGACGAGGCGGCCACCGACTGGGCCTCCTTCAGGTGGCGCTCGGCCTGCTTGAAGGCGTCGGGCGCCTTGGCCGGGGCCCCCGCCTTGCGGGCCACCTCGACCGCCTGCTGGGCCGCGCCGAGGTCGACCCGGGCGCCGGGGCGCGGCTTGGCCGAGGCGCAGCCGGCGATCGTGAGCGGGGCCAGCAGGAGGATGACGCCGAAGAGCCGGCGGATCACGGCGGTGAGTGTACCACGCGGCTTGGAGGCGTCCGCCGGCGGGCACTATGATCGAAGCAGGCGCATGCGGATCTCCCTCGCCCACAGCCCCGACAGCGACGACGCGTTCATGTTCTACGGCCTGGCGCGCGGCAAGGTGCCCACCGACGGCCTGGAGATCGCCCACGTGCTGCGCGACATCGAAACCCTGAACCAGCAGGCGCGCGACGGCGTGCACGAGGTGACCGCCGTCTCCTTCCATGCCTACGCCTACGTCGGCGACCGCTACGCCCTGATGCCGTGCGGGGGCAGCATCGGCGACGGTTACGGACCGTTGCTGATCGCCGGCGAGCGGCTCTCCGGCTCCGCCCTCGAGGACGGCGAAGCACTCGTGGCCGTGCCGGGCACGCTCACGACCGCCTGCCTCGCGCTGCGGCTCTTCGCGCCGCGCGCCCGGACGCGCGTGGTCCCCTTCGACCGCATCCTCGACGAGGTGCGCGCCGGCCGCGCCGACGCGGGGCTGGTCATCCACGAGGGCCAGCTCACCTTCGCCGGCCACGGCCTCCGGAAGATCCTCGACCTGGGGGCGTGGTGGAAGGAGCAGACCGGGCTGCCCCTGCCCCTGGGCGGGAACGCCGTGCGCCGGGACCTGGGCGACGAGATGATGGCCCGCCTCACGCGTCTCGTCCGCGCGAGCGTGCGGTACTCGCTCGCCCATCGCGCCGAGGCGCTGCAGTACGCCCTGGGGTTCGCGCGCGGGATGGATCCCGCGGTCGCCGACCGCTTCGTGGGGATGTGGGTGAACGAGATGACGGTCGACTGCGGCGAGCGTGGCCGGCGGGCGGTCCAGGAGCTGCTCGCCCGCGGCCACGCCGCGGGCCTCATCCCTCGGGCCGTGACGGTGGACTTCGTCCCCGCCTGAGATGCCGCCCCTCGGTCCTCCGGCGCCGTTTCCCGACTCCGAGCTGCCCGGGCTCGACCGCCGGTCCCGGCCCCTCTCCGAGGCGTGGAGGCGGGGCGCCGCGCTCGTCGCCGTGGGCCACAGCGACTGCGAGACGAGCCGGCTGACGCTGCCCTTCGTGGACCGAATCCACCGGCGGGCCGCGCCGGCGGGCACCGTGGTAGCCGTCCTCCAGGACGAGGCCGTGGACGCACAGGCCCTCGTCGACGAGCTCGGGCTGGACATGCCGGTCCGGCTGGAGGCGGTCCCCTACCCGCTGGCCGCCCGCCTCGGGCTGGCCACCGTGCCGACGCTGTATCTCGTGGATGTCCGGGGCCGGATCGAACGTGTCTCGGAGGGTTTCCGCCGCGCGGACGTCGAGGCCTTCGCCGCCCGGCTCGGGGTCCCCGCGCCGCTGTTCGAGCCCGGGGACGATGCGCCGGCGCTGCGCCCCGGTTGACTGCCCCGCGCCGCCTCGTCGAGGTGACATGGCCGTCGCCCTCCTGACGCTGGCGCTGGCCGGCACGGTGTCCCTGGCCGTGACCATCGCCCTCGGCTATCTGGTCCCCGCCGATGCGGCGCGGATGCGCCAGCACTTCCTCCTCGCCCTCGGCAGCACGACGCTGCTCGTCATGGCCCACTCGTTCATCATGTTCTTCCTCATCGCCACCGGCGTGGAGCTGAAGGACCTCGAGAAGGCGCGGGGCTGGGGCGACTCGTTCCGCCGCCGGACGATCGGGCTCAAGTCGCGGGTCTTCCCGGCGATGACCCTCGCCCTGCTGTTGGTCATCGCCAACTTCATCGTGGGCGCGGCCGCCCACACGCGGGCCGTCCCGGCCTCGATCCACCACGCGACGGCCTGGGTGACGCTCATCGTCTGTCTGGGGGCCCTCCATCGCGAGTACCAGGTGCTCGGGGACAACAACCGTCTCATTGCGGAGGCGGCGTCACGCCGAGAGGACACGGGTTCCGTGAACGGCGGGTGAGCCACCTCACTCTGACCTCCGGCGAGCCCGTAAATAGGCCTCAGAAGCGAAGTTTTGCGGGACGAGGAGAAGGGCCGGCCGTGGCACAGGGCTTGCTTTTCCTGGTCGTGGGAAGGGAGGGTGCGCCTATGACCCGATGGAACCTCGGAATGGCCCTGGTGCTCGCAGCGCTTCTGGCCGCGTGCCAGTCCGCGCCGGACAAGAACGCGGCCGAGCCTCAGAAGAACCAGGACCTCGAGAAGCGGGTGGCGGATCTCGAGCGCAAGGCTACACCGTCGCCTTCTGCGGTGGCGACCGCGCAGCCCGAGCCAGCATGGGAAGCGCAGATCCAGTCGGCGCCGGCTCGCGCCAGCCAGCCGCCGCGCGGGTCGGCCCACGCCTCCACGTCCTCGCGCACCTCGACGATCCCGCGCGGGCACGAGGCGCCGGCCTCCCGGCGCGCGGCAGCCGCCAATCACGGCGCCGAGCCGGTCGTGACATCCCGGAACGAAGCTCCCGATCGCGTCGTGACGCGGCCGGAGCCGGTGGAGCGCCCGGGACAGGCGGCCGAGGCGGGCACCGTGCGCGTGTGGCGTGACGACGAGGACCGCGCCGAGCGCATCAGCATCCCGGCCGGCACGCAGCTCTCGCTGGTCCTGGAAACTCCCGTCTCCTCGGCGACCAGCCGGCCGGGCGACCGCGTGACGGCGCGGGTCGAGAGGGCGACGGGCGAGGATGGCCGCGTGCTGCTGCCCGGAGGCACCGTGCTGAAGGGCCGGGTGCTGGACGCCCAGGGGTCCGGGCGCGTCTCGGGCCGGGCGCGGGTGGCGATCGCCTTCGACCAGATCGTCGTGCGCGGCCGCACGCAGCGGCTCGATACGACGGAGATCGAGGCCGTCGCGACCGACAGCCACCAGCGCGACGCGGCCATCATCGGCGGGGGGACGGCGGCCGGCGCGATCATCGGCGGCATCGCGGGCGGCGGCAAGGGGGCCGGCAAGGGCGCGATCATCGGCGGCCTCGCCGGCGCCGGCGCGGTGCTCGGGACCAAGGGCAAGGAGATCGAGCTGCCGGCCGGCTCGCGTTGGACGGTGCGCGTGAAGGACGGAGTCAGGTTCTAGGGGGCGTCAGTACCTTCATAGCCGGCGCTCGGAGGGGTCGTCATTCCGCTTCGGGCGCCGTTTCCTTTTCCGGCGCCAGCCGCCGGAGCGCCCAGCGCGCGTGCTCCTGCACGAGCGGATCAGCGTCCTCGGCGAGCCGCTCGAGGACTGGCCGATGGGCGGCATCGCCGGAGTTGCCGAGGGCCACCGCCACGTTGCGGAGCAGCCCGCGGCGCTTGGCCCGCTTCACGGCGCTGCCGCGAAAGCGGGCGCGGAAGCCGTCCTCGTCCAGCCGGGCCAGCTCTTCGAGGTCGGGCCCGAGGAGGCCCGCCCGCGGCTCGAACGCCGGCTCGGCGCGGTAGCGGCGGCGCCGGTTCCAGGGGCAGACGTCCTGGCAGATGTCGCAGCCGAAGACCTGCCGGCCGACCCCCTCGCGGGACGACTCCGCGATGGGCCCCTTCAGCTCGATCGTCAGGTAGCTGATGCAACGGGTCGCGTCGAGCACGTAGGGCGCGGGCAGGGCGCCGGTGGGGCAGGCGTCGAGGCAGGCGGTGCAGCTCCCGCACATGTCGGGGCGGGGAGCGTCGGCCGCCAGCTCCAGGTCGGTGACCAGCTCCCCGATGAAGAACCACGAGCCGTGCTCGGGATGCAGCAGGCAGGAGTTCTTGCCCCACGCCCCCAGGCCGGCGGCGGCGGCGTAGGCCCGCTCGACGACGGGTCCCGTGTCGACGTAGGCCCGCCAGCGGAAGGGCCCCGCTTCCGCCTCCAGCCGGCCGGCCAGCCGCTCCAGCCTGGTCCTCATCACGTCGTGGTAGTCGTCGCCCCAGGCGTAGCGGGCGATCCAGCCCGCCTCGGCGGGCGCTTCGGTGGAGTAGGGATGCGGAGTGTCGTACTGCAGACCGACCGAGAGGACCGAGCGGGCCCACGGAAAGGCGCAGCGGAGGTCCCGGCGATGGGCGGCTTGCGAGGTGAGGTAGGCCATCTCTCCGGCGTACCCGCGGGCGATCCACTCCGCGAAGAAGCCCAGCTCCGGAGGCGCCTCGGCGGCGGCGATGCCGGCCAGGTCGAAGCCGGCCTCGAGGGCCAGGGCCTTGGCGCGCGCGGCGAGGGATCGCGGATCCATCGCGGCTAGCCCCTCGGGCGCCGCCCCACCAGGCCGCGCAGGAGGGCGATCTCCTTCTTCCACACCTCGGCCGGCCCCGGCGTCTCCACGACCATCGGCACCGCGCCCAGCCGCGGATCGTTCACGAACCGCGCGAAGGTGTTCAGCCCCAGGAACCCTTCGCCGATGTGCGCATGCCGGTCGACCCGGCTCCCGAGCGGCTTCTGGGAGTCGTTCAGGTGGATGGCCTTCAGCCGGTCCAGGCCGAGCACGCGGTCGAAGTCCCCGAGGGTCTGCTCGTAGCCGCGCCGCGTGGAGATGTCGTACCCGGCCGCGAGCAGATGGCAGGTGTCGAGGCAGACGCCGACCCGGTCCGGCTCCTTCACCTGGTCCAGGATCTCCGCCACCTCCTCGAAGCGATGGCCCAGGCACGACCCCTGACCGGCGGTCACCTCCAGCAAGGGCATGGCCGAGAGGCCTCGCGTCCGGCGCCGGACCTCGTCGAGGCTGCGCGCCACCGCGGCCAGGCCCGCCCTCTCGCCCGCCCCCATGTGGGCGCCGGGATGCACGACGGCATACGGGATGCCGAGGGCGTCGCACCGGCGCAGCTCTTCGGCGAGCGTCCGGCGGCTCAGCGCGCGGAAGCCGGGGACGACGCTGCACAGGTTGATGAGGTAGGAGGCGTGGGACAGCACTGCCTTCACGCCGCTGCCGCCGAGGGCGGCCCGGAAGGCGCCCGATTCGTCGGCGGTCATGGGCTTCGCCTTCCACTGCCGCTGGCTGCGCGTGAAGATCTGGATCGCGGTGGCGGCGATGCTGTCCCCGTTGCCCGGGGCCCGGGGCACGCCGCCGGCGGTGGGGACGTGGGCGCCGAGCAGCATCAGGTGCGCACGGCGACGCGGCTCTGCCCGACCCGGAGGGAGAACCGCCCCCGGTCCTCCTCCAGGTGCTCGAGCAGCGTCTGGTGGGGGCCGCGGGCGAGCAGCGCGGTCGCCCGGCCTCCCCGCACGCGGCACTCGAACCGGCCGCTGTCGCGGTTCATGCCCAGCGCCTCGTCGGCCACCTTCTCCACGGTGCCGTCGTCGAGGACCACCCGCGCCTCCTCGCGCTGCTCGTCGAGCACGAGGCTCGAAACCTGGAAGGCCGGGCCCTCGACGTCCACGCGCATCCGCTGGTCGCCGTCCACGATGAAGGAGCCCTGCTCCTCGAAGACCAGGTGCGACTTGAAGTAACGGAGGCTGGGGGGATGGATGACGTGCACGTCCCCCACTCGCCAGGTGCCGTCGGCATGAACGCGCAGGCCTTCGGGCGCGTGCCAGCGTCGCTTGGTCGAGGCCATCTTCCGATTATAGGGGTGGCGCTCGGGCAC
>QHVM01000050.1 GCA_003223555.1 Acidobacteriota bacterium | reverse complement strand
CCGCCCCGGCGATGATCAGCAGCAGCCACAGCATCCCTCCTCCGAGCGCCAGCCACACCAGCCGGCTCGAATACTTGACGTGCATGAAGAAGAGGACCACGAGCGCGGCCTTGACCACCGCGATGACGACGGCCACCGGCGTGTTCCACATCCCGAGGTTCACCGTGGAGGCGAAGACGGTGAGCCCGGTGAGGAGCACCAAGGCCGCGAAGACGGTGACGTAGACGGCGGGCGAGACGACATGGTCATTCGCGCTCCCCCCCAAGTCGCTTCGGGAGTGAATCCTTCGCTCGCTGCTATCGCTCATGGCTAGTGGTGCCTCCCGATCAGGTATAGCAGCGGAAAGAGGAAGATCCAGACGATGTCCACGAAGTGCCAGTAGAGGCCGGTCAGCTCCACCGGCGTGTGGTACTCGGGGCTGAACCGGCGGCGGTGGGCCAGCCCGGCCACGGTCAGGATGATCGGGATGCCCACCACCATGTGGGTGGCGTGGAGGCCGGTCATCGCGAAGTACAGCGCGTAGAAGATCTGGGCCTGTCGCGCCTCGTCCCCCTCCAGGTGCAGCTCCTCGGCGTCGAAGCGCTCGCCCGGCACCAGGTGGTGGTCGAACTTGTCCTTGTACTCGATGGCCTTGATGCCGAGGAACACCGAGCCCAGGGCCACGGTGAGGAGCAGCCACGCCACCGTCCCCCGCCGCCGGCCCAGCGCCGAAGCGTGCACGCCCATGGCCATCGTCAGGCTGCTGCAGATGAGCACCGCGGTGTTGACGGCGCCCAGGGCGAGGTTCAGGTGGCGGCTGGACTGGACGAAGGCGTGGAAATGCAGGTTGCGATAGACCGTGTAGGCGAGGAACAGCCCCCCGAAGAACATCACCTCGGTCACCAGGAACACCCACATGCCGAGGGTGGCCGCCTCCTTCTGGGCGGGCAGGCTCTCGAAGTGGTGGACGAGGGCCGGGTGGCGGCCCGTCTCGCTGCGGCCCGTCCCGCTCCCGCGCGCGCTGTCGGCCACGCTAGACAACCGCGGCCCCCTCCTCGGGCGCGTATTCGTAGGCCTCCTCGGTCACCACCGGCTGGCGCTCGAAGTTCTCGGTGATGGGCGGCGAAGCCGTCTGCCACTCGAGACCCTTCGCCTGCCACGGGTTGGCGGAGGCCTTCGGCCCGTAACGCATCGACCACACGAGGTAGACCATCGGCAGCAGGTAGCCGAGGCCGAGGATCGAGGCCCCGGCCGAGGACATGACGTTGAGGACCTGGAACTCCTCGGGATAGGCGTGGTAGCGCCGGGGCATGCCCAGGTAACCCAGGATGAACTGGGGGAAGAAGGTGAGGTTGAACCCGGCGAACACGATCACCGCCGCCACCCGCGCCCACATCTCCGGATAGAGCCGGCCGGTGATCTTCGGCCACCAGAAGTGGATCCCGCCCAGGTAGCCCATGATGGCGCCGCCCACCATGATGTAGTGGAAGTGGGCGACCACGAAGTAGGTGTCGGTCACGTGGACGTCGAGGCCGAGGGCGGCCAGGAAGAGGCCGGTCAGGCCGCCGATCGTGAACAGGCCGACGAAGCCGATGGCGTAGAGCATCGGCGTGTCGTAGGAGACCGAGCCCTTGTAGAGCGTGGCCGTCCAGTTGAAGACCTTGATCGCGGAGGGGATCGCCACCAGGTAGCTGAGCAGCGAGAAGACCAGGCCGGCGTAGGTGGACTGCCCGGAGACGAACATGTGGTGGCCCCACACGAGGAAGCCGATGATGGCGATGGCCAGGCTCGACATGGCCACCACCTCGTAGCCGAAGATCCGCTTGCGCGAGAAGCAGGTCACCAGCTCGCTGACGACACCCATGGCGGGCAGGATCATGATGTAGACCGCGGGGTGGGAGTAGAACCAGAACAGGTGCTGGAAGAGGATCGGGTCGCCGCCGAGCCGCGGGTCGTAGATGCCCAGGTGCAGCGTCCGCTCGAGGACGACGGTGAGGAGCGTGATGGCGATGACCGGCGTCCCCAGGACGAAGATCAGAACAGGGGCAGCCGGAACCAGGTGAGCCCGGGGGCGCGCATGCGGTGGATGGTCACGATGAAGTTGAGCCCGGTGAGGATGGAGGAGAAGCCGGTGATGAAGATCCCCAGGCCGGCCGCCACCACGTGGGTGTTGGAGTACGTGGTGCTGTAGGGCGTGTAGAAGGTCCAGCCGGTGTCGACTCCCCCCCGCACGAGGGTGAAGATCGTGAAGGCCGCCCCCAGCATGTAGATGTACCAGCTCAAGAGGTTCAGCCGCGGGAAGGCCAGGTCGCGGGCCCCGATCATGATCGGGATCAGGAAATTCCCCAGCACGGCGGGGATCGAGGGAATGAGGAAGAAGAACACCATGATGATGCCATGCATGGTGAACAGCTTGTTGTACGTCTCGGACTGCACCAGGTCGCCCGCGGGCGTGACCAGCTCCAGCCGGATGAGCACGGCGAACGAGCCGCCCAGGAAGAACATCAGCGTCACCCCGGCCAGGTACAGCAGCGCGATGCGCTTGTGGTCGGTCGTGAGCAGCCAGGACTTCACGCCGTAGGCGACGTTGAGGTAGTTGACGCGGGGCGGCGGCGGCTCCTGGAGCGCCGGGGGTGCGGGAGGGGCTGGCGGCCGGGGAGGAGGGCCCTCGCCGGGCCCGATCTGCGTCGTCATGGCTGGCCTCGCCCTTCGCTTGCCGCCCCCGGGCCGGCGGTGGCGGGCCCGCCCAGGCTCTGGATGTAGGCGACGAGCTGCATCAGGCCCTCCTCGCTCACCAGCCCCTGGTAGGTGGGCATCACCGGCTGGTACCCGGCGACGACCCTGGCCGCGGGGTTGACGATCGACTCGCGCACGTAGGCCTCGTCGGCCATCACCCGCTCGCCGCTGGCGAGCGACACCGGGTGGCCGAAGACCCCCTCCAGGCGGGGCCCTCGGCCCTCGGAGTCGGACCGGTGGCAGGTGATGCAGGCCAGGTCCTGGAAGAGCTTCTCCCCCGCCGCGGCCAGCGAGGTGCCGGTGGCCCCGCCCGAGAGCCAGGCCTGGAAGGCGGCCGGCTCCATCACGGTGATGTTCCCGATCATGCCCGAGTGCTTGGTCCCGCAGTACTCCGCGCAGAAGAGGTGGTAGGTGCCGGCGCGGGTGGCCTGGAACCACTCGGTGGAGTACCGGCCGGGCACCGCGTCCTTCTTCATGCGGAAGGCGGGGACGAAGAAGCTGTGGATCACGTCCTCGGAGGTCAGCGTGAGCTTCACCGGCATCCCCACCGGTACGTGCAGCTCGTTGATCTCGCGCTGGCCGGTCATGTGCTGCGTCTTCCACATCCACCGCTTGCCGACCACGTAGATCTCCATCGCCCCCGGCGGCACGCGGGCCATGGCGAAGAACACCTCCGCCCCCCACAGGAAGATCACCATCACGATGCCGAACGGGATGAGCGTCCATGCCAGCTCCAGGACGGCGGAGCCGTGGATGGGCCGCGGCCGTTCGTCGCGGGAGCGGCGCCGGAACCGGATGGCGAAGGTCACGACCAGGGTCGCGATGAGCAGGCCGAAGAACACGCTCACCAGGACGAGGAAGAGGTAGAGGGCGTCCACCCGTCCCGCCATCGTCGAGGCGGCCTCGGGAAACAGGGGAAGGCCGGAACCCATGCTAGGACTCCCTCTCCCGGCGCAGCGACAGCAGCACGAACGAGCCGAGGGCGAGGACGGTCAGGATCCCGCCCAGGCGCACCATGCCGAGCACCGACGCCGCGTAGCGGCCCCTCGTGGGGTCGTACCGGAAGCAGTAGAGCAGCACGCTGTCGATCGGGTTCCCGATGCGGCCCTGGGAGGCCTCGACGAGGGCCAGCCGCAGGTCGCGCGGCGCGTACTCCACCCCGTACATGTAGCGAGCGATGCGCCCGTCGGGGGTGAGGACGACCAGGCCGGCCGGGTGCGCGTACTGCCGCGTCTCCGCGTCCCAGGCGTAGCGGAAGCCCACCGCTCGCGTGAGGCCGTCGATGGAGCCGGGCGCGCCGGTCAGGAAATGCCAACCCGCCTCGGCCGTCGGCCGCCGGTAGCGTTCGAGCTCGGCTTTCTTCCTGGCCGTGGCCAGCGCCGGCGTCTCTTTCGGCTCGAAGCTGACCGTGACCACGTCGAACTCCCGGCCCACGTCAAAGGTCAGGACGGAGAGCGCGCTGGCGAGGCCGTTGAGCGTCAGCGTGCACAGCATCGGGCACTGGTAGTAGACGAGCGACAGCACGACCGGGCGGCCCCGGAAGAGATCGCGCAGGCGCACCCCTCGACCCGACTCGTCGCGGAAGACGAGGTCGAGGGGCACGCGCTCGCCCAGCCGCTGGTCGTAGCCGACGTCACGCAGGACCGGGGGCCGCTCCTGCGCCGGCTGGGCCGAGGCCACCGCGGCCGCCGCCGTCATCGCGACGAGCGAGGCCAGCGCGGGAGTCTTCATCGCCGGCCCCCCGCGGACGGAGCCGGGGCCGGCGGGCCGCCGGCGGCGGGAGAAGCCGGCGCGCCCGGAGACGGCGACGGCAGGACGATTGCCCTGGGCACGCCCCGCTGGGCCACGATGCGGATGGCCTCGTCGATCGGGATGCGCACGCGTCCCGCCTTCCGGTCGACCCAACCGTAGCTCGACAGCTCCTTGTCCTCCTGCGCCCGCACCTGCTCCAGGTCCTGGAGCGGCGTCGTCTGCAGACGGGGCTCGGGCGGCAGCCGGCCCGCCTGGGGGGCGAGCGGTGGCGGCGGCGGGTCGTGCCGCCGCTGCTGGCGCGCGAAGAGCGAGAACAGGCCGAGCAGCACGAACGCCACCACCACCAGCACGACCACGAGGCCGATCGCGAAGCGCACGATGGCGGCCGGGCTGGCGTCGCGCTGCTCGTAGCGCAGCTCCGGATGGGTCTCCCCCGGGCCGCTCACGCGTGGCCTTCCGCCGGCTGGGCCAGGAACTCCTCCAGGTCGGGGTCGCGCTGCGGCAGCAGGGGCCGGACCCTCAGCTCGCGGGCGAGCCAGAACAGCCAGATCCCGCCCACCCCCACCGGGGCGGTCACGTCCGTCCAGCTCACGCGGAGGGCGCCGTGGTGGTGGAGGTCGGGCGCCACCAGCCAGTAGAGGTCGACGAGCCGGACGAGGAAGAGCGCCCCGGCGACCCTGGCCAGCGTCGGTGCGCTGCGCTTCAGGTCTCGCGACAGCAGGAGGAGGAAGGGAAGCACGAAGTGGAAGAGGAGGACGAGGAGCGCGATCCCCTGCCAGCCGCCATGCAGCCGAAGGATGTACCAGGGCGCCTCTTCCGGCAGGTTCCCCGACCAGATGATGAGGAACTGCGAGAAGTTGACGTAGGCCCACAGCATCACGAAGGCGAGCATCAGCTTGCCGAGGTCGTGCACCACCTGGGGCCGGACCGCCTCCGCGAACGGCTCTTCGCCGCGCAACCGGGCCAGGAGCACGATCACCAGGGCCATCGCCGAGAGCGCCTGGCCCACCATGAAGACGATGCCGTAGATCGTGGAGAACCAGTGGGGGTCGAGGGACATGGCCCAGTCCACCGCCGAGAACGTGATGGTCAGGCCGAGGATCAGGAGCCCGCCGCCGGAGAGGCCGCGCAGCCGGCGGGCGACCCGCAGGCTGCCCGTGCGGTCCAGCTCCCCCGACCATCGGCTGAGGAAGTGCGCGAGCGCCGACCAGGCGGCGAAGAAGAACACCGCCCGGAGGAGGAAGAACGGGACGTTCAGGTACGGCCGCTTCATCTGGAGCACGGGGTCGGCGGCCACCACTTCGGGCCGCGCCCATTCGTAGATGCGGGGCAGGCCGAGGGCGATGGGCAGGAAGAGGATTGCGAGGAGGGGCACCGTGCGCCCGCCCGCTTCCAGCAGGCGGCGGATGACCAGGCCCCACACGCCCCCCGTCATGTGGTTGATCATCAGCAGCGACAGGCAGCCGACCGCGACACCCGTCCAGAACAGCTCCGCGAAGAGCCACGAGCGGAGGAACTGGCCGAGGTCGAAGACCGCCCCCAGCAGGCTCAGGCCCACGCCGGCGCCTCCCGCCACGAGGGCCGTCCGCTGCAGCCGGTCCACCTCCGCGGGCACCGGGAAGGCCGGCGTGCTCATGGCGTTTCCGGCGCTGGCTCGAGCTCGCCCCGCTTGTCCGGGGGAACGTCGGCCATGGCCGCGTTCTGGCTGAGCTGGAGGGCCCGCACGTAGGCCACGATCGCCCAGCGATCCTTCACCGGGATCTGGGCCGCGTAATCCGGCATGGCCCCGAAGCCGTGGCTGATCACGTCGAAGAAGTAGCCGGCGGGCTGGGCCCGCAGCCGGTCGACGTGGAAGGAGGACGGCTGGCGGTAGCCCCTGCGCACGATCATCCCGTCGCCGCGCCCGAGCGCTCCGTGGCAGGGCGAGCAGTAGATGCGGAAGCGCTCCCCGCCGCGGCGGAGCACCTTCTCGTCCACCTCCACCGGGAAGGCGTCCGCGAAGGCGGCGCCCGTCTTGCCGGAGGAGAGCAGGGTGTCTTCCTCGAGCTGCCCGCGGGCCACGGTCCCGGCGACCTGCGGCCGGGCCGAGCGACCGTCGCCGAAGAAGTCGGTGGGCCGATAAGGCCGGAACTTGGGCTGGTCGTGCATGTCCTGCCGGCAACCCACGAGCACGAGCATCCCGCAGAGAACGCAGAGCGGCCTCATTGCTCGACTTCCGAGACGACGCGCGGTTCCAGGCTGAGGAGGAAGCTCCAGGTGCGGTCGAGGTCGAAATGGGGGTCGGTCGCTTCGACGCACAGGAAGAAGCGGTCCTTGGTGGCGAGGGCGAAGGTCGGCACGTTGAAGACCGGGTGATAGGGCTCGGGCAGGCCGTTCAAGGCCAGCATCCCCAGTACCGCGGCGAGGGCGGCGAAGAGGATCGTCGTCTCGAACGCGGGGGGGACGAACGCCGGCCAGGAGTGGAACGGCTTGCCGCCGATGTTCATCGGGTACTCGATGACCGACGCCCAGTACTCCAGGCCGTAGCCGGCGGCGAGGCCGGCGATCCCGCCCAGCAGCACGAAGAGCGGCAGCCGGGACCTCGGCAGGGCCAGCGCCTCCGTCAGCGCCTCCACCGGGTAGGGCGAGAACGCGTCGACCTTCCGGTAGCCCGCCTCGTGGACCTTTCTTGCCGCGGCCACCACCGCCGCCGGCTCGCTGAACTCGGCCATCAGCCCATAGAGGCCGGGCCGCGTCACGGGTGCTCCTCCTCGACCTCGGCCCCGGGCAGGATCGTGCGCATCTCGAAGATGGAGATGGCGGGCAGGAAGCGGACGAACAGGAAGAGCAGGGTCGAGAAGAGGCCGAGGGTGCCGATGAAGGCCGACCAGTCGAAGAAGGTCCCGCGGTAGATGCCCCACGAAGAGGGCAGGAAGTCGCGGTGGAGACTGGTCACGATGATGACGAAGCGCTCCAGCCACATGCCGACGCTCACCACCAGCGACATGAAGAAGAGGTAGGGCACGCTCGTGCGCAGGTTCTTGACCCAGAGGGTATTGGGGGCGACGACGTTGCAGAGGATGAGGGCCCAGTACATCTTCCAGTACGGGCCGGTCATCCGGTTCCAGATCGCGAAGCGCTCGTACGTGTCCGCGCTGTACCAGGCCATGAAGGCTTCCATCATGTAGCCGTAGGCCACGATGAGGCCGGTGGCGAGCATGACCTTGGCCATGTTCTCGAGGTGCCTCATCGTGATGAAGTCCTCGAGCGCGTAGAACTTCCGGAGCGGGATGGCGATCGTCAGCACCATCGCGAAGCCCGCGTAGATGGCGCCGGCCACGAAGTAGGGCGGGAAGATCGTGGCGTGCCAGCCGGGAATGATCCCGATCGCGAAGTCGAAGCTCACCACCGTGTGCACGGAGACGACGAGCGGCGTGGCCAGTCCAGCCAGGAGCAGGTAGGCGGTGTCGTAGTTGTGCCAGTGGCGGGCCGAGCCCCGCCAGCCCATGGCCAGGATGCCGTACAGGATCTTCCACGGCTTGCTCCGGGCGCGGTCGCGCAAGGTGGCCAGGTCCGGGACGAGTCCCACGAACCAGAACAGCAGCGAGACGGTGCCGTAGGTGGAGACGGCGAAGACGTCCCAGATGAGGGGGCTGCGGAAGTTCGGCCACAGGCCCATCGTGTTGGGGTAGGGGAAGAGCCAGTACGCGAGCCAGGGCCGGCCGGTGTGGAAGACCGGGTAGAACGCGGCGCAGGCCACCGCGAACAGCGTCATCGCTTCCGCGAACCGGTTGATGGAGGTCCGCCAGCCCTGGCGCAGCAGGAGCAGGATGGCCGAGATGAGAGTGCCCGCGTGGCCGATGCCGATCCACCAGACGAAATTGATGATGTCCATCCCCCAGCCGATGGGGATGGTCACCCCCCACACCCCGATGCCGACGAAGAGCAGGTAGCCCACCGCGAGCAGCATTCCCTGCAGGAGCGCGAAGGCGATCGCGAACCCCACGAACCAGCCCCACGGCGTCCGGCGCTGGAGGACGATGCTGCTGATCTTCTCGGTGACCGAGGCGAAGTCGTGGCCCGGCCCGACCAGCTCCTCGCGGCGGGGCGGGGCCGGCGTCGCGTCGCGGGCCAGGCCGGGGTCGGCCGCGTCAGCCACGCGGCATCTCCGGGTTGGGGTTGCGCACGGCGGCGAGGTAGGTCGTGCGGGGCCGGGTGTTGAGCTCGGCCAGGAGCGCGTAGTCCCGCGGCTCGGCCTTCAGCCGCGAGACCCGGCTCTGCGGGTCGTTGAGGTCGCCGAAGACGATGGCCTCTCCGGGGCAGGCCTGCTGGCAGGCGGTCTTGATCCCGCCGTCGCGGAGGGGACGGCCCTCGTTGCGGGCGTCGATGCGGGCGCGGTTGATCCGCTGCACGCAGTAGGTGCACTTCTCCATGACCCCCCGGCTGCGTACGGTGACGTCGGGGTTGCGCATGAGCTTGAATGTGGGCGTGTCCCAGTCCTGGTAGAGGAAGAAGTTGAACCGGCGCACCTTGTACGGGCAGTTGTTGGAACAGTAGCGCGTGCCCACGCAGCGGTTGTAGACCTGATCGTTGAGGCCCTCGTCGCTGTGGACGGTGGCCGCGACCGGGCACACCACCTCGCAAGGGGCGTTCTCGCACTGCATGCACGGCACCGGCTGGTGGTAGGTCTCGAGCGTCTCGGGCTTCGCGGGATCGCCTTCGTAGTAACGGTCGATGCGGATCCAGTGCATCTCCCGTCCCCGGCCCACCTGGTCCTTGCCCACCACGGGCACGTTGTTCTCGGCCTGGCAGGCGGCCATGCACGCGTTGCAGCCGACGCAGGAGTTGAGGTCGATGCTCATGGCCCAGGCGTGGCCCTCGTAGCGGTAGCTCGGATAGAGCGTGAGGCTGCGCGGCGGCACCTCCCCCATCTCCTTCGCGAAGGCGGGCCGCTCGTCGTACTCCCCGAGGCTGGCCGCGCGCACGAGGTGCCGGCCCTCCATGCTCCAATGGTCCTGGGTGCAGGCCATCCGATAGCGCTCGCCCGTCTTGCGCGCCTCCGCCCCCGCCGCCCACCACCTTCCGTCGCCCGTGCGCAGCGCGTAGGCGTCGAAGCCGACGCCCGTCCCCACCCGGCCCGCGCGCCGGCGGCCGTATCCGAAGTGGAGGGTGATCGAGCCCTCGGGGTGGCCGGGGACGATCCACGCCGGCGCGCGGAGGCTGCGGCCGCCGAGGCGGATCTCGACCACGTCGGTGTGGGATCCCAGGCTGTCCCGCTCGATGGAGACCCCCAGACCGCGCCCGGTCTCCGGACCCATGAGGGCCGCGTTGTCCCAGGTCAGCTTCGTGAGCGGCTTCGGCAGCTCCTGCAGCCAGCCGTTGTCGGCGTAGCGCCCGTCGTGGACCGTGGGGTCGGGGCGGAAGGCGACCTCCAGGCCCGCCGCCCTCGGCCGATCCGGCGGATGGGCCCAGTCTCCCGCGCGCACCCCGGGCGTCATGGAAGCCGGGGCAGGAAGCCCCGCCACCGTCCCGTCGTGGAGCGCGCGGCGCCACGCCTTCTCGAAGTCTGCGCCCAGCGCCTGCGCGCTCCAGTGCTCGCGGAGGAGGTCGTATCCGGAGCGCTCGGGCCGGCTCGAGAACGCCGCCAGCACCTCGTGCGCGGACTTCGCCGAGGGATAGAGGGGATCGATGAGCGGCTGGACGAGGGTGACCGTCCCGTCGAAGGCGCGGGCATCGCTCCACGTCTCCAGGCTGTGGGCCTGGGGGATCTGCCAGTGGCACCGCTCGGCGGTCTCCTCGGCGTGCAGCCCGAGGTGGACCCGCAGCGGCACCTTGTCCAGCTTCGCCGCGAAATCGAGGTCGGCCGGAGCGGTGAAGACCGGGTTGCCGCCCAGGATCACGAGCAGCGAAACGGCGCCGCCGTCCATGTCGGACGCCAGCTCCCGGAGCGAGGCGAGCTGGTCCACCGGGCTCGCCTCGACCGGCGCCGTGTAGATGACGGTCCGTCCCACGCCGCCGAGCTTCGCGTTGGCCGCGTGGGCCAGGGCATGGACGGCGGGCGGCTGATGCTCGCCGGGAATCACCACCGACGACCCGGCGTGCGCGAGCAGGTCCTTCACGAGGGTCGCCGCCCAGGCGCCGTGCGGTGAGCCGGGGCCGAAGGCCGCGCCCGCGTCGACGGCGGCCCCCACCCCCGCCGCCACGGCCCGCGCGAAGTCTTCCAGCTCCGACGGCCGCAGGGGCAGGCGGTGGTCGGCGAGCGCGCCGGCCAGCGTCGGCGTGCACTCGACCGCGTAGAGGCGGTTCATCTCCTTCTTGCCGCCCTCCAGCTTCCGCCGGGAGGTGAACTCCCGGATGCAGCGCAGGTTGGCCGGTCCCTCGCTGACGAAGTCGGCGTCGAGGCAGAGGATGACGTCGGCCGCATCCAGCCGGTAGCTCGTCTCCACCGGCTGGCCGAAGGCCAGCACGGCGCCGGCGCGGGCCGCGTCACGGCCGGCCGGCTCCCACTGGTGCCACTTCGCGGATGGGAAGTCGGCCAGGAACGCCTTGATCTGCGCGGCCAGGGTGGGCGAGGTCACGGTCTCCGTGAGGAGCCGCATGCCCGAGCCCCTCCGCGGCCGCTGCGCGTCGAGGGCCGACTTCATGCTGGCGAGGAACGAGCCCCAGGGGCGGATCTCGCCCAGGTAGGTGAGGGTCTGCGCCCGGTCGGGGTCGTAGAGCTGGAGCAGCTCCGCCTGGCCGCGGGCATCGGTGGCTCCCAGGCTGGCCGGATGGTCGGGGTTGCCCTCGATCTTCGTCGGGCGGCCGAGGTGGCTCTCCACGAGGACGCCCTTGGCGTATCCGCCGTCGAGGACCGCGGTAGCGAAGAAGAGCGGCCGTCCCGGGACGGCGTCTTCGGGCGTCTTCACGTAGGGCACGATCCTCTCTTCCGGCTGGCGCGTGCAGCCAGCGAGGCCGGCCAGCGCGAGCGAGGCGCCCATGAGGGTGAGGAACTCCCGCCGGCCGCGGGGATCGTCGAGGACGGAGGCCTGCTCCGGGAATTCCCGGCGCAGCATCTCCTCGACCACCGGATCGCCGGCCAGCTCCTCGAGGCTCTTCCAGTACGCGCGCCCGCGAAGGGACTTCGCCCGCGCGGAGCGGATCCGCTCCCCCACCCCCTTCTCCTCGGGGCTCATCGGTGGCACGTAGAGCAGCTCGTGCGGGTGTGGATGCCGTAGTCCTCCACGAGCCTCGATCCCTGGACGAGCTGGTCGGCCGGAGGCTCATAGGCGGCGTCGAACACCGCGGCCTGGGGCCGCACGTAGCGCTCGGGATGACGGTGGCACTCCAGGCACCACTCCATCTGCAGCGAGGCGGCCTGGGCCATGAGCGGCATGCGGTCCACCCGCCCGTGGCAGGTGGAGCAGCCGACCCCGTGGTTCACGTGGGCAGAGTGGTTGAAGTACACGAAGTCCGGGAGGTCGTTGACCTTGTTCCACTCGATCGAGGTGTCGTTGCGGAAGCTGGCCCGTACCGGCTCCAGGGTCGGGGAGTTGCTCCAGATCTGCGAGTGGCAGTTCATGCAGGTCTTGGTGGGCGGGAGGCCCGCGGTCGCCGAGACCTCGACCGAGGTATGGCAATAGCGGCAGTCGATCCCCAGACCTCCGACGTGGTGCTGGTGGCTGAAGGGCACCGGCTGCTCGCGGGTCACGCCCTCCTGGGTGACATAGGGCGCGCGGTTCACCTCCACCGTCACCCACAGCGCCCCCAGCACCAGGAACAGCGCCCCGAAGATGCTCAGCTTGGAAAGGGTGTTGGTGCTCTGATGGAAGGTCTGGGCCATGCCGGTGGCTCGCGAGAGCCTCTCTCAGGTGACCGGTGCTGCGCGCGGGCTCGAAGAATACGTCACCGATCGACGGTGGTCAAGGAATCACGTCCTGATCGGTGCCGAGCCGGAGTCACGTCCCGAACAACCTGTCGCCGAAGTCGCCGAGCCCGGGCAGGATGTACTTCCGGTCGTTCAGCTCGCGGTCGAGGGCCGCCGTGTAGACGACCGCCTCCGGTACCGTCGCCTCGAGATGGGCCACGCCTTCGGGAGCGGCCACGATCGAGAGCAGGCGCACGTGCCGCGCTCCCCGCCCGCGCAGGCCGTCCACCGCCATCGCGGCCGACCCCCCGGTGGCGAGCATGGGGTCGAGCAGGAACACCACCGCGCTCGCCAGGTCCTTCGGCACCTTCTCGTAGTAGCGGCGAGCCGCGGCGGTCTCCTCGTTGCGCTCGAGGCCGAAGTAGCCGACCTGGGCCTCGGGCACCAGCTCCAGGAAGGCCTCCAGCATGCCGAGGCCCGCGCGCAGGACCGGGACGGCCACCACGCGGGAGGAGATCCGCCGCACGACGGCGCGCTCGAGGGGCGTCTCCACCTCCGTCTCGGCCAGGACGAGGTCGCGGGTGGCTTCCGCGGCCAGCAGCACGCTCACCCGTCGGGCCAGCCGCCGGAA
The DNA here is from genome assembly GCA_003223555.1 of Acidobacteriota bacterium. GTDB lineage: Bacteria > Acidobacteriota > Vicinamibacteria > Fen-336 > Fen-336 > AA32. The sequence continues at coordinate 30,873 of QHVM01000050.1, read as the reverse complement.
CTCGTCGCAGGGCGTCTCGCGGTCGCGCAGGCGGGCCAGGCTGTCTTCGATCAGCGGGTGGGCGACCAGGCGGAGCGGCATGGGCGGCGCGAGGATAGCACACGCGCGCAGTCGGCCCCGGGCCCGCGCGCGACGTGCATTGACTCGGGAGAGGCGGCGGCGTACCGTCGCAGCGGCCCATGCCTATGTCGGCGCGGCGCGCCGGGAGGTACCGGTCGTGAGCAGCTACGCGGGGCCGGTCCCCCAGATCGTCATCGACGCGGGGACCGAGATGGACCGGCAGCAGGTGGAGGCCATCGTGCGCGAGACGCTCCGCGATCGGCCCCAGTCGGAGCCATGGGCGGTGATCCTCCACGAGCTGCGTCCGGGCTGGTCGGTCTTCATCGACGGCCCCGACCAGGACCTCTGCGCGGAGATCAAGGCGCGGCTGGCCACGGCCGGCTACGCGCCCATTCCGGGACCCTGCCCGCAGTGAGGAGGCCGCTTCGGCGGCGTCCCGCCCGCCCTGTTATACTGGCCCTTCGATGCGGCTGACCTCGGACGAGATCGAGTACATCGCCCGCAAGATCGTCAAGACCCTGACCGCCGAAGGCAAGCTCGAGCTGGACTCCGGGGCCCGCGTGGTGGAAGCCATCGGCCGGGTGATCACCGAGGAGCTGATGGTCGAGGACCGCCTGAACGAGGAGGTGCGCGAGGTCCTCATCCAGCACGCCTCCGAGATGGAGCGCTCGAACGTCACCTATACAGAGATGTTCAAGATGGTGAAGAAGAAGCTGGCGCGGGAGAAGGGCATCATCCTGTGAGCGGGAAGGGGGGCCGGTGAAGCTCTCCCGCGAGAAGGTGATCCGGCTCTCCCATCTCATCTTCAACCAGCTCAACCACGACGAGGAGGTCGAGTTCTACGCCGACCCCCAGGAAATCCGCCAGCAGATCTTCAAGATCATCTCGGACGAGATGAGGGCCGACGAGGCGATCGACGCCCTCGTCCGGCGGAAGATCGAGAGCCAGAAGCGTCCCATCCCGGAAGGCTCCGACGAGTGGGACGTCCTTTATCGCAAGTACTACGAGGAAGAGGTGGCCCGGCACCGCAAGGTGATGCCGTAGGCACTCAGCGCCCCGGCGTGAGCTGCACACGCAGCTCGTGGTCCCCGGCGCTGGTCGTGAGCCGCACGTAGGCGTCTTCGCCCACCGCCTCCACCCGCCCCGGTACCGGGCGCCCGTCGAGGGTCGTCGAGGCCGGTCGCATCCGCTCCGGAAGCCGCACCCGCAGGATCCCCGGCCGGCGCGCGCCCGACGAGTAGCGCACCCGCAGGGTGCCGGAGCGCGCGTCGTAGTCGCTCGAGCAGGCGACGGCGGTTCCGGTCGCCGGCTCCGCCAGCCGCAGCTCGCCCTCTTCTTCGGCCAGGCGCACGGTCAGGTCCAGCCGCCCGTCGTGCAGGTCCACCCCGAACAGGCCGGCGATCAGGGCCGCCCCCAGCGCCCCCGCGCTGCCCGCGTAGGCTGCGCTGCCCCGGCCCGCACCGTCGCGCGTGGCCCATTCGCGCATTCCCCCGCTGCGCACGGCCCGGCCCGCGATCTGGCCGAGCTGGCGGCGGGCCAGGCCGGCGTGGCCGCGCTCGAACTCGGCCTGGACGAGCCGCCCGCCGAACCAGTCCCACTGCCCGCCGTTCTGGTACGTGTAGGGCTCGCGCAGGATCGGATGCCGGAAGACCCCCCGGGGGTAGGGGGGAAGGAGCGTGCCGGCGACGGTGGACAGCCCGAAGCGCTGGCGGCGCTCCTCCGCCACCGCGAAGATGCGCGCGGCCTGCCGCGCGTCGGCGAGGCCCGCCAGCACCGCCACCGCATTGCCACCCAGCGCGAACACGTCGGCGTCGTCGGGAGCCGCCCAGCCGACCGGGGCCGACTCGACGAGGTGGAGGCGATAGAAGCCGCGCTCGTCCTGCCACAACTGGCGGCCGACCGCCGCCGCCACGCGCCGGGCCTGCTCGGCCCAGAAGCGCGCGCGCCCGGGGCGGCCGGCCGCGCCGAGCAGCGCCGCCAGGTCGCGGGCGGCCTGGCAGAAGAGGGCGTTCGTATAGAGGCCGGCGACGACGGGCGTCCGGTTGTCGAGGTAGATCGCACGCTGGTCGCCATAGACGGGGCTCACGTCGCCCCAGTCGGCCGTGAACGCGCTGGTGACGAGGCCGTAGCGCCGGCTGAAGCGGGCGCGGAGCACGAAAGCGAGGGCCGCGTCGAGGCGGTCGACCAGCGGCCGGCCGGCCACCGCGCCGCGCAGCCATGCCCGGTCCGCGGTGATCCGGAAGACCTGGTGAGCGGCCTCCACCGCGCTCGCCTCCTGGTCCGCCTCCGTGGTGTTGCGGTCTGCGCTGATGACGACCGGCCCCTCCCGGTACACCGCCTCCACCGCAGGCGCGTCCCTGCGGAAGGCGGAGGGCCACCCGGCGGCGATCCAGTCCCGCAGCGCCCCGTCCGCGCGCTGGTGGGCGAGGTGCTCGACGAGCCACGAATCGAGGTAGTCCCGCGGGTAGAGCCAGCGCGCGAGCGGCAAGAGGGTCGCGCTGTCGCGAAGCCAGATCTGCGGGTACGCCGTGCCGGCCCCGAAGCCCCGCACGAGCCCCGTCCGCCCGCGGAGCTCCTTGCGGTTGGCCTCGAGCGTCGGGGCCAGGCGGCCGGACAGGGCCTGGAGCGCCGGGTCGCCCAGGCGCAGGGAGACCTCACCGTGGGCGCCTCCCGGCTCCCCCAGGAGCGCGAGGACGGCCAGGAGGACGGGACGGCGGCCGGCGGGCACGGCGGATTCTAGCTCCCGCGGCCGCGTGGTAGGCTCGGCCCTCGATCACGCGCATGGCCACCGTCGACGAGCTCAAAGCCGCCATCCGGGCCCGGGACGCTGGGAAGGTGCGGGCCCTGCTCGGCGACGATCCCAGCCTCGCCGCGTGCCGGTTCCCCGACGGAACGACTCCGGCCCTGCTCGCGATCTATTCCGGCGCCGACGACGTGGTGGAGGCCCTCGTCGCCCGTGGCATCCGGCTCGACGTGTTCGAAGCCTCCGCGGCCGGGGACACGTCGCGCGTGCGGGCGCTGCTCGACGCGGACCCGACCCTCGTGGACCAGCGCAGCCCGGACGGCTGGACGCCGCTCCACCTCGCCGCGCATTTCGGCCGGACGGAGACGATGCGGGTGCTGCTCGAGCACGGGGCCGACGTGCACGCCCGCTCTTCCAACGCGATGACCAACACCCCGCTGCACGCGGCGGCGGCGGCCGGCCGGATCGAGGCGGTGACGCTGCTCGCCACGGCCAAGGCCGATCTCGATTCCCGCCAGCACGGAGGCTGGACGGCCCTCCACTCGGCGGCCCAATCGGGTCGGCTGGACCTCGCCGGCCTGCTGCTCGACCGCGGGGCGAGCGCCAGCCCGCGCAGCGACGACGGCACCACCCCGCTCGACCTGGCCGAGGAGAACGGCCGCCGAGAGGTGGCCGCGTTCCTTCGCGAGCGAGGCGCCGAGCAGGGCCCCGTCTAGGCCGACGCGCGCCCTCTTAACGCAGAGGTCGCGGAGGTAGCCAGACGAGCCCGAGGACGCAGAGACGAATCTGGATGTTCTCTGCGTCTCTCCGTTCTCCTCCGCGTCCTCTGCGTTGAAGGCCGGGCTAGCTGCGTTGGTTCTCACCGCGGGCGCGGGCGAGGTTTCCGAGCCCGTCGTACGCGGCGTACTTGTACGCCTCCCCCAGGGTCGGGTAGTTGAAGACCGATTGGATGAACGCGTCGATCGTCCCGCCGAAGAGCAGGCAGCTCTGTCCCACGTGGACCAGCTCCGAGGCCATCTCGCCCAGGATGTGGACCCCGAGCAGCTTCAGGTCGGTGGAGGAGAAGACCAGCTTCACCAGCCCGGACAGGTCCCCGATGATCTGGCCCCGGCTGTTGTCGCGGTAGAGCGCGCGGCCGACGCCGTAGGGGATCCCCTTCGCCCGGCAGGTCTCCTCGGTCTCCCCGACCGTGGCGATCTCCGGGATGGTGTAGATCGCCATCGGCAGCAGCGGCGACACGCGCGACTTGTACTTGAGGTCGAACGCATGGCACATGGCGACCCGCGCCTGCTCCATCGAGGTCGAGGCGAGGGCCGGAAACCCGATGACGTCTCCCGCCGCGTAGATGTGGGGCACGGCGGTCTGGTAGTGCTCGTTGACCTGGAGGTTGCCGCGGGGACCGGCGCGGAGGCCGGCCCGGTCGAGGGCCAGGCCCCCGGTGGCGCCCAGGCGCCCGGTGGCGAAGAGCACGCATTCGGCCGGCAGGTCCTCGCCTCCGCGCAGGTGGAGGACGACGTCGGGAGCGTCGAGCCGCACCTCGTCGACGTTGACGTCGACGCGGACGCGTACCCCGAGCAGCTCGATCTGGAGCCGCAGCCGGTCGGCGATCTCGCGGTCCAGGAACGGAAGCAGGCGGTCCTGGCCGCCCACGATCGTCACCTCCACGCCGAGGGCGCGGAACATCGTCGCGTACTCGCAGCCGATGACGCCGCCGCCCACGACCGCCATCGAGCGCGGAATGCGGCGCATGTGCAGGATGGAGTCGCTGTCGTACAGCCGCGCCGGATCGCGGGCGACACCCTCCGGCCAGTCCGGACGTGAGCCGGTCGCGACGAGGACCACCGGCGCGCCGAGCCGGCGCTCGCTTCCGCCCGCGGCGGTGACGCGCAGCGTGTGCGGGTCCTCGAAGGCCGCCTGGCCCGGGACGCGCTCGATGCGGTGGCGGTCCAGGTTGTCGGCGATGAGCTCCCGCAGCGCATGCACGACCTCGTGCTCGCGGTACATGAAGTCGCGGACCGTGATGTCCTGCTTCACCGTGTAGTCGATGCCGTAGAGGCCCCGCTGGCGCAGGCCGGAGAAATAGAGGGCCGTCTCGCGCAGCGTCTTGCTGGGGACGGTGCCGGTGTTGACCCCGGCGCCGCCGAGGTGCGGCGAGCGCTCGACGAGGGCCACGCGCTTGCCGAAGTACGCCGCCTGGGCCGCCCCCTTCTCTCCGGCGGGCCCCGAGCCGACGACGACCAGGTCGAAGGTCTCGATCACGCGCGTGTGTGGTGGGTGCAAATTCTACAATGGAGGTGGCGAGAACGTGTAGGACGCATGCTGAGAGGCCTGCGTGCTCGCCGCGGCCACGCTGATCGGATCGCCCCTCTGGCGATCGGCCAGTGACGCAACGCACTCGGAGGCGCCGCTGCGATCGGCCGATCGCCGCCGATCGGCGCCGGCGCTCCCACAGCCACTTGTTGACCCTCGGCCACGCCGCCACAGCGGGGGGCGGTGTCGACGACGCCCGACGAGGGCCGGCGGCCGTGCCGCGGGTGCCCTGCAAGGCATTTTGCGCACGAATCTTGCATCGACGAGGCCCTGTTGGATCGAGCCGCCAACTATGAAACTTCCTATTGATGCGAACCAGCCATGAGGCGGTTCTTCGCGCTCCTGGTGCTACTCGTCCTGGTCGGAGTGGGACTCTACTACTGGAAGTATCGCCCCGCGGGACAGAGCCCGCAGCAGGCCCTGGGATCGGTCGGCGAGAAGCTGCGAGGGGCCAGGACCACCGGCGAGGTGAAGGCCGCGCTCGAGCTGGACCGCAACCTCAAGTCCTATTCGATCGACGTGGGCTCCAACGAAGGCGTGGTGACGCTGAAGGGCGAGGTGCCGCGCGAGGACTTCAAGGCCGAGGCGGCCCAGGTGGCCGCCGCGGTGCCCGGCGTGCGCGAGGTGCGCAACGAGCTGCGCATCAACGCCGCGCTGCCCGCGCCGGCGGAGGGTGGGCGCACCCTGGGCGAGAACTTCGATGACAAGGCGCTGGAGGCCAAGGTCCAGCTGGCCTTCTCGCTCAACAAGCAGCTCGACGGCACCCACATCTCGGTGCGGGCCTACCGCCGCGAGGTCACGCTCGGCGGTGACGTCGACACGCCCGAGCAGCACCAGCTCGCCCTCAAGCTGGCCGGCAACACGACCGACGTGATCAAGGTCGACGACCAGATCCAGCTGCGCGGGAAGGCGGCGGCGCCCGCCCCGAGCACGGCCGCCCCCGGGACGGCGCCGGTGGCCGCGCCGGGCGACCGCGCCCAGGCGGTGAAGCGCAGGTGCGCGACGAGGGGGGGCGGGTCGTCCTTTGCGGGCAGGTGAAGACGGCGGCGGAGAAGGACCTGGCCGGGGCTCTGGCCCGCGACGCGGCCGGCGGGCCCGTGGACAACGCGCTGGAGGTGAGGCTCTGACCCGCCTACCCTTGGAGATATACTAGATCTAGTATTGAAGAGCCAGTAAAAGGAGGACGTTCCATGAGACGACCATTGATGACCGGGCTGCTCGGCGGGCTCCTCGCCCTCACGGCCACGGCCTGGGCCCAGACGCCTCCGGCCGGCGAGGAAGGACAGGCGAAGAACAAGACCAAGATCGCCTCCGCCGACCCCCAGACCACCACCACCACCCAGACCACCACCACGACGGAGACCACCAGCAGCGGTCACACCGTGAGAAGGGAAGACGTCAAGACGTGGACCATGACCATCGACTCCAAGGAGTACGAGGTGCATCCGGCCACGCCCGCCTACGAGGGGGAGACCGGGCTCTTCCACATGCCCACGGCCTACACGCTTCCCAAGGGGAAGTTCTCTTTCAGCCTCTTCCGCGACAACCTGGACCGCGATCCCAAGGACGAGGACATCTCGATCCACGGCGTGTCGCTCGGCTTCGGGGCCACCAGCCGGCTGGAGATCTACGGCAACTTCGGGATCCAGAACCGCATCGACGCGGATGCGCTCTTCCAGGCCGGCTATTTCAACGACTATCCCTTCGTGGCCACGCCCTGGGAGACCGGCGTGGGCGACCTGAAGCTGGGCCTGAAGTACGGCTTCCTCAATGACTACATGGGCGATCCCCTCGGCCTGGCCGTGCGCGGCTTCGTGAAGATCCCCACCGCCGACGAGAACAAGGGGCTCGGCACCGGCAAGTCCTCCTTCGGCGTGGACCTGATCCTGTCCAAGGACATCGACGAGAAGCTGGACATCCACGGGTCCCTCGGGTACCAGTGGAACGGCGACCCCGACTCGCCCCGGCGGGTGAACCTCGCCAACGCCCTCAAGTGGGCGGTGGGCCTCAACGTGCCCGCGTGCACCAACGTGCAGCTCCAGGCCGAGTTGATGGGGACCAGCTACAAGGGTGACAGCGATTTCAAGCAGACGAACCCCCTCGACCTCGTGGTCGGTCCCGTGTTCTGGATCCGCGGCTTCTTCATCCGTCCGGCCATCTCGTGGAACCTGAACTTCGACGACCGAGGCCTGAACTCCAGCTCCAAGAGCTGGACCGGCCGCCATATCTCCATCGGCTGGCACCCCGGCTTCGGCTGCCGCGAGATCGCGATGGCGATCGCGCCGCCGCCGCCGCCACCGCCTCCGGAAAACCACAACCCGACGGTCAACTGCGAGATCGAGCGATCAGTCATCTCGCCCGGCGAGAGCGTGCGCGTGCGGGCCAACGCCTCCGACGTCGACGGCGACACCCTGACCTACGAGTGGAGCACCACCGCCGGCCGCATCGTGGGCACCGGCTCGTCCGTCACCTTCGAGAGCACCGGGATGGCTCCCGGCTCCTCCGCCACCATCACCGTCCGGGTGTCCGACGGGCGGGGCGGCTCGGCGGAGTCGACCTGCAGCGTGCGCGTCCGGGCCCCCGAGGTCCGGGCCGAGGCCATCACCTGCACCTCCGGCGGCTTCCCGCGCAACCTGGCCCGCCTGAACAACGTGGACAAGGCGTGCCTGGACGACGTGGCCTCCCGCCTGAAGCAGGACCCGCGCAGCCGCGTCATCATCGTCGGCCATGCCGACAGCGGCGAGCGCTACCCCGAGGTCATCGCCCGCCGGCGCGCGGAGGCGGTGAAGGACTACCTGGTCAAGGAGAAGGGCATCGAGGAATCCCGCATCACGACCCGGAGCGCCGGCGCCACCAAGCCGCTCGACACGGGTACGGACGCCATGGCCCGGGCGAAGAACCGCCGGGTCGAGGTGATCTTCGTCCCCGAGGGCGCAACCGTGCCGGAGGACGACGACTAGATACCAGGGACATCCAGGGATCCGTACGGGGCGCGGCCGCAAGGCCGCGCCCTTTTTCCTTTGCTTTTCTTCTCGAGCTGGGGGGTGCTAGCGGCGCACCCCCCAGACCCCCCCGCTCGCTCCGCGGGAGTGAATCCCGCTCCGCTCGCAGCCTTTGTTTGGGGGTGCTGGCGGTGGAATCGCGGCGTCGCTACAACTCTTTTCAGAACCCGCCGGCCCCGGGCAACGTCTTATGGACGATTGAAGCCAATGGCGCGGCTGGCCTTCCTGCTCCTGGCCGGGCTGCCGATGCTCGCCGCCGCGGAAGAGCCGGCGCCGCCGGTGCCGCCTCCCCTCCCCCTGCACCGGGCCCCGGGGCCCATCGTCGTCGACGGAGATCTCTCCGATCCCGGTTGGAAGGCCGCCGCGGTCATCGACACGTTCTTCGAGACGGTCTTCGGCGACAACCGCGCCCCGGAGGTCGAGACGGTGGCGTGGGTGACCTACGACGACCGCTACTTCTACGTCGCCGTCCGCTGCGACGACCCCGAGCCCCGCAAGATCCGCGCCCCCTACGTGGACCGCGACAACGTGATCGGCACCGACGACAACGTGGCCATCTTCCTCGACACGCGCAACGACCGCCGTTCGGCCCAGGAGTTCCGGGTGAGCCCCCGCGGCATCCAGGGCGACGCGATGTTCAACGATGCGAACGGCAACGAGGACTTCTCGCCCGACTTCTATTACAGCACCGCCGCCCGGATCACCGAGGCCGGCTGGCAGGCCGAGGTCCGCATCCCGCTCTCCTCCCTGCGATATCCGAAGGCCGACCCGCAGAAGTGGGGGATCATCGTGTGGCGCAACTACCCGCGCGAGTTCCGCTACGCCATCTACAGCAGCCCCCAGCCCCGGGGGTCGACCTGCCTCGTCTGCCGGGCGCGCGAGCTGACCGGCATCACCGGTCTTTCGTCCTCCAGCCACCTCGTCGTCGCTCCCTACGTGAGCGCCCAGGACGTGGCCCGCGCGGACGAGCCCGGGCGGCCCCTCCGGCGCGGGCCCACCGACAAGAACGTCGGCCTCGACGTGAAGTGGAACCCCAGCGCGAGCACCGCTCTCGACGCGACCGTCAACCCCGACTTCTCGCAGGTCGAGGCCGACGTGGCGCAGATCGCGGTCAACAACCGGTTCGCGCTCTTCTTCCCCGAGAAGCGCCCCTTCTTCCTGGAGGGCGTCGACCTGTTCGACACCCCGATCCAGGCCGTCTATACCCGCACCATCACCTCGCCCGGCTGGGGAGCGCGGACGACGGGCAAGCTCGGCTCGTCGTCCTACACCGCTCTCCTCACCCGGGACCGGGGCGGCGGCAGCGTGATCCTGCCCGGGCCGACCGGTTCCGACTTCGCGCCCCAGGATTTCTCCTCCGTGGTGGGCATCGCGCGCGTCCGCCGCGACTTCGGCGGCTCGTTCGTGGGGCTGCTCTACACGGGACGCGAGAACGAAGGCGCCGGCCACAACCGCGTCTTCGGCCCGGACGCGCAGTGGCGGCCGAACGACAAGGAGACGGTGGCCGGCCAGCTCCTCGTGAGCGACACCATCACGCCGCGGCGGGTCGAAGTGACGCCGCAGTGGGACGGACGCGGGCTCACCTCCCACGCCCTGGAGACCTCCTGGAACCACAGCACGCGGGGCATCGACTGGTTCACCCGTTACCGTGACTTCGGGGACGGCTTCCGGGCCGACCAGGGCTTCGTGCCCCAGGTCGGTTACCGCGAAGGTTTCCTCAATGCCGGCTACAAGTTCTTTCCCCGCGGATCCCTCAGCTTCGTGCGTCCCTTCCTGAACGCGGAGCAGGCGTCCGACCGGCGGGGGGGGCTGATCACCCGCCAGGCGGAGCCGGGCCTCTTCCTCTTCGGCCGCCACAACCTCCAGGCTCAGCTCCAGGTCCTGTTCCACCGCGAGCGCACCGCGGACCGCCTCCTCTCCACCACTCGCTTCACCTACCTGGCGCAGGTCGATCCCTCGCGCCGCTTCACCCGGGTGGGAGCGAGCGGCTTCCTGGGCCAGGCCGTCGATCTCGTCAACGTGCGGGTCGGCCGGGGCGGGAGCGTCACGGCCTTCGCCACCGTGCGGCCCACGGATCACCTGACGCTCGACGCCAACGGCGCGGTGTCCTGGCTCGACGTCGACCGCGAGCCCGGCCGGCGCGCGCGCCTCTTCACCGCGCAGGTGCAGCGCCTGAAGGCCACCTACAACTTCGACGCGCGCACCTTCCTCCGCCTCATCGGCCAGTACGTCAGCACCCGGCGGGATCCATCGCTGTACCTCGTCTCGGTTCCCGGCCACAGCGCGGGCTTCTCGGGCTCCGCTCTCTTCAGCTACCGCGTCAACTGGCAGACGGCGCTGTTCCTTGGCTACGGGGACGAGCGCGCTCTCGACGAGCGCGAGCAGCTTGCCCGCACGGAGCGCCAGCTGTTCGTCAAGCTCTCCTACGCCTTCCAGCGATAGCCGGGTCCGGCTGCGCCCGACGAGGCGGCACGGGTTTTGCTGCACTCACGGGCGTTTAACAGGCATCGCGAGGAAGCGGTTCACACATCGCGCCTGAACCCGTTACACTTGCGTAGAGACATGCTCCGCGCGACGCGCCCTCCGACGTGCCTCGCCTTGCTCTCGTTCATCCTTCTTGCAACCCCTCGCCTCCACGCGCAGACCTGGGTGCCGGTCGGCCCGCCGGGGGGAGACGTGCGCGGGCTCGCCGCCGATTCCCGAGAGCCGCGCCGTCTGTACCTCGGCACGGCCGACGGCGTCCTGTATCGGTCCGATGACGCCGGCCTGCATTGGCACCGGCTGAGCCCCGGCTTCCCGCGGCGGGGCGCGAGCCTCGACGAGATCGTGGTCGATCCGCGGGGCGCTCTCTTCGTGGGCTTCTGGGACGTGGCGGGAAGCGGGGGCGGGATCGCCCGCAGCGACGACGGCGGGCGCACCTTCGCCATGCTGCCCGGCATCGCCGGCCAGTCCGTGCGAGCCCTCGCCCAGGCCGCCGCGAACCCGGACGTGCTGGTGGCGGGCACGCTGGGGGGCGTCTTCCGCTCGCTCGACGCCGGCCGGAGCTGGATGCGCATCACCCCGGAGGACCAGGCCGAGCTGCGCAACGTCGAGTCGGTGGCCATCGACCCCCTGAGTCCCGACGTCGTCTACGTGGGGACCTGGCACCTGCCCTGGAAGAGCTCCGACGGCGGCACGAGCTGGGAGCTCATCCACACCGGGATGATCGACGACTCCGACGTGTTCACCATGGCCGTCGACCGGTGGAACGGCCACAAGGTCTACGCCACGGCGTGCAGCGGCATCTACCGCTCGGACGACGGGGCGGGCCGCTGGACGCGGATCCGGGGCATCCCCGCTTCGTCGCGCCGCACGCGCTCGTTCGCCCAGAGCCCCGACAACCAGGACGTCTTCTACGCCGGCACCACCGAAGGCCTCTGGATTTCCGAGGACGGCACGGTCACCTGGCGGCAGGCGACGCCGAAGTCGCTGGTCGTGAACGCCGTCCTGGCGTTGCCGGGCGGCGTGCTCCTGCTCGGCTGCGAGGGGGCCGGCGTCCTGCGGAGCACGGACGGCGGGCGGAGCTGGATCGCGTCGAACCAGGGGTTCTCCGAGCGCTTCGTCTCCCGCATCGTCTTCGACCCGGCGGGCCGGCGGGTGCTGGCCGGCATCTGGGGCGACCGCTACCACGGGGGTGTGTTCAGCGCGCCTTCCTCCCGTGGACCGTGGACGCGCCTCGGCCCCGGACTCGAGGGGCGCGAGGTGCTCTCGCTGGCGGTCGCCGGAGCGCAGGTCCTGGCCGGCACGGACGACGGGATCTTCCTCTCCGTGGCGGGCGGGCCGTGGCGCCGGCTGCCGGCGCTCATCGGCGGCGTCGACCTCCATCCGCGGGTGACGGACATCGTGACCCTCTCCGACCAGGCGTTCCTCGCCGCCAGCCCCCAGGGCATCCTGCGCAGCATCGACGGCGGCACCACCTGGCGCCGGCCCAGCCTCGGCATGTGGGGACCGGCCTCGGCCCTCGCCCTGTCCAGCCGCAGCCTGGGCCTGGTGCTGGCCGCCACCCCGCTCGGCTTCTTCAAGAGCACCGACGGCGGTGATCGCTGGGTGCTCGTGTCGCGCGGGCTGGGAGCGGCCGAGGCCCGCACGATCGCCTTCGTGCCCGCCGACGACCGGGTGGTCTACGCCACGTCGCCGCGGGGGCTCTACCGCTCGCGGGACCAGGGAGCGACGTGGTCCCAGGTCACCGGTGGCATCCCCTTCTCCGACATCACCGGCCTCGCGCTGCGGCCCGACGGCCGGACGATCTATGCGAGCGACTTCACCTGGGGCGGGATCTTCCGCAGCCAGGACGCGGGCGAGACCTGGGAGCGGCTGCCCGCCGAGGGGCTCGTCTCCGACCGGGTATGGACGCTGGGCCTCGATCCGGCCGCGCCGGAGCACATCCTGGTCGCGTCGCCCAGCGGCGGTCTGCACCTGCTCGCGCCCCCCCCGCCGCCGGTCACCGCGGCCGGAGGCTCGGGCGAGCCGTAGGCGTGAGCGCGCTCACGCCGGGCCCTTGACGATCGTTTAGACTTGAGCGGTCCCGGGAGTCCCCGGGGCAAGGAGGAGGTCCCTCATGGTTCTCCCCGCCATCCTTCTCTCCGCCCTCCTCGGCCCGGTGGCCCAGGAGCCGGCGCCCGCGCCGGCCGCCAGGGCGGCGACCGCCGAGTCGCCCGACGCCCACATCGACGCCGGTCTGGCCGCCTTCAAGAAGAAGCGGTTCCGGCAGGCGGAGGTCGAGTTCCGCAAGGCGCTCGACGCCGACCCGCAGAGCGCCGCCGCCACCTGGTACCTGGGCTACACGTACTACAAGATGGCGGAGCCCAAGCGGCCCTTCCATCCCGACAAGCAGAAGGCGGCGGAGCTGTTCGCCAAGGCCTACGAGCTCGATCCGCAGTTCAAGCCGGTCTGGTCGACCTCGGCGGGAGCCCCGCGTGCCCGCCGGGCCCGGCCCGCTGCGGCGGAAGCCCCGGCGGCGGAAGCGGCCGCGCCGGCCAGCAAGCCGGCTCCGAAGCGCCACACGGCGAAGCCGCCCGCGGCCAAGCCGCCGGCCGCCCGGCCCCCCGCGAAGAGCTGACGGTCAGGGCAGGTATCGCCCGAGCCAGCTCGTCTTGCTGAGGTCCGAGTAGAGCACCAGGCCGATCAGCAGGAACAGGACCATCGCGCCCGCGTTCAGGATCCAGCTCTTGGCGGCGGCGCTGAAGTCGCGGCGGCGCAGCCCTTCCCCGGCCAGGATCGCGAGGTGGCCGCCGTCGAGCGGCGGGAGCGGGAAGAGGTTCAGGATCCCCACGCTGATGCTGAGGCTGGCCACCAGGAACAGCAGGGCCCGGGCCCCGCTCCGGGCCGCGTCGCCCGACGCCTTGGCGATGCCGAGCGGACCGGTGAGGGCGGCCTTGGGCGAGATGCTCGCGGTGAGCAGCCCCTTCAGGATCTGGAAGGTCTGGCGCACCAGGTTCCACGTCGCCGACACGGCTTCGCGCACGGCGGGAGCGAAGGCCAGCTTCTTCACGATCGTCTTGTTCGCGATGCCGATGCGCCCGTTCTCGGGGGTCACGGTGACGTCGAACGCCGAGCCCTGCCGCAGGACGCTCAACCCGAGGGGGCCCTTGGGCGCCGAGCGGATGATCTCCGGGATGTCGAGGAAGGACTGGACGGGCTTGTCGGCCACGCGCAGGATGCCGTCGTCGGGCTTCAGGCCGGCCCGCTCGGCCGGGCTCCCCGGCAGCACCTGGCCGATGCGGACGAGGGGCGAGACGCCGATCTGCCCCAGCTTCTGCGTCGAGGACGACGTGGACTGGACGGCGAACTCCTTCTCCGCGCTGCCGCGGCGGACCCGGATCCGCAGGCTGCGGTCCGGGCGGACCACGATCGCGACGAGCGCCTCCTCCCAGTTCGTCTTGGGCGCGCCGTCGATGGCGACGATCTCGTCGCCCGGCAACAGGCCGGCCGCCTCCGCCGGCGAGCCGGGCTCGAGGGCGCCGATGACCGGGGGGTCGCTGAGCACGGCGTCGACGCCGTAGCCCACCATGTAGAGGGCGGTGAATCCCGCCACGGCCAGGACGGCGTTCATCACCGGCCCGGCCAGGTAGACGACGAAGCGCTGCCACCGCGGGCGGCCCGTGAAGTCCCGGCCATCGCCGAGGGCGGCCGTGTCCGGGCTGAGGTGGTCCTCGGGCTCGCCTTCGAGCTTCACGTAGCCACCCAGGGGGATCGCGGACACGCGACAGTCGGTGTCGCCCCACCGGAAGCCGGCCAGACGGGGGCCGAAGCCGAAGGAGAAGATGAAGACGCGCATCCCGAACGCCTTGGCGGTAATGAAGTGGCCGAACTCGTGGAAGAAGATGATGACGCCGAGCACGAACACGAACGCGAGGGGGGTGGTCAGGGATCCCATTCAGACCGTCTCCATGGCCCGCCGCTTGAGCGCCGCCCGCGCCCGCTGCCGCGCCCAGCCGTCGGCGGCCAGCACGTCGTCGAGGGCGGCCACCGGACGGGCCGGGTGGTCGTCCATCACCTCGCGGATGGCGTCGGGGATCGCGCAGAAGCCGATGCGGCCGTCGAGGAAGGCGGCGACGGCTTCCTCGTTGGCGGCGTTGAGCACGGCGGGCAGCGTCCCTCCTCCCTCCAGCGCCCGGTAGGCCAGGCCCAGGCAGGGGAAGCGGTCGTGGTCGGGGGAATCGAACTCGAGCCGCAGGGCGCGCGTGAAGTCGATCCCCGGGATGGCCGCCTCCCAGCGCTCCGGGTAGCTGAGGGCGTACTGGATGGGCAGGCGCATGTCGGTGACGCCGATCTGCGCGAGCACCGTCCCGTCCACGAACTCCACCATCGAGTGGACGACCGATTGCGGATGGATGAGGACCTCCACCCGGTCCGCGCCCACCCCGAAGAGCCAGCGGGCCTCGATCACCTCCAGTCCCTTGTTCATCAGGGTGGCCGAATCGATCGTGATCTTGCGGCCCATGGACCAGGTGGGATGGGCGAGGGCCTCGGCGGGCGTGATGCGGTCGAAGGTCTCCCGCGCCCGCGTGCGGAAGGGGCCGCCGGAGGCGGTGAGGACCAGCCGCCGCACGTCGCGGGCGGCGCGGCCGCCCAGGCACTGGTGCAGGGCGCAGTGCTCGCTGTCGATGGGCAGGAGCGTCCCCCCCCGGGCGCGGGCCTGGGCCACCATCAGCTCCCCGGCCATGACCAGCGTCTCCTTGTTGGCGAGGGCGACGTCCTTGCCCGCTTGCAGGGCCCGATAGGTGGGCACGAGGCCCACCGCGCCCACCGCCGAGGCCACCACCAGGCGGGCGTCGGGATGGGTGGCCACCTCCACCGCGCCTTCCTCCCCGACCAGCACACGCAGCGCGCGGAGGTCGAGATGGCGGCCGAGCGCTTCCCGGGCCGCGGCGCTCTTCACCGACACCACCCGGGGCCGGTAGCGGGCCACCTGCTCGGCCAGCTTCTCGACGTTGTCGCCGGCCGAGAGGCCCACGACCGCGAACCGCTCGGGGAACGCGTCGACGATCCGCAGCACGTTGGTGCCCACGGACCCGGTGGAGCCGAGGATGGCGAGGCCTTTCATCGATTCAAGAAGGAGGTCCCGCCTGCGGGCGCTCCAACCGCATTGCCGTCACAAAACAAGCCCTCAAGCGGAAACGGCCCCGGAGAGGGGGCCGTTCAGCGCAACAGACTGAAGTAATAGTACAGGACGGGAGCGCCGAAGAGCAAGCTGTCGAGCCGGTCCAGCATGCCCCCGTGGCCGGGAAAAAGCACGCCGGAGTCCTTCACCCCCGCCCACCGTTTCAGCAGGCTCTCCAACAGGTCGCCGGCGATGCCGAGCGCGGCCACGGCCAGCCCCAGCAGCAGGGCATGGGCGAGGGGAAGCGAGGGCAGCCCCAGGACCCTCACCACGGCCGCCCCCGCCACCCCGCCGGCCAGGCCGCCCGCCGCGCCTTCGACCGTCTTCCCGGGCGAGATGTCGGGGGCGAGCCGGCGCCGGCCGGCGGCGGTGCCCACGAAGAACGCGGCGGTATCGGAAGCCATCACGATGGCGAGCAGCAGCACCAGCCGCCACGCCCCCGCCGGCTCGGGATCGAGCAGGCGCAGGGCGGCGATCGCGCCCCCCATCGCCCCCAGGTACGCCGCGCCGAGCAGCGTGAGGGCGGCGGAAGGGACGGTGGCGGCGAAGTCCGCGCCGCGGGCCAGCAGTGAGACGAGGGTCAACAGCGCGACCGCCGGCCACAGCGAGGCCGGGGCCACCGGCCGTCCGACCTCGACGAAGACCGCGGCCAGGAGCACGACGCCGGTGGCGCGGAAGGGCACCAGCCCGCGCGCCCGCATGAGGGCGAAGAACTCCCAGAGGCCGATGATCACCGCCGCGGCCGCGATGCCGGCCCCGAGCAGTGGCGGACCGAGGAAGAAGGCGGCCAGGAGCAGGGGCAGGGCCACGGCGGCAGTGGCCACCCGCCGGGCCAGGTTCGCCCCGAAGCCCGCGGGGGGGCTCAAGTGGGCATGATGCCGCCGTACCTCCGCTCGCGCTTCTGGAAGTCGGCGATGGCCTGCAGCAGGTGCCGGCGGCGGAAGTCGGGCCACAGCACGTCGGTCACCCAGATCTCGGCGTAGGCGATCTGCCAGAGCAGGAAGTTGCTCACGCGCATCTCGCCGCTGGTTCTGATCAACAGATCCGGATCGGGCAGGCCGGCCGTGTAGAGGTAGGACGAGAGCGTGTCCTCGTCGATCCGGGCCGGGTCGCGGCGGCCGGCGGCGACGTCGGTGGCCAGGCGGCGGACGGCGTCGGTGATCTCGGTGCGGCCGCCGTAGTTCAGGGCGATGTTGAAGAGGAGGCCCGTGCGGTCCGCCGTCCTCTCGGTGCCGCGGCGCAGCTCTTCCTGCACGTCCGGCGGCAGCTCGCTCATCCGGCCGATGACCCGGAAGCGGATGTTGTTGCGGAGCAGAGTGTCCAGCTCCAGGCGGAGGTAGCGCTTCAACAGGCCCATGAGCGTCGTCACCTCGGTCTGGGGCCGCTTCCAGTTCTCGACCGAGAAGGCGTAGAGGGTGAGGACCTGCAGGCCCAGGCGGGCGGAGGTCTCCACGACGTCCCGGACCGAGTCGATCCCGGCCCGGTGCCCTTCCACGCGCGGCTTGTGGCGCAGCTTCGCCCACCGGCCGTTGCCGTCCATGATCACCGCCACGTGGCGGGGCAGGCGCGCGAAGTCGATGGCGCGCAGGAGCGCCTGCTCCTCCGATCCGGAGGCGACGACTTCCAGCAGGTCTTGTCGTGACATGCCGCGGGGAGGGAAAGACCTATTCTACATCGGGGACGACGGGTAGGCGACGCGGACCAGGGTGAGGCCGCGCGCGTCGGCCGGCGGGGGCCACGCGCGCCGGTCGCGGGCCAGCAGGGCCCGCCGCAGGTCGTCGATGGCGAGTGTGCCCCGGCCGACCGCGATGAGACCGCCGACGAGGCTGCGGACCATGCGGCGCAGGAACCCATCCGCTTCCACCTCGTAGATGAGCGTGCCGTTCGCGAAGAGCGCTTCGGAGCGCAGGACCGTACGGACGGTGGTCCTGGCCGAGCCGCCCGCCGAGGCCAGGGACGCGAAGTCGTGCCGTCCGCGGTAGAGCTCGGCCGCCGCGCGCACCGCCGGCTGGTCGAGGACCCACGGCACGTGGCCGGCCAGGCGCCGCCGGGTGGGCAGCTGCACCGGACCGCTGTCCAGCTCGTAGCGGTAGAGCTTCGACTGCGCGCTCGTGCGCGCGTGGAAGTCGGGGGGAGCCGGCCCCACCTCGAGCACGCGCACGTCCGCCGGCAGCAGCGCGTTGAGGGCACGCTGCAGATCGTGGGCCGTCATCTCCCTCGCCAGCGTGAACGAAGCGACCTGGCCGAGGGCATGGACGCCGGTGTCGGTGCGGCCGGCCGCGACGACGCTCACTCGTGCGCCGTCGGCCAGGCGGCCGAGGGCCGCCTCCAGCGTCCCCTGCACCGTGCGCGGAGATGGCGGCCGCGCGCCGCGCTGGACCTGCCATCCCGCGAAGTCCGTGCCGTCGTAGGCGAGCGTGATCCGCCACCGCCCCATCAGCGGCGCGAGCCGGGCTTCTCCGGCCGCGAGCCCGCGGCGCACAGAGGGCAGTCGGCCGCGTCCCAGGCCGGCACCTCGAGCCGGAGGAGGCTGCGCCGGGGCACGCCGAAATCGACGTCGCCCGCGGTGCGGTCGACGAGACTGCCCACGGCGGCCACGCGGCCCTGGCGGGAGACGACGGCGTCGATCACCTCCCGGGTGGACTTGCCGGTCGTGAGGGCGTCCTCCACCACGACCACCGTCTCCGCGGGCTCGAGGGTGAAGCCGCGCCGCAGCGTCGTCATCCCGTTCTCGCGCTCGGTGAAGAGGGCCCGGCACCCCAGGGCGCGGGCCACCTCGTGGGAGACGATCACCCCGCCGAGGGCGGGCGCCACGACGGCCGTGGGCCGCGTCCCGCCGAGGACGCCCTCGAGCGCCCGCGCCAGCTCGGCGCCCAGCCGGGTGGCCAGCTCGGGGTCCATGAGCACGCGCGCGCACTGCACGTAACGGGGAGAGTGGAGGCCCGAGGAGAGAAGGAAATGGCCGTCGAGCACCGCCCCGCGCTCCTGGAAGAGGGCGAGCCAATCAGCCATGGGTGGACTGTAACGCCGGAGGCGCGGCGCGGGGTAACGCTATACTCGCGCGATGGTCCCGATCTCGGCCGTGCTCATCACTCAGGACGAAGCGCGCCACCTGCCGGCGGCGCTCGACAGCGTGCGCTTCTGCGAGGAGATCGTGGTCGTCGACTGCGGCTCCCGGGACGGCACGCGCCGTATCGCCGAGGCGGCGGGGGCGCGGGTGATCGTGCACGAGCCCTGGCCGGGCTTCGTGGCCCAGCGCAACTTCGCCGCCCAGTCGGCCCGCCACGACTGGCTGCTCGCGGTCGACGCCGACGAGCGCGTCAGCCCCGGGCTGCGCCAGGAGATCCAGGGCCGGCGCGCGGCCGGCTTCACCCACGCCGGCTACCGCATCCCCCGGGTGGCGCGCTACCTCGGGCGGTGGATCCGCGGCACCGACTGGTACCCGGACCCGCAGCTCCGGCTGTGGGACCGCCGCCGCGGCCGCTGGGAGGGCGCGCTCATCCACGAGTCGGTGAAGGTGAGCGGCAGCGTGGGACGGCTGCGCCACGAGCTCGAGCACCTCACCTACGAGGACATCGCCGACCACCTGCGGACCATCGACAGCTACACGACCCTGTGGGCCCGGCAGGCCTTCGCCGAGGGCCGGCGCACCGGACCGCTGGAGGCGGTGGCCGCCTGCGCGTGGGCCTTCTTCCGCAACTACGTGCTGCGGCGCGGGGCGCTGCTGGGCTCGGCGGGCCTGACCGTCTCCACCCTCAACGCCACCTACACGTACGTGAAGCTGGCCAAGCTCCTCGAGCTGCAGCAGGGGGTCGTCCCCGGCCGGTGAGGGTGCTCCACGTCGATTCCGCCCGGGGCTGGCGAGGCGGCCAGAACCAGGTGCTCCTCACCGCGCGAGGCATGGCCGCGCGGGGCCACGACGTCACGCTGGTCTGCCAGTCCCGCGGCGCGCTGGCCGGGCGGGCGCGGGCGGCCGGGCTCGACGTGCGCGAGACGCCCTTCGGCGGCGACCTGGCCCCGGGGGCGGTGGTGGCCTTGCGCGCGGCGCTGCGGGAGATCCGGCCGGAGGTCGTCCAGCTCCACGACCCCCATGCGGTGGCGGCCGGCCTGCTCGCCTGCCGTCTCGCGGGACGGCCTCCCGCGGTGGCCACCCGCCGGGTCGACTTCGCGCTGCGGGGCGCGCTCTCGCGCTGGAAGTACGCCGCCTGCGGGCGCGTGGTCGCGGTCAGCGAGGCGATCGCCGGGGTGCTCCGGCGCGACGGCGTTCCGCCGGACCGCCTGCGCGTCGTCTACGAGGGCGTGCCCGACCGTCCGCCGCGGCCGGGCGGGCGGGACGCCCTGCGCGAGCTGGGGATCTCGGGTGAGGCGCCGGTGGTGGGCAACGTGGCCGCTCTCACCGGCCACAAGGACCACGCGACCCTGCTGGCAGCGGCGGCCCGGGTCCTGGCGCGCCGTCCGGAGACGCGCTTCGTAATCGTGGGCGAGGGCGAGCTCGAGCCGTCGCTGGCCGCCCAGGCCCGCGCGCTGGGCCTGGAGGGGCGCTGCGTCTTCGCCGGGTTCCGGAACGACCTGGATCGCCTCGTTCCCGCCTTCACCGTCTTCTGCCTCTCCTCGCACATGGAGGGCCTCGGCACCTCCCTCCTCGACGCGATGTCGTTCGCGGTTCCGATCGTGGCTACCGCCGCCGGGGGCATCCCCGAAGCCGTGTCGGACGGCATCACCGGCCGCCTGGTCCCCCCGCGCGACCCGGACGCGCTCGCCACCGCCCTCGTAGAGGCGCTCGAGAGTCCCGAGCGCCGAGCGGCGTGGGGCGCGGCCGGCCGCCGTCGCTTCGAGGAGCGCTTCACGGCCGACCGGATGGTGGAGACGACCCTGGCCGTCTACCGGGAGCTGCGGTGAGGACGGTGGCCATCGCCAACCCGCGGGCGGGCGTGGCCGCCCGGCGGGCGATCGAAGCGATGAAGCTCAGCCCCCGGGTCTGGCCCGAGCTGGACGTGTGGACGACGTCCGGCCCCGGCCAGGCGCGGGAGCTGGCCCGGACCGCGGTGGAGGAGGGCTTCGACGTGGTCCTCGCGGTGGGCGGCGACGGGACGGCCAACGAGGTCGCGGGAGGGCTGCTCGGCTCGAAGGCCGCCCTCGGCGTGTTGCCGGCCGGCTCCGGCAACGGGCTGGCCCGCACGCTGCGCATCCCGATGGACCCGGCGCGCGCGCTGCGCGAGCTGGCGGCGGCGACGACGATGCGCATGGACGTGGGCCGAGTCAACGGCCGCCCTTTCCTGAACGTGGCCGGGGCCGGGTTCGACGCCGCGGTGGGCCAGGCCTTCCACACCCGGGCCCTGGCCGGCGGAAGCCGCGGGGTCATGAGCTATGCCCGCATCGCCTTCGCCATGAGCTGGACCTACCGCTGCGGCGGGTTCGCGCTCGAGGCCGGCGAGCATCGCTTCGAGGGGGCGGCGTGGCTGGTGGCCTTCGTCAACGGCCGGCAATACGGCGGCGCGGCGGTGATCGCGCCCGGGGCCCGCCTCGACGACGGCCTGCTCGAGATCGTCGTGATCGAGCAGGCCGCCCCTTTCGAGATCCTCGCCGCGGCGCCCCGGCTCTACCTGGGGGGGCTGGAGGGCTTCCGCGGCTACCGCCGTCTCCCCGCGTCCCGGGCCGTGCTCACGGCTCCCGCGCCCTTTCCGCACCACTGCGACGGTGAGCCGGGCGGGCCCGCGGAGCGGCTGGAGGTGGGCGTCGAGCCGCGCGCGTTGCGCGTGCTGGTGCCGCGGGCGACGGCGGCGGACCCGCGGGGGCCCTTTTCCGGGGAGGCGGCGTGAAGCGCGATTCGCGGCGGCCGCCGGAAGGCGCGGTGGGAACGGAACGGCGCGACGGGAGCAGGACGGCTCGCCGCGCGGGCGCGGCGTCTAGGTCGCGGGCGTCTTCTTGGCCAGCGCGGCGGTTACGCGGTCGAGCAGCTTCACGTCGTGGGGCGTGAAAGCGTCGCGGAAGTCGCTCCAGATCTCGAGGGTGGCCCAGAGCCCGGCCTCGGTCCGGATGGGCGCCACCGCGGCGCTGCCTTTCGCCAGCCCCACCGCGCCCCACTGGGGCGAGGTGGCCAGGTCCGACACCACCGTCGTGGTGTGCCCGTGGGCGGCGTCGGCCAGCGGGCCACCGCCCGACCAGACGCGCTCGGGGCCGGCCGGGCGGTCGAGCGACGTGTGGACGACCAGGTCCTCGCCGTCGGCGACGTACACGGTGACCGCCGAGAAGCGCGCGAAGCGCTTCTTCATCAGCTCCGCGGCCTGCCGGAGTGCGTCCTCGAACGAGCCGGCCTTGCGGACCGTCTCTTCGATCTCGTGCAGGACCTGCTCCCGCCGGGCCGCGGACTTGCGGGCCAGGTCCGTCTTCCACGGCTTCTCGTCGTCGCGCGACAGCGCCATGTTCACCTCATGTCTCCTTCCTCTTCTCGTTCATCCGCGTCCTCCTCACGCGCAGCCACGCGCCGCATGGCCACGACGCCACGATCCTGGTCCCGGGAATCTCGGGCCGGCCATGAAACAGGCAGGGAGAAACTTCCCGATTATATCACCGCTCAGGCCGGCTCCCGGGCCGCGCTCTCCGCGTTGCCCAGGAACCGCGCGCCGATGCGGCTCAAGGGCTGCCCCTCGAAGCGCTCCACCCGGCACACCACGGCCCGCGCGCGGTAGACGGCCTGCCCGCCGAAGTGGCTCCGCAGGGCGGGCGGGATCTGGATGCTCAGCAGCAGGCGGGTCCCCGCCAGCAGGTGGCGCGGTGTCTCGAAGCAGACGCCGCCGCCGCTGATGTTGATCGTCTGGGCCGAATGCGCGAAGGCGACGCCGCCGGCGTCCTGGCCGCTGACGTCCACCGAGAGCCGGAGGCCCACGCGCTTCTCGCGCCGAGCGTCGCTTGTCATGCGTTCTTCATTGACCGTCCTCGGCCCGGCGCGTCACGTGCATCCTGCCCTCGCGCGAGTGAATCGCGCGAGGGCCCAGCGCGCCGGGCCTGCGGGCGGAAGGGGCCGAGAGCCAGCGGATGGTAGGCCCCCGGCGAGGGGGTGTCAACGTTTTCGGCCGCTGCTGTGGCGGCCGCTGCGCTCCCTCAGCAGCTCGCTCACCCGGGGGTCATCGGGGGCGATGAGGACCAGCTCGGCCACCGCGGCGCGCACGTCCGCGTCGTTCCGGCCGGGGCTGGCCCGGGCCAGCAGGTCCGCCACGCGCCGCTCGCTCGCCGCATCGAGGCCGGGCGCCGACGCCCGCCCGTCTTCGAGTTTCCGCCCGGCGCGCCAGAGCAGCTCGGCCGCCTCGTCGGACGAGGGGTCGATCCGGAGGACCTCCCTCATCTCGTCGACCGCCCGGGCGGCCTGCCCGGCGTCGAGCAGCGAGCGGCCCTGCAGCACGCGCTCGCGGGCCTTGGCCCGTGCCTCGTCGCTCAGCGGCGCGCCGGCCGCGGGGAGCGTCGAGCGGCCGCCGGAGCGGCGCAGCGCGGCGTGGATCTCGGCCAGGTCTTGGCCGACGTCCTCCATCGCGGCATAGCGCTGCTCGGGGTCCTTGCGGAGCATCCGGTGGACGACCGCGGCCAGCCTCACCGGCACCTCGGGGTTGAGGGTCAGGACCGGCTCGGCCTCGTCGGAGATGATCTGGTACAGCACCGCGTGCAGCGTCTTGCCCTTGAACGGCTTCTCGAGGGTGAGGAACTCGTAGAAGACGGCTCCGGCGGAGAACACGTCGCTGCGCCGGTCGACCCCCTTGCCCATCGCCTGCTCGGGAGCCATGTAGTCGGGGGTGCCGAGGATGACGCCCCGGCGGGTGATCGTGGAGCGGGCGGCGACCCGGGCGAGGCCGAAGTCGAGGATCTTCACCCGCCCGTCGGCGCCGACCAGGATGTTGGCCGGCTTGATGTCGCGGTGGACGACCCCCCGGGAGTGCGCGTAGGCCAGGCCGGCGCAGATCTGGACCAGGATCCGCACGCGGTCGGCCAGGGCGATGCCCGCCCGCTTCTCGATGAGCGACCGCAGGTCGTCGCCCTCCAGCAGCTCCATGGCCATGTAGAGCTGGCCGGAGGCCTCCCCCACGTCGTACACCGTCACGATGTTCGGATGGCTCAGGCGGCCGATGGCCTCGGCCTCGCGCTGGAAGCGCTGGTGCAGCTCCTCCTCCGCGCCCAGCTCCGCGGAGAGCATCTTCAGCGCCACCACCCGCCCGAGGCTGCCGTCGCGGGCGCGGTAGACGACGCCCATGGCGCCCTCGCCGAGCTTGTCGAGGATCTCGTAGCGGCCGAAGGTGGCCATGGCCGGAGGAGCTAGACCGTGTAGCGCACGAGGACGACCGAGACGTTGTCCTTGCCTCCGGCACCGTTGGCGGCGGCGATCAGGCGGCCGGCCGCCTCCGGCAGCGAGTCGGGGTTGGGCGTGAGGGCGCGCAGGATCTCCTCGTCGCTGATCATGGCGTGGAGCCCGTCCGAGCACAGGAGGGCCACGTCGCCCGGGCTCAGGGTGTGCTCCACCACGTCCACCTCCAGGCTGTCCTTCGCCCCCACCGCCTTGGTGATGACGTTGCGCAGGGGATGGCGCTCGATCTCCTCCGAGCTGAGGATCCCCTCCGCCCACGCGGCCGAGACCCAGGAGTCGTCCCGGGTCAGCTGGCGGAGCTGGCCCCGGCTCAGGAGATAGCAGCGGCTGTCGCCGGCCGAGCCCACGGTCAGCACGCTGCCCGCCACCAGCGCCGCCACCACCGTCGTCCCCATGCCGGTGTACTCCTCGCGGTTGTCGGCGGCCTTGAACACCTTCTTGTTGGCGAGCTTGATGGCGGTCTTGAGCCGGTTGGCCTCGAAGGACAGCTCCTTCTCCAGGCCGTAGGGCCAGGTGATGTCCTTCTCTTCCCCGGCGCTCTTGCGGATGAAGGCGGCCAGCGTCTCGATGGCGAGCTTGGAGGCGACCTCGCCCGCGTTGTGGCCGCCCATGCCGTCGCAGACGGCGAAGAGGCTCGTCTGGGGGTCGACGAGGAAGTTGTCCTCGTTGAGCTTGCGGCGGCGTCCCACGTCGGTCTGGCCGAACGACTCGATCATCGATCCTTTCCGGGAACCACTGCGGCGGCAAGAATACGGGGTTTGGTCGGGACGGTCAATCGTCTGAGGTTCGCCGACGTGGCTGCGGGCGCGGGAAGCGCGGTCCATTTGCAGGGCGCGCGGTCATCGCTTCGCGCGCTCCGTCCTGATCGGATCCATCAACCAGTCGCGCGCTCCGCGAGACGCGCGCGCCTTCCGTTACTGATTGACGCTCCATCTCCGTTCTCTGCGGCCTCTGCGCGTTCTCCGCGGCCTCTGCGTCAAGAGGCAATGGCGGTCCGTCAGCGAGGGCGCATGGCCTCGCGCATCTCGCGCACCGCGCGCTCCATGCCCACGAGCACGGCCCGGGCCACGATGTTGTGCCCGATGTTCAGCTCGCTGATCTCCGGCAGCGCCGCTATGGCGCGGACGTTCTCGTAGGTGAGCCCGTGGCCGGCGTGGACGGCCAGCCCGAGCTTGCGGCCCAGGCGGGCGGCGTCCACCGCCCTGCGCAGCGCGGCCTCCCGCCCCCCGCCGTCGCGGGCGTCGGCGTAGGCGGCGGTGTTGATCTCGACGGCGTGGGCGTCGATGCGGTGCGCCTCCTTGACCTGCTCGAGGTCGGGATCGACGAAGAGGCTCACGTGGATGCCGCCCTCCTCCAGCATCTTCACCGCCGGCTTGAGCTGTACGCTGTTGAGGACCACGTCCAGTCCCCCTTCGGTGGTGAGCTCCTCCCGCCGCTCGGGGACGAGGGTCACCTGGTGGGGCTTGGCGGTGAGGGCGATCTTCAGCATCTCCTGGGTGGAGGCCATCTCGAGGTTCAGCCTCGTCTTCACCACCTGGCGCAGGATCTCCACGTCGCGGTCCTGGATGTGCCGCCGGTCGCTCCGCAGGTGCACCGTGATGCCGTCCGCCCCTCCCAGCTCGGCCAGGATGGCGGCCTGCACGGGGTCGGGGTCGGGCACCCGGCGGGCCTGGCGGAGGGTCGCCACGTGGTCGATGTTGACGCCGAGGCGGGGTGCCATCAGCCGAGCTGCCGGGAGACGCTCTGCACGATGCGCTCGACGAGGCGTGTCACCTCCGCCTCGTCGGGCCCTTCGGCCATCACCCGCAGCACCGGCTCCGTGCCGGAGTAGCGCACGACCAGCCGGCCGCGGCCGTCGAGGGCCGCGCGGGCGGCGTCGAGGGCGGCCCGGACCTCGGGGATGCCCTCGATGTCGGCCTTGTCCCGCACGCGCGCGTTGCGCAGGACCTGGGGATAGACCGGCAGCTCGGCGGCCAGCTCGGCCAGGCTGCGCCCGGCCGCGGCCACCACCTCCAGCACCTTGAGCGCGGTGAGCAGCCCGTCGCCAGTCGGCTCGTGGTCGCGGAAGATGACGTGGCCGCTCTGCTCTCCGCCGAGGTTCGCTCCCCGCCGCTCCATCTCCTCGAGCACGTTGCGGTCCCCCACCGCGGTCCGCACGAGCGGGATGCCGAGCTGGCCGAGCGCCACCTCCAGGCCCACGTTGCTCATGATGGTGGCCACCACCGCGCCACCCTTGAGCGCGTCCCGCGCCTTCAGGTCGCGGGCGGCGAGGAACAGCACGTGGTCGCCGTCGACCACGCGGCCGGCGGCGTCGGCCAGGATGCAGCGGTCGCCGTCGCCGTCGAAAGCCATCCCCATCTCCGCTCCCTGCCTCACCACCGCGTCGGCCACCTCGCGGGGCACGGTGGCCCCGCAGCCGTGGTTGATGTTGCGTCCGTCCGGGGCGTCGTGGATGACCGTCACGTCCGCTCCCAGGCCCTCGAAGAGGCGCCGGGCGAGGAACGACGTGGCGCCGTTGGCGCAGTCGACGACCAGCCGGCGCCCCTCCAGCGAGCGCCCGCGGTAGCAAGCGGAGAGGTGGCTGAGGTAGGCGCGCGTCAGGTCGCGCTGGGCGAGGGTGGGCGGCCCGAGCAGCGGAGAGTCCAGCTCGGCGATGATGGCCTCCGTCTTCTCCTCCAGCTCGGGGCTGAACTTCCGCCCCGCGCCCCCGAAGACCTTGATGCCGTTGTCCTCGTACGGATTGTGGGACGCCGACAGCACGACGCCGAGGTCGTACCCGCCCTCCCGGTCGCGGGCGCCCTGGCGGGCCAGGTGGGCGATGGCGGGGGTCGGCAGGACGCCCGCCGATTCCGGCACCGCGCCCTCGGCGGCGAGCCCGGCGGCCAGATGGGCCTCGAGGCGGGCCCCGCTCTCCCGCGTGTCGCGCCCGAGCAGGACGCGGGGCGACCGCACGCCGAGCGCGCGCACGATCGCGCGGCCGATCTTCTGGACCGTCGCGTCGTCGAGGGGCGGCTGGCCGGCGCGGCCGCGGATCCCGTCAGTCCCGAAGAAGCGGCCCATGCCGTTTCATTATGACTTCTTCCGGCTTCCACGCACCGGCCGCAGGGCCACCTCGGCGGGCTGCGTCTCCTTGACCTCGACCCCGGTGAGGCCCGATGCCAGCTCCACGGCCACCTGGGCCGTGCCCGCCTCGTCGAGCAGGCCGGCGTCCACGTAGGGATGGACCGAGCCGCCCTCCACCTGCGCGAGCACGGAGGCGGGGCCGCCGAGCACGACCGTCACCCGGGGCGGCCGGGCAGTGAAGCTGCCTCCCCGCACCTCCAGGGGCAGGCCGTCGAAGGTACGGGTCTGCTCGACCTGCCGGATGCGCACGCTCACCCGGACCCGCGGGCTGCCCTGGATGCGGAGCAGGGGGTCCTCGAGGCCGATGTTGACGTGCTCCATGACGGTCGTCTCCGCCCCGTCCACGACCACCGGCTCGGTGAAGGCGCTCTCCACCTCCTGCACCCGGCTCTTCGGCCCGGCGATGCGCACCTCGGCCGGCTCCGCGCCGACCTCGGCCACCTCGTAGCCGGCGGCCGGGCGGCCGAGCAGCCGCGGCCGCACCGGCACGCTCTTCTGGAGCGTGCGCTCGAGGTTGAGGGTGATGATGGCGGGCGAGATCTTGACCACCGTCACCCCGAACGGCACCCGCACCGAATCCGCGGTGAGGTGCACGATGCGCTCGCCCTCGTGCGCGTCGGCGAGGTCGATGTGCGCGGAGACGTCCCCGGGGGTGAGGCGCTGGATGATGCCGGGCGAGGCGCGAAGCCGCACCTCGACGGTGTTCACCGGATCGCCGGTCAGCTCCAGGTCCTTGGGGAAGTTCTGCAGCTCCACGGGCGCCGACAGGCCCATCTCCGAGGTCTTCTCCCCCGCGATCACGAACCACAGGAGCACGGCCAGGCCGAGGCTGGCCAGCTTCAGGGACAGGTTGTCGAGGCCGCCGAGCCGCATGGCCTATTTGTCCCGGGCGGGCAGCGTGTGGGGCGCGCCCTCGGGCTCGGCGGCCGCCTCCTGCACCTCGAGGCCCTCGAGCAGCGCCTGTTTCAGCGCCCGGCCGTCGACGTTGCGTCGGATGCGCCCGCCGACCACCACCGAGATGCCGCCCGTCTCCTCGGAGACGACGACCGCCAGGGCGTCGGTGTCCTCCGTGACGCCGATGGCCGCGCGGTGCCGGCTGCCCAGCTCGCGGGAGAGAGCGGGGTTCACGGTCAGGGGGAGGAAGCACGCGGCGGCCGCCACCCGGTTGCCCTGGATCACCACCGCCCCGTCGTGCAGCGGCGTGCCCGGGTTGAAGATGCTGATGAGCAGGTCGTAGGTGAGCAGCGCGTCGAGGCCGATGCCGGTCTCGATGTAGCTGCGCAGGCCCATCTCGCGCTCGATGACGAGGATGGCCCCCGTGCGCTGGGCGGCCAGCGTCGTGGCGGCGAGCACGATCTCGTCGATGACCTCCTCGGTGCGGGGGGTGGCGAAGGCCCCCAGCAGCGGGGTCTTGCCGAGATGCGCGAGCACCTTCCGTATCTCGGCCTGGAACACGACGATGATGCCGAACACCACGTAGGGCAGGAACGTCCGCAGCAGCCAGTTCACCGTCTCCAGGTTGAACCACTGGGAGGCCCAGTAGAGGATCACCAGGACGAGCCCGCCCAGGGCCATCTGCACGGCGTGGGTACCCCGGATGAACTGCAGGAGCTGGTAGACGATGAAGGCGACGATGAGGATGTCCACCACGTCCAGCCAGGAGAACTGCGAGACGTGCAGCGCGGCGGCGAAGCGGTCGGGCATCACGGGGCCGCCTCTCCCCGGATGGCGTCGCACATGCGCACGACGTCCGCCATCTCCCGCACGTCGTGGACGCGAACCAGGTGGGCCCCGGCCAGGACGCAGGCGGCCACCGCCGCCGCGGTGCCCGCCAGCCGCTGTCCCGCCGGCCGCTCCAGGACCCGGCCGATGAAGCTCTTGCGCGAAGGGCCCACCAGCACCGGGCGGCGCAGCGCGGCCAGCTCGGGAAGCCGGCGCAGCACTTCCAGCGAATGCCCGGCGTCCTTGGCGAAGCCGAGGCCCGGATCGACGATCGTCTGCTCGGGGCGCACGCCCGCCGACGCGGCCCGCGCCAGGCCCGTCCGCAGCTCCTCCACCACCTCGCCCATCACGTCCCGGTAGCGCGGCTCGCGGTGCATGGTCTCGAAATCCCCCCGCAGGTGCATGAGCACGATGGGCACGCCCCGCTCCGCGACCAGCGGCCCCATGGCCGGATCGAAGCGGAGGCCGCTCACGTCGTTGACCATGTCGGCGCCCGCGTCGAGGGCGGCCGCCGCCACTTCGGCCTTGGTGCTGTCCACCGAAAGCGTCCGGGCCCCCCGCGCGCGCAGGCCGCGCACGACCGGCACCACGCGGCGGCGCTCTTCCGCGGCGTCGACGGCCGCCGCCCCCGGGCGCGTGGACTCCCCTCCCACGTCGACGATGTCGGCTCCGGCCTCGAAGAGGGAGAGGCCGTGGGCGACCGCGGCATCGACGCTGGCATGGAGGCCGCCGTCGGAGAAGGAGTCGGGGGTCACGTTGAGCACGCCCATGACCCACGTCCGCGGCCCGAGGACGACGGTCTTTCCCCGGAGATGGATCGGGTAGCGTGGCCTCGGAGCCGGCCGGTCGATCGTCGCCTCCTTCCCCCGCGGGGGAAGCCAACGCTCACACCGGCCGGGCGACGATCCGGCGGGCTAGGAGGTTGGCTTGGGTACGGCCATCGGCGGACGCAGGATGCCGCCCGCCCGCTCCCCGTCGTCCACCTTTCCCTCCCGGGGCGGGGGAGGAGGCGGGGACACGGTCTTCGGAGTCCGGATCTCCAGCGGCTTGCCCTCGAGGATCTGCTTGAGCTGCTCGGCGTCCAGGACCTCGTGCTCGAGCAGCGCCTCCGCGATGCGCACGAGGAAGTCGCGCTTCTCGGTGATGACGCCGTTCGCCCGCACGTACTGCTCGCTCACGATGCGCTTGATCTCGGCGTCGATCTTGAGCGCGGTGGCCTCGCTGTAGTCCTGGTGCCGGTTGAACTCCTTGCCGAGGAAGATCTGCTCCTCCTTCTTGCCGTAGGTCAGCGGACCCAGTGCCTCGCTCATGCCCCACTCGCACACCATCTTGCGGGCCATCTCGGTCGCCTGCTCGATGTCGTTCTGGGCCCCGGTGGAGATCTGGGCGAAGGTGAGGTCCTCCGCGATGCGCCCGCCCATGCAGACGGCGATGCGGGCCTCGAGCTGCTCCTTGGTGTAGTTGTGAAATTCCTCGGTGGGGAGCTGCTGGGTCACGCCGAGGGCCATGCCGCGCGGGATGATCGTGACCTTGTGGAGGGGGTCGGTGTTGGGCAGGGTCGCGGCCAGCAGGGCGTGGCCGGCCTCGTGGTACGCGGTGACCTTCTTCTCCGCGTCCGTGATGATCATGCTCTTGCGCTCGGCGCCCATGAGCACCTTGTCCTTCGACGATTCGAAGTCGACCATCAGCACGAACTTCTGGTTCCGGCGGGCGGCCAGCAGCGCGGCCTCGTTGACGAGGTTGGCGAGGTCGGCCCCCGAGAACCCCGGCGTCGCGCGTGCGAGCACCGAGAGGTCGACCTCTTCGGACAGCGGGATCTTGCGGGTGTGGACCTGCAGGATGCCTTCGCGCCCCCGCACGTCGGGACGGGAGACGACGACCCGCCGGTCGAAGCGCCCGGGGCGGAGGAGCGCGGGGTCGA
>QHVM01000103.1 GCA_003223555.1 Acidobacteriota bacterium | reverse complement strand
CTGATTGCGAACACAGAACACTTGCCTCTACAACGCAGAGGCCGCAGAGCGGTTGAGTGCAGGGCGCTTGCGGGTTCGCCCCTCGCGGGGGACGCTCCGCGCGCTGGCTCTCAAGAAGGAGAGTATCTTCGCGCGCTCCGCTCCCGGTCGGCACCTCCCAGTCTTCTCATTCGCCGACCGAGGCCCCCGCTCCGGGCGACCCGGCGCGCCCTTCCGCCTTGATCTGTCTCTGCGGCCTCTGCGCGTTCCTCTGCGGCCTCTGCGTTGAAAGGCAACGCTATTCGCGGGTTTCCAGGAGGCCCTTCAGCGTGGCCATGAACTGGTCGACGTCCTTGAACTCCCGGTAGACCGACGCAAAGCGGACGAAGGCCACCTTGTCCAGCTCCCGCAGCCGCTCCATGAGGAACTCCCCCACCTGCGCGGTCGGCACCTCGCGGTCGGGGCTCTCCTGCACCATCGCCTCGACCTGGTCCACCACCGTCTCCAGCGCCTTGATCGGCACCGGCCGCTTCTCGCACGCCTTCATGAGGCCGGCCAGGAGCTTCTCGCGGTCGAAGCGCTCGCGGCGTCCGTCCTTCTTGACCACGAGGTGCGGGATCTGGTCGATGCGCTCGTAGGACGTGAAGCGCTTGCCGCACCCGAGGCATTCGCGCCGGCGCCGGATGACCTCGCCCTCTTTGCTCTCGCGCGAGTCGACGACCTTGTCCTCCACGTGCCCGCAGAAGGGACATTTCATTTGAAGCACGCCTCCATCGCGGGACTGGCGGCCGCGTAGGCCGAGGACTCAGGCGGGTCCGGCGGTTCTTCGGTCATCTCCGCGACCCTTCCCATCGTGAGGCCCTCCCTCCCGAGGAACACCAGGCCGAGGATCAGGACGGGCAGGTTGCCGAGAGCGTGGGCGGCGATGCCGGCCGCGGCCGCGGTGTCCCGAGAGACCCCGAATGCCTGGGTCATCGCCAGCAGGTACGCTTCGTGGAACCCGCCGACGTTACCGGGCGTGGGGACCGCTACCCCCACCGTCAGGAACGCGATCAGCAGGAAGGTCGAGTGGAGGGGCAGGTCGAGTCCGAAGGCGCGGTTGCAGCAGTAGAAGCTCGCGGCGATGGCCAGCCACACGACGAGTGACTGGCCGAGGATCGCGAGAAGGTGCGCGGGCGAGGCCTCCAGCACCGCGAGCCCCGACGCGAACGAGCGCGAGGCGCGGCTCACCGGAGCCGCCACGCGCGCGGGCAGGCGGAAGAGGATGCGGTCCAGCACCGCCATCGCCCGGTCGGCGCGCAGATGGAACATGAAGAGCAACGCCAGGATGGCGCCGGCGCCCGCCGCGGCCAGGGCGCCCCCGAGCCTCAGGGCGCCGAGCAGCGGGCCCGTCGTCTGGGCGGCCGGGTGCGGCAGCACGTACAGATAGAGGAAGAAGAGCGCGAGAACCGTGATGAGGTCGACGAGCCGCTCCAGGATGATCGAGGCAAAAGCGGCCGAGGTTGCGAGGGCGTGGTGGCGCGCGATCAAGTAGGGGCGGACGACCTCGCCGGCGCGCGGGACGATCAGCCCCGACATGAAGCCCACCAGCGTCACCGAGAAGAGCCGCATGAAGGGCACGCGAGCCAGCGGGGCCAGGAGATAGCCCCAACGCCATGCCCGCGCCATATAGGTCACGAGCGTGGCCGCGACGACTCCGGCCAGGAACAGGGGATCGGCAGTCCGGAACGCGGCCAAAAGCGCCGTCCAGTCCACGCCCCGGAAGAACAGCAGGAGCAAACCCAGGGCGAGGAGGGCCCCCACGGCGAGCCGGCGGTGAGTGGCGCTCATGCCGGGCGTCCTTGCAACCCCTTATTGCTCATGTACTTGTTGAAACGGCGGCACTTTACTACAATGGGCGCTCGAGCGTCAAACGACAACCGCGCGCATCTTTTCCGAACGCGGCATGGGTCGGCTCCGTTCCGTGTGCTGTGGCGCTCTGAGACACTCGCCCCTTTGACCGAAAGCGACAGCGAGCTGCTCCGCAGGTGCCGAGCGGGAGACCAGGCCGCCTGGGGCGAGCTGGTCGCCCGGCACACGCGCAGGGTCTTCGGCCTGACGTACCGGTTCGTGGGACGCGTGGACGAAGCGGAGGACCTGACTCAGGAGACGTTCGTGAAGGTCTACCAGAACCTGGACCGATACCGCGAGGCCGACGGGAGCTTCCCGACCTGGCTGATGACGGTGGCCCGCAACCAGGCCATCGACCATTACCGGCGGCGGAAGGAGGAGCGCCTGCGCCGAACCGACGAGCCGGACGGGATGGACTCACTGTCGTCGCCCGAGGAGGGGCCGCTCCGGAGACTGGAGCGCGAAGAGCGCGTGCAGCTCGTGCGCCGCGGCCTCCGCACGCTGCCTCCGGACCTTCGCGAGCCGCTGATCCTCTGTGATCTGCAGGGCCTCCCCTACGAAGAGGCGGCGACGATCCTCCGGGTGCCGCTGGGCACGGTGAAGAGCAGGATCAACCGCGGGCGGCTCGAGCTGGCCAAGCGCCTGATCAGGCGGCGGGCCGAGCTCGAGGAGGGCGCGCGGTGACGGCGAACGGCCTCGACTGCGCGCGGGCCGAGGAGCTGCTCTCCGACCACCTCGAGGGCGTCCTCGATCCTCTCCTGGCCCGCGAGCTCGAAGACCACGTGCGCTCGTGCGCCGCTTGCCGCGGTCTGCGCGAGGCACTCGTGGAAGTGGTGGAAGCGCTGCGCAGCTATCCGACGGTCGAGCCCGCGGCCGGCCTCGCGGCCCGCGTGGCGCGCGCGGCCATCCTTCACGCGCAGCAGCGACGGACGGCGGCGTTCGCGCCCCGCATGCCGTCCTGGCTCCAGGCGGTGGCGGCGGGCCTGTCCATCCTCACCACCGTCGGCATCCTCGTCGCCCAGGGCGGCACCGCCCGCGCCGCGGGCCGGCTGGTGGAGCGCACGACCAGCGCGGGAACCTACGTCCTGGAAAAGAAGGACCGCTTGCTCGAGGACTTCCGCATCCTGCGCGTGGTGGTGGGAGCGGCCATCGAGGGACGCCTCGACCGCGTCAGTGATCGTGTCGAGGACTACCGGCGCTTGCTCGAGCGGCGGAGGGAGACGGAGCAGCAGCGCCTGCCCTCGCCGCCGCCGCGCCCGCAGCCGGAGCCCGAGAAGAAGACCAGTTTGCCGAACTCCACCGGCAGCCGCCACGTAGAACGGGATGTGAAAAGGAGCAATCAATGAGCACGAGCCCTGCCGGAACCGGGGAGGCGGTGCCGACGCTGCCGCTCGCGGCCACGCCGGCCCCCCTGGGACCGAAGCCGCCCAAGAATCCGTGGCTGGCCCTGGTCCTGTCCCTCTTCCCCGGCCTCGGGCAGGTGTACAACGGCCAGCCCGCGAAGGCGTTCGTCTTCTTCTCCGGCTGGGTGGGATCGATCTACGGCGCGGCCGAGATCGACCCGTTCCCCTTCGCCTTCCTGATTCCCTTCGTCTATCTCTACAACCTCATCGATGCGTTTCGGACCGCGTCCCTCATCAACGCCCGCGCGCTGGGCGGTCTGCCCACGCCGGAGGAGGAAGCCTTCGAGTCGCCGCTGTGGGGCGGCAGCCTGCTCGTCCTGGGCCTCCTCCTGCTGCTGAACAACCTCGGCTGGCTGCACCTGGCCGCGCTCGCCCGGTACTGGCCGGTCGCACTGATCGTGGCCGGCGGGGCTTTCCTGTACGGCTCGATCCAACGCCGCCGCGAACCCCCGGTGCACCGGGGGCCGGAGTCGTCCACGGAGACTCGGGATGGCAGCGTCCTTTAGCATCGAGCGCATCGTCATCGGCTTCGCCCTGCTCGGGCTGGGCGTGCTGTGGCTGCTCGCCAACGCGGGCCGCATCGACCTGCTCTCCGCGCTCCGCACGTGGTGGCCGCTCCTCCTCGTGCTGTGGGGCGGCCTCGAGCTGGCGGCGGCCCTTTCCCGGCGCGAGGCGCGTCACGGAGGCTCCTAGGTGAAGGCAAGCAAGATCGGCCTGCTCATCCTCGTGCTCGGCTTCGGCGGCGCCATCGAGACCGCGTGGAGCGTGCGCCAGAACATCGGCTTCGGGCCCCAGGGCTGCCGGGTCCTGGCCGGTAGGTACTACGGACCGTCGTTCAGCTTCGGCGCCGACCATACGCAGCCCGTCAGCGCGGGGACCGGGATCGAGGTCGACAACGCCTTCGGCGCGGTGATCGTGCGCGCGGGAGAGCCTGGACAGGTGAAGATCGCGTTGCGCAAGGTCGTGTTCCGGCCGACCGAGGATCAGGCCCGCGCCTTCGCCGCCGAGGTGCAGATCAAGAGCGCGGTCGAGGGCTCGGTGCTGCGCATCGGGAACAACCGCGACGAGCTGGAGAACCGCGGCGAGGGACGGGAAGTGGGCTTCGAGACCCACTTCGACCTGACGGTCCCGCCCGGCACGCCCGTGACCGTGCGCAACGAGCACGGCCGGGTGGAGATCGCGGATGCGGCCTCGGCCGACGTCACCAGCTCCTTCGACGGCGTGCGCGTGGAGCGGGTGGCGGGCGGGGTGAGGCTCCAGGTCCACCACGGCGACGTGCTCGCCGCAGGGGTCGGGGGCGATCTCTCGCTGGTGGCCCGTCACGGGCGGGCGGAGGTGCAGGACGTGCAGGGGCGCGCGAGCGTGGACCACGAGCACGGCGACGTCACCGCGCTCCGCACCGGAGCCCTGAGCGTGCGGGCCGCCCACGGCGAGGTCGGCGTCGAGAGCGTCCGCGGCGACCTCGAGGTCCACGCCCAGCACGGTCCCGTGACCGCGCGCGACGTGACGGGCGCGGCGACGATCGAAGGCTCCTTCGGCGATGCGCGGGTCGAAAAGGCCGGAGGCGACGCTCGCATCACCGTGGTCCATGGCGCCGTCGAGGCCGCGGACGTGGCGGGGGGACTGGTGGCCGAGACGAGCTTCGGGGACGTGGTGCTGGCGCGCGTGGGGGGGCCGGTCCAGGTCAAGGTCGCGCACGGCGGCGTGAACGCGCGCGTGCTGGAGAAGGGCGCGCAGATCAACGCGTCGGGCGCAGACGTCGTCATCGACGGCTTCCGCGGCGAGGTGCGGGTGGAGGTCGAGCGCGGCGGGGTCAGCCTCACGCCGGCGGGGGCGCTCACCGATCCCGTGTGGGCGAGCGCGGCGCACGGCGCGGTGCGGCTGGAAGTCTCCGCCGGCAGCCGCTTCGTCCTCGACGCCACCGCCGAGCCGGGCGAGGTGCAGGTCGACGTGCCTGGCCTCGTGCTCACGTCGACGAGCGCGGGCCTCACGAAGGGCGAGATGGGCGGCGGGGGCAGCTCGGTCCACCTGCAGGCGCGCCATGGCGACGTGCGCGTGGAGGCGGTGACCGCGGCGGCGGCGAAGAATCCCTGACGACGACGGCCACGAAAAAATCTCTCTTGCTTCGGCGTTCCGCCTTCCGGTAGACTGCCGCTCCTCCGACGAGCCGAGGCGGGCGCCGGAAGACCCATCTCCTCATGACGAATGCTGCCTCCATGAATCGCATCGACGCCTCCCGCCCGCTCCTGGAGACGCGGTTGCCGGGATGTTCGCTGTGGCGGCGGGGCAAGGTCCGTGACGTCTACGACCTCGGGGAGCAGTTGCTCATCGTGGCCACCCACCGCATCAGCGCCTTCGACGTGGTGCTTCCGAGCGGGATCCCGGCCAAGGGCATCGTGCTCACCCAGCTCTCGCTCTTCTGGTTCCGTCTGCTCGCGGACGTCGCGCCCCATCACGTCGTGACCGCGGACGTGGCGGAATACCCGCCGGCGCTGCAGGCGCACCGGTCGCAGCTCGAGGGACGGTCGATGATCGTGCGCAAGACCGCGCCCGTCCCCGTCGAGTGCGTGGTGCGCGGGTACCTGTCCGGCTCGGGCTGGAAGGATTACCGGCGCGAGGGCGCGGTCTGCGGGATCCCGCTGCCGCCGGGGATGCGGGAGTCGCAGCGCCTGGACCC
The DNA here is from genome assembly GCA_003223555.1 of Acidobacteriota bacterium. Lineage (GTDB taxonomy): Bacteria > Acidobacteriota > Vicinamibacteria > Fen-336 > Fen-336 > AA32. Next base: position 7,568 of record QHVM01000103.1, on the reverse strand, counting down.
GCCTCTGTTCACCCCGTCCACCAAGGCGGAGACCGGGCACGACGAGAACATCTCGTTGGCCCAGGTCGCGCACCTCCTGGGCCCCGAGCGAGCGGCCGCGGTGCGGGACGTGAGCCTGGAGATCTACCGCCAGGCCAGCGCCCACGCCGAGGAGCGCGGGATCATCCTGGCCGACACGAAGTTCGAGTTCGGCGTCCGGGACGAGCGGCTGCTGTGGATCGACGAGGCGCTCACGCCCGACTCCTCCCGGTTCTGGCCCCGCGCGGGGTACGAGCCGGGGCGCGGCCAGCCGAGCTTCGACAAGCAGTACGTGCGCGATTACCTGGAGACGCTGGCATGGGACAAGCGTCCTCCGGGCCCGCCGCTGCCACCGGACGTCGTGCGGCGCACGCGCGACAACTACCTGGAGGCCTACGCCCGGCTGACGGGCGCCGACCTCCCGGTGGCCTTCGGCCCCGCGAGTGAGCGGTGACGGCGGTCACTTCGCTGGCGGCGGGCGGCGCGCAGACTGCGCCGTTCTTCTGAACCTGGGCATCTCGCCCGCCGCCACCTCCGGCGCGCGGCACAAGGGGAGCGTAACTCCGTGAAGCAGCAGTTGGACTCACTGGTTACCGAGATGGTCGACAGGGGCATCCTCTTCGACGACGCCCGCCGGGAGTTCGAGAAACGCTTCATCGCCCGGGTTCTCCAACGCCACCGCGGGAACCTCTCCCGGGCCGCCAAGGACCTGCGCATCCACCGCAACACGCTCGGCAAGAAGATCGAGGAATACAAGTTGGTGGGACGGGGAGGTACGTAGACTCCGCCCGGGAATCCCTCGAGAATCGACTTCCTGTCGATGTGAGACCAACAGGTCGCGGGCCCTTGACAGATCGCAGGGCTCCGATTATCTTGGCACTCGTCCGGTTAGAGTGCTAAACTGAGCGACGGGGTGGCTTTCGGGCCGCCTCCGGTTCCCTATCCTATTGGAAAGGAGCGACTTCGCATGAATGTTCGTCCATTGCACGACCGCCTGATCGTCCAGCGCATCGAAGAGAAGGAGACGGTCAAGGGCGGGATCATCATCCCCGACACCGCCAAGGAGAAGCCCCAGGAGGGCAAGGTCATCGCCGTCGGCAACGGCAAGATCCTCGAGAACGGCACCAAGGTCCCCCTCGACGTCAAGGCGGGCGACAAGATCCTCTTCGGCAAGTACTCGGGCACCGATATCAAGATCGACGGGCAGGAGTACCTCATCCTCCGCGAGGACGAAGTACTCGCGATCGTAGGTTAGCGGGGGGCGCTCGCGGCGCGCTCCAGCCCCCCCGGCGCTGCGGCGAAGTGAATTCGCCTCCGCGCCGTTGGCATTGTCATTTAAGGAGAACTTCGAAACATGGCGAAGCAGATCACATACGGTGACGAGTCGCGGCAGTCGATCCTCCGCGGCGTCAACCGCCTGGCCGACGCGGTCAAGGTGACCCTCGGCCCCCGGGGACGCAACGTCGTCCTCGACAAGAAGTTCGGCTCCCCCGTCATCACCAAGGACGGGGTGACCGTCGCCAAGGAGATCGACCTCAAGGATCCCCTCGAGAACATGGGCGCCCAGATGGTGCGCGAGGTGGCCTCCAAGACCTCCGATGTGGCCGGCGACGGCACGACCACGGCCACCGTCCTCGCCCAGGCGATCTACCGGGAAGGCATCAAGAACGTCACCGCCGGCGCCAACCCCATGGAGCTGAAGAAGGGCGTGGAGAAGGCGGTGGGCGTGGTGGTGGAGGAGCTGAAGAAGCTGTCGAAGCCCGTCAAGGGCAAGATGATCGCCCAGGTCGGCACCATCTCGGCCAACAACGACGAGACGATCGGCTCGATCATCGCCGAAGCGATGGAGAAGGTGGGCAAGGACGGCGTCATCACGGTCGAGGAGGCCAAGACCCTGGAGACCTCGCTGGAGGTCGTGGAGGGCATGCAGTTCGACCGCGGCTACCTCTCACCCTACTTCGTGACCGATCCCGAGCGGATGGAGGTCGTGCTGGAGAACCCGCTCGTCCTCATCCACGAGAAGAAGATCTCGAGCATGAAGGACCTGCTCCCGATCCTCGAGCAGGTGGCCAAGCTCGGCAAGCCGCTGCTCATCGTGGCCGAGGAGGTCGAAGGCGAGGCCCTGGCCACCCTGGTCGTGAACCGGCTGCGGGGCACGCTCCAGGTGGCGGCGGTGAAGGCGCCGGGCTATGGCGACCGGCGCAAGGCCATGCTGGAGGACATCGCGACCCTCACCGGCGGCAAGGCCATCACGGAGGACCTCGGCATCAAGCTCGAGAACCTCAAGCTCGACGATCTCGGCAAGGCGAAGAAGATCACGATCGACAAGGACAACACCACCATCGTCGAGGGCGCGGGCAAGACCAAGGACATCGAGGGCCGGGTCAAGCAGATCCGGACCCAGATCGACGAGACGACCTCCGACTACGACCGGGAGAAGCTGCAGGAGCGGCTGGCCAAGCTCGTGGGCGGGGTGGCCGTGATCAAGGTCGGGGCCGCGACCGAGACCGAGATGAAGGAGAAGAAGGCCCGGGTGGAGGACGCCATGCACGCCACCAAGGCCGCGGTCGAGGAGGGCATCGTCCCCGGCGGCGGCGTGGCGCTGCTCCGCTCCGTGAAGGCGGTGGATGCCATCAAGGCGGAGGGCGACCTCAAGGTCGGCGTCCAGATCGTGCGCCGGGCCCTCGAGGAGCCGCTGCGGCAGATCGCGCAGAACTCGGGCCAGGAGGGAGCCGTCGTCGTCGCCCGGGTCCGCGACGCCAAGAGCGCCGAGGAAGGCTTCAACGCGCTCAACGACGAGTACGAGAACCTCGTCGAGGCCGGCGTCATCGATCCGACCAAGGTCGTGCGCTCCGCGCTGCAGAACGCGGCGTCGATCGCCTCCCTGCTTCTCACCACCGAGGCGCTCGTCTCCGAGATCCCGGAGGAGAAGGAAGAGAAGGGCGGCGGCGGCATGCCGCACGGCGGCGGAGGAATGTACTAAGCAAGCGACAGTAGCCAGTAGCAAGCAGTCACACGCTGGGGTCTGGGGGGTGCGCCGCTAGCACCCCCCAGCTCATTCAGGCGGCTCAGCCCTTCGGCAGGATGAACTTCACGCTGACCGGGTACCACACCTTCACCGGGACGCCGTCACGCGTGGCCGGGCGGTAGCGCCGTCTCTTCACGTTGTCGAGCGCCGCCTCGTTGAGGCCAGATTTGCCACCCGCGGCCGTCACCAGCTTGGCATCGACGACATTGCCCTTCTCGTCCACCAGGATGCTCAGCTCGACCGTGCCCTCGACGCGCTGCCGCTCGGCGATGGGCGGATAGCGCAGCGGCGGCGCGGCCTGGGCGACCGGGGCGATCACGCCCGGGTCGGTCAGGCTCACGAGGGTACCGGGCTTGAGGGAGGGGGCGACGGGTGTCGCCATGGCGGCCACGGTCGGGGGCGGTGCCGCGGCGGGCGGAGGCGTGGCGGGAGGAGCAGTGGCGGCCGCAGCCGTGCGGGCCGCTTCTTCCTCGGTCCGGCGCCGCTCCTCGGCCACACGCGCCTCGGCCGCTTTCTGCTCGTCCTCCAGCCGCTTCCTCTCCTCCTGCTGGCGGCGTTCCTGCTCGAGCTGGGCCCGGCGGCGAGCCTCGTCCTGGGCCCTCTCGATGGCGGCCGCGTCGGCCCTCTGGCCGCGGGCGGCCGCCTGCGCCTCGAGCTTCCTCTTGGCGTCCTCGGCCGCCTTGGCTTCGGCGGCCGCCTTCTCGTCCTCGATCTGCTTGAGCTTGGTCTCGAGCTCCTTCACTCGCTGCATGGCCGCCACCGTCTCCGCGCTCAGCGTGGACGGGGGCGCCGCGGACACCGGGGCCGCCCCGGGGCGACGCAGCAGGAGCCAGCTGGCTCCGGCGGCAACCAGCAGCAGGGCGGCGAGGCCGCCCGCCGCCAGGGCCGTCGGCTTCCTGACGGCGCCCTTGTGGAAGGTGAAGCCCGCTGCAGCTTCCCGCGGCGCGTGACCGGCGCTCGGGTCGAGGTGAGCGGTGGCCGGAGGCTCGGCGCGGACCGTGGCCACCGGTCCGTGGATGCCGGAGGCCGGGCCGTTCAACCGCGGCGGGGGCGCGGCCCGGGGCGGGGGCGGCACCAGGGGCAGCGATGCGGTCGGGCCCGGCGGGGCGCCCAGGCTCACCGGCGCGGAGCCGGAGCCGCTGGCCGAGAGAACCGTCGCCGCCGCGGCGGCAACCGCAGCCGGCACGGCTGCCGACGGCCCGGCCGCGGCCGGTCCGCTGGCCGATGGCCGGGCGGCTTCCTCAGCCGCGGCCTCGGCGTAGCTCGCTTCCCTCTCTTCCTTCAGCCGCCGCGACTCGCGCTCGATGTCGTCGCGGAAGAGCGAGTGCATGAAGAAGGCGAGGTTGAAGGTCGTGGGCGTGAAGTCGCCCGAGAACAGCAGGGTGTCGATCGCCTTGCGCATCTCCACGGTCTCGGCATACCGCGCCGCCGGGTCGGCGGCCAGCGCCCGGCGCAAGATGTCGGCGATGGGCTTGGGCAGCGCGTCGTCGTCGCCGACCGGGTTCCACTGCTTCGCCTGCGCCACCCTCGCCGCGGGATCGCCGGACCGCCCGTCGGCGAAGAGGGGCTGGCCGGTGAGCATCTCGTAGAGGAGGGCACCGACGGCGAAGCCGTCCGAGCGCGCGTCGCCGAAGCCGCCCGCCGCCTGCTCGGGCGCGACGTAGCGCCGCTCGTCGTCGCCGATCCCGCCCGCCTCGCGCGCCCGGCTCGGCCAATAGCCGAAGCCGCGCATCCGCACCTCGCCCTCGTAGGTGACGATGAGGCTGTCCGGCGTGACGAGGCCGTGGAAGTACCGCGCGCCGGTCTCGCTCTTGCGGGCGTGCGCCTGCTCCAGCGCCGAGCAGGCCTTGCTCGCGACGAGAAGGGCATGGTCGATCGAGAAGGGGAAGGCCTCTTGCCGGCAGCGCTTGAAGATCGCCTTCAGGCTCTTGCCCTCGAGGAACTCGTAGCAGATGTAGTAGGAGGTCTCCACCTTCCCGATCCCGAAGATCTTGACGACGTTGGGATTCTGGATCTGGGCGGCGGCCTTCACCTGGTCGAGCAGGCTCTTGGCCACCTCGGCGCTGGCGGCCAGGGCCGGCCGCAGCCGGACGAGGCTGACGAGCTTCTCCAGGCCCGCTGCTCCCAACTTGGCCGCGCGGTACTCGGTGCCGAGCGCGGTCGTGTCGATCTCTTCGAGAAGGATGAACTTACCGAACTTTTCCTTCGCCATGAGGAGGCGGGCCTCGCCTAGGAGTGACCGGACTGTGCGACAAAATAGCACGCACTCCCGCCCGACGCAACGCGGGTGGAATCCTCGCGGCTGGAAGTCCACGCGGCCAGGACTCCCCGGCGGCTAGAATCCTCGTCGTGCGGCGCCTCGCCCCCCTGGCGGTTGCTCTGCTGGCCTTCGCGGCCCGCAGAGACCCCGTCTCCCCGCCGGCCGCGTGCGCCGGCGCGCTACGTTCCCGCGACCTGCTCGCCCTGCAGGCCTACTGGCGCCAGACCGGCGGCGTACAAGCCGCCGCCGCCCACGTGGCCTCCGACCGCGACGACGTGGCCCTCCTGGAAGATGCGGGGGACCTCGTCGCCCGCCGCAACCCGTTCGACCTCGATGGGGCGGCGCTCCGCTTCTCGCCTCGAGCCGGGAGCGCCTACGAGCTGGCCCGGCTCGCCCTGTCCCTGGATGCTCCGGGCCCCTCCCTCGGCCTCGGCAACGACGATGCCCGGGAGGTGGAGCTGCCCTTCGCCTTCCCCTTCTACGGAGTGCGCTACGGCCGCGTGTTCGTCCATGCCGACGGCAATCTCACCTTCGGCGCCGCGGATGCCGGACCCGCCGCCCGCAGCATGGGCCGCTTCCTCTCGGGACCGCCACGCATCGCCCCCTTCTTCGCCGACCTCGACCCCGCGCGGGCCGGCAGCGTCGGCGCCCGCGCCGGGGCCGACCGCGTCGTGTTCTCGTGGAGCGCAGTGCCGGGCGGCGGCCAGATCAACCGCAACAGCTTCCAGGTCGCCCTCCTGCCCGACGGCGAGATCGACCTCGTCTACGGCGCGGAGATGCAGAGCCGCGAAGCCATCGTGGGCCTCTCGCCCGGCGGAGCGGCGACCCTCACCGCGGTGGACCTCTCGGCCGCGGCCCCGGCGGCCGTCTCGGGGGCGGCCGCGGAGCGCTTCAGCGAAACCGAGGAGCTGGACGTGGCTTCCACCGTCCAGCGCTTCTACGCGGGCCATCCGGACCTCTTCGAGCAGGTCATCATCTATACGACCCGGCCGCTGAACCCGCTGGCCGGGAGCCTGGCCTTCGAGATCAACGTGAAGAACGCGGTGCGCGGGATCGGCCTCGAACCCGTCGACGATTCGGCTCGGTGGGGAAGCGCCGGCCGGCTCGAGAGCGTCGTCTTCATGGATGCGATCGACCCCTACCTGGACGTGGATGGCTTCGAGATCCTGGGCCACGAGGTCGGTCACCGCTGGCTCGCCCACCTGCTCTTCACGGATTCGTCCGGCCGGGCCAGCACGGCCCTGCTCGGCCGGGGGGACGGGCACTGGAACTTCTTTCTCGACACGGATGCTTCGGTCATGGAAGGCAACGCCATCGCCGACCTCGGCGGCGGGCGGTTCGAGACGGTGGACTTCACGCGCCGCTACAGCCCGCTGGACCAGTACGCGATGGGGCTGCGAGCAGCGCAGGAGGTGCCGACCTTCTTCTACGTCGACGGCGCGGACGACTTCCGGCCCAATCGGCCCTACAAGTTCTCGTCCTCGCCCGAGGCCGGGGTCAGCTTCACCGGGGTACGCCGCAACGTGCGGATCGAGGACGTGGTGGCCGCCATGGGCGCCCGCGAGCCGGACGCCGGGCGGGCGTCACACTCCATCCGCCTGGCCTTCGTGCTGGTCTCCGACCGCGGGGCGCCGGCCACCGAAGCGCGGACGGCGGCCGTGGCTCGCATCCGGAAGAGGTTCGAGCGCTTCTTCCGGGACGCCACCGGCGGACGGGGGACGGCGGACACGTCGCTGCCCTGACACGGTCCGTGGAGACGTTTACACGCCCAGCGTGACGGGTATCCACGCTCGGTCCCCGACATCGTCCTGAAGCCTTGCGTCTTCAGTGGCTTGGCGAGGCAGTGCAGGAGGCGGGAATGCAGACGCTGGTCGAGCTGGGGACGATGTTCACGGGAGTGACGGTGGCGCTCGTCGCCGGCCGCCTGGTCCTGCAGGGAATCCTGGTGATGACGTTCCGGCGTCGCGGATGAGCTTCGTCACCATCGCGTCGGGAGCCGACGCGATGCTCGCTCCCGCCCTCACCGACCGCTTCCAGGTTCAGACGGATGACGCGGACGGATGGTGCCTCGGTCCGGCGAACACCATCCCCGAACCCTCACAAGGATGAAGGCGCCAGCCTGACCTCCGTCCCGTCCGGACTCCGGAGGCGCACGCCGCTTTCCTCGTCGACCGACAGCAGCCGATAGCCTCGCGCTTCCTCTCCCACCCCGAGCACGACCGTCTCCCCCCACAGCGAAAGGGCCGCCTTCACGGCGCCACC
>QHVM01000039.1 GCA_003223555.1 Acidobacteriota bacterium | reverse complement strand
CAGGACAGCATCGCGTCGGAGATCTCGGACGGGCTTCGCCTGCGGCTCTCGGGCCAGGAGAAGCACACCCTCGGGCAGCATGGAACGCAGGACGCGGAGGCCTACGAGCTTTTCCTGAAGGCCCGGTTCTTCCTCACGAGGGAGACCGAGGAGGACGACCTCGAGGCGAGGCGCCTGTTCCTGAAGGCGCTCGAAAAGGACCCGGCGTTCGTGGAGGCCCGTCTCGGCGTCGCCGCCACCTACGCGAGGAGCGCGGGGAACGGCTATGCGCGGCCCGTCGAGGCGTGGACGCGAGCGGAGGAGGAGCTGCGCAAGGCCCTGGATCTCGACCTCGGCAACGTCCTGGCGCGGGCCGGCCTCGCGGCCCGCCGCTTCCTCTTCGACTGGGACTGGGAGGGCGCCGAGCGCGAGTTCCGGGAGCTGGGCGCCGACCCGCGGCTGCTGGCCGGGAACCAGTTCCACCCCATCGCCGTCTTCTTCTGGGCGCGCGGCCGGCCCGAGGAGGCCGTGGCCCTGATGGAGAGGGCGCTCCGCGTCGATCCCGGCAACCTCGAATCCCGGATCATGCTGGCCGACTTCCTGGCCCAGGCCGGACGGCTCGAGGAGGCGATCGACTCCTACCGGGCCATCGCGGCGGCCGAGCCTTCCGATCCGAGGCCGCAGTTCGGCCTGGCCGAGGTGTTGAAGCGACGGGGCGACGTGACGGGCGCGATCGAAGCCCTCCGGAAGGCGTACGAGCTGTCGGGGGAAGAGCGCGGCGCGAAGGCGCTGGCCACCGCGCGCACGGAGAAGGACTACGAGGACGCGGAGGTAGAGGTGGCGCGGGCTCGGCTCGGCGCGCTCGAGGCCCTCGCGAAGGAGCGGTACGTCTCCCCCCTGGACTTCGCCCGGCTGCATGCGCGGGCGGGGGAGCGCGAGAAGGCCTTCGCGAGCCTCGAGGCGGCCTTCGCCGAGCGAGCTCCGTTGCTGATCGGCCTCAAGGCGGACCGGGCCTGGGACCGGATCCGTGACGACGCCCGGTTCGCCACCCTCGTCCGCCGCGTTGGCATTCCCTGAAAAACGGTATACCCTTCGCGGGAGGCCGGAGCCGAGGATCAGGCAAGGGGGTTGCGATGCGCTACGGAATCCGCCTGGTGGGACTCGTGGCCGCCGTCGGACTCTTCACCGGCGCGGATCTCCTCGCGTGCGGGGACAAGTTCCTCGTCGCCGGCCGGGGGACGCGCTACCAGCGGCCGAAGAGCGCCCGCGCGGCGTCCGTCCTGATCTATGCGAATCCCTCCTCGGGCCTTCCCACCGCGGTCGGGAGCGTTCCGGTGGAGTCGGTGCTGAGACGCCAGGGACATCGCTCGGCGACGGCCGAGACATTGCAGCAGCTCACCGCGCTCCTGGCCGGCGGCCGGTATGACGTCATTCTCGCGGCCAGCACCGCCGTCGCCGCCGTCGAGAACCTTCTGGCCGGCCCGGACGCGCCGGTGGTGGTGGCCGTGAGGGCTCCCCTCAAGGAGCGACCGCTCCTCGAAGCGATCGACAAGGCGGTCGAGCAGCACGACCGCAACGCCCGGAGGGTGCAAGCTCGCAGTTAGCTGCGCGGTGAGCCGCAAGCTCCGCCTCCTCTTCGCGGTCGCGATCGCCGCGGCACTCGCTTCGGCGCCCGCGCCGGTCGCTGCCCAGGCCTTCACCCCGCCCCGGGGCCTGGGGGCGGTCACCCTGGCCTGGCAGTACGTCGATAACACGGGTCACCGGTTCAGCGACGGCTTCCTGCTGGCGCGAGGCCAGAGCGTGACGCAGAGTGCGCTCGTCGAGCTGGACTACGGCGTCACCGACCGGTTGTCGGCCACGGCGGGCATCCCCTACGTCTTCGCCAGGTACACGGGCGCGATGCCGCCGCCGTCGGGCCTTCCCGTGGACGCGTGTGGCTGCTGGCACTCGTCGTTCCAGGACTTCTCGCTGGCCGCCCGCTATCGGCTCGGGCACGAGAGCTGGGCGGTCACGCCCGTCGTGAGGTACCTCCGTCCCAGCCATGACTACGCGTACAAGGGAGAAGCGGTCGTGGGCCGGAACCTGCAGGAGGCGCAGGTCGGCGTCAGCGCGGGAGCGCGGTTGACCGGCTTGCTGCCCAGGGCCAGCGTCCAGGCGGGCTACACGTACTCGTTCGTCGAGAAGCCGCTCGCCGACGTCCCGATCGACCGGAGCATTGGCTTCGTCCAGCTCGGCTATGCTCCGACGCCGCGGCTCTACGTCAGCGCGGTCGGCAACGGTCAGCGGACGCACGGCGGCCTGCGCGTCGGGTCCCCGACCGGCCACCCGTTCCCGGTCCCCGGAGAGCTGAACACGGCGGAGCGGTTCGCGCAGCGCGATCGACTGCTGCGGGCCAATTACCTCCAGGTGGGGGGAGGGCTCGCGTACGCGGCCGGCGCGGTCGACGTCTTTGCGTCGTTCGCGAAGTACGTCTGGGGACGGAACGCCCACAACGGCCAGGACTACAACGTCGGCGCGACCTGGTACTTCCGCCTCTCGAAGTAACCGCGATCTCCCCGACCACAGCCGTTGCCGGTTTTGCCGGCTCGCTGCGCCTTCTAGGGCTAGAGGAGGCAAACATGAGCAAGACGTCCTTGAAGGCGTTTTTCGGGGTCGCGTCGGTGGCTGTGCTGGTCCTGCTGGCCGGGCCCAGGCCGGTGTCCGGGCAAGGCGCCGCCGCCGCGGAATCCAAGCAATTGGTCGGCACCTGGAACGTCACGTTGCACTTCCCCGCCTGCACCGCGGCATGCCCCTGCCCGGGCGGCGTGCCGAACATCCCGATCCCGGCGTTGCACGCGTACCTGCAGCACGGGTCGATCCTGGAGATCAGTGGCGGCAGCCCCCTGCGCGGCCCCGGCGTGGGTTCGTGGGAGCGCGTCGATGATCACCAGTTCACGGCCCGCTTCAAGTTCTTCCTCTTCAACCCCGACGGCAGCCGCCGGGGCAGCGAGGAGATCACGAACCACATCGAACTCACGGGCCCGGACGCGTTCGAAGCCAATGCGACATTCGATCTCTTCGACGCCGCGGGGAACATGACCGGGCAAGGCTGCGCCATCAACGAGAGCGCCGCGCGCTTCCAGTAGGCGTCTCCGAGGAGCGGGAGAGAGAGGGAGAGCGGGGTCGCCGCGTCAGCTCGAAGCGGAAACGGGCCCCGCTCTTCCTCGGTTCGGCTCAACGACCGTGGGGATGGCGCCGGGACAGGTGCGGTTGCCGCCACAGCTCGAACAGCCACCGCCAGACCGCCCAGCCCGGCGACCGCAGCCGCCTGAGCCGGAGGACGTCCGCCGGATCCATGCGCTGCGGGGTCGACGCCTCCTTCAGGGCGAGCATGAACCTCTCGCGCTCGGTGGCCTCCCGCCACTGGCGGTACTCGACGCGGAGAAGGAGGCCGATGAGCAACACGCCGACGAGGAGGGAGAGCATGACGGTCATGGACATCGTGGGCGCCGTGATCAGGCAGATCTACCCGGTGTGTGGGCGTCGGCACGGTGATGCCGATCACGCCCGGCGCCGGCGTCCTACCCGAACCAGACCGACCGCCGCCGGGCCAGCCGGCCGTCGATCATCCGCTGGATGACCGACCGCACCTGCTCGGAGAGGCGGTTGACGAGGATGGGGTCTTCGGCGGCCTCGGGGCCGTAGCCGGCGGTGGGGATGGGATCGGAGAAGTCGATCGACCACTTCGTCGGCAGCGGGACGACGCCGAGGGGACCGAGCAGCGGGAAGCTCGGCGTGATCGGGAAGTAGGGCAGGCCGAACGGCCGTCCCACCCAATCCGCCTTGGCCAGCACGGGATGGATCTCTTCCGCGCCCACCACCGCGCAGGGCACGATGGGGGCCGACGTGCGCAGCGCGAGGCGCACGAAGCCGCCGCGGCCGAAGCGGGCCAGCTTGTAGCGGTCGCGGTAGCGCTTGCCGACGCCCTTCACGCCCTCCGGGAACACCCCCACCAGCTCGCCCTGGCGCAGCAAGCGCTCGCCGTTCTCCTGGCTGGCCCGCACCGCGCCGCTGCGGGCGAGGGTGGGGGCGAGGAAGGGCAGGAGGGCGAACATGTCGAGGACGAGCATCCGGCACTCGCGGCGGGCGGGGTGCTCGTGGCGCAGGGCGAGGGTGATCATCACGCCGTCCCAGGGCAGGACGCCGGAGTGGTTGGCGACGACGAGCGCCGGCCCTTCGGCGGGGACGTTCTCGACGCCGGCCGGCTCGACCCGCCACCACACCGTGTAGAGGAACTCGAGCAGCGGGCGGATCGTCTCAATGAACCGGGCGTCGCGGCCGAACTCGTCCACGTCTTCCGAGTGCCAGGAGAAGTAGGCGGCGCTCCACAGATCGGCGACGTTCTCCCACCCGAGGCCATGCCGTCCGGCCTCCAGCGCGCGGGCGAGGGCGACGAGCAGGCCCTCCCGGCGCGGCGTCGCCTCCGGAGCCGCATCGCGCTGGGGCTCGCCGCGGGTGGCCGGACGCAAGAGCACGACCTTCGGCCGCGAGCTCATGCCGGCGCCTCCGCGGCGCGCGCGCGGGCCTGCGGATGGCGATAGCCGATGTACGCGAGGAGCGCGTCGCGGCTCGCGTGGCGGGCCGAGAAGCCCAGCTCGCGCCGGGCCCGCTCGCCGTCGGCCACGAACGGGAAGCGCACGTAGTCGCAGAAGCGCCCGGGCGCCTCCCCCACCCCGGCCGCCCACATCAGGTCCACCGCCGGGTAGGCCAGGGGATGCGGCACCGGCAGGGGGATCTTTCCCGCCAGGTGCAGCGCGGTCAGGAGCGGGATGGGCCGGAGGGGCACGACGTTGAAGGGCCCCGCCACCGGCCGGTCGACCGCCGCCTCCGCGGCGCCCAGCGCGTCGTCGGGATGGAGCATCTGCACGAGCGGGTCGTAGCCCATCAGCAACGGCACCACCCGCCGGTCGAGGATCCGCGTGTAGAAGGTGTGCACGCCGGGGCCGATGAGCGGCGCGAAGCGCAGCACCGCGACCTTCAGGTCGGGATAGCGGCGCGAGAAGGAAGCCGCGTGCTGCTCGGCCTCCAGCTTGTCGCGCGCCCAGGCCGTGGCGGGGTCGGGCTGGAGGGGTCGGTCCTCGGTCAGGAAGGCCGGGTTCTGCCCGCGCGCGCCGTAGACCGCCGTGAACGAGCGCATCACGACGCGGCCGACGCCGGCCGCGGCCGCCGCGGCGAGCACGGCCAGCGTGCCGATCGACTCCAGCTCGTGGGTGTAGACGGTGTCGCGGCGCGGGCTCGTGAAGAAGGCGAAGTGCAGGACCGACTCCACCTGCTCCTCGCGCAGGACGTCGAGCAGCCGCTGGTCGGCGGCGGGCGCGGTGAGGTCGACCGCGCGGTGGCGGACCGCGAGGGCGGCCGGCGGGGGGGCTACGTCCACCACCAGCAGGCGATCGGGCCCCTTCGTCTCGGCCAGCCGGCGCAGGAGCCGGCCGCCGAGCAGCGACGCGGTGCCGGTGAGGGCGATGCGCCCCATGCTACCGGGCGCGGCGGGAGCGCGGCTTCGGCCGGCGCGGGCGGGGTGCCGCGGGCCGCTCGGCCTTCAGCGCGGCCAGCTCCTGCGCGAGGGCGTCGATGCGGGTCTGGGCGCGCCGGAACTCGCTGCGCGTCGGCACGTTCATCGCCTTCAGGGCCTGCCCCACCGCCTCGTCCACCCGCTCCTTGCCCTTCACGGCCGCCTGCATGGCCTGCACGAACGCGGGGTTCTTCATCAGCTCGGCCGAGACCTGGCTGAAGACGGCTTCGCCGCGGGCCCGCAGGCGCTCGAAGACGCTCTCGTCAGTCAAGGGAGGCTCCTTTCGCGTGGGATGAGATCACCCCCGCATCGTAGACCACCTTCCCCCCCACGAGGGTGAGGACGCTCTCGGTCTTCGGCAGGTCGCCCGGCGGGACGGCGAAGACGTCCTGGGAGAGCACCGCGAGGTCGGCCAGCATGCCGGGGGCCAGCGTCCCCTTCTCGCCCTCGGCGAACTCGGCGTAGGCCGACCCGCGCGTGTAGGCGGCGACGGCCTGCTCGCGATCGATCGCCTCGTCCGGCCGGGCCGGGTGGGTGGTCGCGAACATCAGGTTGAGATAGGGGTTGACGGGGCCGTCGGAGCCGAGCGCGAGCGGGATGCCGGCCGCGATCAGCGAGCGAAGGGGCTGGAAGCGCGCGCGGACCTCCGGCTTGTAGCGCCGGGAGAGCACGTCCCCGATCGTGAAGTGGGAAGGGTTCTGGACGACCACGATGCCCAGGCGGCGCGCGGAGTCCACCAGGTCGGGCATCAGGCCGTCGCCGTGCTCGATCCGCAGGCGCCGGGGCCGCCACGTCGCCTCCCCGCCGAGCTGCTGCATCGACGCGATCACCTGGGCGATGATGCGATCGCCCACCGCGTGCAGGAGCAGAGGGTCCGCTCCCCCGCGCCGGATCGCGGCCAGGACGGCTTCCGGCCGGAAGTTCCCCTGCCCGTACCTTCCCGCCGGGTCCGCGTACGCGTCGCGCATCAACGCCCGCGCCTCGACCGGCGTGCCGTCGAGGATCCACTTCGTGCCCGACACGGTGACGAGCGGCGTCGGGTGGGCGGGAACCTCCGGTCCCTCGTCGAGGTCGGGCTGCGAGGGCTCGACCATCGGAAAGGTGATGACGCGCCACCGCAGGATGGGGCGGGCCTGCGCCAGCAGGCGCACGAAGGCGTCGCGCCGGAGCGCGTTGCTCATGTCCTGGACCGACGTGATCCCGAAACGCAGCGCCTGCTGCTCGAAGGCGTGCACGTCGCGCACCGCTTGCTCCGCGGGCACCTCGCTGCGCAAGCGCCGGGTCAGTCTCCACAGCGCGTACTCGTGGAGGGCGCCGGAGAGCGTGCGCGTCCCGGTGAGGTGTCCGTAGAACCCGCCGGGAGGGTTCCAGCTCTCCTCGCCGATGCCGGCCGCGCGCAGCACCGCGCTGCTCACGAGGCCGTCGTGGCCGGTCCAGCACTCGAGCACGACGGGCCGGCCGCCGGCCGCCTCGTCGAGGGCGGCGCGCGTCGCGCGGGGATCGCTGAGCGCGGTCCATCCGACCTCGCCCTTCAGCGATCCTCCCGCCGGCGCCGCGGCGGCCGCCTCCCGCACCGCCGCCAGCACGTCGTCGAAGCTCGGCTCCATGCCCTTGACGGCGATCGGCGTCCCCGGCAGCTCCGGCCCCACGTGGGCGTGCGCGTCGTTGATGCCGGGGATGACGACCCGCCCCCCGAGGTCGAGGCGCCGGACGCCCCGGCCGGCTTCGCGCTCGACCGCGGCGCGCTCCCCGACCGCGACGATGCGCTCGCCGCGGATCGCGATCGCCTCCGCCCACGGATGGGCCGGGTCGGCGGTGAAGACCTTGCCGTTGAGAAGCAGCAGGTCGGCGGGGGGAGCAGCGCTGCCGCGGGCGGCGACGGCGAGCGTCGCCAGGGCCGCGAGGAGGCCGGCCTTCACGCCCGCGCCTCGCCCCTGCTCGCCCTCCGCGTCCTTCCCCGCGCCCGGAACGTCTCCAGGTCGATCTCCGAGGCCAGGTGCTCGCGGAACTCCTCGGCCGTCATGGACGCCACCTCGCGCCCGCTGCGGAACTCGATCGCCTCGATCGCCCGCGACCACAGCTCTTCCCGCCGCGCCACTTCGTCCGCATCGCGCACCCGCCCGTACTCCTGCACGTAGCGGTTGTGCCGGCAGAGCATCCGGAAGGCGTGCCGGGTGTCGGGACGCCGGATGGGCAGGCC
>QHVM01000038.1 GCA_003223555.1 Acidobacteriota bacterium | reverse complement strand
ACCTCCGGATCGACACCTACCGCTCCAGCGGAGCCGGCGGCCAGCACGTCAACGTGACCGACTCCGCCGTCCGGATCACCCATCTGCCCACCGGCATCGTGGTCTCGTGCCAGAACGAGCGCAGCCAGATCCGGAACCGTGAGGTGGGCATGAAGATCCTCAAGGCCCGCCTCTACGACCTGGAGATGCAGAAGCGGCGGGAAAGGCTCGACGCGGTGGAGTCGGCCAAGAAGGACATCGCCTTCGGCAGCCAGATCCGCTCCTACGTCATGCACCCCTACCGCATGGTCAAGGACCACCGGACGAAGTTCGAGGTGGGCGACGTCGACCGGGTCATGGACGGCGACCTCGACGCCCTCATCAAGGCCGCGCTGGTGGCCCGCGCCAGGGGGACGCTCGGCCAGGCCGCCGCCGGTGCAGACTAGCCCCCTCGGGGTCGCGACCAGGGCGACCGTCATCGCGGCGCTGCTCGGGGCTGGGGTCGTCGCCTGCGGCCGCGGCGGCGCGTCCGCGTCCGGGAGGCCGCCCGAGAGGGCGGGCGCAGCCGCCCGCGACCTGGTCTTCGAGCGCACGGTGGCCGGCAACCAGGACCTCTACGTGATCCCGGCCGGCGGGGGCGTGGAGCGGCGGCTCACCGACCACCCCGCCACCGACGCCCTGCCGCGCTGGAGCCGCGACGGCCGGTCCGTCTACTTCACCTCCGACCGCTCGGGCAACTGGCAGATCTACCGGGTGGGGGCCGAGGGCGGGCCGGCCGCGCGGGTGCGGACGAACTCGTTCACGGAGTGGCAGGTCGACCCCTCCCCGGACGGGCGCCAGATCGCTTTCCTCACGAACCAGGAAGGTCCGGAGCACCTGTTCGTGATGGACCTCGCCACACGCGCCGAGCGCGTCCTGGCCCGGCACGGCAACGGCACGATCATGGGCAACCCCGGCTGGAGCCCGGACGGCTCGCTCGTCGTCTTCTCCTCCAACTGGCGCATCGGCCACCAGATCTACGTGGTGCGCTCCGCCGGAGGCGGAGAGCGGCGGCTGTCGGCCTTCCGCCGGGGAGGCTGCGAGCCGCGGTTCCACCCCGACGGCGGCCGGATCGTCTACGTCAGCCGCGGCCATCTCTCCGACCACAGCCGTCTGGTCGAGCACGACCTGCAGACGGACGACGAGAAGGTGCTGGTGGACTGGCCGGCCCTCAACTACAACCCCGTCTACTCCCCGGAAGGGGCCGAGATCGCCTTCTCCTCCAACATCACCGGGGAATGGGTGATCTACCGCCAGCGGCTCTCCGACGGCCAGTCGTGGCGCGTGACGTTCGGCGCCGGGCCCACCCGCTATCCGGACTACCGCCCGATCCCCTGACCGGCGCGGCGTCAGCGCGTCGCGGCCGGCTCGTCCAGCACCTCGCGCACCTTCAGCGCGAGAGCGTCGATCGTGAACGGCTTCTGGAGGAAGGGCATGCCTTCCTCACGCACGCCCCGGCGCACGATGGCGTCGTCGGTATAGCCGGACATGAAGAGGCAGCGGGTCTCGGGATGGATGGGCAGCAGCCGGTCGGCCAGCTCCCGGCCGTCCATGCCCGGCATCACGACGTCGGTGACCAGGAGGTCGATGGCGGCCGGATGCGATCCGGCGATGGCGAGGGCCTCCGGCCCGCTGCCGGCGGCCATCACCTTGTAGCCCTGGTCGCGCAGGATCTCCTGGGCCAGGCTGCGGAGGGCGGCCTCGTCCTCCACCAGGAGCACCGTCTCCGAGCCCCCGACCACTGCGTCCAGGGACGGCGCCGGCGCCGGTGGCGGCGCCTCCACCGCGGGCAGGAAGATGTGGAACGTCGTCCCCCGGCCGGGAGCAGTATCGACCTCCACGTGCCCGCCGCTCTGCTTGACGATCCCGTACACGGTCGCCAGGCCGAGGCCGGTGCCCCGGCCCAGCTCCTTGGTGGTGAAGAACGGCTCGAAGATGTGCTTCCGCACCTCGGCGTCCATCCCCTGGCCGGTGTCGCTCACCGAGATCATGACCACGGAGCCGCGGGGAACGTCGGGGTGGTCCTTGCGGAACGCTTCGTCGGGGTCGGCGACGGCGACCTCGATCGTCAGCTTCCCCCCGCGGGGCATGGCGTCGCGCGCGTTGACGGCCAGGTTCATCAGCACCTGCTCGAGCTGGCCGCGGTCGGCCCGCACCGCGGCGGGAGCCGGGCCGGGCAACGCGACGAGCTCGACGTCCTCGCCGATGAGCCGGCGCAGCATCTTGGACAGCTCGGCGATGAGGGCGCCCACCTCCACCACCTCGGGCACCAGCACCTGCTTGCGGCTGAAGGCCAGGAGCTGCCGGGTGAGGGCGGACGCCCGCTCGGCCGCCTTCCGGATCTCCTGCATCTTCCCGCGCAGGGTCGGGTCGTGCAGCTTGGGCAGCATGAGGTCGCCGTAGCCGAGGATGGCGGTGAGGAGGTTGTTGAAGTCGTGGGCGATCCCTCCCGCCAGCCGCCCGACGGCCTCCATCTTGTGCGCCTGGAGCAGCTGCTCTTCGAGGCTCCGCCGCGCGCTGACGTCGCGGTAGTTGATGACGATGGCGGCCACCGCGGGGTCGGAGAGGCGGTTGGCGGCGGTGCCCTCGAGGTACAGCCATCCTCCGTCCTTGCGCCGGCCCCGGAACTCGGCCGAGACGATGGAGCCCGGCCGGGCCCGGCATTCGCCGAGCTTGCCCGCCACGGCCGCCCGGTCGTCGGGATGGACGAGCTCCAGCGCGTTGCGGCCCCGCCGCTCTTCGGCCGTATAGCCGACGATGCGCTCGGCCGACCGGCTCTGGTAGAGGACGCTGCCCTGGGCGTCCACGAGCACGATGGCGTCCGAGCTGTTCTCGACGAGGGCCCGGAAGCGCTCCTCGCTTGCCCGCAGGGCTTCGTCCGCCCGCCGGCGGTCGGAGATGTCGCGGCCGAAGCCCTGCACCCCTGTCGGCTTGCCGTCGCGGCGGATGAGCCGGCTGCTGACCTCCAGCGGCACGCGTCGGCCGTCCTTGGCCACGATCTCGAGCTCGTAGGTGCTGCCTTCGGTATCGCCGGAGAGCTTGCGGCGGATCATCTCCTGCGCACGCTCCAGGTGCTCGGGCGCCACCACCTGGCTCATGTTCAGCTTCAGGGCCTCGGCGCGGGTGTATCCGGTGATCCGCTCGCCGGCCCGGTTGAGCGAGGTGAAGTTGCCGGCGAGGTCGTGGGTGTAGACGATGTCGTTCGCGTTCTCGACGACCTCCTGGTAGCGCTCCTCGCTGCGCCGCAGCTCCTCCTCGGCCTGCCGGCGGCGCTCGGTCTCCCGTTCGAGGTCGGCGCGCTTCACGGGCCGCCCACGGCGGCCGCGCTGCGCGCCTTGGGCTCGGTCCCCGCCACGAAGACCTCCATGCGCACGCCGGCCTCACCGGGGGTGGCCGGCTGGCCATCGGCGTCCACGGGGACGAACACGATGTTGGCCGGCACCGGGTAATCGTCGACGGGGCGGTCCTTCGTGGCCGCGGCCCAGAACTCCATCCAGATCGGCAGCGCGGTATGGGCGCCGTCGGCGCCCCGGCCCAGGGTCTCCCGCTTCTCGTCGAACCCCACCCAGACGCCGCCGGCCAGGCTCGGCTCGTAGCCGATGAACCAGCCGTCGGTGTAGTCGTTGGTGGTGCCGGTCTTGCCGGCGATGGGCCGCCGCAGCGCCCGGGCCCGGGCCGCGGTTCCCCGTTCCACCACGCCCTTGAGCAGGCTGGTCATGATGTAGGCGGTGTCGGCGCGGATGGCGTCCTTGGCGACCGGCCGCGACTCCTCGATGACGTTGCCCTCCCGGTCCGTGATGCGGGCGATGTAGTACTGCTTCATGCGCAGCCCTTCGTTGGCGAAGGCGCTGAAGGCGGCGGTCATCTCCTGGAGCGTGGCCTCGCCGGCGCCGATGGCCAGGGGGAGGTAGGGCGGTAGCTCGCCGGTGAGCCCGAGCTTGTGGGCGTACTCGATCCCGGTCTCGATCCCCACCGCCTGCAGCGTCTTGATGGCGGGGATGTTGCGGCTCTGCTCGATGGCGCGCCGCAGCGGGATGGGCCCCCAGAAGGTGAAGTCGTAGTTGTGGGGGGTCCACACCGTGTTGTTGTCGGGGAACGAGATCGGGGCGTCGACGATGATCGTGGCCGGGGTGTAGCCGGCGCGCTCGATGGCGGCCGCATAGATGATGGGCTTGAAGGCCGAGCCTACCTGGCGGTACGCCTGGGTCGCGCGGTTGAACTTGCTGCGCTCGAAGTCGAACCCGCCGACCATGGCCCGGACGGCGCCCGTCTTCGGCTCCAGGGCGAGCAGTGAGCCTTCGACCCGAGGCTCCTGCTCCACCAGCACCCGGGCCCGCTTCTCGCCGCCCTCCTCGCCGAGCGACTGGACGAGGAAGGGCACGATCGCCCCCCGCGGCAGCACCTCGGAGACGCTCCGCCGCCCGGTCCAGACCACGTCGGCCGGGCCCAGGACCGCCTTGTACTCGCCGATGCGGACGACCGCCACCGAGCGGTCCGAGCTCTCGACCACCCCCCGTACCACGTCCCCCACCGCGATCGGCGCATCCCACTCCTCGAGACGGACGCTCGGCGGGAAGGCGCCGTCCTTCAGGATGCTCGCCGTCGGCGCGGTGAAGCCGCGGGCCCGCCGGTCGAGCCGCAGCAGTCCCTTGCGCACGGCCTGGTTGGCCGCGAGCTGCATCGAGGAGTCGAGCGTGGTGTAGACCCGCAGGCCGCCCTGGTAGATGCGCTGGCTGCCGTACTCGCGCTCGAGGTACTTGCGGACCTCCTCCAGGAAGTAGGGGGCGATCGAGGGGCGCTCCCGGCGGAGCTTGAGCCGCAGGGGCTCGGCCTTGGCCTTGTCCGCTTCCTCGGTCGAGATGTACTTCTCCTCCGCCATGCGCTCGAGGACGTGGTTGCGGCGGCCGAGCGCGCGGTCGGGGTGCTCGACGGGCGACAGCCGGGACGGGTTCTGGGGAAGGCCCGCGACCAGGGCCGCCTCGGCCAGGCTCAGCTCCCCGACCGGCTTGCTGAAGAGGAACTCGCTGGCCGCCTCCACGCCGTAGTTGCCGTGGCCGAAGTAGACCTGGTTGCAGTAGAGGGCGAAGATCTCCTCCTTGGTGAAGCTCTTCTCGATCTGGAAGGCGAGGATGACCTCCTTGATCTTCCGCTCGTAGGTCTTCTCCGGGGTGAGGAAGAGCAGCCGGGACAGCTGCATGGTGAGCGTGGAGGAGCCCTGCCCGCGGCGGCCGGAGCGGAGGTTCGCCAGCGCCGCCCCCGGGACCCGCCACGGGTTGATGCCGATGTGCCTCCAGAAGTCGGCGTCCTCCACCGCCACCACCGCGTTGCGGAGGTGAGGCGGGATGTCCTTGAAGGAGACCACCACGCGGCGCTCGATGGCGAAATCGCCGAGCAGCTTGGCGTCGGCGGTGTAGACCTCGGTGATGATGTTGGGCTGGAAGTCCTCGAGTGACGAGACCTGGGGCAGGTCGCTCTCGTACGCCAGGAAGATGCCGGCCAGGGAGCCCAGGAGGATGGCCGCCGAGAAGACGAGGATCACCCCCGCCCGGCGGAGGCTGCCGAAGCGGATCTCCGCCAGCGACGCCGTCGCCATGGGCAAAACTATAGCGCGGCTGCGAGCGGAGCGGGATTCACTCCCGCGGAGCGAGCGGGGGTCTGGGGGGTGCGCCGCTAGCACCCCCCAGCTCAATGAGGAGCGGAGCGGGATTCACTCCCCTCGGGGCCGCGAAGCAGACCCGTTTGATGAGCGGCGGCGAATTCACTTCGCCGCCGCGGAAGACGCGAGCGGGGGGTCTGGGGGGTGCGCCGCTAGCACCCCCCAGCTCGATGTCAGTTTTCCTTCTTCCGGCGCTCCGCCCCCTGGTGAGCCGCGGGGGGAGGCGTGGCCGGCCGCGCTTCGGGCGGCCGCGACGGACGAGGCTCGGCGTGCTGCGCGCGTGGCGCGGGTTCCGGCCGGCGGCCTCCGGCGCCTTCGCGCGCCTGCCCCCTCTGGCCCTCGCCGCGGACCTCGGCTCCGCTCCCGGAGGCTGGACGTTCGCGCTCACCCTCGGCCCGACCCAGCGGCCGGAAGACCGGACGCATCACCTCGCGGTCGGGAGACTGCGCGGCCGGCGTCTCGGTCCGGCGCTCTTCGTTCCGCGGACGGGCGATGCCCGCCGGACCCGCGGGGGAGGACCGCACGTCGGTCGGGTGCGGCCGGTCGGCTCGTTCGGTGCGCGGCCCGGCCGGGACCGCGTCCGGCGGCCACGCGCCACCCCGACCGCGGGGCAGAGGCGCGGCGGCGCGCTCGGCTGGGGGGGACGCGGTGCGCTGGTCGGAATGCAGGCTGGGCCGCCGCCGTTCGGCATCCCTCTCCCGCTCGGACTCGTACCGGGTCCGGGGCACCGGCGCCGGGATGGTCACCGCGGGATCGCTGCGCAGCTCGGGGACCGTGTCCCCCGGCCCGGGCCTGGTCCTGACCGTGCGCGGCGCGGCGTGGTCGCCGTCGCCCATCTGCAGCTCACGGGTCAGGCGCGCGTGCGGCGAGTCCACGATGCGCACGTCCCGGACGACTTCGGGGGCCGTCTCGATCCGGCGCCGGGCGACGTCCCGGGCCCCGAGGTCGGCCCGCCGGACGAAGACCCAGGGGTTCGTCACGCTGGTCGCGCCACGGGGCACCGAGCGGCCGCGGTCGCGTCCTCCCACGACCAGCGACGGCCGTTCCCGGAAGCCGAGCGGGCTCCAGCCGACGTAGTTCGGGCCGATCGCCCACGACACCCAGGCCGGCCCCCAGCCGGCGGACGGGATCCAGTACCAGCCGAGAGCGGGGGCATGGCCCCAGCGGCCGTAGTGGCACGTGGCCCAGCCCCATCCCTCGTAGGGCACCCACGTCCACCCGTAGGCGGTCCAGACCCAGCGTCCGTCCGTATAGGGGCTCCACCCCGCCGGCACGTAGGGCCGCCACACGTGACCGACCTCGCTCTCGTAGTACCAGGCGCCGCTCGCCTCCAGCTCGCCGGCATAGGGCGCGACTTCCTCGGGAAGGTACTCGGGCCGGCGGTCGGCCCAGCGGTCGCGCTCGCTGCGATCCCGATCCCATTGCGCGAACTCGTCGGCCTCGGCGCGGTCGAAGCGCTCGGGGCCCTCTACGGGCTCCCCGCGGCGGGCGTAGGCCCGCTCGCCGGCCTGCACGCGGACGGCGTTCCCCGCGTCGAAGACCGCGTCGCCTTCGTAGACAGAGAGCCGCGCCTCACCCGAATCGACGTCCAGGCGGTAGACGCCTCCGCGAGCGATGTCGACCACCCCTCCCGGCGTCTCGATGCTCAGGCGAGGGTCGCGGCCGTGGACGTAGAGGCCCCCCGACCAGAGCCGGAGAACGGCGCGCTCTTCCCGGCGGCCGTCGTCGCGGGTGACGTAGTCGAGCTTGCTGCGGTTGTCGATGCGGAGCAGGGTTCCATCGGCGAACTGGAACTCGACGCGCCCCGAGCGGTCGGTCCACACCCGGTCGCCGGGAAGGAAGGGAAGGTTGGGCACGGCCTCCTCGGCCGCCGTCTCGGACGCGCGCTGGATCGATACCCCCGGCTCCACGTGCCGGATCCGGCCGTCGTGAAAGGCCTCCTGCGCGCCGGCCAGGGCGGGCAGGCCGAGGGCGAGGACCGTCAACAGCGTGGGTCGCGCCATGTCAACACCTCTCCGGATCCGCCCGTCGTCAAATGATGTTAGCAAGAGGTGTGCCGTAACCCACACACATTAACCTATTGATTTTAAAAGACTTGAAAGCCAGGGGCCCACGCTGGAGTGTCCCCTGCGCCATGCGCATCGTCACCCAGCGCGAACGCGAGGAAGACTATTCGATGTCCGTGATGATGAGGGTGTTGGTCCGTGCGTCCACCACCACTTCGCCGCGCGGCGAGAGGAACTTCTTGATGAGGGGCGCCAGCTCGGCCGCCTTGGCGTAGGACAGCCGATAGCGGACCGTGTGCAGCGGCCGGTTCAGCTTCTGCTCCTCGGCCAGCTTGCGCTGCGCGGCGGCCTCTTCGGTGAGCTTGGCCGTCGGCGCCACCCGCACGATGCCCCCTTCCTCATCGCGGCCGAGGCCGCACGAGCGCAGGGCGACGTCGAGGGCGGCGTCCCAGGGGACCTCCTTGAGCTTGAGCGTCAGCTTGCACGAGACGCCGGGATCGATGACGACCTGGAAGTTCCCGACTTCGGACATCAGGCGGACGACGTCCAGGATGTCGGCGTACTTGAAGTCCAGCGAGATCCGGGTCTCGGATGCCGAGGCGGCCTTGGCGGCGGGCGGAGCCGCCATCGCCGGAGAGCAGGCCGGCGCGAGCTCTCATGGCGTCAGGGAATCTTGGACGCGATGACGAGGCGCTGGGGAGCCTGGACCCCGTCGAGCGAGGCGGTGACCGTGAAGCTGCCGGTGCGAACGATGTCGACGCGGAGCAGGAAGGGATTGCTGCTCGGCCTCCGGTCCATCACGTTCAGCTCGTCGGTCACCGTCCACACCGGGTCGTTGATCCACTGGCATTCCTCGCCCTGGGCGTTCTTCTGCGTGGAATCGAAGACGATGAAGTCGCCGGGGTTGACGCGGTAGCGGCCCTGGTCGTCCTGGGGGAACGGCTCCTCGAGCTCGGTCCCGTCGGGCTTGCGGACCGAGTGCAGCTTGATGTTGTAGCGCACCACCGGTCCGGGAGCCAGGTTGTCGAAAAAGCTCGGGGGCGTCGGCGTCGGCGCAGGCGTGGGAGTGGGGGCGGGAGTGGGCGTGGGGGTCGGGGTGGCGGTCTGAACGGGAGTCGGGATCGGTGTAGGCTGGGTGGGCGACGATCCGCCTCCG
>QHVM01000069.1:50177-53084 GCA_003223555.1 Acidobacteriota bacterium | reverse complement strand
ATCGGCTTCGTGAGCACGCCGTGGCTCCTCCGATGGCTGGGTTCCGAGCGGTTGGGAATGCACCGGGTTCTGCTCGGTAGCTTCACATACTTCGGCTTTCTGGCGCTGGGCGTGGACGGAGCGTTACTGGCTCATCTGGCCAACGAGATTGGTCGGGGAGAGAGAAACCGAGTCGCCCGGCTATTAGCGGCGGGTTTCAGGGCTTATCTTCCGGTCACCTTTGTCATCGTCGTCGCCGGACTCGTCTATTCCCTTTGTATACCGCATATCCTCGTCCTCGGATCCCTGTCCACGGCGGAGGTCGTCATGGGCGCTGTCGTCATGACCGGGAATCTGCTGTGGACGCCCTTGACGGTATTCCGAGCGCTGGCCGACGCAGAGCAGCGCGGTTATTTGGTGAAGAACCTGCTCACTCTCCAGTCAATCCTGTTGACCGGCTGTTTTCTCGCGGCCGCCCGGACGGGATTGGGGACTGCCCGGCCAGTCTTTAGCCCTCGTCATCGCCCAGGCGCCCACCCTGACGATCCTCGCCATGCGTGGCTTGCGCGCATATCCTGAATTGCGATCGGTGCGCGTAACGCCCGACGATCGCGCCGCGCTCTGGTCGCTGAGTTGGCCCACTCTGGCCGTGAGCCTTAGCGGACAGATTGCACTCCAGAGCGACAACATCGTCGTGGGGGCGTTCCTCGGACCGGCATCGGTGACCGCCTTTTTCCTCACCCAACGACTGGCCAGGCTCGCCCTGGCTCAGCTTGAAGGCCTGGGCATCGCCACTTGGGCGCCCCTCGTCGAGCTCCACGCGCAGGAGAAGCACGATCCATTTCGACAACGACTTCTCGATCTAACGAGTCTGTTGAGCGGCGTGGGTCTGGCGACCCTCGGCCCGATCGTCGTGTACAACCAGCCGTTCATGCGCCTTTGGGTGGGACCTGGCTACTTCGCCGGGTATGCGGTGTGCGTCACGGCGAGCATCAACGCCTGGCTCTGGTCACTCTCGACACTGTGGAGCTGGCCAATTAGCGGCACGGGGCGTGTGCGCCACTGGTTGCCTTATGCCGTGACCTCGGCGGTGCTCAACATCAGCATCAGCGTCTTCGCGACAATCCGGCTGGGCGTCGTAGGCCCTCTTCTCGGAACCCTGGCCGCTTTCGTACTGGTCCAGAGTTGGGCCCTGCCGCGTGTTCTGTGGGAACTGTTTTCCATAGAACCTCGCCAGCTTCTGGGGAGAGCTGCGGTTCCCCTGCTGTGGGGCGGTCCGTACCTGGGCATCCTCTGGTTTGCGGTTCAGAGACACCCGCCGGACCGCTGGGTCAGCCTCGGTTTGGGAGCAGCCGGGTCGATGGCCGGCGGAGCTGCCCTGTGGTGGTTCCTGAGCCTCACGGCAACAGACCGCAGTTTCTGGACTTCGCGACTTCGAATCCTTCTACGATCTTGAATCGTCTCTGGCACATCCTCACCGGAGAATACCCTCCGCAGCGCGGCGGAGTGAGCGACTACGTCGGTCTTCTGGCCGCCGGGCTGGGTGAGGCAGGACTGGACGTCCACGTCTGGGCTCCTCGTTGGAGCGACCCTACTGCGGTGGTCGCGAACGTCACTGTCCATCGTTGCGCTGGCCGATGGACGGCGGGCGATCTACGGCGTCTGAGCCATGAGATGGATTCGTTGGACGGGGCAGGTCCGCTCCTCGTTCAGTACACACCGAATGCGTGGGGTCGTCGCGGGTTGAATCTGGGTTTTTGCCGATGGCTCGAGTCGCGACGGGATGCCGGAAGCGAAGTCCGTCTCTTGGTCCACGAGCCCTTCTATCCGTGGCGCCTTCTGGACCGACCTCAGCGTTGGGTCCTCGCCGGCGTGCAAAGAGCGATGATCCGGATCGCGCTGAAGGCGGCCTCCAGAGTCTATCTCTCGACTCAGTCTTGGGAACCTCTGCTTCGCCCACATAGGGCCGGCCCATACCAGCAGATGACCTGGTTGCCGATGCCGAGCACGATACCGGTGTTCGCATCGCCGACTAAGGTCCAGGGGATCCAAAAGACCCTCTTGCCCGACCGAGGCCTCGTTCTCGGCAGCTTCGGCACCTTCTCGCCTTTGATCCGCCGGATGCTGAGCCGAGTCCTGCCGAGCCTGCTCGTTTCACTAGACGACCGAGCATGTCTTCTCATGGGTCGCAACAGTGACCAGTTCGCCGCCCAGCTGCTCGAGCGGCATCCACGTCTGAGCGGCCGCGTTCACGCGCGCGACGGCCTTGACGCGCAAGAGCTGTCGGCGCATCTTCAAGCCTGCGACGTGCTCGTGCAGCCCTATCCCGACGGTGCCAGCAGTCGGCGAACGAGCCTGATGGCGGCGTTGGCGCACGGCGTGCCCACCGTGACTACCCTGGGGTTCCTGAGCGACTCGATCTGGACCGAGTGCGGGTGCGCCATCCTGGTGCCTGCTTCGGATCCGAGAGAAATGATCCAGGCGACCGAGCAGCTGCTTGCCCATCCCGAGGCCCGGGCCCGTCTGAGCGGCCACGCCCAGAAGGTCTATGGGGAGCACTTCGCGCTGGAGAAGACGATCCAAGAGCTGTTGCGAGGTTGAGACCCGCCCCAGTCCCCGACGGAAGAAATGTACTCCCCAGAGAAACAGTCGCTCCGAACGCGGAGCCGCTCCGAATCCTAGCCGTGTCCCATGCGTGCGTGGTGGGGGCCAACCAACACGTATACCAGGAACTGGCCCGCCATCCCGACGTGGCGCTGACGCTGTTGATGCCGAGCCATTACGAGTCCGACTTCGATGGACGACGGATCGTTGCGGACCGGGTTGTGGGCGACGGATTCCGGATCATCACGGGCCGGCCGGCTCTCGCCGGAAATGGTTCGCTCTACTTCTACCTGACGGGGTTGTCACGGGCATTTCGCGAAGCCA
>QHVM01000069.1:0-50151 GCA_003223555.1 Acidobacteriota bacterium | reverse complement strand
GCCTTTCGGCCCTGCAGGTCGTCCGGCAGGCGGAGCTTTGTCGGTCACGGATCGTGTTCTATAGCAAGCAGAACATTAAGAAGCGGCTGCCGCTGCCGAGTCGCTTGATCGAGTCGGCGGTCCTTCGCGCAACCCACCATGCATGCGCCATCAGCGACGAGGCGGCGGAAGTGCTCCGGTGGAAGGGATATGGGGGGCCGATCACACTCCTGCCCCACGGCGTGGATCCGGTCCGCTTCTCGCCCCGCGACACGCGGCTCTTGCGGTCGCGTCTGGGCCTGACAGGAACTGTCTTCGCCTATTTCGGCCGGCTCGTGCCACAGAAAGGCGTCGGCGTGTTTCTCAGCGCGGCCACTCGGATGGCCGCGACCGAGGCGAGTCCGATCACGTTCTGGGTCGTGGGATCAGGGCCGGAGGAAGACACTCTCCGCGGGGTGGTAAAGGACACTGCTGGCCGCTTCGTCTTTCTGCCCCAAGTCCCCCACCTGGATGTGGCGGACTACCTCTCCGTGGCCGATGTGGTAGTCGTTCCCTCCCTGACGACACCGCGCTGGAAGGAACAGTTCGGTCGCGTCATCATCGAGGCGCTGGCCTGCGGAGTACCAGTCATCGGCTCGGACTCCGGAGAGATCCCCGGCCTCATTCGGAGGCTCGGAGGAGGCTTGATCAGCCCTGAGGGCGACGTCGAGGCGTTGGCTGCCGCCATGCGAGGCCTGCTGGCTGACCCGTTACGCCGGCAGAGGCTGGCGCAGACAGGCCGCCGCGCCGTCCTGGAGACGTATACAAACGCCGCCGTGGCGGCCACGATGCGAGCTGTGTGTCGGGAGGCAGCGCGGGCGCCGGCTTCCTGATGTGCGCGATCTGCGGTGTCACCGGCGAACGGAACGAAGCGGCCGTCCACGCCATGGCCATCGCCATGTCCCATCGAGGCCCCGACGGCGAGGGCTACTACTTCGGGGACGGGATCTCCCTCGGAATGCGGCGCCTCAGCATCATCGACGTGAAAACGGGACAGCAGCCGATCGCCAGTGAAGACGGAACGATCCAGCTCATTTGCAACGGCGAGATCTATAACTTCCGAGAGTTGCGGCGCTTCCTGCAGGCGAAAGGGCACCGCTTCAGGGCCGGGAGCGACGTCGAGGTCATCGTCCATCTTTACGAGGAGTACGGCGAAGCGGGGATCCACGCGCTCCGGGGCATGTTCGCCTTCGCTCTCTGGGATGACAGACGCAAGAGGCTGATCCTTGGGCGCGACCGGCTCGGCATCAAGCCGCTCTACTACACAACCGTAGGTGGACGCGTCTTCTTTGCCTCCGAGGCGAAGGCGCTCCTGGTTTGCCCGGAAGTCCCGCGCTGCGTGAATGAGACGATGCTCGGCACGTATCTGACCCTCCAGTATGTGCCCGGCCCGGAGACGCTGTTCCGAGGCATCTTGAAGGTGCCGCCCGGCCACTACCTGGTGGTCACGGGGCCGGACATCCGGGTCGTTCGCTACTGGGAGCTCGTCTTCGCGGAACCGGACCGGTCCCTGAAAGAGGAAGAGGTCCATGGTGAGTTCGAGACGGCGCTCCGGGAAGCAGTCTCGCTACATCTCCTCAGCGACGTGCCACTGGGCGTGCTTCTCTCGGGGGGTGTCGATTCCAGCGTCGTCACCGCCCTCATGTCGCTGGAGGTCGGCGCCGGGTGCCGCAGCTTCACGGTGGGCTTCCCCGACCTGGGATTGGACGAGCGGCCGCACGCCCGCCGCGTGGCGGCAGCGCTGGGTACCGATCATCATGAGCTGGAGGTCCAAGCCTCGCCCGTGGACGAACTGCCGAAGGTCATCTGGTTGATGGACGAGCCCGTGGCGGATGCCGCAGCGCTTCCTACTTACTTGATCTGCAGGTCGGCCGCCCGGGACGTCAAGGTCTTGCTGACCGGCGAAGGAGGCGACGAGCTCTGTGGGGGTTACCCCCGATATGCCTGGCTCCGCATCGCGCGGACCTTGCATCGCTTCCTTCCCGCCCTGCGCCGCGACGGCGCCGTGTCTCGCCTGATGTTCGACACGGATCGGGAGGGGTGGTTGCCGCGACGTCTGGAAGCGCTGCTCTGCGACATCTCTGACGGCGAACGTCACCTTCAGCTGGTGGCGAACTTCACACGCGAACAGCAGCGAGGGCTCGTCTCTCCCCAGGCGTGCTGGTGGGGCAATGGCGACCTCGCCTTGGACCTCGTGGAGGGCGTTCTGGACGCCGTAGGACGAGACCCGATCGTTCATGCCCTGATGTATCTGGACGTGCGGACCTGGCTGGTCGACGACGTCCTCCTCAAGATGGACCGGATGAGCATGGGAGCCTCGGTCGAAGCCCGCGTTCCCCTCCTGGACCACAAGCTGATGGAGCTCGTGGCGCTGCTGCCCCACACCTTCAAGGTCCGGGGACTGCAAACCAAGCGTCTTCTGCGACAGGCCGCGAGCGCGCTCGTGCCGAAAAAGACCGCGCGGAGACGAAAGCAGGCGTTTCGAGTGCCCATCGCACGCTGGTTGCGCGAGTCCTTGCACGACTTCGCCAGAGATATCTTGCTTTCGGCCCGGGCCCGCGAGCGCGGGTATTTCCGGCCCGCGCAGGTCGCATTGATACTGGACCGCCACCAGAGCGGGACGACGGACTATTCACAGGCGCTGTGGAATCTCCTGACCCTGGAGCTCTGGCATCAGATGTTCATCGACCGGGTCCAGCAGCCATGAGCGGTGAGCGGCCGCTCAAGGCGCTGCTACTTGCCATCGACTTTCCGCCGGCAGACGGAGGCATCCAGACTCTACTCTCCGACCTCGCGATCAGCCTTCCCGATGCATCGGTCGAGGTGATCGCCCCTTCCCATCCAGCCGCACGTGAATGGGACAGCCGCTATCCGTGTCGGGTGCGGCGGGTCGCGCCGATGCCATTCGGCCTCGCAGGATATCTCATCGGCCTGCTCGCGGCCGCGGTCGTGGCGGGGTTCCAGGGCCGTCCCGACGTGATCATCTGCGGCCACATCATTCTGGGTCCAGTCGCCATCCTGCTGCGGCAACTCTTCCGTCGTCCGATCGTGACCATGGTCTATGCCATGGAGATACGGCCACGGAGGGTGAGAGGACTCGCGACAATGCTCTTCGCCCAAAGCACTCGCATCGTTGCGATCAGCAGCTTCACGGCATCCGAGATCGGCAAGTACGGGGTGGACCCGGCAAGGGTGGTGGTGATACCTCCGGGCTTGCGGATCTCGACCAGCCCGGCCGCCGACGCCGTCGCTGCCTACCGGCGCCGTTTGGGAATCGGCAACGCGCGCGCGATCCTGACCGTATCGCGGCTCAGAGAGAGATACAAGGGCCACGATACCGTCCTTCGCGCTCTTCCTATCGTCGCCGCCCGGGTAACCGACGTCGTCTATCTCGTCGCTGGGCATGGGCCTTTGCGGCGGTATCTGGAAGATCTTGCGAGATCCCTAAATCTCGGGGACCGCGTCCGATTCCTCGGAAAGATTCCTCAAGAAGAGCTTCCGCTTCTCTACGCGGCGGCCGACGTCTTCGCCATGATCAGTCGCGACTCGCGCATCGATCATGGAGTCGAGGGTTTTGGAATCGTGTTCCTCGAAGCCAACGCAGCGGGTCGCCCGACTCTGGGAGGGCGAACGGGGGGTGTGGTCGACGCGATACTCGATCATCGCACCGGACTGCTCGTCGATTCGGGCGACGTGCTAGCCGTGGCCGATCGGCTCGTGCGACTTCTGGAGGATCACACTCTCGCGTCGCGCCTGGGTGCGCAGGGACGGGACTGGGTTCGCGAGGAGATGGGTTGGGAGAAACTGGGTGTCCGTTACCGCGACCTTCTCGGCACAGTGGTTCGACAGGCACACGAGGCCTGATGGCCGCCCGCGTCCTCTATCTGATCCCCTCCGGCATCATCGGTGGCGCCGAACGCAGCTTGCTCGGCCTTGTGGCGGCTCTCGATAGGGAGCGCTTCGAGCCGATGGTCTGTGGTCCGGACGGCGGGCCTTTGGCTTCCGTGGTCGAGTCCCTGGGAGTACCCTTCCTTTCGCTGCATCTCCCGCGTGAGGTGGAGCGGCTCAGCCTGCGCGGCGCGCGCTCCAGCTTTCCTGACGCGCTTGAGGCTGTTCCGGGGGCTCTGTCGCTCTACAAGGCCGTCTCCTCAGGAGTGCGTGAGCTCCGACTTGACATCATCCACACGAATGGCACCAAGGCCCATGTGATCGGGGCGATGGCCGGCTGGCGTCAGCAGGTCCCGGTCATCTGGCACATCAGGGATTTCGTTGAGAACCGAGTCTGGGAGCGCTCGATCGCCGCGCTGGGCCGGGCTGCAGCCGTCCACATCATCGCCAACTCGAGCGCGGTGGCGGCTTCTGTCGAGGCCCTTGGCCTCGCATCGAGGATGGAGGTGATCCCGAACGGTGTGGACTTGAAGGAGTTTTCGCCGGAGGTCGATGGGGGCGGCCTGAGGAAGGAGTTAGGCATCCCGCCTGAAGCGTGCCTGGTCGGCATGGTGGGACTGTTCGCCTCCTGGAAGGGACAGCAGGAGTTCTTGAGGTCCGCCGCGGTCCTTCATGATCGCTGCCCCGGCTTGCTCTTCCTGCTGGTCGGAGACGAGGTCTATCGAACCGACGGACACGGGGCTTTTCGCGAGACCCTCATCCGACAGGCGCGGGATCATGGCCTGGGCGAGGTGGTTACGTTCACCGGCTATCGCCATGATGTGCCGAAGGTGATGGCGGCCCTCGATGTGGTCATTCATGCTTCAATCCGGCCCGAGCCATTCGGGCGTGTCGTCCTCGAAGCCATGGCGATGGGTCGGCCCGTGGTAGCGACCAACGCCGGTGGGGTACCCGAGGTCCTCGGGACCGATGGCGGTGCCGGGCTCCTGGTCCCGCCAGGGGATGTGAGCGCGCTGACGAATGCCATCATGCGATTGGTCAGGGATGAGACGCTGAGAAGGTCGATGGGCGCGGCCGGTCGGCAGAGGGCAGAGGCGCTTTTCGACATCCGCTTCCATGCGGCGCGGGTAGCAGCGCTCTATGAGCGCGTCTTGGCAGCCTGAATTGCGCAGGGATGAACGAGCACATTCCGCTGGGTACTGCAGTCCACTCGTTCGATCGGGATCGTATTCGGGAACTGAGTGACCTCTCCGACCCGGTCGTAGCCGAGACCCGCGAGATGGCGAAGAACCGCATCCGGCTCCTGCCCGGCCGCAGCAGCACTGGTGGGATTGATCTCGAGCAGGATGACGGGGCGCTTCGCCTCGATGAGACGCCTTGCGCCGCGAAGACAGGCAAGCTCGCTGCCTTCGACGTCGAGCTTCATGACGATGCGTCCCGGATAGCGCTCCCAGGCGAGCACATCGTCAAGGCGAGCCAGTGTCACCGGGATCCTCAGGCGCTTCTGGCCGGCCCAATAACTCGGGTAGATGCTCGACGACTCCGAGCCCTTCATCGGAACGAAGAGCGTACCGGCACCCGACGCGTCGCCGGCCGCAACGGTGTGGACCTCGAAGTTGCGCACCCTGTTGGCGGCCAGCGACTTCTCGATGAGCCGTGCGAGCTTCGGAATCGCTTCGACAGCGACGACCGCGCCGTCGGGCCCGACCAGCTTCGACGCGACGATCGAATAGGTGCCGTGGTTCGCCCCCACGTCGAGGAAGGTGTCGCCCGGCTGCAGTACGTTCCTTAGGATGCCCAGGTCCACGTCGAAGTCCCTGACTTCGTGGATGACCATGGGCATGCGCGCGTCGCAGAGGTCCAGATAGATGATGCACTCGCCCACCCGGAGCGGTATTTCGTCCGGAAGTCCTGCGAACGCGATCAGCCGGCCGAGGAGCCTCAGGAGGAACGAGCCTCCGAACACACGCGCGTGGGCGGGGAAGAACATGAGCCGGCTGTACAATGCATATAGCCGGAAAAGGAAAGGTAATTGGCCGACGAGGTCTGGGTCGGCGAACCACACGCTCCCGGCCGTCATCCTGCTTGATCCAGCTCCCAGCGCACGCGGAGCTGCTCACAAAAACTCACGAGTTCTGAGCACGTGCGCTCGATGGTGAACTGACGCGCCCGTTCGCGGCCCTTCGCCCCGACGGCGCGCGCGTACGCTGGCTCGCGAAGGCAGCGCTCGAGGTGACCCCGGAACGCGGCGCCATCAGCCGCGTCGCCTAGCAGCGCCTCGCCAGGATCGCTGATCACGTCGATCATGCCGCCTTCGTTGCTGCCGACGAAGCATACGCCACAGGCCATCGCTTCGAGTGATGTCCTGCCGAAGCCCTCGAAGAATGACGGATGGAGCAGCACGTCATGGCGCGCGTAGATCGCCGGAAGTTCCTCGCGCGGAATCCAGCCCATCACGCTCAGCCGGTCGCCGAACGCGGATCCGTAGATCCGGCGGACCCTGTCAGTGGCTGCATCGTCGACGACGAAGGAAAGCGTCGCCCCGCGATGCGCGCGGCCCAGCTCCGGTAGTAGGGATTCGAGAAGGGCCGTTCCCTTGACCGAGATGTAGTTTCCCACGAAGAACATTCGCAGACCGGTGGCCGAATCTACCGGCGGCCTCTCGACGTCGAGTCCCCACCGCTCGAGGCCGGGGGGGATCGTGGCGACCTTCCACGACGGGATCGAGTAGTGGCTTTGGATGTATCGTGCACATCGCGAGGACAGCGCGATGAGTCCGTGGCAGGCCTGCGCCGTACGCCGGCAGAGGCGACGGGTCAAAGCGGCGGTGACCCTTTGCGCTAGCAGCCTGGCTCGGCCGGCCGAACTATCCCAGCGAAACTTGAGCCGCGCGGCGTCGTAGCGGGCTTCCCACCCCTGAGTATGGTTCAGGAAGAGGGTCCGTGGATGTCGAGAAGTTAACCGCTCGCAGGCGAGGAACGCGCAAGACTGGCTGATGATCACGACATCGTAGTGCTCCTTCTCCAGATGTTCTGAGACCTGAGCGAATTGCCACCTGGGCAGCTCGAAGAGCCGGGTCAGCGAGGCATGCGGGAGCACAGGCGAGCGCTCGACTTGCCAGAGCTGGTCGACCTGGTGTGCGGCGCGAGTCAGGCCGTCGCCGATCGAAATCAGGATTCCAGCGGCACCCGAGCTTCTGGACCTCACATACTGTGACGCGAAGAGGAAGCGCATCGCCGTCAGGAGATCGAAAGCCGTTTGTAGTCGCTACCCGTCACTCCTTACGCCAGATGCCAGTCGCCTTCAGACCGCTAGAGCCGCTGACGCTCTCGTGGACCAAGCGGTAACCGCTGGGGATCGGCGGTCGCCGGTTCGGCCAATAACCTATGTCGTCGACGACCAAGAGCCCGCCTCGGCGCAATTTCTTTCCGCAGTGCCTGATACAGGTCGTCCTGTAGTGACCGTCTATAACGATGAGATCGAGCGCCTCGGCGGCAAACTCGTCGAGGATGGCAACGTAACGCGGAAGAGGGTCGTACCCATCCCTCTCCGCGTCGGCTTCGGCATGATCGAGACGTATCAGCCTGACTGCGCAATTCGGCGTCGGCCTGCGGCGAAGATCCCGCTCGACCCGGGCAAACCAATCCGGATCGTGCTCGATGGACGTCAGATGTTCGACGCGAGCGGCAATCCATAACGTACTCCGACCACTGCCGAACTCCAAACAGCGCATCTGCCGAGTCAGATGGGCATCAAGGAACCGTACCGCACCGGGGCTGATCCAAGGTGCCTCCGGATGCACGATCTCGAACAGGAGGTAACCCAGCCGCTCGACCAGCCGAAGCGGATGTCGACTCCAATAGTGCAAGTTCAACACGTGACTGATCTACCCTCATCTACAGAAGATTGACGACGAGGAAGACGCTTGGATAGGCTTGGACATGCATTTCTGGGGGGAACGGCTGGATTACCTCCGGAGCTTTGCACGCGACCATCGCGTATTGCATATCGGCCCGGGGCGCGACGAGGCCTTTGGAGTAACCCTCGACATCTCACCAGAGGTGCATCCTGACGTTACGCATGACCTGAATTCACGTCCATATCCCTTTCCCGACGCGAGCTTTGATGCCGTATATGCCTTCTCCGTCATTGAGCACGTCAGCGAACCAATTGCAGTTCTAGCCGAAGTGCATCGGCTTCTAAGACCAAACGGGTTCGTAGCAGTTCTAACACCGCACTTTTCAGACGTCGCCTCGTACGTCGATCCGACCCATCGGACACATCTTTCTGCGCGTTCTTTCGACTATCTCATCGAGGGCACCGAGTTATTCTCTGCTTACGGCTTCTACTCCCAAGCCCGCTATCGCATTCGGCATCGCCTATTGATGTTGCAGTCACCGTGGAGGCACGTGCCGATTCTACAGCGTGCGGCGAATCGCTGGATCGACCCCTACGAGCGGCTTGCGTGTTACGTGGTACGCGCAAGCGGAATCTATATCGAGCTCGAGGCCATCAAGTGACGCCTTAACTTAATTTCATTTAAGTTACTGTCAGCCCGGATGGACGAAGAGCTACCTCAACCCCCCCTCCGGCCGCATCGCCACCAGGCACACGAGAAGCACCGGGATCGCCGGGATCTGCAGGTCGAAGTCCACGAAGGAGTGCATGAGCACGGCGGCCACCGCGGCCAGCAGCCAGGGATCCCGCCGCACCGCGGCCAGGGCCGCCGCGGCCGCCCACAGCGCGACGAGCAGGCCGGGGACGCCGGTCTCGACCAGCGTCTGGAGGTAGTCGTTGTGGGCCTCGCGGTACCAGCTCAGGCTCGGGAGCTGGGTCAGGGCGCGGGTGCCGGGCCACTCGCCGGCGCGCACGGCGGAGTCCACCTCGGCGGGCCATGGCGTAGCGCCGACCGGCAGGATCCACGGTCGCGTGTGGCTCATGCTGAGGCCGAAGGTGTTGAAGCCCGTCCCCCTCAGCCAGCGCCCGTTCATCCGCGCCAGCGAGTCCTTCCAGACCGCCGTGCGGCCGGGGGCGTCGCCGGCCGCCTCGTTGAAACGGATGTCGACGCGCTCCAGGCCGAACCACGAGAGAGCCATCACCACGAAGGCCGCCGCCAATGCCCACGCGGGAACGCCGGCCGAGCGCCGCCACACGCCGAGCCCGGCCAGGACGAGGCCCGCCACGAAGGCCACCAGCGCGCCGCGCGAGGTCGTAGCGACCAGGGCGGCCACCGCCGCAACCGAGGGAGTCACCGCGTAGAGCAGGCCCACCCCTTCCGCGGTCGAGAGCGCGACGAGCCTCCGCCGCAGGTTGGGCCGCTCGCCGACGTGGCGCCGGTAGCGCCGCCACGCCCGCGCCAGCAGCCCGAAGCTGGTGAAGGCCACCATGAGCATGTAGCCCGCGAAGTGGTTGCGGTTGACGAAGGGCCCGAACAGCGTCCCGCGCTCCAGCGGCGCGAACAGGCCGTAGATGCGCTGGGCGCCGCTGGCCGCCTGGAAGAGGGCGACGAGAGCGAGGGCGAGGCCCAGGCCGGCGACGAATCGGCGGAAGCGCACGCGCGCCGCGCGCTCGTCGAAGACGGCCGCCGCCGCCAGGTGCAGCGCGAGCAGCGATGCGACGAAAGCGAGTCCGCGCCGCGTGTCGGGGAACGAGACCGTCGCCGGTCGGAAGGAAGGGGGAAACGGTGCGAGCTGCAGGAGCACCCAGGCGAGGAAGGCGATGCCGGGCCAGAGCAGCGGCGCCGAAGTGAAGGCCGGGCGGCGCAGGTCGAAGCTCCATCCCTGGTTCTCGTACTCCGGGGCCGGATCGAGGACGAGCCAGCGCCCGGAGAGGTGGAAGGCGACGAGGTGTCGCCCGAGCGAGCGGCGCAGCGCCGACGACGTCAGCGCGCGAAAGACGAAGACCAGGGCGGCGGTGAGGCACGCGATCCACAAGGGCACGTACGCCCACGGGTGGACCGATCCAATCGCGGCCACCGAGCCGGCCACGATCGCCCAGAGCAGCCCTTCCAGCAGCCGGGTCGCGTCGCGCAGCCGGCGCGCGCGGGCCATGACCTTCGGCTCGGAGACAGTGCCCGCGTAGGCGGGGGATCGATCCCCCACCGGAAGGGCGCTAGCGACTGGGACTCTGGGGGCCGTTGTTGGTGAGGATCACGACCGTGGTGATGCCCACGGCGACGGCGGCCAGGGTCATGATGCCGACGTTGCTGGTCAGGAAGCCGCCGCCCGCGCCCGCCGCGACGCCGACTCCGGCCGCCCCGCCCGCGCCCGCCGCGGCCGCGCCCGCGATGCCGTCGAACCCGGCCGGGAAGGACGGGTTGCCGGCCACGTCGAAGACGCTGACCGGCCCGCCGGGCGCGACCGGAGCCGCTTTGCGGGAGGCGGGACAGTCCTCGATCTTGCGCACGACGATCGCGTTGCCTTCGCCCGAGCGCCCCTGCGAAAAGTCGCTGCGGGTCGCCTCGAGGTAGTAGACGATCGGGCCGGCTTCCGGCCGCGGCCGCGGGAGCCGGGCCACGTAACGACCGCCCTCGAGGACGGCCTCGACGTAATAGAAGTCCGGTCCCAGCGCGGAGTGGAAGAACAGCCGGGAGCGCGTCACTCCCGTGAGCGGCACGATCGATCCCTGGAGCTGCGGGTATTCGTAGGCGAGCACGCAGCCCGAGGCGGGATCGACGTCCACCAGCAACGCGGGCACCGGGGGAGCCTGGGGCGCCGCTCCGGCAAGGGTCGCCATCGGCGCGGCGAGCAGGAGCACGAGCACCACGGCGGCCAGGCGGCGGACGCTCATCAGCGCACTCCCGGAGGGAACTCCAAGCGGAAACAGTATGCGCCTTTTGCGCTGAGTGTCAAGGGGTTACAATGAGTTAACCGCATGCGGCTGAAGTCCTTTCTCATCATGCTCCTGGGCGTTTTCCTCGCCGGTTGCGGCGCTTCACCGCCTCCGCCGGCCTTCCGGCTCATCGAAAAGGGCCCGTACCAGGCCCTCTACGGCTCCGACGGCCGGCTCCAGCGGCTCGTCTACGACGCCGACGGCGACGGGCGCGCCGAAGTGGTGACGCTCTTCTCGCCGAACGGGAAGCCGCGGCAGTCGGAGATCGACACCGACGGCGACGGTGTTGTGGACCGCTGGGAGTACTTCGACCTGGCCGGCCGGCTCCAGAAGGTCGGCTTCTCTCGTGACAAGAGCGGCCGGCCGGGCGAGTGGGACTGGGTCGACGCGTCGGGCGCCGTCGTGCGCCGCGAGCTGGCGGAGGGCGACCGTCCTTGACACGCCCCGGGGGGTGACCTACGCTGGATTTTGCCCGCCTCATCCACGCCCGCGAGCGACCAGGGAGCCATGGCCGAAGGCCCGGAGCGTGACAAGAAGTCCCTGCGCCACGAGCTGCGCACCTGCGTCAACCAGGTCCTCGGCTACAGCGAGCTGGTGCAGGAAGACCTCGCCCGGGCCGGCCAACATCGTTTCGTCTCAGACCTGAAGCGAATTGCCAACGCGGCCCGCCGCCTGCAGGCGCTGGTGGATCGGGTGCCGGAGTCGACCGGCGAGGGCGGCGCCGCG
Source organism: Acidobacteriota bacterium (assembly GCA_003223555.1). Lineage (GTDB taxonomy): Bacteria > Acidobacteriota > Vicinamibacteria > Fen-336 > Fen-336 > AA32. Next base: position 38,688 of record QHVM01000069.1, on the reverse strand, counting down.
GCGGGCGGCCAAGCGTCGCTGCCCGATCCGCCGGCCCCCCCGAGCGCCCCCGCCCGCGAACGGCGCGCGGCCGGCCAGCCGCCCGCCGGCTCCGCTCCCGCCACTCTGCTGGTCGTCGACGACGACGAGGGCAACCGCGACGTGCTGGCCCGCGTGCTCCGCAGCAAGGGCTACTCGGTCCTGACCGCCGGCTCGGGCCCGGAGGCGATCGAGATCGTGGAGTCGCGTCCGGTCGACCTCGTGCTCCTCGACATCATGATGCCGCAGGTGAGCGGCCTCGACGTGCTGAAGGCCCTCCGCGAGCGCCATCCGGCGGCGGCGCTGCCCATCATCATGGCCACCGCCAAGGACCAGCCCCACGACGTCGTGCAGGCCCTCAGCATGGGGGCCAACGATTACGTCGCCAAGCCCCTCGACTTCGCGGTGCTCATGGCCCGCACCGAGGCCCAGCTCTCGCTCAAGCGCGCGATGGCCGAGATCCGGCGCCTCAACGAGGAGCTGAAGCGGAGGAACCAGTTCATCCGCCGGACCTTCGGCCGCTACCTGAGCGACGAGGTCGTGTCGAGCCTGCTCGAGACGCCCGAAGGGCAGCGGCTGGGGGGCGAGAAGCGGGTGGTGACGCTGCTGATGTCGGACCTGCGCGGCTTCACCGCCCTGGCCGAGCGGCTCGCGCCGGAGCAGGTGGTGCGCCTGCTGAACAACTACCTGGGCGCGATGGCCGACGTGATCACCCGCTTCCAGGGCACGATCGACGAGTTCATCGGCGACGCCATCCTGGCCCTCTTCGGCGCTCCGCTCGACCGGGAGGACGACGCCGAGCGGGCGGCGGCCTGCGCGGTGGCCATGCAGCTCGCCATGGCGGAGGTGAACGAGACCAACCGCCGCGAGGGGCTGCCCGAGGTGCAGATGGGCGTCGCCGTCCACAGCGGCGAGGTCATCGTCGGCAACATCGGCTCCCAGACCCGCGCCAAGTACGGGGTGGTGGGCACCAACGTCAACCTCACCGCCCGCATCGAGTCGTTCACCCTGCCCGGCCAGATCCTCGTCTCCGACTCGGCGGCGGCCAGCGCCGGGGAGGCCCTCGTGCTCGGCGAGTCGCGCTCCTTCCAGGCCAAGGGCTTCAAGGACCCGGTGACCGCCTACGAGCTGAAGGGCGTGCGCGGCCGCCACGGCGCCGTGGTCCCGCCGGCGGAGGAGAGCATGGAAGCGCTCTCCCGGGAGATCCCGGTCTCCTTCACCGTGGTGGACGGCACCCACGTCCGCCAGTCGTCCGCCGAGGGCCGCTTCGTGCGGGCCTCGGCCACCGGCGCATGGGTGCGCGCCCGGCGCAACGCGCCGGCGCGGGCCAACCTGCGCATCCGGGTCCGCGACGAGGGGGGGGAGGAGCTGCCGGTCGACCTCTACGCCAAGGTGGTGGAGGGAGAATCGGACGGCGGCTTCCAGGTCCGCTTCTCTTCGGCTCCCCCGGAGGTGGTGGCCCTCATACGCTCCGCGCGGCGGTCTGGCTGAGCAATTTCTCCATCTTCTCCTCCAGCCGCACGAACTCGATGGGTTTGGTGTCGTAGTCGTCGCAGCCGGCCGCCCGCGCGCGGTCGCGGTCCTCGAGGCTGGCATGGGCGGTGAGGGCGATGACGGGGATGTCGCGGAGCGCCGGCGTGGACTTCAGCTCGCGGGTGGCCGCGAGGCCGTCGAGCACGGGCAGGGTCACGTCCATGAGGATGAGGACGGGGACCTCGGCCCGTGCCTTCTCGAGCGCCTCGCGCCCGTCGACCGCGGTCACGACCTGGTAGCCACGGTGCTCCAGCCGCCGCGAGAGCATGTCGCGGTTGGACTCGTCGTCGTCGACGAGGAGAACCTTCTTCAAATCGGTCTCCGCGCGGTCCGCGCCCGGACCCGGCCCACCACCTCGTAACGGACCGGCACCCCGCTGATCTCTTCGGGAAGGGCGGTCCCCGCGGGAGCCGCCGCCTCCAGGTTGACCTTGAGGGCCCACCCTCCGTCTTTCGTGCGTGCAAGTCCGATGCCGTTCACCCTCAGGGTCCCCCCGCGGTCGGCGGACAGGCGGTCGAGGGCCGCCCGGCGGGCGGCGCGGGCCTGGTCGAGGGTGGCTCCGGCGGCCATGGATCTAGGTCAGCAGGTCGGCCTTGACGGCGGCCAGGACGTCGCGCAGCGGGTTGGCGAAGGTCAACCCCTGGCCGTCGCGGCCGCCCTGGTCGCTGCCCGCGAACAGGAGCGCCACGCCCTGCCGCGCGTGGGACGTCACGATGAGCGAGCCGCTGTCCCCTCCCTGGGAGAAAGGACCGGCCGTGCCTTCGATCTCCACCTGGCCGTCGAAGCGCAGGTTGCCCTCTTCGTAGGCCACGATCAGGTTGTCGACCTCGATGGCGCTGACCCGCCCGGTCGTGCGCCCGGTGGTGCGGCCGAGCTTGTCCACCAGGTCGACGTCCTCGATCGGCAGGTCGGGGGCGGCGGCGAGCGCCCCCAGCCCCTTGAGCGTGTGCGGGTCGTAGTCCACGTCCTTGTCGAGGGCGGCCAGGGCGGCGTCGACCCGGTTGGCGGCGCGGCTCTTCAGGCGGACGAAGAGGTCCAGGCCGCCGACCCGGTCGCGGGGCCGGGTTCCCCCGTCGTACACGCCGGGTTGCAGGATCGCGTCGCCCTTTCGCCCCCGGTTCTCGTCGGCCAGGACGTGGTTGTTGGAGAGGACGCGGACCTGGCCCTCGCGCTGGAGGAGGACGAAGGCTCCCAGCGTCCCGGCCGTGATGCGGTAATGGCCGATCGAGCAGCCGATGAGGAGCGGGCGCTGGCGGGCCTGGAACCAGCGCGGCGCCGAGCGGCGAGGGGCGTGGCGGCTGACGCGGCCGATGTAGCGGACGTCCACCTCGCCGCGGGCGCGCCGGCGGATGGCGTCGACGACCGGCCCGTCCTCGAGCGCGCGGCGCTGGAGGCGGACGGCCAGGCGGAAGTCGCCCTTGCGCGCGCGGGCGATGCCGAGGGCGAGCATCCGGGGCTGGGGGTCGACCTCCTCCACGCGCCGCGCCGCCTCGGCCAGGGCGCGAGCGCGGTAGAGGGCCTCGGGCAGTCCGGCCAGCACCGTGCGCACGAGGTCCGACTTCAGCTCGCGCGCGGAGTCGAGGTTCATGGCGTTCGACCAGTATATCCAGCCCCGTCTCCACCTGTTGACGAGGCCGGCACGCTCCACAGCTCCATGGTCGGGTCGATGACGCCGCCGGTGGCGGCCAGAAGCGGTCGCACGGCCGGGGATGCCGCCGACTCGAACCTCGCCAGGAGCTTGCCATCATGGCGGAGCCTGGCCTCGAAGCTCCGATCACGCTCGCCCGCGGCGTGGTCGGCCAGCAGCACGTAGCGGACGCCTTGGCTACGCAGGAGGCTCCAATCGTAGGGGTTCTCGACCTCGCGGCCCCAGGGCGCGCCGAACAGCGGCCGGGCGGCCAGGCTGATGATCCGGTACGTATGCTCGGGGTAGCTCTCGAGCCACGCCTCCCGGATCCGGCCCGAACCCAGCCCGCGCTCGCGGCTCGCGGCGATCTTCAGCCGGCACTGGCTCTCGCTCTCGAAGATGGGGGGGAGGAGGTTGGGCAGTTCTTGATACTTCTCGGCGGCGATCGTGCTTCCGTCCGGGATCTCGGCGTGCATCCAGGCCGCGGCGATCGTGCGCGTGTCGGCATGGCCCAGCAGGAAGCGGGCATAGGAGAGGCTCGGGATCGCGACGCCCGCCGCCAGCCAGGCCCCGACCAGCGATGCGGCGGCGGGTCCGGCGACCGGGTGAAGGCCCTTCAGGCGTCGAGCGATGCCGACCAGCACCCAGGCGGTCAAGATGCAGGCGTAGGGCAGCAAGGGCAGCAGGTACCGTGCCTCCCTCACCCTGACCGGCAAGAGGAACGGGAGGTACACGACCGGAAACAGCGCCAATTGCCGCCGGGCCCGGCCGTCCTGCCCGAGCGCCAGGACGACGCCGACCGCGCTCAGGGCACAGAAGGGAGCGCCCATCGTCGTCCCGGCGGCGGCCGCATAGAAGGCGGCGTTCGAGCCCATGCGCCGCAGCAGGCCGACCGGGCCGGTCATCGCTTCGTGGTACCTGCGCAGGAGCGTCTCCTCGTAGGGTTGCGTCGGGTAGAGCACCGGCTGCCCCGCCCATGAGGCCAACCACGTCAAGGGACGCAGCGTGAGCACGAGGTACGTCATCGCGGCGAAGAGCAACAACTGGATCACCGGCGGCCAGGCCCGCCCGTCGCGGTCCTCCCGGCCGCGTACCGCAAACCACAGACCGGCCAGCACCGGCGCCGTGTTCCAGCGCGCGGCCAGGGCCAGGCCGCATACGGCTCCGGCCAGGCGCCACTTCCGCCGCGGCGACTGCGGGCTCAGCTCGATGAGCGCGAGCTGGGCAACCAGGAGGCACAGGTTGACGATCGCGTCCTGCTTGACCCAGTGCGCCGAGCTGAGGTCCAGGAGCGAGAAACCGTACAGCGCGGCCGCCAGCAGCGCGATCGTCGAGGAGCCGAAGACGCGGCGGGCGAGCCGCTCGGTCAGGAAGACGCCGGCCAGGCTGGCCGCGGCCACCAGCCGCCGCACCCACAGATAGAAGCTGAAGTCCTGTCGCAGGAAGGCGAGCTCGGCGGAGGCCCAGGACGGATAGACCGCCGCCGCCCGGCCGACGACGGCGCGGGCCGCCACCACGGCGAGAAACAGCCATGCCGATGCGTTGAGCGCCAGGCTGAAGTTGCCGCGGCGCAGGCTGTCGAAGGTCCGCGCGGCGTCGTTCAGCAGCTCGATCTCGTCGGGATGATAGATGTGAGGCCCGCCGTAGCCCGCCAGCGAAAAGCGAAGCGCGCCCGCGGCAAGGAGGATGAGAGCCAGGACGCCACGGTCTCGCCACGCGTGGCGCCGAGGGTCGCGACGGCTCGTGGGCAAAGAGCGAAGCTCCAGGGTCGGCCGCCGCGCCATGCTATCATCGCGCCCACTGCAGCTCCGCATGCGGCCGGCGCCCCGCCTCTCCCTCGCCCGGACGACGCTCGCTTCCCTGGTTGCCGACGCCGTGCTGGCCGTGGTCACCGTGGCGGCGATCCCGTATCTCGTCCGCCACCTGGGCGCCGAGCGGTACGGCATCTTCGGCCTCATCAGCGTGATCGCCGGCCAGCTCGTCGGCCTGCACCTCGGCATCGGTTGGGCGGCCACCCGGCGGCTGGCCGAGACGCGCGCCCGCGGCGAGCCGGGCGCCACGCTGCGCGGCGTCCTGCTGCTGGCTCTGGGCTCCTCCCTGCTCGTGGCGGCCGCGTTCGCGGTGCTGGCGACGCTGGCGTGGACGCGGGCCTTCCGCGGCTCGGCGGACGTGTTGCAGGCGGCGGTCGCCACCGTGCCGGCCGGCGTTCTCATCGCCGGGTTGCAGCCGGCCCTCCAGGCCGTGCACGGGATCCTGTACGGGCAGGAGCGCTTCTCGATGGTGGTCGGCTTGCGGCTCGGGCACGGTATCGTGCGCCTGGCCGCGCCGGTGGCGGCGGTGGCGCTCGGCGGCGGAGTGCTGGCCGCGCTCTGGTCGCAGGCGGGGGCCGACCTGCTGGCGGCCTCGTCGATGGCGGTGGTGATCCTGCACGGCGCCGAGCGGCGGCCGGCGGCGGCCCTGGCCGGCGAGATCCGCCTGCTCGCCGCGATCGGCGTCCCTTTCGCGGTGGCCGGTGTCTTCGCGGCCCTGCTCGCCGACGTGGAGAAGCTCGCCATCGGGATGGCGCGGTCGGTCGAGGACTTCACGTACTATTCGGTGCCTTTCAACGCCACCCTGCGGCTGAGCGTCTTCGCGGTCGCGCTGGCCAGCGTGCTCGCCTCGCGCCTCTCCTCGTTGAAGGCGGCCGGCGACGTGGCGGGGGCGGTGGGGCTCGCCCGCCGGGCGCGGCGGATCTCGGTGGCCGCCATGACCCTCGTCGTCGCGCCGGTCGTCGCGGTCGTGCCGGAGCTGTTGACGCTGTGGCTCGGACCGGACTTCGCCCGGCGCTCGACGCTCCTCACCCGGGTCCTGCTCGTGGCCCTGCTCCCGCGCACGATCTCCTACATCACGGAGTCGGTCCTGCGCGCCACCGCCCGGCCGGTCGCGTTCACGGTCCTCTACGGGCTCGAGCTGCCGCTCCATCTCGTCGCCGTCTACCTGCTCGTACGGGCGGCGGGAGTGCAAGGGGCGGCGATCGCGTGGATGCTGCGGGTCGTCCTCGACGCCGCCGCCCAATGGGTCATGGCGGGGCGCGCTCTCGGCGCGGCGCTCGGGGGCGCGCTCGAGGCCCTGGGCGCGCCCCTCGCCCTCGGGCTGCTGGCCGCCGCCTGCCAGGCGCTCGACGGCGCGGCGTCGGCCTGGCTGCGGCTGGCGGCGGGCGTCGCGCTCGGCGCCGCGTTCGTGGGTCGCTCGCTCTCGCGCGAAGACTGGAGCATCTTCCGTCGGATGCTGCTCCCGCCGGTGGCGCCGGAGGCCGGCTCGACTTCCGGCTAGCCGCGTCCGGTCGCGGCGTCCACCTGCGCCCGCAGCAGCAGCGTCGAGCCTAGACGCATTGGAGCGCCGAGCCGGCCGAGGACACCGCTCGCGTGGTCGAGGATCCACGTCCCCGCCGGCCGGGCGGCGACGGGGGCGAGGACCGGCACGTCCCGGAGGTCGACCGACCCGTAGAACCGCACCTCGACGCGGCTCGGCTGCACGATGCGCTCGACGAGGGCGCGCAGCGAGCGCGGAGTGAAATGGTGCAGGTGACCGTAACGAGCGAGGTCGAGGTAGCGCCAGCGCGGTCCCCACAGCCGCGCTTCGGCCCCGGCCGCGTTCGGCATCGTGACCCCGAGCACGCCTCCTTTCCGCAGCCGGCCGCGGACGAGCGCCAGCGCCCCCGCGGGATCGACGAGGTGCTCGAGGCAGTCCCAGAACGTGATCGCGTCGAGCTCGCGCGGCAGCGCGGCCTCCGCTTGCTCGAGGGGCGCGCAGGCGATCGCCCCCCGGACGTCGGCCCGGGCCCGCGCTGCCGCCTCGGCCGATGTCTCGAGGCCGAAGACGTCCCAGCCGCGGGCCTCGGCCCGGGCGAGGAACGCCCCGTCGCCGCAGCCGACATCGAGGATGCTCCCCCGGCCCGTCCACTCCTCGATCAGCCGGAGCCGCTCGTCCAGCATCGCGCGGCGCTCGCCCTCCGGCAGCGGGTTGATGAGCCCCTTCTCGTGGAGGTCGTCGTAGAAGCCGGGCGAGGGGACGCGGCCCTCCGGCTCCGGCACCCATCGATGGCCGCAGGCCGGACAGGAGAGGAGCGGATCGCGAAAGGCGGAGGCGGCCGGCCTGGCGCCGCCTCCTCCGCAGGCGGGGCAACGCGCGCCCGCCGGCAACGCGCCCGCGCGGGGCGCGGCCACGGCCCCCATGCTAGAGTCTACTGCGACTGGCGATGGCTCGCGGGATGGCCGGGTCGCCTTGAGGATCGTGCTCACCAACTTCCGCTCGCCGTGGGACGCGGAAGCCGGGGGCGGGCAGACGGCGACCGACGACCTCGCGCGCACCTTGCAGGCGGCGGGCCATCGAGTCCGGGCGGTCTACGCCGGGCGAGCGTCCGGGGAGTCCCCACCGTACTCCGTGCACTGGGTGCCCTTCCACGATCGCCCCGCCCTCACCGCATTCCGGGTGGCCCGGGGCGCCGCCCGGCTGCTGGCGGAGGAGCCGGCGGACCTGGTCCATTCGACCGGCTTCGAAGGCGCATGGCTGCCGGCGTCGCCACCCCGGGTGGCGACGCTGCATCAGCCCGACCTGCCCGCGTGGGCCCCCCCGCCGTGGAACCGGCCCGCCCGCCGGCTGCTCTACCTCCGCCGCCACACGCGGTTCGCCCTCGAGCGCCGCTCCCTGCGCCGCGCCGCGTCGGTCGTCTTCACGAGCGCGCACATCCAGCGGCTGGCCGATGCGCGAGGCTACCCGGTCAGGCGCGGCATTGTCATCCCCAACGGCGTCGACCCCCGCGTCTTCTCGCCCGCGCCCCGGCGAGACGATGGTCCGCCCATCGTGCTCTTCGTCGGACGGTTCGACGATCAGAAGGGGATCGACGTCCTGCTGGAGGCGTGGCGACGGATGGACGGCGAGGCGGAGCTGCGCCTGGCCGGCGCCGGCTGGAAGGAGGCCGAGTACCGCGACCTGGCGAGCCGGCTCGGGCTCTCCCGCGTGGTCTTCGAAGGGCACGTGCCCCGCGGCCGCGTGCCCGCGCTGCTGGCGCAGGCGCGCCTGCTCGTCCTGCCTTCCCGCTACGAGAACTTTCCCCTCTCGCTGCTCGAAGCCATGTCGTGCGCCGTTCCCGTGGTGACCACCCGCGTGGGTGGGATCCCCGAGATGGTGGCCGACGGCGAGACCGGACTGCTGGTGGCGCCCGGCGACCCGGAAGCGCTCGCCGCCGCCCTTCGCCGCCTCGTCGGCGATCCGGCCCTGGCGCGGCGGCTCGGCGACGCGGGACGCCGAGCGATCGAGACGACCTACTCGTGGGAGGCGGTGGCGACACGCATCGTGGACCTCTACGGCGAGGTGCTGCGGGCGGAAACGGATGGACGGTGAGGATCGGCGTCGACGTGTCGGGGCTGATGCGCCCGGGGACCGGGGCCGAGACCTACACCCGGCACCTCGTAGGGGCGCTGGCCGAGCACGCCTCATCCGAGGACCGGCTCGTCGGTTTCGTGAACGCCTTTGCCGGGACGCCTCGCCTGCCGGTGCCGGAGGGCCTGCCCGTCGTCAACCCCCGCTGGCCGTGGCGAATCCTGCGACCCCTCTGGGACCATGGTCTTTGGAGCGTCGAGCGCTTCACGGGACCGGTGGACGTCTTCCACGGCGGAGACTGGACCTGCCCACCCTTGCGCCGGGGGGCGCTCGTCGCCACCGTGTTCGACCTCGCCTTCGAGCGTTACCCCGAGCTGTACCCGCGGGAGATCCTCGCCGTCCATCACAAGCAGCTCGACCAGGTGGCGCAGCGGGCCCGGGGCGCGGTCGCCATCAGCGCATCGACGGCGGGCGACCTGCAGCGCCGGTGGGGCGAGCGGGGACCGAAGGTCAAGGTGATCCACCCGGCGGGAGATCCGATCTTCGCCGCGCGCCGCGACGTCGGCGCCGAGGCCGCGCTGCGCGTCCGGCTCGGCATCCCCGAGCGCTACCTGCTCTATCTCGGCACGCAGGCCCCGCGCAAGAACCTGCCCCGGCTCGTCCGCGCCTACGGGCGGGCGCGCCGGCGGGGCCTCGAGGCCGCGCTGGTGCTGGCGGGGAGCGAAGGGCGCGTGGGCGGCTCGCTGCTGCACGGAGCCTCGGCGTGGGACGGCCCCGCGATCCGGAGCGAGATCGACTCGAACGCCCTGCGAGACCACGTGACGATGGCCGGGCACGTCGCGAGGGCAGACGCGGCCCACCTCATGCGCGGCGCGACCGCGTTCGTCTTCCCTTCCCTCTACGAGGGCTTCGGCCTCCCGGTGCTCGAGGCGATGTCGGCCGGCGTGCCGGTCATCGCCTCTTGCGCGTCGTCCCTGCCCGAGGTGGGAGGCGAGGCCGTCCGCTATGTCGACCCGGCGAGCGAAGAGTCGATCGCCGAGGCGATGGTCGAGCTGGAGGCGGACGCCGCGCTGCGTCAGGACCTCGCGCGCCGGGGCGCGGAGCGCTCCCGCGGCTTCACGTGGGCCCGGGCGGCGAGCGAGACGCTCGCCTTCTATCGCGAGCTGGCCGGCGGATGAGCGGAAGGCAGCCCGCGCGCTGCCCGGCCTGCGAGGCGGAGGGTGCCCGGCGGCTCTTCTCCCTCGCCTCGGCGCCTCACGGCGTCTTTCGCTGCCGCGCGTGCCGGCTCGCCTTCCTGTGGCCGGCTCCCTCCGACGAGAGACTGAGCGAGATCTACGGCGGCTATTACCACGGCGCCAACGCCGCGCTGCACCCCCTGACGGCTGCCCGCTACCAGGAGATCCTGGGCCGGCTGGAGGGCGGACGTGGCCCGGGACGGATCCTGGACGTCGGGTGCGGCGCGGGGCAGTTCCTCGAGGTGGCCCGGGCCCGCGGCTGGAGAGCCGAGGGGACCGAGGTCTCACCCTCCGCGATCCCGTTCCTGGAGGCGCGCGGAGTGGCCGTCCACCGCGGCGAGCTGCCGGAGCTGCCGCTGGAAGGCTTCGACGCGGTCACGCTCTTCGAGGTGCTGGAGCACGTGCGCCGGCCTCAGTCCCATCTCCGGGCCGCGGCCCGGCTGCTCCGCCCGGGCGGGGCGATCTACCTCACGACCCCCAACTTCGACGGTCTCAGCCGGCGCCTCCTGGGGCCCCGGTGGCGGGTGATGGCCGCCGAGCACCTCTGCTACTACGCCCCGGCGTCTCTCCGCCACGGCCTGTCGAAGGCCGGCTTCACAGGGGAGCGGATCCGGACGAAGAACCTCGACGTCGTCGACCTCGTCCACAAGCTCGGCCATCGGTCGGAGCCGCCGGCCGGCCACAGCAACATCGCCGAGACGACGGCGCTGCGGGAGAGGGTCGAGAGGCGGCGGCTGCTGCTCCTCGCCAAGTCGGCCGCCAACCGGCTGCTGCGCCTGGCGAGGGCCGGCGACACGCTGGAAGCGTTCGCCTGGCTCGGCGGGGCGCATCCTGGCTGAGCCGCGGCTCATCCGCGTGGCGCACGTCATCGAGACGCTCGGCGCCGGGGGCGCGGAGACGCTGCTGGCCGAGGTGACCGCGCGCCTCGACCCCGGACGCTTCCTCTCCCGCGTATTCCCCCTGGATCGTCCCCTGGAGCTGCTTCCCCGCTTCGAGCGGGCGCGGATCGAGGTGGACCCGCTGGAGGTCCCGCCCGCCCGCCGCCCCCTCGCCTGCCTGGCCGCCCTGACCGGCCGGCTGCGGCGCTTCCAGCCCCGCGTCGTGCACACCCACCTCTACTACGCCAACGTGCTTGGCCGGCTGGCCAGCGGGATGGTGAGGCACGCGAGGTGCGTGAGCACGCTCCACAACCCGGACTACACCTTCGAGAGCCGGCCGGGTCTCGTCTTCGCGGGCAAGAAGGCGCTCGACCGCGTGACCGGCGGCCGCAACGCCGCGCTGCTGGCGGTCTCGCAGGCGGTGGCGGACGACTTTGCGCGCCACATGGGCTGGAGGACCATCCGCGTCGTGCCGAGCGGAGTCGACCTCGAGCGCTATTCTCCGGGCACGTCGCATTCCACGTCGGCCTGGCCCGGCCCGGGCCTGCGGCTGCTCCACGTCGGCCGCTTGCACCCGCAGAAGGGCCACCGCATCCTTCTCGAGGCGCTCGCTCTCCTGTGCGCTCGGGGAGCCCAGGTCGGCCTGGCCCTCGTCGGCGAAGGCCCGCTCGGGGCGGAGCTGGCCGGGCAGGCGAGTCGCCTCGGCCTGGACGACCGCGTCCGCTTCCTCGGCCGGCGCGACGACGTCCGGGAGCTGCTGCGCGCCGCCGACGTGTTCGTGTTTCCCTCGCTCTACGAAGCGGCCGGGATCGCGCTCCTGGAGGCGATGGCCTGCGGCGCTCCGGTCGTGGCCTCCCGCACGGGCGGCATCGTGGAGATCGTGCGCGACGGGCTCGACGGCCTCCTGGTCGCGCCGGGCGATGCAGGCGAGCTCGCCAACGCCGTCGGCCGGCTGACCGATGACCCCGCATTGCGGGTCCGGCTGGGCGCGTCGGCCCGCCGCCGGGCCCTCGACTTCGATATCCGCCGCACGGTGCGCGCCATCGAAGCCGTCTACGAGGAGATCGCCGGGGGCGTCGCGTCGGCATGAGGCTCCCGGCGGCCGCGCGGTCCGAGACGATGGCGGCGATCGCGCTCGGGCTGGCGGCGCTGGCCGTGCGCCTGCCCCCGGCGCTGGCGGCGCCCGCGCCGACGAGCGACGCGGCGGACTACCTCCGCCTCGCCGAAGGGCTGCGGCAGGGACGAGGACTGGTCTCGCTCGCCGGGCAGCCGACGGCCTTCCGGCCTCCGCTGTATCCCCTGCTGCTGGCCGGGCTGGGCGCCCAGCCACGAACGGCGATCGCATTCCAGGTCCTGCTCGGGGTCTTCAACTGCCTGCTCGTGGTGTGGCTGGGCCGGCGCCTGCTCGGGCCGGGTCCCGCCTCCTGGGTGGCTGGCGCGCTCATGGCGGTCGATCCGGTGCACGCGGCGGCCTGCGCACGCCTGCTCTCCGAGACGGCCTTCGAGTCGTTCTTTCTCCTCACGCTGCTCGCGGTGTCGTCGGCCGGCGGCCCATGGCGGTGGCTCGGCGGGGGGATCTGCGCAGGATTGTCCCTGCTCACCCGCGCCGCGGGCGTGCCGGCGGTCCTGCTGGTGGCGGCCTGGCTGTGGGGGCGGCACTCGGGCCGAGCCCGGGCGGCCGTGGTGTTCCTCGCCGGCGCGGCCCTCACCGCCGCTCCGTGGCTGGCCCGAAATGCGATCGTGATGGGCTCGCCCGTCCTGACCACCCAGGGCGGCATCACGCTCTACTCGTCCTATCGTCCGCCGCAGGGCAAGGTCTTCGGCACGCTCGTCCACGACGAGACGGTGAAGGAGGCGGAGCGGCTCGGCGAGGCGGAGGCGGACCGGCGGTTGACGCGGGCCGCGCTCCGGGCGGCGGCCGACCGCCCGCTGCACACGATGAGGCTGTCGCTGCTCAAGGCGCTCTTCTTCTGGACGCCGATCGACTGGGAGGTCCTGGACCCGCCGGGGCGTCCCTCCCCGGTCTTCCTCTTCGCTCTGCCGCTCGCGCTCGTCGCGGCGTGGCGCGAGCGGGCGCGCCTCGCGCTGCCCATCGTCCTGCTGGCCGGGCTGACGATCTTCAGCGCCGCCGTGTACGGCAGCCCCCGCCTCCGCATGCCCTACGAGTTCCTGCTGGACCTCATGGCCGCGGTCACGATCACCCGCTGGCCGCGACACCCGCTTCTCTGGGCGTGGGCCGCCGTCTGCGCGTCGGTCTGGCTGGCGGGAGGGCTGGCCAAGCGCGCCCTGCGGGCCCTCGCCCAGGCGCTGGGCCTGTGGTGAACGGGGTCGTCTATGTCTCCCACAACGGCGCGCTCGAGCCCCTGGGCCGGAGCCAGGTGCTGCCGTATCTGCGCGGCCTCGTCCGGCACGGCATCCGGATCTCGCTCGTGACCTTCGAGAAGCCCCGCGATCTCGCGCAGCGCGACCGCGCCGACGAGATGCGGCGCAGCCTGGAGGCCGCCGGCATCGCGTGGCACCCGCTCCGCTACCGGGCCAGCCTGGCCGGCAAGGTCGTGAACCTCCTCCAGGGCGCGTGGACCGCCGCGCGGCTCGCGCGCCGTCTTCCCGCCGGCCTCTTCCATGCCCGCAGCCACATGGCCGGCGCCATGGCGCTCATGGCCCGGTTCGTGCGCGGCGGCCGCCTTCTCTTCGACCTGCGGGGAGAGCTGGCCGAGGAGTACGCGGATGCCGGTCGCTGGCGGCGCGGCGGGGCGCTCTACCGGGCCACCGCGGCGCTCGAGCGGAGGCTGCTCCGCCGGTGCGACGGCCTGGTCGTGCTCAGCGAGCGGCTGGCCCGAAGGGTGCCCGCCCGGCCGGGACGCGAGGTGGAGGTCATCCCCTGCTGCGTCGACCGGACGCTGTTCGTGCCCTCGGGAGCGGGCGTCCCCGAGGCCATCCGGCACGTGGCCGGGGCGCCGCTGCTCGTGTACTCGGGCTCCGTCGGCACGTGGTACCTTCTGGACGAAATGACGCGGTTCTTCGCGCGCGCGCGCCGCCGGATCCCCTCCCTGCACCTGCTGATGCTCTGCCCCGACCCCCGGGAGCACCCGCGCATCCGGCAGTCGGCGGAGCGGGCCGCGGTCCCGCCGTCGTCCCTCACCGTGTGCGCCGAGAGCTACGAGCGCGTGCCCCTCTATCTGCGGGCGGCCCGGGCAGGCATCGCGTTCATCAAGCCGGTCCCTTCCAAGCGAGGCTCGTCGCCCACCAAGATCGCCGAGTACCTGGCCTGTGGGCTGCCGGTGATCGTCAACGAGGGGATCGGGGACCTGGACTCCTTCGTGGAGCCGCGCGGGATCGGAGCCGCCCTGCGGTCCTTCGACGACCGGGAGATGGAGCGGGGGGTCGGGTTCCTCGAGGCGGCCGGCAGCGACGCCGCGTTGCGCGACCGCTGCGTTCGGGTGGCGGCCGAGCTGTTCGACCTGGAGACGGTCGGCGTCGCGCGGTACCGGGCGCTCTACCGGAGGCTGGGCGTCGCGTGAGCGACTGGCCGGCGCCCTCCGCCCTCGGCGCGCTCTTCCGGCGCGCCCTCCTGCTCCGGGTGGGCCTGGCCGTCGTGCTCCACGCGCTTTCCACCGACGCGCTGTTCGCGCCCGACCAGGACACCTACCACGTCTTCTCCTCCTGGCTCGCGCGCTACTGGTCCGGAGACACGCTCGTCTATCCCTGGAAGCTCCTCGAGCCGGGACCGAAGCGAAGCTCGCCAACTCGGTCGTCGGCGCCCTGACCGTGCTCCTCGTCCACGACGTCGCGTTCCGGGTCAGCGGGAACGAGACGATCGGCCTGCGGGCGGCCACGTTCACCGCGTACTTCCCCTCCCTCGTCCTGTGGTCGGTCCTGAACATCCGCGACTGCTGGGTGGTCTTGCTGATCGTGCTGATCTGCCGCCAGGCCCTCGTGCTGCAGGAGCGCTTCGCGCTGGGGCCGCTCCTCATCCTGGCCGCGGCGATCCTGGCCGTGATCCAGTTCCGCGACTACATCTTCTTCGCCGTCACCTGTCCGGTGGCGGTCTCGTTCCTCGTCCGCCACCGCCGCGCCCACCTCGCCCGCAACGCGGTCGTCGGCATGCTCCTGGCCGGCCTCATCATCTACGCCGACCGCGCGGTCAGCCACAGCCGGCGGCTGCGGGCGATGGACCTCGAGACCCTGGACGAGATCCGGAAGGGAACCGCGGTCGGCGGGAGCAAGTTCGAGCCGTCGGCCGACATCTCGACGCCGGTCAAGGCGCTGGTGTTCCTCCCCAAGGGACTCTCCTATTTCCTGCTGGCGCCGTTTCCATGGGCCGTCCGGAACCTCCGGCAGGCCTTCACCCTTCCGGAGATGCTGGCCTTCTACGTCCTGCTGCCCTTCGTCGTGCGCGGGATCCTCGCCCTCGTGCGCTACCGCCTCTCCAGCTCGCTCATGGTGCTGCTGATCACGCTCGGCCTGACGCTGGGCTACGCCCTCGGGGAGGCCAACGCCGGCACGGCCTACCGGCATCGGGCGCAGGTCCTGAGCTTCTATCTGATCTTCGCCGCGGTGGGACTCGAGCAGCGGCGCACGAAAGGGGCTGCGCTGGCCGCGCCGCAGACCATGCAGCCCGCCGCCTGACGCCGGTCGCGGCCGGCGCCGGCCCCCTTCGGGTCCTCGCCCTCGTGCCGTACCCGACCGGCCGCGTCCCGGGCCAGCGCTATCGCATCGAGCAGTGGGCGCCGCTCCTGCGGGCGGCACGAATCGAGCTGACCTTCTCGCCGTTCCTGTCGTCCCTCGGCATGGACGTGCTCTACCGGCGTGGCCGAGCCGCGACCAAGCTTCGGGAGACGGCCGGAGGACATCTCCGACGTCTGGCCGAGCTCGGCCGCCTCGCCGGCCACGACGTGGCCTACGTGTTCCGGGAAGCGGCGCTGCTCGGCCCGGCCTGGATGGAGAGACGGATGGCCGGCCGGCTTCCGATCGTCTTCGACTTCGACGACGCCATCTACCTTCCCGCCCACGCGGAGGCCAACCGCGCGGTCCGGTTCCTCAAGCGACCCGGCAAGGCGGCCGAGCTGTGTCGTCTCGCCCGCCACGTGACGGTGGGAAACGAGACCCTGGCCGCGTTCGCCCGGCTTCACGCCTCCGCGGTCACCGTCGTCCCCAGCACCATCGACACCGAGGCCTACGTCCCGCGCGAGCGCCCCCCCAACCCACGCCCGGTCGTGGGATGGACGGGGAGCGCGACGACCGTGCCCTATCTGCGAGCGCTGGCCGGGGCGCTCGTCCGGCTGGGCCAGCGCGTCGACTACGAGCTGCGAGTGATCGGAGGCGAGGTCGACATCCCGGGAGTGCGCGTGAGCTGCCGGCCCTGGCGGCCCGAGACCGAGGTGGAAGACCTGCGCGTCCTGGACGTCGGGCTCATGCCGCTTCCCGACGACGAATGGACGCGGGGCAAGTGCGGCATGAAGGCCTTGCAGTACATGGGCCTGGCCATCCCGCCGGTCGTCTCGCCGGTGGGGGTGAACGCCGAGATCGTGCGCGACGGCGCGAGCGGGTTCCACGCGCGGAGCGAGGAGGAGTGGGTGGAGCGGATCGCGCTCCTGCTCCGCGACCGGGACCTGCGGGCGCGCATGGGGGGCGAGGCGCGGCGCACGGTGGAGGAACGCTACAGCGCGCGCGTCCAGGCCCCCCGCATGGCGCGCGTCCTGCGCGAGGCGGCGGGGCGATGAGGGCGCGCCGGTTGTGGGCGCGCCTGCGGTGCCCGATCTGCGGGGGCGAACTGCGCCGGGAGGAATCCAAGCTGCAATGCACCGCCCATGCCTTCCCCCTGGACGCAGGGATCCCTCGCCTGCTTCCGCCGGACCTCATGAGCGTCCGCCAGACCGGAGAGGCCGGCGGCCTCCGCGGCCGCACGTATCGCTCCTTCGGCTTCGAATGGCAGAGCTTCTCGACTCCCCTCGCGGCCTACCGCCGGAACTTCCGCTGGTATCTCGAGCCGCTGCCGGCGCGGCCGATGAAAGGGTGCCTCGTGCTGGACGCCGGGTGCGGGATGGGCCGCCACACCCGCTATTTCCTGGAGTCGGGCGCCGAGGTCCTGGCCCTCGACGCCAGCCCCGCCATCGACGTCGCCGCGCGAAACAACCCGGAGGGTGAAGCGCTCTTCGCGCAGGCCGACCTCCTTCACATGCCGGTGCAGGCGGGAACGTTCGATCTCGCCTGCTGCCTCGGCGTCCTTCACCACCTGGAGGACACCGAGGCCGGCCTGGCCCAGCTCGTGCGCGCGGTCCGGCCCGGCGGCTGGGCGCTCGTCTTCCTGTATCACGACCCGGCCGAGCAGTCCGCATGGAGGGGCGCGCTCATCTCCCTCGTGTCGGCACTCCGCCGCTTGACCACGCGGCTGCCCATGGTCCTGCTGCGCCCCCTCGTCTGGCTGCTCGCCGCCCTCCTGTGGGTGGGTTACGTCGGCCCGGCCAAGCTGCTCGTCCGCATCCCGCGCCTGTCCGGCCGGCTCCGTGGCCTTCCCCTCGGGCAGTACATCGACTATCCGTTCCGCGTCCTGTGGAACGACCAGTTCGACCGCTTCTCGGCCCCCCTCGAGAAGCGCTACCGGCGGAGCGAAGTCGAGGCCCTGCTGCGGCGTGCGGGGCTCGAAGACGTCACCATCCTGGGCGGCTACGGCTGGAGGGCGGCGGGACGCCGTCCGCTCGGCTGATGCGGCGGGTCCTCGGTGCGGCCGCCCTGCTCGCCCTCCCGTTCCTCGGCTCGCTCGCGCTGGGCGCCTCGCTCTCTCCCGCCCATTCCCCTCCTCCCGCGGTGGTCGTGGCCGACGCGGCCCTGGTGCTGTCGGGCGACGTCGACTATCTGCGCTCCGGCCGGGCGGCGGCGCTGTACCGCCAGGGCTCCTTCCCGGTGCTGATCGTCACCGGGGCCGGCGTCGGCGGTGACAGCGGCGAGGCCCTCCGGGCCGAGTGCATCCGCCTCGGGGTGCCCGCGGACC
The DNA here is from genome assembly GCA_003223555.1 of Acidobacteriota bacterium. Lineage (GTDB taxonomy): Bacteria > Acidobacteriota > Vicinamibacteria > Fen-336 > Fen-336 > AA32. Next base: position 21,045 of record QHVM01000069.1, on the reverse strand, counting down.
GGATCCTGGTCGAAGGCGCCTCCCGGTCGACCCGTGAGAACATGCTGCGCGTCGCGAGCCTGGTGCGCGCCCGCGGCTTCCGGCGCATCGCGCTCGTCACATCGGACTCGCACATGGGGCGCGCGGAGCGGGCGGCCCGGCGCGTGCTGCCGGAGGTGGACTGGGTGACGGTCCCGGTGCCGGACGCGGGCGACGCCGCGCGGCTCCGCCGGGTCCGCCTGCAGGAGTGGGCGAAGCTGGCCTACTACGTCGCCCGCGGCTGGGCTTGAGGCAGCCATGTGCGGCATCGCCGGCATCCTGAGCTTCGACGGCCGGCCGCCCGAGGAGGCCGGCCTGAGGGCCATGGGGGACGCGCTGCGCCACCGCGGGCCGGACGCGGACGGCTATCACGTCGATGCCTCCGCGGCGCCGTCGGTCGGCCTCGTCCACCGCCGGCTGTCGATCATCGACCTCTCCGCCGCCGCCGACCAGCCGCTGGCCAACGAGGACGGCTCGGTCCACGTGCTCCTCAACGGCGAGATCTACAACTTCCAGGAGCTGCGCGGCGGCCTGGAGGGCCGGCACGCCTTCCGCTCCCACGGCGACACCGAGGTGATCGCGCACCTCTACGAGGATCGGGGGGACGAGGCGGTGGCCGCCCTCGACGGCATGTTCGCCCTCGCCCTGTGGGACGCGCGGGCGCGGCGGCTGGTGCTGGCCCGGGACCATTTCGGCAAGAAGCCCCTCTACTACTGGCACGACGAGCGCCGGCTCGTCTTCGGCTCGGAGATCAAGGCCCTGCTCGCGGCCGGCGCGCCGGTGGAGATGGCCGAGGAGAACCTCGGGGAGTACCTGGCCTTCGGCTACGTGCCGACGCCGCGCACGCTCTTCCGGGGGATACGCAAGCTGCCCCCCGCCTGCCTGCTGGTGGCCGACGCCGGCGGCGTCGCCGCCCCCCGGGCGTACTGGGACCTGCGCTTCCCGCCCGCGGGCGAGGCGCTCTCCGTGGACCTGCCCGAAGCGGCCGGGCGGGTGCGCGAGCTGCTGATGCAAGCCGTGCGCAAGAGGCTGGTGGCCGACGTGCCGCTCGGCCTCCTGCTCTCGGGCGGCGTCGACTCGGCGGCGGTGGCGGCCTTCATGGCGCGCCTCGTGCCGGGCCGCGTCCGCACCTTCACCGTCGGCTTCGAGGGCGACGCCTTCTTCGACGAGCGGCCGCACGCCGAGCGCGTCGCCCGCCACCTCGGCACCGACCACCATGCCACCGTGGTGCGGCCCCAGGCCGGCGCGCTGCTGGAGACGCTGCTCGACCACCACGACGAGCCCTTCGGCGATTCTTCGGCCCTGCCCACGTACCTCGTGGCCCGCGAGGCGCGGGCCCAGGTGACGGTGGCCCTGAACGGCGACGGTGGCGACGAGACCTTCGCCGGCTACGACCGCTTCCACGCCGCGCTCATCGCCGACCGCATCCCCGGCCCCCTGGCCCGGGCGCTTCGGGCGGCCTCGCGGCTGTTCCCGGAAGGGCCGAGCCATCACGGCCCGCGGCGGCGGCTCCGGCGCTTCGCCGAAAAGGCGGCGCTTCCCTTCGACGAGCGCATCTTCGCCTGGAGCACGTTCTTCGACCTCCCGGCCCTGCGCGCGCTCGACGGGGAGCTGGTCGCCGACCGCGACCGCGTGCTGTCGTCCTACCGCCAGGCCCTGGAGCGCTGCAAGGAGGCGTCGCTGCTGTCACGGCTGCTCTACCTCAACGCGCGCACGTACCTGCTCGACGACCTCCTGCCCAAGATGGACCGCATGACGATGGCCCACGGGCTGGAGGCGCGCAGCCCGATGCTCGACCGCGCCCTCGTCGAGTACGTGGCGGCCCTGCCGGACGGCCTCAAGCGCCGCGGGGGACGGGGCAAGGTCGTGCTCAAGAAGGCGGTGGCCGACCTGCTGCCCCCCGAGATCCTGGATCGTCCCAAGCACGGCTTCGGCGTGCCGCTCGGAGACTGGTTCCGCGGCGAGCTGAGGGGCCGCGTCGAGGCCCTGCTGCTCGACCGTCCGCGCCTGGCCCGCTGGCTGCAACCGGAGGCCGTGCGGCGGCTCTACGCCGAGCACCTCTCCGGCCACGGCGATCGCGGCCACCAGCTCTGGACACTGCTGACGCTGGAGCTGTGGCTGCGCCGGCATCGCCTCGGATGAGGGGCCGGCTGGAGGCGCTCGGCGAAGCGCTCTTCCTGGCCGCGCTGCTCGCCGCGCCCTGGCCCTACGGCAGCGCCGGCGACCCCGCCCGTTATGCCCTCGTCGCCCTGCTCCTGCTCGGCGGGATGCTCTTCGCATTCGGTCGGGCCGTCGATGGCGAGGGGCTTCCCCTCATCGCCCTGGCCGCCGCCGCCCTGCCCGGGCTCGGGCTGGTGCAGATCGCGCTCGGCCTCAGCGCGGCGCCGGAGTGGACGGCGGAGACGGTGCTGGTTGCCGCGGCGATGATGAGCGCCCTCGTCTTCTGGAGCGAGCGCGGGCGGGAACGCGCGGCGGCGACGCGACTGGCGGCGGCGGTCCTCGCGGTGTGCGCCGCCGAGGCGGTCTTCGGGGCCGCGCAGTGGTCGCTGGCCCCGGAGCGGATCTACGGCCAGGCCTCGCCGATCGTCACCACGCCGTTCGGCTCCTACGTAAACCACAACCACTTCGCGGGCCTCGTCGAGATGGCCGTCGTGCTGTCGGCGGCCATGGCCCTGGGCCTCGCGCGGCTGCGCGGGGGCGTCACCCCGGGCGTGGTGGGGCTGGCCGGCCTCAGCCTCGGGCTGGCCGCCGTCCATCTGGCCAGCCGCAGCCGCGGAGGCCTCATCGCGCTCGTGGCGGGGCTGCTCGTCGCGGGCGCCCTCTGGGCCTTCGCCACGTCGCGCCGCGAAGGTGCCCGCGTCCGGCTGGTCCCCCTGGCGGTGGGCGGGCTCGTCCTGGTGGGCTTCGGCCTCGCCGTAGTCCCCGCCGACACCCGCGCCCACCTGGCCACGATCCTCGAGGGCCGCGGCGGCGCCTCGGGCGACTACCGCCTCGACGTCGCCCGGGACACGCTACGCCTCTTCGCCGCGCATCCCGGTCTCGGCGCCGGCCTCGGCGCCTACGCCGACGCGTTCCCGGCCTTCAAACGCGGCCACGGCGACGTGCGCACGACCCACGCCGAGGACGATGCGCTGGAGCTGCTCGCTGAATCGGGCCTGGCCGGCCTCGCGATCGTCGCGTGGATCGTCACCCTGGCCGGCCGCCGCCTGGCCGGGCGCCTGCGCCACGGCCGGGATCCCTTCCGCAAGGGCATCGCGGTCGGAGCGGCGGGCGCGGTGGTGGCGCTGGCCGTGCACTCGCTCTTCGACTTCAACCTCCGGCTCCCGGCCAACGCCCTGGTGTGCGTGTCGCTGCTGGGCCTGGCGGCCTCGCCCCGCGAGGCGCCCCGTCCGGTCGGCGGGCGCGCGCTGGGCTTCGCGGCCACGCTCTTCCTGCTGGCGCTTTGCGTGGCCGCCGCATGGCGGTCGGCCGGGGCGGTGGCCCTCGGCCGCGCGCTGCGCGATCCGGACCCGCAGATGCTCGTGGCCGCCCTCGACCGCGTCCTCGTCCGTCATCCCTACCTGGCCGACGGCTATCGCGCGCGTGGCCTGGCCTGGCGCGAGCTGGCCGTCGGCCGGCGAGGCTTCGCCGGCCCCCGGCTCGAATGGGCGGACCGCGACCTGGGCCGGGCGGTGACGCTGCGGCCGGCCTGGGGCGAGGCGTGGGCCGATCGGGCGTGGACCCGCCTGCTCCGCGGAGACGTCCCCGGCGCAACCGCGGCCATGGACCACGCCCTGCAGCTCGATCCGACGCATCCCGCGCTGGCTCGCGCCGCATCCGAGCTGCGCTCACGGGTCGTGCCCACCAGCGGGTCATCGAGCCCGAGGTGAACACTTAAAGTATTACTTGAGTGCCGACGCCGTTTCTGCGCCTCGGCCCTTGACCAGAACCCTAAGCCATGCTATAGCTTACGCCGCCTGAGCCAGCTTCAAAGGTCAAAGACAGGCGATGAGGACCGATGACCTCGCGGCTTCTCCGGCGCGGCGCGGGGTGAAGGTGTTGCGTCTCTTCTCCCGGTTGAACGTCGGAGGTCCTTCGGTTCACGTGATCCTCTTGACCGCCGGCCTGAAGGATCGGGGGTACGAGACACGGCTCGTGATCGGCCAGGAGTCCCCGCGGGAAGGGAACCTCTTCGACCTGGCCCGGCGGAAGGGTGTGGCCTGGATGGCGATGCCGGGGCTCGGGCGCGCGGTCCAGCCGTGGGACGACCTGCGGGCCCTCGTCGGGCTCTTCCGCCTCATGCGCCGCTACCGGCCCGACATCGTGCACACCCACACGGCTAAAGCGGGAGTGCTCGGCCGGCTGGCCGCCCGGGCGGCCGGGGTGCCGGTGGTCGTCCATACGTTCCACGGCCACGTTCTGCGCGGCTACTTCGGCGCGCTGACGACCGCCTTCTACCGCGCCCTGGAGCGCCGGCTCGCCTCGCTGTCGGACGTCGTGATCGCGGTGTCGGACGCCGTCAAGAGCGACCTGGTGGCGCTGGGCGTCGCCGGCGATGCGAAGATCCGCGTGATCCCGCTCGGCCTCGATCTCGAGCCCCTGACCGCCGCCCTGGCTCGCGGCTCGCTGCGCGAGGAGGCCGGCGTCGCGCGCGGGGCGCCGCTCGTCGGCATCGTCGGGCGGCTGGCTCCCATCAAGGACGTGGAGTCGTTCCTGCGCGCGGCCGCCGAGGTGGTGGAGGCGCTGCCGGCGGCTCGCTTCGCCGTCGTGGGCGACGGCGCGGAGCGGGCGCTCCTGGAGGACGAGTGCCGGCGGCTGGGCCTGGCCGCTCGCGTGCACTTCCACGGCTGGCGGCGGGACATGGCGGAGGTCTACGGCGACCTCGACGTGGTCGTGAACTGCTCCCGGAACGAGGGGACGCCGGTCGCCCTCATCGAGGCGCTGGCCGCGGCCCGCCCGGTGGTGGCGACGAGGGTGGGTGGGACTCCCGACCTGCTCGGTGATGGCCGGCGGGGGCTGCTGGTGCCGGCCGGCGATCCCTCCGCGCTGGCGGCGGCCATCCTCGAGACGCTGCGCTCTCCGGGGCCGGCCGCGGCGCGGGCCCGCGAGGGCCAGGCCTACGTCCTCGTCCACCATTCCGCCCGGCGGCTCCTCGACGACGTCGACGCGCTCTATCGCGAGCTGCTGTCGCACCGCGCGGCGGCGGCCTGAAGGCGGATGGACCATGTGCTGCTGGCGGCGCTCGTCATGACGGCGACGGCGGCCCTGTGCGCGGTCCTCGTGCCGCCGAGCCGTGTCGCGGCCCGCCGGTTCGGGGTCATCGACGAGCCCGGCCACCGCAAGGTCCACGTCCAGGCCATGCCGCGGATGGGCGGCCTGGCCGTCTTCGTCTCGTTCACCACCGTGGTGCTGGCCGGCTCGCTGCTGGCGCCGGCCCTGCAACGCCTGCCCTGGGTGCAGTCGACCTTCGGCTCCTCGATGGCCATGCTGCAGGAGGCCTACCGCGTCAAGGCGCGTCTCTTCGGCATCCTGGCCGGCGGAGCCCTCACCTTCGGCATCGGCCTCGCCGACGATGTGCTCGGCAAGCGCTTCCCGGTCGCAGTCAAGGCCGCCGGCCAGCTCGCGGCCGCGGTCATGCTCGTCGCGGCCGGCGTCCGCACGTCGTTCATGCCCAGCGAGGCCCTCAACGTCCTGGTGACGCTCGTCTGGCTGGTGGGAGTGACCAACGCCTTCAACCTCCTCGACAACATGGACGGCCTGGCCGCGGGGGTGGCCTTCGTGGCCTCGGGCGTCTTCCTCATCAACGCCTGGGCGCTCGGGGAGTTCTTCATCAGCCTGATGCTCGTCGCCTTCATGGGGAGCCTGCTCGGCTTCCTGCTCTTCAACTTCCACCCGGCGACGGTGTTCCTGGGCGACTGCGGCAGCCTCTTCATCGGCTTCACCCTCGGCTCGCTGACGCTGCTCGAGCGCTACGTCTCCCATGCTTCCAGCTCGCTCTTCCCGGTCCTCATGCCGGTGGTGGTGCTGGCCCTGCCCCTGCTCGACACCGCCACCGTCATCGCCATCCGGGTGAAGGAGCGCCGGCCGGTCTACATCGGGGACAGCCGGCACCTCTCCCACCGGCTGCTCTCGCTGGGCTTCTCGCAGCGGGCCGCGGTGCTGTTCCTCTACCTGGTGACGTTCGCCCTCGGCCTCGGCGCGGCTTCATTGACCGACGCCACCCTGGGCCAGACGCTCCTGATCCTCGTCCAGTTCGTCGCCTTCATCGCCGCGATCCTGATCCTGCTCTTCTTCGAGCGGCGCAAGCAGCCTCGGGGTGCGACGCGATGAGCGCGCTCCTCCTGCTGGCCTGGGCGGCCGCCGCCCCGCCGCGGCTCCTGGAGCTGCGGAGCGAGACCCTCGAGGGACGGCCCTCCGTGGTGGCGGTGGCCGCGGGAGCCCTCGGCGAGGTGGCCGTGCGCCGGGAGGGCCCGGAGGTCGTGGTCAGCCTGGCCGCCTCGGCGCCGGAGACGCTCGCCGCCCCCGCGGCGGCGGCTCCATTGCAGTCCATCCGCCTCGAGCGCACCGCCGGAGGCGTGCGGCTGCGGATGCGCGTGGCCCCCGACGTGTCGTACGAGCTACGCCGCGAGCTGGACCGCCTGGCGCTGATCTTCGGCGCGCGTCCCGACCCCAGCCCGCTGCCGGCGGCGGCTCCGCCGTCGTCGACCGACCTGTACCATGGCCTCTTCCCGCCTTCCATCGAGGCCAGCGAGCAGGCGGGAGGAGGACAGGCGACTTTTCCCGGCGGGGTGCCGCCCGTGGAGCGCCCTCAAGTGGAGAAGGCGCCCGGGCTCGCGGTGGGCATCTTTACCGTGCGGCCCGCCGCGACGCTCAGCTACGTGGACGCGGACGTCTCGCTCCTCGAGACGGCCCAGCCGGTGCGGGACCGTTATGCCGAGGCACGGTCGTCGGTGGGGATCGAGTTGCCCGTGCGCGAGGACGGCTACCTGCGGCTCGACTACCAGGCGCGGATCCGGCGATTCTCGTCCTTCGAGCCCGTCAACGGCGTGAGCCACGAAGCGAACGGCAACCTGCAACTCCCCACCGGCCCCTTCGTCACCCTGCGCGGCCACGGACACTTCGCCCGCGGGCTGCTGGAGACGTCCGAGGTCGATCCCGGCGGCGAGTATTTCTTCCGCCTCGGCCGTTTCACCCGCAAGCGCTTCGGGGGCGGCGCCCGCTTCAACCCCACCGGACGCTTCGATCTCGATCTGGACGGCGCCGACGACCGCGTGAGCGTGGCGGAGGGGTCGGGCTTCTTCGCCTACGAGCGGCGGAGCGCCGCGGCAGCGCTGGGGGTGGAGGTCGGCCCGGCCCGGCGGGCCAGCCTCGGCTACTCCTTCGAGCAGGTGCCGGCGACTGGCGAGCGCCCCGAAGCCGAGTCCAGGATCCACTCGATCTGGGCCGCCATCGATGGGGAGATCCTGCCCCTGACGACGGGCCGGATCAGCGCCGGCTACATGCGGCGCGAGAGCCCGCGGGCGGGGGCGGCCGGCCAGCGCTTCCGCGGGCTCGGCTTCGGGGCCGAGGTCCGACGGGACTTCGGGCGGGCCGCTCACCTGACCCTCTCCGCCAACCGGTCCACCGAGCTGTCGGCCTTCGAGCACAACGCGTTCTACCTGACCACCTCCGTGCAGTCGACGCTGACCGCGCCGCTGCCCTTCTCGTTCGCCCTGAACGTCGGCGGCGGATACCACGTGAACCGCTACCCCACCGCGGCCAGCGCGCTGGGCGTCCCCCGCCGCGACCAGATCGTCGACTGGCTGGCCGGCCTGGGGCGCAGCATCACCCGCTGGCTGTTCGTGCGCGCCGACTATCGCCAGGACCGCCGCGACTCGAACCTGGACGTCTTCGACCAGCGGACGCACGCGTTCTACGTCCAGGCCGGCATCGGCTTCTTCAGCGAGGCGCTGCGCCGATGATCCGACCCGGCCCGGCCGCCGCGCTCCTCGCCGTGCTGGCCGCCGTGACCGCCGCGGCCCAGGCCCCCCGCCGCCCTTCTCCCACGCCGAGCCCCAGCCCGCCCCGGGCGCCGAGCCCCACGCCGCCCGCGCCCCCGGTGGCCGCCGCGCCGGTGCCCACGCCGGCTCCCGAGTACCGCCTGGGCGCCGGAGACGTGCTGGAGGTCATCGTGTTCGGCAACGACGACCTCTCGCGCACCACGACCGTCCAGACGAACGGCGCGATCTCGCTGCCGCTGCTGGGCGAGGTGCCGGTGGCCGGCCTCACCGTCGCCGAGGCCAAGCAGAAACTGACCTCGCTCCTCGCGCGGGACTTCCTCGTCAACCCCCAGGTCGACCTGAAGGTGAAGGAATACCAGAGCCAGTTCGTGACCGTGCTCGGGGAGGTGAACAGCCCCGGGCGCAAGGGCCTGCGGGGCCGCACGCGGCTCATCGACGTGCTCGTCGACGCCGGCGGCTTCACCCCTCGCGCCTCGGGCGAGGTGGCGATCGCCCGCGCCGAGGGCACCTTCGAGGGCGGCGGCCGCACGATGCGGCTCCGCTTCGGCAGCGCGAGCCCGAGCGCGATCGATCAGATCAACCTGGAGCTGGTCCTCCGCAACGGGGACATCATCACGGCCCTTCCCAAGTTCTATGTTACGGTTGAGGGCGAAGTGAACCGCCCGGGCCGTTACGTCCTGGACGGCGACCTGACCGTGACGGGGGCCATCTCCACCGCGGGGGGGCTGACCCGCTTCGGGAAGAACGACGTCCAGGTGCGTCGGATCGATTCCCAGACGGGGAGGACCACCATCATCGCGGTGGATCTCAAGGACGTGCGCAAGGGGAAGAAGCCTGATCCGCCGCTCCTTCCGAACGACGTGGTCACCGTGCCGCGCCGGATCTTCTAGGAGCGTCATGCAGCCCCTCCCCCCGAGCGCGGCCGCCGGTCCCTCCGACATCCCGTTCGACCTGCGCTATTACCTCGACCTCGTCTGGCGCGGTCGGGCGCTCATCCTCGCCGCGACCCTGGCCGGGCTGGGCCTGGGCCTGCTGGCCGGCTTCCTGCAGACGCCGCAGTACCAGGCGGCGGTCCTGCTGCAGATCGAGCCCCCGACCCCGACCTTCATGAGCGTCTCCGACGCCCTGGTGGGCGGGGGCAGCTACTACCAGAACGCCGACTTCTACAACACGCAGTTCAAGATCCTGCACTCCCGCGGCGTGGGCGAGAAGGTGGTGGAGCGGCTGAAGCTGTCCGACCGCTCGCCCTTCACGGACAACGCCGATCCGGGGGGGACGCTCATGGCCCACGTGGACATCGACCCCGTCCCGGAGAGCCGGCTGGTGCGGATCCTCGTCACCCACGAGGACCCGCGGCAAGCGGCGCAGTGGGCCAATGCCCTGGCCGACGTCTACATCGAGCAGTCGCTGGCCGCGCGGGTCCAGGCGGCGCGGCAGGCCTACGACTGGCTGCAGGAGCGGCTGGCCGCCACCCAGGAAGCGATGCGGCAGGCTCGCACCAAGCTCGTCGCCGGCTACCAGGGCCAGGACCTGTTCGTGCCCGAGGGCAGCGTCTCCGCGGTCACCACCTCCATCACCAAGCTCAACGACGACTACCTGGCCGCCCGGACGCGCCGGATCGCCCTGGAGGCGGCGATCAAGCAGGTGGAGGACAAGCGCCGGCGCGGAGAGAGCCTGGAGACCGTGCCCCAGATGGCGACCGACACCATGATCGGCAGCCTCAACGAGCAGCTCGCCACGCTGAACCTCCAGCTCTCCCAGCTGCGGGAGAAGTACAAGGAAGGCCATCCCGAGGTCCAGAAGGCCCAGGCCCAGGTCGCCGAGCTGCGCAAGACGCGGGAGGCCCGCTTCGGGCAGATCGTCGACGCCCTGCGGGCGGAGTACGCCCAGCTCGAGAAGCGGGAGACCGAGTTCCGCTCGGCGATCGAGGGGCAGAAGTCGCAGGCGGCCACCCAGAGCCGGAAGGCCTCGGAGCTGGAGATCCTGAAGAAGGAGGAGCAGTCGGCGACCAGCCTCTACGAGGTGCTGCTCCAGAAGCTCAACGAGACCGACATCGCGGCCTCCATCCGCAACAACAACGTGAGCGTCGTGGAGCGCGCCTCCCCGCCCGGCTCGCCGGTGCGGCCGGCCAAGCGCCGCATCGCCGCCATCGCCCTCGCCCTCGGCCTGGCCCTCGGGGTCGGCCTGGTCTTCGCCCGCGACTACCTCGACAACACGGTCAAGGGGCCGGAGGACGTCGAGCGCTACCTGCGCCTCGACCTGCTGGCCGCGGTGCCCAAGTACGACGAGGCCAACGTGCACCTCGTGACCGAGGCCTATCAGAACCTGCGCACCTCGCTCATCTTCGGCCGCCGCGAGGAGACGGGCCAGGTCGTGCTCATCACCGGCACCGCACCCCAGGAGGGCAAGACCACCACCCTCGTCAACATCGCCAAGCTGCTGGCGTCATCGGGGGAGAAGGCGGTGGCGGCGGACTTCGACCTGAGGCGGGCGCAGCTCCACGCCCGCCTGGGCCTGACCCGCGAGCCGGGGGTGACCGACTTCTTCGTCCGCCACGCCGACCTCGACAGCCTGATCCGGGCCACCCGGGTGCCCAACCTCTTCGCGCTGACCGCGGGGCCGCTGCCGCCCAACCCGCCCGCCATCCTGGCCCGGAAGCAGATGGCGGACTTCCTGAACCACCTCCGCCGGCACTTCGAGTGGATCCTCGTCGACGCTCCCCCGGTGGCCTCGGTGACCGACGCGCTCCTGCTCGCCCGCCACGCCGACCTGGTCGTCTATGTCGTGGAGCACAACAACGTCGACAAGAAGCTCATCCGGCGGAGCGTCAACGCGCTGCGCAAGGTGACGCCGAACGTGCTCGGGGCGGTGCTGAACGCCGTCGACATGAAGGCCAAGGGCTATTACTACTATTACTACCCGCACACTCCGGAGGCCGAGGGACGAGCGGCCAAGCCCCGCCCGAAACCGGTCGCCGCCGTAAAGAAGTAGGCGAAGCGACTACGGCGTCGACGAGGGCAGGACCGGGCTGCCCGGAATCTGGGACGGGATCGTCGGCGGAACCGGCACCGGCGTGGGCACCGGGGCCGGTGACGGCACGGTGGGCAGGGTCGCCGGCGGTCCGGCCGGGGTCGTGGTGGGGGTGGTCACGGGCGGAACCGGGGCCGGTCCGGGTAGGGGCACGACGGGCCCTCCGCCCGGGCCCGCGCCCGAGAAGCCTGGGGCGGCGCCGGGTCCGGCCAGCGGGGCGGGTTGGGCCAGGCCGCCGTCGGCCACCTGGGACGGGACGATGTCACCGCAGGTACCCGCCATCTCCCTCCGGTGCTCGCGGATGAACTGCATCGCGTCGACCGCGCGAACGCGGCTGATGGGTCCCCCGGCCCCGACGTCGAAGCCGATGCGCCGCAGCGTCGCCACGTAATCGCCGGGGCTGTCGTTCTTCCGCTCCGCGCGCAGCCGCTCCACGGTGGCGCCCGGCGCCAGCGTCACGTTGAAGAAATGGCGGCCGGAGCCGAAGGCCGCGGTCATGAGCGCGTGCCATGCCGGCGCCCCGGAGGGGGCCGGCGCGGCCGCGCCGCACCAGACCGCCTTGCGGCAGGCGTCGGCCTTCCAGCTCTGGCCGGCGCCCGCGTCGCCGAACACGGAGAGGCTGTAGAGCCCGGCCGCCGGCAGGTCCACGAAGACGATCGCCTGCAGCCCCCGGGGTCCCGCCTTGAGCCACAGGCCGTCCGTCGCCGGCGCGGCTCCGAGCGCGGCCACGCTCGCCGCGGCACCGCGGGTGGCCTTCATCGAGGAGGCGTGCACCTCGATGGGGCTGTCGGCGGCCGGCAGCTCCGACTCCTTGTCGAGTGCCTTGACGGCGGTGACCGCGACCTCCTCGGCCCGCGTCACCGCCCGCGAGCGCCAGCCTCCCGGCGGCTCGATGGCCTCCGTACAGGGTGGCGCCACCTCGAGGTTCTCCAGCGACGTGCCGGCGGGGAGAAGGAGGGATGCGGTATAGGCCCCGGGATCCAGGTGGGCGGCGCCGGCGTCGACCCAGCCGGTCAGCGAGGACGGCACGAGCGTGAAGGTGGCCGCCGGTCCGCGTCCGCCGAGCGGCGTGATCTCCGCCGAGGCGGGAGCCGCCGGGTTGCCCGCCATCCGCACGCGCAGGCGATAGTCTCCGCCCGTCATGACCGCCAGGGGATAGGCGACCTCCCCGGCGGCGGAGGTGGCGACGACGCGCCGCGCCCCGGCCGCGCCCACCACGTCGACGCCGTCGCCGCGGAGGTAGGCGTCGGCCCGGAAGGCGAGGCTGCTCTTCCAGGACAGGGTCGCGAAGACCTGGGCGTCGGAGGAAGAGGGGGTCACCGCCCGTTCCATCTCGACCGCCCGCAGGAGCATGCGGGCCCACTCGCCGTGCTCGACCGCCCCGGCGCGCGGATCGCCGTAGAGGGGGACCATCACCGCCACGCCCACGACCGCTGCCAGGCCCAGGGCCTTCAGCCGATTCGACATGTCCATCCTCCGACTGCGACACGGTAGCCGCTTTGCCACCGGGTGTCAAAGATCGCGGCCACCCTTCAATGCAAGACGCGTGCTCGGCCCTGGTACGGTTAAATCACTGTAAACAAGGGGACTTGGCTTTAGCGCCGGCGAGCAGATCGGGAAGATCGCCCCTCGTCCAGGGTGCATTTGCCGGAAGAGGGCCGCGCCATCTGTGCGTCGGCGCACAGGCCGATTGCGGTCGATGCGGAGGCCATGCGATCCTTTGCGCCATGAACCCCGCCGCCGTGCCGCGCCTGCGCCGGCCCTCGACCTGACTGCAGAAGATCGACCGCCTCGGGTGGGCGGGAGGCATCAGCTTCACGGCCTACGGCGCGCGCATCGGCGTCCGCGTGAGCGACGCCTCCGTTCTCGGCGAGGTCGCATCGCGCCTGCCCACGGGGTCGCAGCTTCGCCCCCGCCCCCTCGTCGATCACCTGCTGTCCCTCGTCGTCGGCGGCGGCGCGGGCCGCCTTCGCCGGCTCCACCTTCTCTATGCCGGAGCGCAGCGGCTCGTCCGGACCACCGAGCTGGGCGAGGCGCTCGCGGTCCTCGAGAACCACCTCCAGCAGGCGGTGGCGGAGATGGCGCCCCGGCGGCTCTTCGTCCACGCGGGCGTCGTGGGCTGGAACGGCAAGGCGATCCTCGTCCCGGGAACGAGCCATGCCGGCAAGTCGACGCTGGTGGCCGCGCTCCTCAGGGCGGGGGCCAGCTACTACTCGGACGAGTACGCGGTGCTGGACCGGCGGGGCCGGGTGCACCCGTTCCCGCGCGCCCTCCAGCTGCGCAACGGGGACGAGGTCGGTCGCCGGATCGCGCCGGAGGAGCTGGGCGCGGAACGCGGCCGAGAGCCGCTGCCCGTGGGCCTGGTGGCCCTGGCGCGCTACGACGAGGGCTCGCGCTGGCGGCCGGCGGCGTTGACCCCGGGTCGGGCGCTGCTCGAGCTGCTCGCCCACACCGTCGTCGCCCGGAGCCATCCCGTCACGGCGATGGCCACGCTGGAGCGTGTCGTCTCCCGCGCGCCGGCGGTCAAGGGCCGCCGCGGCGAGGCGCAGGAGACCGCCGCCCGGCTGCTCGAGGCGGCGAGCTGAGGTCGAGCGAGGGGCGAGCGATGAGCAAGCAGGGGAAGCAAGACGGGGGGCGGCCGCGGAAGAGGCAGGAGGGGCTCGTCGTGCAGGAGCTGCCCGAGGAGATGCTCGTCTACGACACCGACCGTCACAAGGCGCACTGCCTGGGCCCGGTGGCGGCGGCGGTGTGGGAGGCCTGCAACGGCCGGCGCTCCGCGGCGCAGATCGCCGCGCGCGTCACCGCGAAGCTGGGGCAGGCCGTGCCGGTGGAGTCGGTCTGGCTGTCGCTCCGGCGGCTGGGGCGGGCCCGGCTGCTGGAAGCGGGGACCGCGCTTCCCGCGGGGCCGCGCCTGGGCTCGCGGCGGGAATGGCTCAAGAGAGCGGCCGCCCTCGGCGGCTTCTCGCTCTCCGTCCTGTCGATCACCGCGCCCGCCGCGGCGCAAGCCGCGACCTGCACCCCGCAGACGACGTGCAGCGGCCTCCAGAACCGCCTCTGCACCGGGGCGCCCTGCTGCACGACCGGCCCCAACCCCGCGCCTCCCGGCACCACCTGCAAGAAGGTCGGAAACCAGAACAATTGCAGCTGCGCCCCCTAGCTCGAGGCGGCGTGGGTCGGGGCGCCGAAGCGAGAGGACGGCAGGTCGCCCGCGTGCTGCGCGGCGCGTGGCGCGCGAGCCCCGACGCCGCCGAGCTCGCGGATCTCGGCGAAGCGGCGCCCCTGCTGCTGCGCGGCGGAAGCGGCGGCCTGGCCTGGTGGCGCGCCCGGCGGCTCACCGGGTCCGACTCGATCCTCGAGCCGCTCCACCAGGCGTTCCGCCTCCACGCTCTGCAGGCGGCATTGCACGAGCAGAAGATCCCGGCCGCCGTCACCCGCTTGCGGGAGCGGGGCATCGAGCCGGTCCTGGGAAAGGGCTGGGCGGTGGCCCGGCTCTACCCGCGCCCCGGCCTGCGCCCCTACGGTGACGTCGACCTCTACGTGGGTCCCGAGGCCGCCGCCGCCGCCCGCCGCGCCCTCCAGGCACCGCCGGCCCCCGGCGCCGCGGTGGACCTGCACGGCGGCTTCGCGGAGCTCGACGACCGCCCGCCCGCGGAGCTGTTCGCGCGGTCGCAGGTGGCGGCGCTGCGGGACTGTGCCGTGCGCGTCTTCGGGCCGGAGGACCACCTGCGCCTGCTGGCCCTGCATTTCATGCGCCACGGGGCGTGGCGGCCGGTCTGGCTGTGCGACCTCGCGTTGCTGCTCGAGGCCCGGCCGCTGGAGTTCGATTGGGGCTACTTCGTCGCCGGCGACGCGTCGCGCACGGAGGCCGCGGTCGTCGCGCTCCGGCTGGCCCACGAGCTTCTCGGCGCCCGGGTCGGCGGCCTGCCGGCGCCCCTGGAGAAACGCGTGCTGCCGGGCTGGCTCGTGCCCGCGGTGCTGCGGCAATGGGGGCAGGCGGACTTCGCGCCACACGGGACGCGCACGCCGATGGCCGCCGAGCTGCGCCGTCCCTGGGGGCTTCTGCGCGCCTTGCGCATGCGCTGGCCGAACCCGGTGGAGGCGACGGTGGGGCGGCGGGGCCGCTTCGACGATCGCCCCCGCCTGCCCTTCCAGATCCGCGAATGCCTGTCCCGCACCCTCCAGTTTGTGCGCGCGCCGGGCGACGCCGCGCCCGGGCCGGAGCGAGCCGCGGAGCGTTGACAGCCCCGCGGGGCGGGGGCTAGTCTGGCCTTGCCCATGAAGAACAGCGTGCGGCGCGAGGAGAAGGACGTCTTCGACGCCTACCTCGCCAAGAACCACCTGAAGCGGAGCGACCAGCGCGAGGCGATCCTGGACACGTTCCTGCGCTCCGACCGCCACCTGTCGGTCGACGATCTCCTCCAGCTCGTGCAGAGGCGCCGGCCCGACATCGGCCGCACCACCATCTACCGCACGCTGAAGCTGCTGCAGGCGGCCGGCCTGGCCCAGGAGCTGGCCCTGGACGGCGAGAGCCGCTTCGAGCGCGACTACAAGCGCGAGCACCACGACCACTTCATCTGCAAGTCCTGCGGGGCGATCTTCGAGTTCACCTCGCCCGAGATCGAGCGGCTGCAGGACGAGATCGCGGCCGACATCGGCTTCGCCATCGAGGGCCACCGGCACCAGATCTACGGCTTCTGCCGCTCCTGCACCGCTCGTTCGTCGCGCCCCGAAGCCCGCCGTTAGATGAAGATCGACCGGGTCGAAGTCCGGCACCTCCGGCTGCCGCTGCGCCGGCCTTTCGAGACCTCCTTCGGCCGGACCATCCACAAGGAGTTCCTGCTCGTGGCCGCCTCCGCAGGCGGCGTGACCGGCTACGGCGAATGCGTGGCCGACGCCGATCCGTACTACCTGCCCGAGACCAACCAGACCGTGCTCCACGTCCTGCGGGACTTCCTGGTCCCGATCGTCCTCGGCCGCGAGCTCTCCCACCCGCGAGAGCTGGGGCCGGCCTTCGCCCGGGTCCGCGGGCACGAGATGGCCAAGGCGGCCCTGGAGATGGCGTCCTGGGAGCTGCACGCGCGCCGGGAGGGCGCTCCGCTCCACCGCGTCCTGGGCGGCCGGGGAGGGACGGTGGCGGCCGGCGTCTCGATCGGCCTCCAGCCCGGCCCGGCCGCCCTCGTCGATCGCGTGGCGGAGGAGCTGGCCTCCGGTTACCGGCGGGTGAAGATCAAGATCAAGCCGGGCCACGACCGGGAGCTGGTGCAGGCGGTGCGAGCGCGGTGGCCCGAGCTGCCGCTGATGGTCGACGCTAACAGCGCCTATGCCCCCGCCGACGCCGCGGTCTTCCGCGAGATGGACGCCCAGCGCCTGATGATGATCGAGCAGCCGCTGGCCTGGGACGACCTCGTCGACCACGCGGAGCTGCAGCGCCAGCTCCGCACGCCGGTCTGCCTCGACGAGTCGATACGCTCGGGCGAGGACGCCCGCCGCGCGCTCCAGCTCGGCGCTTGTCGCGTCATCAACATCAAGGTGGGACGGGTGGGCGGCTTCTCGCAGAGCCTGGCCGTCCACGACGTGTGCCGCCGCGCTTCGGTGCCGGTCTGGTGCGGCGGGATGCTCGAGACCGGCATCGGGCGCCTGGCCAACGTGCACCTGCAGACCCTCCCCGGCTTCACGCTCCCTGGAGACACCTCGGCCAGCGCGCGCTACTTCGAGGAGGACCTCGTCGATCCGCCGGTCGTGGTCTCCCGCGACGGGACGATCGAGGTGCCCGAAGGCCCGGGCATCGGCCACCAGATCCTCTGGCCGCGGGTGGAAAGAGCGACGACCTTCCGCGAGGAGTGGCGGGCCTAGGCGAGCATCTCGCCCGCGACCTCGACCAGGAACTGCGTGCCCACGAGCAGCGCCTCCTCGTCGAAGTCGAAGCGGGGGCTGTGGTGCGGCTGGTCGAGGCCCCGCGCGGGGTTGGCCGAGCCCACGAAGACGAAGCACCCCGGCGCGCGCTCGAAGTAGACCGCCATGTCCTCGCCGCCCATGGTGGGCTCCGGCTCCACGAGGCCGTCCTCGCCCACGACCCGTGCGGCCGCCCGGCGGGCCCGGTCCGCCACCGCGGCGTCGTTCACCACCGCAGGGTTGCCGGGCCGCACCTCCACCTCGGCCCGGCAGCCGAGGCCCTCGGCGATGCCCGTCGCCATGCGGGACAGGCGCTCCGGCATCGAGCGCCGCAGCGAAGCGTCGAAGGTGCGGACGGTGCCGGTGAGCGTCACCTCGTCGGGGATCACGTTGAAGGCCGCGCCGCCGTGGACCGAGCCCACCGTCACCACGGCGGCCTGCGTCGGCGGCACCTCGCGGGAGACGATCGCCTGGAGGGCGGTGATGACGTGGGCGGCGGCCACCACCGGGTCCGCCGAGCGATGGGGCGCCCCCCCGTGGCCGCCCCGGCCGCGCACGACGATGCGCAGTCGGTCCACCGCGGCCATGAGCGGCCCGGCCTTGACGCCGAGGGTACCCACCGGCAGCTCGTTCCAGAGATGGACGCCCACGACGGCCGACACGCCGTCCATCACGCCGGCCGCGACCATGGCCTGCGCGCCTCCCTCCCCCTCTTCGGCCGGCTGGAACAGGAGACGCACGGTGCCCGGCCCGCGCCGCCCGGCCAGCGCCCGCGCGGCCGCGGCGCCCATCGCGACGTGGCCGTCGTGGCCGCAGGCGTGCATCGTTCCCTCGACCGCCGAGGCGTAGGAGGCGCCCGACGCTTCCGCGATCGGCAGCGCGTCCATGTCGACCCGAAGGAGCAGCGTGGGGCCGTCCTCTCCCCTGGCTTCGGCGAGCAGGCCGGTCCCGCCGAGTCCGGTGCGCAGCGCCAGGCCGCTTCCCTCGAGGAACGCCGCGATGCGGGCGGCCGTGCGCCGCTCGCTCCAGGCCAGCTCGGGATGGCGGTGGAGGTCGCGGCGGAGGGCGACGATCTCGTCGCGCAGGGACGAGACCTCCGGGGAGAGCCGGGCCACGGCAGGAGTTTAACCGGTTGCGCAGCGTACAATCGCTAGCCGTGCGGGCGGTCGGGACGGTCGTGGTGGCGGGGCTGGTGACGGCCGCGGTCGTCCTCGGCTTCTGGTACCTCCGCTCGCCGCGCCGGCTGCTGGTGAAGCCGGGCGACGCCGCGCCCGACCTGGAGCTGCCGGGAGTCGTGGACGGAAAGGCGCGGCTCGGCGACTACCGCGGCTCACCCGTCGTCCTGGTGCTCTTCGACACGCGCTGGCCGATCACCGAGCGCTATCTCTGGTCCGTGGAGCGGCTCCATCGCCGGGCCGTCGCCCGCGGCCTGGTCGTCCTCGGCGTGGCGCTCGACGAGGACCGCGCCACGCTGCGGCGCTATCTCCGCTCCCATGCCGTGACCTTCCCCGTCCTGTGGGACCCCGGTGGCAAGACGGTCGGCCCGGCCTACGGCCTGCCCCGCGACGCCAAGCCGTCGAGCTACGTGATCGCTCCCGGCGGCCGCGTCGAGGTCGTCTACCTCGACCCGGTTGAGTGGAGCAACGACGAGCTGCGCGAGCCGGTCGAGCGGCTGTTGCCGCCGGTGGGCGGGAAGCCGGCCGCGGCGCGGTGAAAGAGGCCCTCAAGCTCGCCGCGCTGGTGGCCGTCATCCTGGCCGCGTCTTTCGTCTTCGTGTCGCTCCAGCAGAAGAAGGGCTATGGCCTGGAGGAGGGAACCGCGGCGCCTCCGCTGCGGCTGCCCGGCCTGAAAGGGGGCCAGGTGGACCGCGAATCGTATCGCGGCCGCGTGGTGGTCGTGAACTTCTGGGCGACCTGGTGCCCGCCCTGCGTCGAGGAGATGCCCTCGCTCGAGCGCCTGCACCGCGCGCTGGGGGGGGAGGGCCTGATCGTCCTCGGCGTCTCCGCCGACGAGGACGGCGCCGCGCTGGAGGCCTTCGTGGCCCGTTCCGGCCTCACCTTCCCGATCCTGCGCGACCCCGGCGGCCGCGGTCCGGCGGCCGCCTGGCGCACCACCGGCTATCCGGAGACGTTCGTGCTCGACGGCGCGGGCCGGATCGTGCGCAAGATCGTGGGTCCCACGCGCTGGGACACCCCGGAGGCGGTCGCCTGGTTCCGCGGCCTGCTCAAGCCCGGCGCTTCTTCGTCCTGAGGATCTTCTTCACCTCGCCCACCAGGTACAGGCTGCCGGCCACCACGACCTCGGCCCCCGCCGGGGCCAGCCGCCGCGCGAGCGCGAGGGCGAGGCGGGGGTCTTCCTCCTGCCGCGCGCCGGAGGCCACCTCTCCCGCCCGGCGGGCGATGTCCGCCGGCCGGGCCGCGCGATCGATCGGCGCCCGCGTCAGCACCACCTCCCGGGCCAGGGGAAAGAGGACGGCGGCCATGGCTTCGACGTCCTTGTCGGCCATCACGCCGAAGAGGAGGACGAAGGGCGGCTCTCCGGCGAGGTGGGCGGCCAGGGCGCGGGCGGCCGACGGGTTGTGGGCGCCGTCGAGCAGCAGGGGCGGCCGTCCGGCCACGCGCTCCAGGCGGCCCGGCCAGCGCGTGCGCGAGAGCCCCTCGGCGGCGGCCGGAAGGTCGACGGCCAGGCCGGCGGCCTGCGCCGCCTCGAGAAGCCGCAGGGCCACGATCGCGTTCTCGCGCTGATGGGCTCCGGCCAGCGGGTGCACGCCGTGATGGGTGAAACCCGGCGTCTCGATGGTGAGCCCCTCCCCGGCGGAGACCACCCGCACGCCGCCGCGGGCCTGGACGAGCCGCGCCCCGGCCGCCGCCGCCTCCGTCTCGACGACGGCCTGGGCCTCGGACGCCAGCGACCCGACGACGGTCGCGCGTCCGCGACGCAGCACGCCCGCCTTCTCCCGCGCGATGGCGGCGAGGGTCGTTCCCAGGAACGCCTCGTGGTCCTTCTCGACGCTGACGATGGCGGAGGCGAGCGGCTCGGCGACGTTGGTGGCGTCGAGCCGGCCACCCATCCCGACCTCGAGCACGGCCACGTCCACCCGAGCGCGCCGGAAGTGGACGAAGGCCGCCGCGGTGAGCGCTTCGAAGTAGGTCGGATGAGCGGGGATGGTCCGCGCCCGGACCAGGCGGGCGGCGGCGGCCCGGACGCGGCCGACGGCGGACTCGAAGGCCGCGCGGCCGACGTCGCGGCCCCCGACCGCGATCCGCTCGTTCACCCGGACCAGATGGGGCGACGTGTACCGGCCGACGGCGAGGCCCGAGGCGCGCAGCGCGGCGTCGACGTAGGCGGCCACCGAACCCTTGCCGTTGGTGCCGGCGACCAGGAGGGTGGCAAAGGAGCGCTCGGGATGGCCCAGCTCGGCGCAGAGCGCCCGCATCGTCTCCAGCCCGAACTTGATGCCGAAACGGACGCGGCTGGCCAGGTAGGCGTTGGCGCGGGAGCGGCGGGCGGCGACGGGCCGGGTCGGCATCGCGGTGAAGGGCCTGCGATATTACAATAGGCGCGCCCTATGTCCGGCACGCCGTCGCGCATCCTGGTGGTCGATGACCTGCCCGAGAACCGCGAGATCCTCGTCGATCTGCTCGGCTCGGAGGGATACGTGCTCGACACCGCCAAGGACGGCGAGGAGGCGGTGGAGAAGGCGCTGGCCGCGCCCCCCGACCTCATCCTCATGGACGTCTCCATGCCGCGCCTGTCCGGCTTCGAGGCCTGCCGCAAGCTGAAGGAAGACGAGCGCACCCACCTCGTGCCGATCGTCCTCGTCACGGGCCTCGTGGCGCGCGAGGACCGCATCCACGGCATCGCCGCCGGCTGCGACGACTTCCTGACCAAGCCGGTCGACTCCGAGCAGCTCATCGCCCGTACCCGCAACCTGCTCCGGACCAAGGCGCTCGTGGACGAGCTGGAGCAGGCCGAGAACGTCCTCGTGAGCCTGGCCAACGCCCTCGACGCCAAGGACAACTACACGCGCGGCCACTCCGAGCGCGTGGCGCGCTACGCGGAGGCGCTGGGGGCGGCGGTGGGGCTGGGACGCATCGAGAGGAGGAACCTGCGCCGGGCGGGACTG